>NZ_LZMF01000134.1:0-2230 GCF_001673565.1 Mycolicibacter sinensis
TCCAACGCCCCGGTGAACCACGTCGGGATGACGGTGGCCCTCGACGACCTGCCGCCGCTGATCTGGCATGCGGAACTCGGGGACAAGCTGCTCGACTTCTGGACCGGCACCAACCACCGCGGGGTGCAGCTCAACGATGCGCGGGCCGCCGTCGAACAGTGGACGGGCCGCTACGAGCAGCGGTGCTGGTTCCGTCAGCTCGACGGAACCATCACTCGCAAGCAAGAAGACCGGCTGCTGCAGGCGATCGCCCGGATGGACGGCACGGCGTTTCCCACCACGGCGCGGCTCACCGGCCGGTGGCTGCGCGGCCGGCTGCCGACCCTGGGTGACTGGACCCGTGGCATTCCCGTCCTGGAGCGCAAAGCGCGCGAGATCAGCCAGCGCCGCAAGGCGCGCAACAGCAAAGTGGCGCTGCAAACCGCCTACTGCGCCGAGACGGTGGCCATCACCTACGAGGAGATGGGCCTGCTGTCGACCGACAAGAACGCGAACTGGTTCGACCCCGGGTCGTTCTGGAGTGGCGACATCCTGCCGCTGACCCCCGGCTATCACCTGGGCCGCGAGATCGTCGTCGTCGGGTCTTGATCAGCAGCCTGTGCTCGCCCGCAGTGTGCGGCAGGCCTGCTGCATGCGTACCGGCGACAGCCGGATGATCCGCCGTCGAAAGGCGTTGCGCGGCAACGTGTGAATGTTATCGAAATTGACGACGCAGTCGCTGGGCACCCCGTCGTCCGCGGTGGTCAATTCCAACTCCGACACCAGCCCCCTGCGGGTGCGGGTCAGTGCCGCAACCACCACCGAGCCGATCCGCTCAGCGACTGGATCCCTGGTGAGAACGAGCACCGGCCGGTCACCACCGGGGGCGGCCGCGAACCACAACTCACCGTGTCGCATCGGCCCAGTCCGCCCAGTCCTCCGCCGGCCCCCAATCGGCGACCTCGGCAAAGGCGCTCTCGTCGTCGGTGACGGGTTGCTCGTCGTACGCCTGCACGTCGCGATCGGCCGCCAGTGAGGCCAAGTGGCGCCGCAGTGCGTCACGGAGGAGTTCAGAGCGATCGATGTCCAGTCGCCGAGCCCACTGCTCGGCCTCCGCCACATCGGCGTCGTCCGCCCGGAAACTGATCATTGTCATACAACGATCCTAGGTCGTATTACGGACACCGTCACTTCACTCGCAGACGGCCTGTCAGTCGATCGTCAGCTCCCCCATCAGCGACCAGTCCGTCGCGTCGAGCTGCTGGCTGATGATCTTCGGGGTCGACACCAGCGCCTGTGGCATCTCGGCCATCGCCCGGGCGAAGTGCTCGCTGTTGACGTGCGCACTGCCGGCCGCGCCGTCGCGAAACGCTTCGACCAGCACGTACACCTCGGGGTTGTCCAGGCTGCGTGACCACTCGAACCACAGGTTGCCCTCTTCGGCGCGGGTGGCCTCGGTGAAGTCCGCGACCAGCTGCGGCCAGCGCTCGGCCCACTCGGGTTTGGTCTCGAATTTCACCACGATGAAGATCACCATTGCTCCTGCCGACCGGCGATTAGTCAACGGCGAGCGTAACAACGCTGCGCCCAGACCTCACCGATCCAGACCAGTGTCCCGATGACCGGAAAGACGGCGCCGAGCACACAGACCGCGCCCCAGCCCCACGCCCCGTAGACGACGGCCGAGGCCACGCTGCCCAACGAACCGGCGGCGAAGTAGCCGGTCATGTACGCGGTGTTGAGCCGGCTTCGCGCTGCGGGCCGCAGCGGATAGAACACGCTCTGGTTGCTGATGTGCGTGCCCTGGATCCCCAGGTCCAGCAGCGCCACCCCGATCGCGAGCAGCGCGACCCGGCTCTGGCCGGTCCACAGCAGCAGGAAGCTCAGCGCGGTCACGGCGATGAAAACCCCGGTCTGCCAACGGGCATAGCCCCGGTCGGCCAGCGTGCCGGCGAATTTCGCGGCCAGCGCCCCGGCCACACCGAACAGGGTGAACAGCCCGATCTGCCCGTCGGACCAGTGGTAGATCCCGCCGGCGAGCATGAACCCGATGCTGGTCCAAAACACCCCGAAAGAGGCGTAGGTGAGCATCCCGTAGGCCATCCGCAGCCGCAGCACCGGCTCCTCGCGGATGATCGCGACGACCGAGCCGAGCAATCGGCGATAGCTCATCTGCACGGCGGGCGGATGCACCGGCAGCGTGCGCACCAGCGCCGAGGCGACCAGCATCAGCGCGGCCGCGACGACGAAC
>NZ_LZMF01000135.1:0-25832 GCF_001673565.1 Mycolicibacter sinensis
CATGCCGCCGGCTCGCGACGGGCCCGCGGGTCGAAATTCGGTGCGACCCGCAGGCCCGACAGCAAACCACCGCGGCGGTGCTGCATGGCAAACACAGTGGTTACAGCCGGTTTGCCGCGTAGGCGGCGCCTTCCTCGACGATCCCGTCGTAGGCGCCCGGGTAGTGCGCCGAGAAATTCATTCCCTCGGAGCAGACCGGGTCTTCCGGCACGCACAGCTGGATGGTCTTCGCGGCGTACGCGGGACCGATGACCAGAGGCGGCTGGCCCAGGAAGTTCATCGCCCGCTCATTGGGCGTGCCGAAGAGCACCACCGCCGCGACGTGGTCGGCCACCTCGGGGGCCATCGGCCGTGGTACATCCACGCCGACGACGCCGTCGGGGATGGCATTGGCGGTGGAGAATCCCATCACCGCGGCGCCCTGCGAGAAGCCGCTGAGCACCATCTTGGTCTTGGGGCAATTCGCCGCGGTGGTTTGCTGTCGGGCCTGCGGGTCGCACCGAATTTCGACCCGCGGGCCCGTCGCGAGCCGGCGGCATGTCAGCATTCAAGGATGACTTTGCGCGACACTGTGGGCGCCGTCGCCGCCACGGCGGCGCTGGCCGGGGCCCTGCTGGGTACGCCGGCGGGCATGCCGGCCGCCGCCGCCGAGCCCTGCCCGGACACCGAGGTGGTGTTCGCCCGCGGCTCCGGGCAACCCCCCGGTCTCGGCGACGTCGGAGAGGCTTTCGTCGCTTCCCTCAAGGACCAGCTGCCCAACGGCGACGTGCGGGTCTACCCGGTCGAGTACCCGGCGAGCACCGACTACCGCAACAGCGCACTGCTCGGCGAGAGCGACGCCACCGCGCACATCCAGGCCACGGTTGCCAACTGCCCGAACACCAAACTCGTACTCGGCGGTTATTCGCAGGGCGCCAGCGTGATCGAGATGTCGAGCAATTCGCTGCCTCCCGCGATCGCCCACCATGTCGTCGCGGTGGCGCTGTTCGGTCCGCCGTCGAGTCCGTACTCCACCTCGCTGTGGGGTGGACCGCTGCCGGTGCTCGCCGCGTCGTACCAGCCCAAGAGCATCGACTTCTGCCTCGCCGGTGACATCTACTGCGAAGAGAGCGGCAGCGTCATCCCGCACCTGATGTACGTGCAGGACGGCAAGGCCCACGAGGGCGCCGCGTTCGCCGCGAATCGCGTGACGATCAGTTAGACCGCGTCCCCTCAGAACACGCTGGGGATTCGCGCGTCGATCAGGTGCGGCCCCGGTTCGGCCAGGGCGCGCTGGAACTGTTCGGCGAGTCCCTCGCAGGTGGTCGCCACGCTCGCCGGCACCCCGAACCCCTCGGCGATCTTGGCGAAGTCCATGTTCGGCCGCGACAGGTCGAGCAAATCGTTCGCTTTGGGGCCCCCTCCCTCGGCGCCCACCCGAGCCAGCTCCATCCGCAGAATCGCATAGGAGCTGTTGTTGATCAGCACCGTGGTGACGTCGGCGTGCTCCCGCGCCATCGACCACAGCGCGGAGATGGTGTAGGCGGCACTGCCGTCGGCCTGCAGCGCGATCACCGGCCGGTCCGGCGCGGCGACGGCAGCACCCAGGGCGACCGGCAGCCCCTGCCCGATCGCCCCGCCGGTGAGCGCCAGCACGTCGTGGCGCGGCGCCCCGGCGGTGGCCGCGGGCAGCATCAGGCCAGAGGTGTTGGACTCATCGGAGATGATCGCGCCCTCGGGCAGCAGCGCGCCGATCACCTGCACCCAGTTCTGCGGGGTCAGCGGTCCCGCCGGGAGTTCCGGGGCGGCGGCGGGCGCCGGCCGCGGCGGCACACCGGGCGCCACCGCGTCGGCCAATTGCGTCAGCGCGGCGGCCACGTCCGTTTCGAGGCCGGCCAGATTGTGCACCGCACAACCTTCGGGAACCAGGTCGCTGGGCTTGCCCGGATAGGCGAAGAACGACACCGGGGCCCGGGTGCCGGCGACCACCAGGTGCTTGATCCCGTCGAGCTGGAAGGCGGCCTGCTCGGCCAGGTAGCCGAGCCGGTCGATCGCCGGCACGCCGGCGCCGCGGGCCAGCCGGGCCGGGAAGGTTTCCACCAGCGCGCGGGCCCCGGTCGCGGCGGCGATCCGGTCGGTGGCCTGCAGCGCGCCGACGTCGGCAGCGGCGGGTCCACCGATCAACATCGCCACCGGCTCGCCACTGCGCAGCACCTCGGCGATCTCGGCGACAGCGTGTTCGTCGGGGGCGGCCGCGGGAACCGGGTCGACCGGCCCAGCCGGCTGAGCGCCGTCGTCCCAGGAGATGTCGGCGGGCAGGATCAGGTGGGCCACCTGCGCCGGGCTGGCCATGGACGCGGCCACCGCTTCGGCCGCGTCGCGGCCGACCTCGGTCCCGGCGCCGGTGCGACGCACCCAGCCGTGGGTCCAGTCGGTCAGCGGCTCGATGTCGGACTCCAGCGGTGCGTCGTATTTCTTGTGGTAGGTGGCGTGATCCCCGATGACGTTGACCACCGGCACGTGCGCACGGCGGGCGTTGTGCAGGTTGGCCAGGCCGTTGCTCAGCCCGGGGCCCAGGTGCAGCAGGGTGGCGGCCGGTTTTGCGGCGATGCGGGCGTAGCCGTCGGCCGCGCCGGTCACCACGCCTTCGAACAGGCACAGCACCCCGCGCATCTGCGGCACCGAGTCCAAGGCGGCGACGAAGTGCATCTCGGAGGTGCCGGGGTTGGCGAAGCAGACCTGCACGCCGCTGTCGACCAGGGTCGTGATCAGGGCCTGGGCTCCGTTGGTCATCTGGCTGCCTTTCTTACCAACACCGAAGAGTGCGTGGTGCTCGCGATCTGCTGCCTATAGAAGCACGCCGGGGTTGAGGATGCCGGCGGGGTCGAAGGCGTCCTTGATCCGGCGCATCAGGGCGATCTTGACCGGATCTTCCAGTTCCAGGAAATGTTGGGTCTTGACCCGCCCCAGGCCGTGCTCACCGGAGATCGCGCCGCCCAACGCCATGGCCGCGGAGAAGATGTCGTGCAGCAGCCGGTGCCGGACATCGTCGTCGGCGCAGAACACCGCCAGGTGGACGTTGCCGTCGCCGGCGTGCCCGCAGCCGACCACGCCGGCGCCCACCTGCTGCGCGAAAGCCTGTGCGCGGGTGAAGAACTCGTGCATGACCGCACGCGGGACCACCACGTCGATGACGTCGTGGGCACCGGCGGCCTTGGCCGTCCAGAACGCCTTCTCCCGGGCTTCGATCAAGGCGTGCGCCGAATTGCCCTCCAGCACATAGACATCGACCGCTCCGAGCGAGCCCAGCAATTCGCCCAGCTTGGCCACGTCGTCGTCGAGGCGGTCGCGGTCGCGGTTCTCCACTCCGATCACCAGGTGCGCCTCGGCGGTCTCCCGGATGGCGTCGGGGATGCCCAGGTTGAGGTTCTGCGCGTAGCTGATCGCGGCCAGGGTGAGCTTGTCGACGTATTCGAGGATCACCGGGTCCACCCCGCTGCGCACCACCGTCGGCACCGCGCGCATCACCGCGGGCAGGTCGGCGAACGGGGCCAGCAGGGTGGCCGAGTGCGCCAGCCGCGGGTAGAGCCGCACGGTGACCTCGGTGGCCAGCGCGCAGGTGCCCTCGGAGCCGATGATCAGCTGGGTGAGGTCGTATCCGGTGGACAGCTTGGTGATCTTCCCGCCGGTGCGGATCAGTTCGCCGGTCGGCAGCGCGGCCTGCAGCCCGAGCACGTTGTGGCGGGTCACCCCGTACTTGACCGCGCGCATGCCACCGGCGTTGGTGCCGACGTTGCCGCCGACACTGGCCGACAGCTCCCCGGGAAAGACGGTGTACATCAACCCCGCCTCGGCGGTGGCGGTGTCCAGGTCGGCCAGGGTGACCCCGGGCTGCACCACGGCGACCTGGTTGTCGGTGTCGATCTCCAGGACCGCGTTCATCCGCTCGAAGGAGATCAGCAGTCCGTCCGGGCAGGGCCGCGCACCCGCCGACAGACCGGTGCCCGAACCGCGCGCAGTCACCGGAGTCTTGGCCTCTGTGGCGGCGGCCAGCAGCGCCGCCACCTGCTCGGCGGTCTGCGGGCGAGCCACATAGCCCGGTGTCACCGGTGCGCCCACCAGCGCCTCGTCGTGGGAGTAGTCGGGGCCGATCTGTTCACCAGTCAGCAGGCCGCCGGCACCGACGATACCGGCGAATTGTGCTGCGACGTCGGTATCTACCGTCCCCATGGAGTCCTCACCTTCCGAATCCGGCGTCCCGCAGCGCCTGGGCCATCGACCCGCCGGCCGGCGCCGCGTCCCGGCGACCGCCGCCGTTACCCCGCCGCACCCCCCGATTCTGCTTGCCGGTGTCTCGGCCCGCAGCCGGTTTGGCGGCCGGGCCGCGAGACGGTTTGTCCCCCAGCCGCAGGCTCAGCCCGATCCGCTGGCGGTCGACGTCGACGTCAAGCACCTTCACCTTCACCACCTGGCCGGAGCGGACCACCTCGTGCGGATCGGAGACGAAGCGGTCCGCCATCGCCGAGACGTGCACCAAGCCGTCCTGGTGCACCCCGACGTCGACGAAGGCGCCGAACGCCGCGACGTTGGTCACCACCCCCTCCAAGACCATGCCCGCCTTGAGGTCGGCCACCTTCTCCACGCCCGCGGCGAACGTCGCCGTGGAGAACGCCGGCCGCGGGTCACGGCCGGGCTTCTCCAACTCGGCCAGGATGTCGGTCACGGTCGGGATCCCGAACCGCTCGTCGGCGAAGTCGCCGGGTTGCAGCGACCGCAGCAGTCGTTCGTCGCCGATGATCTCGGCCAGGGAAATCCCGGAGCGGTCCAGGATGCGCCGCACCACCGGGTAGGCCTCCGGATGCACCCCGGAGGAATCCAGTGGGTCGTCGCCGCCGCGGATGCGCAGGAATCCCGCGCACTGCTCGAATGCCTTAGGCCCCAACCGCGGCACGTCGAGCAGCGCGGCCCGATTGCGGAACGGCCCGGTCTGGTCGCGGTGGGACACGATGGCTTCGGCCAACGACTCCGACACCCCCGACACCTTGGCCAGCAACGGCGCCGACGCGGTGTTGAGGTCGACGCCGACGGCGTTCACGGCGTCCTCGACAACCGCATCGAGGCTGCGCGCCAGGTTTCCCGGCGTGACGTCGTGCTGGTACTGGCCGACCCCGATCGACTTCGGCTCGATCTTGACCAGCTCGGCCAGCGGATCCTGCAGCCGCCGGGCGATCGACACCGCCCCGCGCAGGGTTACGTCGAGATCGGGCAGTTCGCGGGCGGCGTAGGCCGACGCCGAATACACCGAGGCACCGGCCTCGCTGACCATCGCCTTGACCGGTGCGGCCGCACCCGCGGACTGCAGGTCGGCGATCAGCTCGGCGGCCAGGGCGTCGGTTTCGCGCGACGCGGTGCCGTTGCCGACGGCGATCAGGTCCACGCCGTGCCGGGCGACCAGTGCGGCCAGCGTCGCCTTGGCCGCCTCCCACTGGCGCTGCGGCTGGTGCGGAAAGATCGCGCAGGTGTCGAGCACCTTGCCGGTGCCGTCCACCACGGCCACCTTCACCCCGCTGCGGAAGCCGGGGTCGAGGCCGAGGGTGGTGCGGTTGCCGGCCGGCGCGGCCAACAGCAGGTCCTTGAGGTTGCGGGCGAACACCGCGACCGCATCGGATTCGGCGCGTTGCCGCAGCCGCATCCGGGCATCGACCGCCGCGGAGAACGCCAGGCGGGTCTCCCACGCCCACCGCACCGTCTCGGCCAGCCAGGGCGTGGCCGCGCCGGGTGCGGTCAAATCGACGCCGAGCGATTTCGCCACCATCGCCTGATACGGCGCGCCGTCGCCGCCGTCGAAGGCCAGCGCCAGGGCCTCCTCCTTCTCGCCGCGCAGTACGGCCAGCACCCGGTGCGACGGCATCCCCTCCAGTGCTTCGCTGAACTCGAAGTAATCGCGGAACTTTTGTGCGGCGGCGTCTTTCGCGGCTTCCGGCGACCGCGGCGCGGTCTTCAAACAACCGGCCGACCAGAATCGCTCCCGGACGGCGCCCACCAGTTCGGCGTCCTCGGCGGCGCGTTCGACCAGAATGGCGCGCGCCCCCTCCAGGGCCGCCGCGGCATCCGCCACCGCGTCGCCGATGAACCCCGCAGCGATTTGTTGCGGATCGGCCGTCGGGTCGGCCAGCAGCTGGTCGGCCAGCGGTTCCAGACCCGCTTCGCGAGCGATCTGCGCCTTGGTGCGGCGCTTGGGCTTGTAGGGCAGGTAGATGTCCTCGACGCGGGCCTTGGTGTCGGCGCCCAGCAACGCGGCCCGCAGCTGATCGGTGAGCTTGCCCTGTTCTTCGATCGAGGTCAGCACGGCGGCCCGGCGGTCGTCGAGCTCGCGCAGGTAGCGCAGCCGCTCTTCGAGGGTGCGCAGCTGGCCGTCGTCCAGGCTGCCGGTGGCCTCCTTGCGGTAGCGGGCGATGAACGGCACCGTCGCGCCCTCGTCGAGCAGGGCGACGGCGGCCGCGACCTGCCGTTCAGCAACGGCCAGTTCCGCTGCCAGACGGGCGTTCACCGGTTTAAGCGTTACGTTCTGGGTCACGCGCAGGGACCCTACCGAACCGCTCCGACGAGAACCGGGACCGACGTGGCGGCGGGGTTTCAAGGCATGATGGCCGCGTGACGACCTACAACGAGATCCGCAACAACGCACCGCTGTGGCCGGGCGTGATGGACCGCTCGCTGTTGGGCAACCGGCAGGCCCAGGCCGCGCTGTATCTGGCCGACGCGGCCAAGCGGGGCAAATGGCGCCACGTCGTCCGCGAACTGAACCGGGGCGACCACGTCGTCGACGTCAAGGCCTGGCGGCCCGGTGGCAAGACCTGGCTGACCGTGCTGCATCAAGCCGGCTGGCATGGGGCGCCCGCGGATGTGGCGTCGTGGCTCATCGAGCAGGGAGCGCTACGCAGCCAGCCCGATGCCGCCGGGCGCACCGCCTACGACATCGCCGTCGAGCACGACCGGCCCGCGGAGTTGTTGGCGGTGCTGCGGCCCCCGGCGGCGCCGCTGGAGGCCGACCGGATCGCCGCGCTCAACGCCCAGCTGACCGGAATCATCGACGACCTGATCCAGCAGCTGTTCCGCGGTGTCGACCTGCGCCAGATGTTCCGCTATCCCCCGGTCGAGGTGCTGCACGAGCTGCCGGGAAAGCAGCTGTGGTTCCCGGTGCCCTACCTGTGGGGCGGGTTCCGGGTGGGGTTGGCGGACAACGACATCGAGCTGTTCGGCGGCTACCGAGAACTCGATCCGGTCGGTGAGGTGCATGTCGCGACGGTGGGGTATCGAATCACCCCAGAGGGCCCATCGCAGGTCTACGAGGGCTACGAGTAGTCCCGCAGTTGCCCTTTGGCGATCTTTCCGCCAGATGATCGCGGCAGTTCCTCCAGGACGACCAGGCGTTCGGGCAGCAGTTCTTTGGACACCCCGAGCGACAGCAGGTGCTCGACGAGTTCGGGCAATTCGAGGCTTCCCGCATTGGCCAATTCCACGTAGACGCAGACTTTTTCGCCGAACACCTCATCGGGCATCGCGACCGCGGCGGCCACCGCGATCGCCGGGTGGGTCATGACAGCATCCTCGACCTGGGCGGCGCTGATGTTCTTGCCGCCGCGCAGGATGAAGTCCGACGTCCGGCCGGTGACGCTCAGATAACCTTCGGCGTCGATCTCGCAGATATCACCCATGCGCATCCACCCGTCGGGGGTGAACAGCTTGTCGTGATCAATCCCGTTCAGGTAGCCGAGGCTGGTCGCCGGGCCGCGGCAGGCCGGCTGGCCGCGGCCGGTGCCGGTCACGTCGGTGTTGCCGTCCTCGCCGCCGAACAGCCGGACCCGCATCTCGCCGACGATCCGCCCGCCGGTGCGCAGCCGCTTCTCCAACGGGTCGTCGAGGGTGGTTCCGCTGAGCAGCCCGGTTTCGTTGGAGCCGTAGAACTGCAGGATCTTCGCGCCGGTGAGTTCCTCGAACTCCGCGGCCGGCCGGTAGGGCAGCGCCTCCCCGCCGGTGAAGACCACACGCAGCGAACTCAGGTCGAAATCGCGGCTGGCCGCGTCGGCCATCATCATCGTCAATTGTGTGCTCACACAGCACAACACGGTGACCCGATGCTGCGCGATGGCTGCACAGGTCGCCGCCGCACTGAAGCGGTCCAACAGCACGGCGGTAGCGCCGAGGTGGATCGGGGTGGTGTGGCTGGTCCACAGCCCGAAGCCGAACGGCGTGGGGATGATCGGCGCGAAGACGTCGTCGGCCCGCAGCGCGCCGTTGACGACCGCGCATTGGTGAAAGTAGTGCCAACGGTTCTGGGTGTGCACCACACACTTGGGCAGCCCGGTGGTGCCGGAGGTGGAGTTGATCAAGAAGACGTCGTCGGCGCCGAGTTGCGGCCCCGGCACAGCGTTTTCGGCGGCCGCGCCCAGTTCATCGATGCTCAGCGTTTCGATCGGCAGGCCGGTGGCTGCCGCGTGCCGCTGCTCGTCGGTGATCAGCAGCTTGGCTTGCGCGCCGGCCAGGATCGCGTTGACCTCTCGGGTGCCGGCGCGCGCACCGATGCCCACCACCACCGCGCCGCACCGTTCGATCGCCACGAACAGCACATGGATGGCTGCGGAGTCGCGGTGCCACACCGCGATCCGGTCATGCGGGCGCACGCCGATACCGGTCAGCTGCGCCGCCAGGGTGTCTGCCGCCGCGTCGAATTCCCGCCAGGTCAGTCCCGCACCGAGGTAGTCGACATAGGCGGCGCGCTGCGGGAATCGTTGCGCGTTGCGGCGAACCGCATCCGACAGCGTGGTCGCAGACCACCAGCCGGCGTCGTGATAGCGGGCCGCGTCTGCGGCGGTGAAAGCCGGCGAATCCCAGACGGTTTGGCCAGACATCGGGATCAGTAGAGGTAGTCTTCGCCGCTTGCCCGCACCGTGATGTCACTGATGCTGATGCCCCACGGTTGGTCGATGACGTGAACCACGGCGTCGGCGAGGTCCTCGGGAGTGATCAGCCAGTACTTCACCGAGTCGATGTCGGTCTGCTCGGCCGTCAGGGTGCCGTCGGCGAACGCGGTGAGCGACTGCGTGTAGCTCGCAGCGCGGGATCCGACGATGCCCATGATCGCCGCGCCGTTGACCACGCCGCTGGCCAGGTTGGTGCCCAGCACGCCGGTCGGCTTGACGGTGCTCACCTTGATCTTTCCCTTGGCCTCGCTGCGCAACGAGTCCGACAGCACGGTGACCGCTGCCTTGGTCGCGCTGTAGACGCCCGAGCCCGCCACCCCGGCGTTGCCGTAGATCGACGAGATGTTGACCACGTGGCCCCGGCCCTGTTCGATCATCTGGTCGTAGACGGCCGAGATCCCGTTCACCACGCCTTTGATGTTGATGTCGATCGCACGGTGCCACTGCTGCCAGGCCCGCGCGTGGTCGGCGAAGTAGGCCAGCGGCATCACGCCGGCGTTGTTGACGATCACATCGACCGCGCCGAAGGTCTGTACCGCGTGCTGCACCGCGGCCGTCATCTGCGCCATGTCGGTCACGTCGGCAACGTGATGGGTGCCGGAATGTCCGGCCGCGCGGATCCCGTCGAAGACGGCCGCGAGGTTCGCCTCGCCGATATCCACCCCGACGGCGTGGGCACCTGCGGCGGCGCACTTCTCGGCGATGAGTTTGCCGAATCCGCCGCCGGCGCCGGTGACGACGACGACCTTGTCCTGCAGGTGCTGCGACACAGTCGGCCTCCCGACAACGCGAAACGGAGCGAACGTATTCGGTGCAGTGTAGGTGGCCGCTGTTGTCCCGGTGGCGCACGCCCGATTTGCCCAGCGACAGGCCGGACGGCCAAACCCCGCCCGAGGAGTCCGGACGTTATGGTCACAGCGTGAAACGTCGAACAGCACTGGGGCTGCCGCTCCTGTTGGCGGCGGGTCCCACCCTGAGCCGGATCCCGCGGGCCGGCGCAGACCCCGGCCGGTGGTCGGTCGACCGGGCCAACCGCTGGTACCAGGCGCAGGGCTGGCCCGTCGGCTCCAACTACATCACCTCGACCGCCGTCAACCAGCTGGAGATGTTTCAACCCGGAACCTTCGACCTGCGGCGCATCGACGCCGAGCTGGGCTGGGCCCGCTCGGCCGGCTTCAACACGGTGCGGGTCTTTCTGCACGACCAGTTGTGGGCGGCCGACCGGAAGGGCTTCCAGTACCGGCTGGCCCAGTTCGTCTCCGTCGCCGCCCGGCGCCGCATCAAACCGATGTTCGTGCTGTTCGACTCCTGTTGGGACCCGCACCCCAAGGCGGGACCGCAGCCGGCACCGCGGCCCGGCATCCACAACTCACGCTGGGTGCAGAGCCCGGGCGCCGAGCGGCTCGGTGACCGCGACTACTACCGCACCCTGTATGACTACGTCACCGGTGTGATGACCCAATTCCGGTACGACGAGCGGGTTCTGGCCTGGGACCTATGGAACGAGCCGGACAACATGGCCCGCGAGTACAGCAGCGTCGAGCGGTCCGACAAGCTCGACCTCATCAGTGACTTGCTTCCCCAGGTGTTCAACTGGGCCCGGTCGGTCGATGCCCGTCAGCCGCTGACCAGTGGGATCTGGGAGGGCTCGCGGCAGGGCAGCGCCATCGTCAACACCCAGCTCAACAGCTCCGACATCATCACCTTCCATTCCTACGACAAGCCGGCGATGTTCAGTGAGCGGATCGCCGAGCTCGCGCCGCTGGGCCGGCCGATGATGTGCACCGAATACCTGGCGCGCACCAAGGGCAACACCATCGACGGAATTCTGCCGATCATGAAGCGTCACAATGTGGGCGCCTACAACTGGGGTTTCGTCGCCGGGCGGACACAGACCTACCTGCCGTGGGACTCCTGGGACAGCCCCTATGACTCGGCCCCACAGGTCTGGTTCCACGATCTGGTGCAGCCCACCGGCCGCGCCTACCGCAACCTGGAAATCATGACGATCAGCAACCTGACCGGTCGCTGACCGGGAAGGCCGCGCCGGATTCGGGGGACGTTGACGCGACCGGCTGATAGCCGACCGGTTCAATGATGAAATTATTGGCGGCAATGTCGTCGGGCCGCCGGTGCGGTGATCGGCGTTCACGGGTCTGACTTGAGGAGTCGATGATGAGCGAGACCGCGCCGGGTTCGCGGGCTGGGTCACGGGTTGGGCGCTATCTCCTCAAACGCCTGCTGGGCCGCGGTCCCACCGGCGAGGTCTATGAGGCCGTCGACACCCACAAGGACCGCACCGCCGCGGTCAAACTGCTCGCACCCGCGTTGGGCCGGGATCCGGCGTTTCGGGAATGGTTGCAGCGGGAGGCGCTCACCGTCGGGCGGGTCCAGGAGCCGCACGTCGTCCCGGTCCGCGATTACGGCGAGCTCGACGGCGAAGTGTTCATCGACATGCCGCTGGTGCCCGGCGCCGACCTGTCCGCCCTGTTGAAACGTACCGGTGTGCTGCCCCCGTCCCGCGCGGTGAACATCGTGTGGCAGGCCGCGTCCGCGCTGGATGCCGCGCACGCCGCCGGGGTGATCCACCGGGGCGTCAAGCCGCGCAACATCCTGCTGACCAGTGATGACTTCGTCTACCTGGTGGATTTCGGGATCGCCGGTGCGCCCGGGGCGAACGCGACCGACGCCGAACAGGCGGGCGCCCGCTGGAAGTACTCCGCACCGGAGCTGTTCTCCGGCGGTGACTTCGGCCCGGCCGTCGACGTCTACTCGTTGGCGTGCGTGCTCTACCAGTGCCTGACGGGTTCGCCGCCGTACCGCGCCGACAGCGTCAAGATGCTGGCCAATGCTCATCTGAGCAAGCCGATTCCGCGGCCCAGCTATGCCGGGTCAACGATCCCACCCACCTTTGACGCGGTGATCGCCATGGGGATGGCCAAGGACCCCAGAGAGCGCTTCGCCAACGCCGCCGAGCTGGCCACCGCGGCCTATCAGGCGTTGAGTGCACCTGATCAACACCGGACGTTGCAGATGTACGAGGCCGGCCAGCAGTCCACCCCGCCATTGATCGAGCAGCCGAAGCCGAGCGTGCCGCCGGAGACCCCGAACCCGCCACCGGCTCCGCCCGTCACCGCAGCAGAACCCGAATCCGCTCTTCCGGCAGCACCCTCGGTCGGCACCGCCCGCCCGGTCGCGCAATCCAGCGTTCCACGCATCTCCACCGCCGACGACGACTGGTTCAGCTCGCCGCGGCCGTTGCCCGGCTACCGCGACCCCGGTAGACGCAAGCAGCTGCTGGGTCTTGCGGCGGCACTGGCCGTGGTCGTCGGGCTGATCGCCTGGATGACGAACCGGTCGGGTACCGAAGAGCTCGCCGCCGATACCGCCGACGCGGGGACCGTCGCGGCAGCGAACGGGCCCGCGACGTCCATGGCGTCCGCCGAAGCCCAGGCCCGGTTGCTCAAGCTGCTGCCCCCCGGTTATCCGCAGGACACCTGCACGCCGGCCACCCCGATGGGTGGCGCCGTCGCGGAGGTGAACTGCGGTCGCAACATCGACGTGGACGGCCCGCCCTCGGCGACCTACTCCTTGTTCCCGGACGCCGGGGCGCTGCACCTGAGCTTCGACAACACCGTGCAGGCCGCCACCGTCGTCACCTGCCCCGGCCGGATCCAGTCGCCGGGCGCCTGGCACCGAACCGCCACCCCGGACAAGCCGAGCGGGATGCTGCTGTGCGGTATGCGCCAAGGTTCCCCGACCCTGGCGTGGACCAACGACACCAATCTGGTTCTGGCCCGTCTGCACACCGAGCACAGCACGCCGTCGCTGGAGCAGCTCTACACCTGGTGGAGTTCGCATTCCTGAACGCCGTTCACCGACGGCGCCGCGCGCTATTTGCTATTCAACCCTGAGACATGAACAAACGTCATGGTCAAATCCGTTAGGATTTGCGGTCTGGACTGCACAACCCCCGAAATCCAGTCGAACCGAGGAGTCAACGAACAATGAAGTTGATCACTACCGCCGTGGCCGCAGTCGGAGCGTTAGCTGCCGCCGGAGCCGTCAGCGTCGCGACCGCCGGCGCGGACGCCGGTGACGTCACCGCGACGACCCATCCGCTCGGCACTCAGGGCACCGTGGACAACGGCGGGGTCATCCAGGGCTGGACGGTCAGCGACCTGCGCCCCAGCACCGATGCCATCCCCTACCAGCCGCACGGCACCCTGTGGGAAGCCACCGCCACCGACGTGGCCATCCAGGGCAACGTCACCCCGGTGATCGCCAACCTCGGCGCGCGTTCCGCCAGCGGCCAGACCTACCCCGCGCTGTTCACCGTTGCCACCCCGCAGGGGGTGAACCCCTCCAACCTGGCGCAGGGCGAGAAGACCAGCGGCAAGATCTACTTCGATGTCACCGGCGACGCGCCCAACAGCGCGATCTACCAGTTCGCCGGCAAAGACCAGCTGATCTGGACCCAGGCCGCTTCGGCCGCCCCGTCCGGTGGTTCGTCGGCCCCGTCCGGCACCGCTGGACACAGCCCGGCGGCCACCAGCCCGAAGCCGGCCCAGTCGGGCACGCAGACCAACCCGGCCGGCAACCAGACCACCGGCAGCTCCCCGGCTGCGGCCGGCAGCCAGGGCACCCCGCTGCCGGCCGAGGCCGACGGCACCCCGGCGGCCACGGCCAACACCGAGGGCACCTCGGCAGCGGCCAACGGCTCGGAGACGCCGGCTTCGGCTTCGGCGGGCACCCCGGAGGCTTCGGCTCCCGCGGCTGCCGGAAACACCCCGGCGGCGGCGGGCAGCTCCGGCACGCCGCTTCCGGCGGAGAGCGCCGCTGCGCCGGCCGCGGGATCGGAAGGCACGGCTCCGGCCAACCCGCAGGGCACCGAGGCCGGCAACTCGCCGGTTCCGGCGGGAAGCCAGGGCACGCCGGCGGCCAGCGGCGCGAGCAACGCGACCGGATAGCACCGAGCACGTCGTAGTTCATCGGTCCGGCCCGGTCTCCGCTCCCGCGGGGCCGGGCCGGACTACGTTTCACGGCAGCCCGACCGGTGGCCCGTTACGATTCAGTACTTGAGTACCAATAAGCGGGATGCCACCGACCTGAGGAGTCAGACCCATGAAGTCGATCTCGACCGCCCTGGCAGCGGGAGCACTGACTGTCGCCGGCGCGTTCAGCACCGGGACCGCCGCCGCGGACGGCCCTGACCCGGCCCCGGTCACCCATCCGCTCGGAGCCCAGGGCACGCTGCCCGAGGGACCCGGCGTGCACGGCTGGACGGTCAACGATTTGCGGCCCAGCACCGACGCCATCCCCTACCAGCCGCGTGGCACCCTGTGGGAGGCCACCGCCACCGACGAGGCGATTCAGGGCACGGTTGTCCCGATCGTCGCCAACCTCAGCGCCCGCTCGGCCAGCGGCCAGAACTATCAGTCGCTGTTCACCGTGGCCACTCCGCAGGGCATCGTGCCCACGGGCCTGTCCCAAGGCCAAAAGACCAGCGGCAAGGTTTATTTCGACGTCACCGGCGATGCCCCGGACAGCCTGGTCTATCAGGCCGGCGGCGCCGATTTGATCCGATGGGTGGCACCGGCACCGCAGCCGCAGGCCCGGCCGGCCGCGCCGCAGCCGCAGGCTCCGACAAACGGAGGCAACAGCAATCGGGCGCCCGCGCCGGCGCAAAGCCCGTCGTCACGCCCGGCTGCGCCGCCCGCCGGCAGTTCCGGCACCCCGCTGCCCGAAGGCAGCGCCGGCACGCCGCTTCCCGCCGAGGCCCCTTAGCGCTGCGCCGGCCCTCGGCCGGTCAGAGCGTGAAGCGCCCGGCGAACCCGCGCAGCGGCAGGTCGGCACTGGTCAACAAGCCCGGCGGGGCGGCCACCACGGATCGGATCGCGTTAAGGGCGGGCAGGCCGGTCACGGTCATTCCGATCGAGGCGAAGTTGTCCGGGTTGGACAGATCCACACCGGGTTTGGGCAAGATCATGTGCTTGTTGTAGACGCACGGGTCGCCGGTGACCCGAGTGATGTAGCAGCCCTTGATCTTCCAGTTCGGTTCGGTGTGCGGGGTCATCTGCCACTCCAGGTGGGTCTCGATGCGCGCGATGCCGTCCACCATGCCCTGGTATTTGATGTAGCTGCCGCCCAGCGATCCTTGGGGCAGGGTGTACCAGCCCAGGTCGACGTCTTTGGTGCACACGCCCAGCTCGTAGCTGAAGATGACCTCATCGAGGGTCAGGTCGAAGCAGTCGGCCATCATCAGCACGCTGTCGGCGAAGACGCGGGTGAACTTCTCCAGTTTGGCCGGGATCTCCGGGTCGTCAGCCGGCTGGCCGTAGCCGACCTCGATCCAGGTCTCCTTGGAGTGGTGACACGACACGTCGACCGATTCGATGGTGGTGACGTTCTCGATGTCGGCGACGTCGGCGGCTGCCACCACGCCCAGGATCTGGTTGAGCCCCGGGTTCATCCCGGTGCCGTAGAACGTCGCGCCACCCTTTTCGCAAGCTTCGGAAAGTAGCTGAGTCACCGGCTTTCCCGACGGGTGCGGGTGGTTGTGGTCGCGGTGCCAGCCGGTGATCCAGTCAGCGGTGGTGACGATGTTGATGCCCGCCTCCAGCACCCGCACGTAGAGATCCTCATCGGGGAACACCCCGTGAAAGGTCAGCACGTCGGGCTTGGCGGCGATGATCTCCTCGATGCTGCCGGTCGCCTTGACCCCGTTGGCCGCGGTGCCCGCCAGCTCCCCGGTGTCCTTGCCGATCTTGTCCGGCGAATAGCAGTGCACACCAATGAGTTCGAGGTCGTCCCGGGCCGCGATCCGCTTGATCATCTCGGAGCCGACGTTGCCGGTGGCGACCTGGAACACGCGGATCGGTGCAGCGGATGCGGTCATGCGGGTGAGCCTTTCTGGGCGTAGACCTCGGCAGCACTGCCGCCGATGCCGTCGGGATAGAACTGTTTGGCCCACTGGCGGATTGCGGTGAAGCCTTGGTATTCCGCGGTGGCCAGCGCCGGTGGATCCGAGTAGCGCTGATGCGACCAGATGTGGATGTCTTGTTCGAACTGGCGGATCACTTCCCGCCCGAACTCGGCCGCCCTGGTCTCGGCGCGCGCCGGATCACCGCCCGGTGTGCGGCCGATGTAGACCATGAATCGCACATCGGAGGTGGAGTCATCGACGGGGGTGATCGCCGAGATGGTGCGGTTGTCGATCATCCCCCAGCTCTTGGTCACCGCGATGCCCAAGCCGCCGTTGATGGCCTCCACACCGCTGTTGACGTCTTCGATGCGCTGGCCGTCGTCGCCTTCGAAGGTGATGGTGAAGTCGACGTAGGACACCGGTTCGGCGAAGTCGTGGCGGGTGAACACCGGCACGATCGGAGTCCGGTGCACGTACTTGAAGTGCGCGAAATCCACCCCGTTCTCCAGGACGTACTGCGGGTGCATCTCCAGGGTCTGCCGGTAGAGCCGCCGTTGGGGGTAGTAGTCGGCGGCGCTGCGATCATCGAAGGCGGCGAACACATCCGGCGCGTCGAAGAACGGCTCGCGGCGGTGCACGTCGTGCCAGATGTAGACCGACTCGTTGCGCTCGATGACCGGGTAGGTGCCGATCCGCCGGCCGCGGTTGGGCTTGTCCTGGTAGGGAATGCAGACGTTGCGGCCCTGGGAGTTCCACTGCCAGCCGTGAAACGGGCATTGCAGCACCTCCCCGTGGACGGTGCCGCCGTAACCCAGGTGCGCACCGAGGTGCTCGCAGTAGGCGTTCATCACGGTGAGCTGACCGGATTCGGCGCGCCAGGCGACCATCTCCTGGCCGAAGTACTTCATGGTGTGGACGTCGCCGATGCCGATCTCGTCGGACCACGCGACCTGGAACCAGCCGGTCGGCTTCATCGACAGCGGCGGTTTGGCCATGGGCTGGTGTCCTCTCGGCGGTCTTTCCCGGGCGGCTGTGTCGCAGCATAGTTCGCCGTCCCGAAGAATCATAGTGCCCACTATGTAAATGTTGCTAGGATTCCCGGAATGACCCCACCGGCGCCGCGGCGCAGCAACAAGCGCGGGCAGGCGACCCGCGAGGCGATGCTGGATGCCGCGGTGCGCTCGCTGGCCACCGGGGACCCAGGGGCGGTGTCGGCGAGCCGGATCGCCAAGGAGAGCGGCGCCACCTGGGGTGCGGTGCAGTATCAGTTCGGCGACGTCGACGGCTTCTGGGCGGCGGTGCTGCACCGGACCGCCGAGCGCCGGGATGCGACGATGTCGGCATTCGCCGGGCTGGAAAGTGTTGCGCCGCTACGGGATCGAGTGGCCGCGATCATCGACACGCTCTATCACGGGCTGGCGTCGCAGGACTCCCGCGCGATCGAAAACCTGCGGGCCGCGCTCCCCCGCGACCACCACGAGCTGGAGCGGTTGTATCCGCGCACGGCCGCGGAATTGTTCTCCTGGGGCAAGAGCTGGCTACAGACCTGTCACCGCGCATTCGCCGACCTCGGGGTCGACCCGGTGCGGGTGCGCGAGGTGGCCGCCCTCATCCCGGGCGCCATGCGCGGGCTGGTCTCCGAGCGTCAGCTGGGCTCCTATGCCGACCTCGAGGAGGCTCGGCGCGGTCTGACCAATGCGCTGGCCGCCTATCTCGAAGGGTCCCGGGTCAGCTGAGGTCAATGCTCCATCAGCCCGTCGAGAGTTCGGGGATGCCGCGGCCCAGGCCGCGGAATCCTGCGCAGGGTTGCTTGGCGCCGACCACGAACGGCAGCGCCTTGAACCGGAATTTCATCCGGCCGCCCCATCCCATGGCCTCGGCGGGCGGTTGCGCCGCCGAGTTCGCCAGATCCAGGTAGTACGTCGAGGTTTCGCCGAGGCCCTCGAAGTCGTGCATCAGCGGCAGGCAGGTTTGCCGGACCGGCTCGTCGAGGCACTGTGCGACGGGATCGGTCATCAGCACGTATTCCGGTACCGGCACCTGATTTTTCAGCATCCGGTGCACCAGGATGACGTCGAGGCCGGCGAGTTCGGTGTGGCGCTTGACCTTCTGCTCGGCCACCTCGCCCTGGTGGGCGACGAACTTCAGCGACAGGTTCATCAGTTGCTTGCAGCAGTCGCAGTTGCACTTGCGGCCGTTCTCGATACGGGACCGCCGGTTGAGAAACGCCTGGTGCATCCGCGCCAGCCGGTCGCTGACCAGGGCCTGGGCGTCGCCGTTGGGCGCCCAGAAGAAGGCCGCGTCGCCCTCCAGCTTCGCCAGCTTCATGCCTTTGGCGGCGTCGATGACCGATTCCAGCAGCGCGGCCACCGCCATCTGGGCGTGCACCAGGTGGGTCCGGTTCCAGTTCATGTAGGCGGTGTAGCCGCCGATGTCGGCGATGACGAGCACCGCGCGCCGGATGGCCATGAACTCAAGAGTGTAGTTTCGCCTCGCCGGTAACGCCACGGCGATTCTTGGGTGCGGTTGCCCCGCCGCTTGGGTCAGGAGCTCTCGTCGCGGCCAGCGCCGTGCTCTTTGCTTTCCTGCTGGTACTGCCACAATTCGGCTCGTACCGCGGCGTCGAACGCGCGGTCCAGACTCGCGTGTGCCACCCGCCTTGCCACCCGGCGCATGGCATCGACCAGATCGGCGGCCCAGGCGAGTTCGGCGTCGTTGCCGGGTAGCCACCCGGTGCCCCGCTGACGAACCACCTCCGAATATCCGCTGCGGGCCATGACTCCGGCCGCCTCGTCTAGCTTCTCGTCGACGACGCCCACCGCGTCCAGCAGCGCTGCCAGTGGCATGCCGCGGGAGACCAAGGCGGCAAAGTCCTCGACCAGACGCAGATCGGTTACCACGTAGTTGTTCTCGACGTCGGTCGGCTCGATCACCCCGCTATCGGCCAATCGACGCAGCATCGGCTCATCCAACCCGCCCAGCCGGGTCTCCAGTTCGTCTCGGCTCATGTTCTGCGACACCGGGTTCGACCACGGAGTGGTCACCAGCTCGGCCAGATCGGCGAGATCGAGCACCTCGACCAGGCCCTCACCGCGCTGCAGCCCGGTCAGAAACTTCAGAATGTGCTTGACCGTGAAGCCCTCGCTGAGCAACCGGATGATCGCCTGCAGCTGGCTGAGGTGCCGGTCGGTGTAGATCGCGACCCGGCCCCGGCGCTGGGGCCGGGGCAGCAGGCCGTTCTCCTGGTAGACCCGCACGTTACGGGTGGTCGTACCCGCCTCCCGTGCCAGGTCGTCGATCCGGTACTCGGTCACCAGCGCAGCCTAGGTGGTCAGGACCGGGTCGCGGCTGGTCTCGGCCACGGTGATCTTGAAGTCTTTCAGGTCAACCGTCTTGAGCTGGTTGACGTATTGGGTGGCAAACCCCGGGAACATGGTGGCGTTGAAGCCGTCCTCGGTCAGATACCAGCTCTGGCACCCGGAGTTCCAGGTGGTGGACTTCAGCCGCCGCTGGATGTTCTGGTTGTAGCGGGCCTGAACCTCGGGCCGCACGTCCAGCGACTTCCAGTCGAACTGCAGCAGTTTGGCGATCGCCTCGACGATGTAGTCGATCTGGGCCTCCATGTAGACCAGTGCCGAGTTGTGGCCGGGCCCCGAGTTCGGGCCGAAGGTGAAATACAGGTTCGGATAACCCGACACCGCGACACTGCGGTAGGCGTAGGCGCCGCGGCTCCACTCCGAGGCCAGATCGCGGCCGTCCAGGCCGGTGACCGGGAACGGGGTCCCGGCCTTGGAGACATCGAAGCCGGTGGCGAACACGATGGCGTCGAACTGGTGCTCGATCCCCTCAACGGTGCGAATGCCCTTGGGCGACAACCGGGCAATCGGCCAGGTCACCAAGGTGCAGTTATCCGCCTGCAGTGCCGGGTAGTAGTCGCTGGTCATCAGCAACCGCTTGCAGCCGGCCGAGAAGTCCGGTGTCAGCTGGCGACGCATCCAGGGATCCTTCACCTGCAGACGCAGGTTGGCGGCACTGAGGGCCTCCACCAGCCTCGTCAGCGGGGTGTCCCACACCACGCCGAGGGCCACCGACTCGTGCCCCCAGTACCACGCGGACCGCATCAGCTTCTCGGCGAGCGGCACGTGCTTGTAGATCTGCTTGAGGCGATCACCGGTCGACGTGTTGAGTTTGGGCAGCACCCAGCCGGGCGTGCGCTGGAACACCTTGACCGACTTTGCGACCTTGACCAGCTCCGGGATGATCTGCACCCCGCTGGAGCCGGTGCCGACGACGGCCACCTTCTTGCCGGCGAAGTCGTAGTCGTGATCCCAACGGGCACTGTGGATCTTGTGGCCTTCGTAGGTCTCGATGCCCGGGATATTCGGGAAGCTGCAATTTGCCAGCGGCCCCGAAGCCACGATCACGGCCCGGGCCCGCAGCGGCTCCCGGTCAGAAAGACCGACGGTCCACTCCCCTGCCTCAGCGTCGTAGGCGACACCGGTCACGTTGTGGCCGAACCGGATATGCGGTGCGATTCCGGCGGATTCGACCATGCTGTCGATGTAGCCGAGGATCTCCGCACTGCCCGAATAGGTCTGGGACCACTCGGGGTTTCGGGCGAAGCTGTAGGAGTACAGCCGCGAGGGAATGTCACATTCGGCACCGGGATAGGTGTTGTCTCGCCACGTGCCACCGACGCGTGAATCGCGTTCGAGGATGACGAAATCGGTGATGCCCTGCGCCTTGAGGCGGATGGCGGCACCGACGCCGGCGAACCCGGCGCCGATGATCGCTGCGGAGATCGTCATGTCCTGCCCCGTCACGCGACCGGCTCGTAGGTCAGTTCGTCCGACCACGACGGGGTGTACTCCACCAGTGACTTGGGGATGACGCTGGTGACCGCAACCAGGGAGTCGGCCAGCCAATGGTACTTGGAGGTGCGGTCGATCACCTTCTTGCTGTGCCAGGAGATGAACTGGTACATCGGCACGCGCCGGACGAAAGCGCTTCGCTCACCGACATTCCGAAACCGCCGCATAGCCTGGTAGAGGCGTTCTTCGTTGACACCCATCGCCACGATGTTGTCGCGCATCTTGTTCAGCAGCGGGAAGTAGCTCAACGTACCGATCAGCAGCGCCGGGTTCATCCAGCTGCCGACGAACTCGACCGCCAGCTTCCGCAGGTCCGCGTGGCCGAGAATGTCCATCACCTCGAAGTCGACCGCGAGGTGGCGCGACTCGTCGGAGTTGATCCGCTTGAACACTTCCTGGGCCACCGGGTCTTTGACCTCGTCGGTGATGAACTTGATCAGCGCGCCGTCCAGGGCCACCTCCAGCATGGGGATGACGGTGCCCAGAATCGACAGCGACATGCCATCGGAGAACTTGTCGAGCCAGGTGATCACCAGCTGCACGTTGACGCTCGGCGGCGGGATCTCGTCGTCCTCCAGCATGCCCCACCGGCGCATCAACGCGAGCTCGGCGTTGGCGTGCTTCTGCTCCTCGGCGTGGAAGTGCTCATAGATGCTCTTCAGCGTCGGGGTCGGGGCCTTCTTGGCAAGCGCCGCGAAGCCCCGGGCGCCGACGTTCTCGATCCACATCAGGTCGGTCATGAACGGCTTGAGCTTGGCCCACAGCTCCGGCTCGATCAGCTCGGCTCCCGGGGCATCCCAGTCGATATCGACCAAGGCCCACTGCTTGTCCTTGATCTTCTGCAGCATGTCGTCGAGGTCCATCGCCATGATCGGCTGTATTCCTTTCGTGAGACGGGTCAGTTCTTGGGCAGGACGCGGCCGAGCAGGCCGGCGCCACGGGCGTACAGCGCGGGGAAATGTCGCTTCAGGTGCCAGATGACGGTGGCGTCGATCTGCGGCACCACATACAGCCGGCCGCTGTCGTGCGCGTCCAGCGTGCGCGCCGCGACGCTGTCGGCGGACAATCCGGTCCAGCGGGCCAGCTGCTGACTCAGGCTCATCGAACCGGGAGTGATCCGGCCGTCGGTGAAGACGTTGGTCTTGACAAAGGTCGGGCAGAGCACGGTGACGGCGATGTCGGTGCCGTCGAGTTCGGCGGCCAGCGTCTCGGACAGCGACATCACACCGGCTTTCGACACGTTGTATGCCGCCATCGAGGGGGCGGCGGCGAACCCGGCCGCTGAGGCCACGTTGATGATTCCGCCGCGACCGGCCTCGCGCAGAAGCGGGGTGAAGACCTCGCAGCCGTAGACCACGCCCCACAGGTTGATGCCAAGGGCCCAGTCCCAGTCCTCGAAGCCGATGTCACCCACGGGCTTTCCCCCGATACCGACGCCGGCATTGTTGATGACCAGGGTCGGCGCGCCGCCGAATATCTCCTGAGCCTGCTCAGCCAGCCGCTCGACCGCGTCACGGTCCGAGACGTCGCACTGCACCGCGTGCCCGGTGCCGGTGGGCAGCTGCTCGATCAGCGCCACCGTCTCGGCCGCGCGTGCTTCGTCGATATCCGCGCAGATGACGTCGCCGCCGCGGCGCACCAGTTCCAGGGCGAAGGAACGTCCGATGCCGCTGCCGGCGCCGGTGACCACCGCCTTGGCGTTGACCGTGCGCTGCTCACGGCGAAAAACGTTGAGCACCGTGTCGATTCCAAACATCAGCTCACCTCTTCGAGTTCGTCAGATCGGGTGTCACCGAACACCTCGGCGATGAAGGCCGCCGCTCGGCGCAGCGCTGACGACGCCTCGGGCGCCAGCCGCGGCAGGGCTTGGAAGACGTGCACCATCCCCGGCCAGATCTCCAGGGTGCTGGTTGCGCCGGCCCGGCGCAGTTCCGCATCCAGGTAACGCGCGTCGGCGCTGAGCATCTCGAAGCCACCGGCCTGAATGAGCATCGGCGGCAACCGATCCGCTTTGCCGAAGTCGAGGCGAAGGCGCGGGTCGGCCGGGTCCTGTCCGTGCAGGTAAAGCCCCACCATTCGGCGCGCCGCGCGCGCCGACATCGCCGGGTCGCGGCGCACCGCTTCCTGCTCCAGGGCCAGATCCAGGCTGAGATCGATCAGCGGCGAGAACAACACCACGCCGGCCGGCCGGAGATCCGGGTCGTCGGCGTGGGCGAGCAACAGGTCGCAGGTCAGGTGCCCGCCCGCGGAGTCCGCACCGATCACGATGTCCGATGCCGCATAGCCCTGGCCCAACAACCACCGGTAGCCGGCTTCGACGTCGTCAGCGGCGGCCGGGAACCGGTGCTCGGGCGCCAGCCGGTAGTCCACCACGAACATCGGCAGACCGGTGGCCTGCGAGAGCCTCGCGACCAGCTTGCGGTGGGTGCGCGCCGAGCAGATCACGTAGGCGCTGCCGTGCACGTAGTAGCCGGCCCGCTTGCCGAACTCGACGCCCGGCCCGAGCACCCATTCGCCCCGCACCCCCGGGGCGATCACCGGTTCGATCCGGGTGCCGCCAGGCATCGACCCGAACGTGGCCATGATAGTGGCGATCAACCCACGTCCGAACCTCACACCCGGCCGGTTCATCGGGATCGCGCTGGTGAGGCATCCCAGCGTCCAGCGGGCGGTGGTGGCGGACAGCACCGCACGCAACGAAGCGCGGGTCGGTACGGCCGGCAGGTGGGGTCCGTCGGGCTCCATCACGCCTGCGAGGACATCATCGATTGCGCCATTTGTCAATGGCACGGTCCGTGATGACGCGGTGTCAAGGGTGGGCAGGCGGCGCAAGCGACCTGATGACGCCCTCAACGTCGCTCAGGAAATATTTCGAATCCTTGGACGGAATTGACGCCAGCGGTAATAATTCAACTTAGGCAACCGGTGCCCAACCAGCGCGACCGACATCCACCCCTAGAGGTGTCGGCCTACGCAATCACGCGCCCTGCAGAACAGCGGGGCGACCCCATCTAGACCTCTCCGAACAAGGGGGACATCATGAAGAAAATGATCCTCGGCGCCGCACTGTGCGGAGCCGCGCTGGCACTGGCTGGCGCAGCCCACGCCAACGCCGACACCGCCGCCGACGTCACCACCCAGGCCGCCTACGACTTCCTGTACGGCTCAAGCGAGGCGTTGGTCCTGGGCCCGACCGGAATCGCGACACCGAGCGCCAACTACATCAGTAACGGGATCGACCTGTACCTCGATCCGCTGGGGTACGAGGGCACCGTTGCGTCGTCACAGGCGCTGACGCTCCCCAACTCCTATGACTTCCTTGAGAGTGTCCCGGGCGGCGAAAAGATTCTCATCGACGCGGTCTTGGCCGAGTACAACGACGGCGCCATGGGTTGCGACCATGCAGGTGTGTGCAGCGATCCGCTGACCATTTTCACCTACTCCCAAAGCAGCCTGATCGCCGCTTACGCCCAAGACGACCTCGAGAAGGCCGGCATCCCCACCGACGCGTTACGTTTCGTGATGCTCGGCGCCACCCCCGGCGCGGTCCCCACCGACATGTACCCCACCGAAGTATTCAACATCGAAGGCGACATCTATACGACGCACTCGTTAACCCAGAGTTGGATAGACCTGCTGTTCGGGAACACAAACTGGGAGGACGTGCTGTACGGGTTGGCAGTCCACAACGCCTACCTCGGGTTGACGGCGGCCCAGATCGACGCGGCCACATCGGTTACCGAGGGGCTGACCACGTTCAACGAGATCGACGCACTCACGATGCCCGAGCTGTTCCAAGCGCTGTTCACCTCGTTCTTCCACGTGTGATGCATGGGGTGTGAGTTAAGCGTCCGCAGCGTAGAACTCGCTCACGTGTGACCGCTGTTCGGCCGCTGCCGTTGACTTTGACGGCAGCGGCCGGGCACTGGGCTTAGCCAACTGGGGGAACCAGTCGGTGCGGGCATCGAGGGGGCCGTCGTAACAATGTCGCGCGGCGATATTTTGATTTCGGAGACGGAGATTGGCGTAACCTGAAATAGTTACGCCGTCGACAACCGCTGCCACAGGGCGCTCGCTATCTACTGCGGGGTCGGCCAACGCAATCACCTGCCGATCAGCGCAGCTCGGCGCCATCATCTGTGAACTTGCAACCAGGGGGACCTATGAAGCAAGTGATCCTTGGCGCCGCCCTGTGCGGCGCCGCGCTGGGGTTGGCCGCCGCTGCCAACGCCGCCGACGACAGCTATGACTTCCTCTACGGATCAACCAACGCGTTGATCCTGGGCCCGACCGGCATCCCGACACCGAATGCCGCCTACATCAGCGATGCGCTCAACCTGTACCTCGAACCGAATGGGTATGAGGGCACCACCGCGTCGACGCTGGCACTGACCACTCCCGAAACCAACGACTTCGACCAGAGCGTTGCGCAGGGTGAAACCATCCTGGTCAACGCGGTCCTCGCCGACTACGCCGCCGGCGACATGGACTGCGACGCCTCCGGTGTGTGCAGCGACCCGCTGACCATTTTCACCTACTCGCAAAGCAGCCTGGTGGCCTCCCTCGCCGAACAGCAACTCGCCGACGCCGGCGTCCCCAGCGACGCTCTGCGTTTCGTGATGCTCGGCGCCAACACCAGCGTCGTCCCCAACGACCTGTACCCGACCGACGTGTACAACATTCACGGTGATGCCTACGCGGAACCCGGCGTCTTGGGCATGAGTTGGCAGGATCTCATGCTCGGGCTGGAACTCCACGAGGCTTACCTCGGGTTGACACCGGCCGAAATCGACTCGGCCACAACGGTCGTCGACGGAATGACCACAATCAACGACATTCCCACACTCACCTCCACCGAGCTGTGGGATGCGCTGCTCAACGCGCTCAGCGCCGGGTGAGGCATCGGGCTGCATTGAACCGAGCGGCCCCGCGCAGCGTCGAGGACCAGCCGAAGTAACTGTCAAGCACCATCCGACGTCATAGCGGAAGTGGTGGGGCTGTTGGACTTCGGGTGATGCTTGACGGATCGTCTTCGGTTGATCCTTGACACTCCAGGTTAGTGGTTAGGCCTGT
>NZ_LZMF01000136.1:0-56391 GCF_001673565.1 Mycolicibacter sinensis
CGCGGCGGTGGCCGCCACCTCCGGCATGGTGCGCTACGCCGGAAGTGCTGCCGCGCAAGTGGTTTCGCACTGGCCCGAGGTGGTGGCCGCGCCCAGCCCGGCGGCGGCCGGCCGGGTGCAGGCCTGGGCCGTCGGGCCGGGGTTGGGCACCGACGAGGCCGGGGCGGCCGCACTGTGGTTCGCGCTCGGCACCGACCTGCCGGTGATCGTCGATGCCGACGCGCTGACCATCCTGGCCGCCCACCCCTCGCTGGTGGCCGATCGACAGGCCCCGACGGTGCTCACCCCGCACGCCGGCGAGTTCGCCCGGCTGGCCGGCCACCCGCCCGGGCCGGACCGGGTGGGTGCGGCCCGCGCCCTTGCCGAGAAGTTCGGGGCCACCGTGCTGCTCAAGGGCAACGTCACCGTCGTCGCCGACCCGTCCGGCCCGGTTTATCTCAACCCCGCCGGCGGGTCCTGGGCGGCCACCGCCGGCTCCGGCGACGTGCTGTCCGGGATGATCGCCGCCCTGCTGGCCTCCGGGCTGCCCGCCGGGAAAGCCGCTGCCGCAGCCGCGTTCGTGCATACCCGCGCTGCCGCGGCTTCGGCCGCCGATCCCGGACCCGGCGACACCCCGACGTCGGCGTCGCGCATCCTGGCCCACATCCGCACCGCCCTGGCCCAGCTATAGAGGAGATGCCGTGTCCCATTCCCACCCGTCGGTCCCCGCGCACACCGTCGCCCCCGCCTACACCGGGCGGCTGTTCACCGCCCCGGTCCCGGCGTTGCGGATGCCCGACGACCCGATGGACCCGCAGGCCGCCTACCGCTTCATCCACGACGAGCTGATGCTCGACGGCAGTTCCCGGCTGAATCTGGCCACCTTCGTCACCACTTGGATGGACCCCGAGGCGGCGACGCTGATGGCGGAGTCGTTCGACAAGAACATGATTGACAAGGACGAGTACCCGGCCACCGCGGCCATCGAGCAGCGCTGCGTGTCCATGGTCGCCGACCTGTTCCACGCCGAGAACCTGCGCGACGACGACCCGGCCAGCGCCATCGGGGTCTCCACCGTCGGGTCGTCCGAGGCGGTGATGCTGGGCGGGTTGGCGATGAAGTGGCGCTGGCGGGCCAGGGTCGGCGACTGGCAGGGGCGCACGCCCAATCTGGTGATGGGATCCAACGTCCAGGTGGTGTGGGAGAAGTTCTGCCGCTACTTCGACGTCGAGCCCCGCTACCTGCCGATGGCCGAGGGCCGCTACGTGATCACCCCCGAGCAGGTGATCGACGCCGTCGACGAGAACACCATCGGGGTGGTGGCGATCCTGGGCACCACCTACACCGGCGAGCTCGAGCCCGTCGAGGCGATCTGCGCGGCGCTGGACAAGGTGGCCACCGGGGGCGGCGTGGATGTGCCGGTGCATGTCGACGCGGCCAGTGGTGGGTTCGTGGTGCCTTTCCTGCACCCGGATCTCAAATGGGACTTCCGGCTGCCGCGGGTGGTGTCGATCAACGTCAGCGGCCACAAGTACGGGCTGACCTACCCCGGCATCGGCTTCGTGGTGTGGCGGGCCGCCGACTATCTGCCCGAGGAACTGGTGTTCCGGGTCAACTACCTGGGCGGGGACATGCCCACCTTCACGCTGAACTTCTCCCGGCCGGGCAACCAGGTCGTCGGCCAGTACTACAACTTCCTGCGGCTGGGCCGCAGCGGCTACACCGAGGTGATGCGGACCTTGTCCGACACCGCGCGCTGGCTCGCGCGTCAGCTGGCCGCCAGTGAGCACTTCGAGGTGATCAGCGACGGCTCGGCGATCCCGGTGGTGTCGTGCCGCCTCACCGGGAAGCGCGGCTACACCGAGTTCGACGTCTCCCACGAGCTGCGCACCTTCGGCTGGCAGGTGCCGGCCTACACCATGCCGGAGGGCGCCGAGGACGTCGCGGTGCTGCGGGTGGTGGTGCGCGAGGGCCTGTCCGCGGACCTGGCCCGGGCGTTGTTCGATGACATCGTGAAGTCGGTGACCGCCCTGGACCGGGTCAAGCCCGAGGGGCACTACGACGATGAGCAGCACTTCGCGCATTAGCTTCCTCGGCCTTCGGCCCCCTTCCTCGCCCTTCGGTCACCTCCCTCCGAGCCTTCGGCCCCCTCCCGCCGCCGAGTGTGTAACAGCTGCGATTTTTCGCCCGTTTTTTCGCAGTGGTTGCACACTCGGCGCGGGCGGCGGGGCATACGGGCGGTTCTGGGACAATTGACGGTGACATGACTGCCACATCCCGAACGGCCGGCCTGCTCGGTGAAGCGCTGGTGGACCTGGACGCCATAGCCCACAACGTGCGGGTGCTGTCCGACCAGGCCGGCGCCGCCGAACTGATGGCTGTGGTCAAGGCCGATGGCTACGGTCACGGCGCGGTCCAGGTGGCGCGCGCGGCGCTGGCGGCCGGTGCCGTCGAACTCGGGGTCGCCACCGTCGACGAGGCGCTGGCGTTGCGGGCGGCCGGCATCGCCGCCCCGGTGCTGGCGTGGCTGCATGGGCCCGACACCGACTTTGCGCCCGCCCTGGCCGCCGACGTGCAGATCGCGGTTGCCTCGGTGCGCCAGCTGAACGAGTTGCTCGACGCGGTGCGACGCACCGGCCGCACCGCGACGGTCACGGTCAAGGCCGACACCGGGATGAACCGCAACGGCGTCGGTGCCGCCGGCTACCCGGAGCTGCTGAGCGCGCTGCGCCGCGCCGTCGCCGACGACGCGATCCGGGTGCGGGGTCTGATGTCGCACCTGGCCTGCGCCGACGAGGCCGCCAGCCCGGTCAATGACCTTCAGGCCGGGCGGTTCTCCGACATGCTGAGCCTGGCTCACGATCAGGGCCTGAAATTCGAGGTGGCGCACCTGGCCAACTCGGCCGGGGTGATGAGCCGCCCCGACCTGGCCTTCGACATGGTGCGGCCGGGAATCGCCCTATACGGCCTGAGTCCGATTCCGGAGCGCGGCGACATGGGCCTCATCCCGGCCATGACGCTGAAATCCATTGTGGTATTGGTGCGCTCGTTGAAAGCGGGGGAGGGTGTCTCCTACGGGCACACCTGGATCGCCGAGGCCGACACCACCGTGGCGCTGGTGCCGATGGGGTACGCCGACGGGGTGTTCCGCCCGTTGAGTGGACGCTTCGAGGTGCTGATCAACGGCCGGCGCCGGCGCAGCGTCGGGCGGGTGTGCATGGACCAGTTCGTCGTCGACCTCGGTCCCGGGCCGGTCGACGTCACCGAGGGCGACGAGGTCGTGCTGTTCGGGCCCGGTGCGAGCGGCGAGCCGTTGGCCCAGGACTGGGCCGACGAGCTGGGAACCATCCATTACGAGGTGGTGAACTCACCACGCGGACGGGTGGCCAGGACGTATCGGGGTGCCGATGGCCGCTAGAAGACGAACCTGGCTGGCCGGGGCGGCCGGGCTGTCCGCCGTGGGCACCATTGCCGGGTCCGCCGTCGCGCGCTCGGTAACCCGGCGCACCACTGCCGAAGATCCCTACGCGGCCGAGGATTTCGAAATTCTGGCGCACGACCACAGTTCGGTGGTTGTCACCGACGACGGCGTCGAACTGGCGGTGCGCGACGTGGGACCCCGCAACGCGCCGCTGACCGTGGTGTTCGCGCACGGATTTTGTTTGCGGATGGGCTCTTTTCACTTTCAGCGGGCCCGGCTGACCGCCGAGTGGGGCAGGCAGGTGCGGATGGTCTTCTATGACCAGCGCGGCCACGGCGACTCGACCGTCGGCTCGCCCGCGAGTTACACCGTGCCGCGGCTCGGTCAGGACCTGGAGTTGGTGCTGCAGGTGGCGGCGCCGCGCGGTCCGGTGGTGCTGGTCGGGCATTCGATGGGCGGCATGACCGTGCTGTCGCACGCCCGCCAGTTTCCCCAGCACTACGGCAGCAAGATCGTCGGCGCAGCACTGATCTCCTCGGCGGCCAGAGGGGTTTCCCGATCGCCGCTCGGGGAGATTCTGCGCAACCCGGCCCTGGAGGCCGTCCAGTTCAGCGTGCGCTACGCACCCAAGCTGGTGCACCGCGGACGCGGCGCGGCCCGCCGGGTGATCTCCCCGATCCTGCGAGCGGCCTCCTACGGCACCGACGAGATCAGCCCGAGCGTGGTGGCGTTCTCCGAAGAGATGATGCACACCACCCCGGTCGCCACCATGGTGGGTTTCCTGCACGCGCTGGAGGTGCACGACGAGAGCGCCGCGCTGGCGACACTGGCCAAGATCCCGACCCTGGTCGCTTGCGGTGATCGCGATCTGCTTACCCCAGACGGCTATTCGCGGGCGATGGCGGCCGTGCTGTGGGATTGCGAGCTGGTGATCGTGCCCGGCGCCGGGCACCTGGTGCAGCTGGAGGAACCCGACGTCATCGATGACGCTCTGGTGCGCTTGGTCGAGCGCGCCACACCGCGCCGGGTGGAGCTGACCCGCCGGTTGCGCCGGAAGGCCGGGCGTGGCGGCTGAAACGCAGATCCTGGCGACCGCCGAAGACACCATCGCGCTGGGCGCGCGACTGGGTGCTCAGCTGCGCGCCGGCGACGTGGTGGTGCTGTCCGGTCCGCTCGGAGCCGGAAAAACGGTGCTGGCCAAGGGGATCGCCGCCGCTCTCGACGTCGACGGGCCGGTCACCTCGCCGACGTTCGTGCTGGCCCGTGAACACCGGCCCCGCCGTCCCGGCGCCCCGGCGATGATCCACGTCGATCTGTACCGGCTGCTCGACGAGTCGGGCCTGGACCTGCTGGCCGAGCTGGACTCGCTGGACCTGGACACCGAACTCGACGACGCCGTCGTCGTGGTCGAGTGGGGCGAAGGACTGGCCGAGCGACTCTCCGAGCGGCACCTGGACATTCGGTTGGACCGCGGCGCCGAATCCGAGGCGCGCACCGCGACGTGGCGGTGGCAGACGCCATGACCGGGACGATCCTGACCATTGACACCGCCACGCCTGCGGTTACCGCGGGCGTGGTGGCCCTAGACGAGACCGACCGGCGCACCGTATTGGCCGAGCGGGTGACGCTGGATGCCCGCGCGCACGCGGAGCGACTCACCCCCAATGTGCTTGCCGCCCTGGTCGATGCCGGCTTGAGCATGACCGATCTGGCCGCGGTGGTGGTGGGTTGCGGGCCGGGGCCGTTCACCGGTCTGCGGGTCGGGATGGCCAGTGCGGCCGCCTACGGGCACGCCCTGGGCATACCGGTGCTCGGAGTGTGCAGCCTGGACGCGATCGGGGTGTGCACCACCGGCGCCGCCTTGGTGGTCACCGACGCCCGGCGCCGCGAGGTCTACTGGGCGCGCTACCGGGACGGGATCCGGGTGGCCGGACCGGCGGTGAGCGCCCCGGCCGCAGTCGATCCCGGCGACGCCCTCGCGGTGGCCGGCTCGCAAGCGCACGCCGGACTGTTCGACCTGCCGACGCTCGACGTGTCCTACCCGACGCCGGCGGGACTGGTTGCCGCGGTGCGGGATTGGGACGCCGATCCGGCGCCGCTGGTGCCGCTGTATCTGCGCCGGCCCGACGCCAAGCCGGCGGCGTCCACCACGCCGCTGGTCACCCTCGGCCCGCTGGTCGAATCCGACGCGCCGCGCTGTGCCGAACTGGAGGCGAAGCTGTTCGGCGGCGACGACCCGTGGCCGGCCGCGGCTTTTCGCCGGGCGATCAGTGCCCGCGACCACCACTACGTCGCGGCCCGCATCGGCGACACACTCGTGGGCTACGCCGGGATCTCGCGGCTGGGGCGCACCCCGCCGTTCGAATTCGAGGTGCACACCATCGGAGTGGACCCGGGCCACCAGGGCCGCGGGATCGGCCGCACGCTGCTGGCCGACCTGCTGGCCTACGCCGACGGCGGCGTCGTACACCTGGAGGTCCGCACTGACAACGCCGCGGCGATTGCGCTCTACCGCGACGTCGGCTTCGTCGAGACGGGGCTGCGTCGGCGCTACTACCGCAATGGCGCGGACGCCTACATGATGCGGCGGGAGGCCTGTCCATGACGATCGTGCTTGCCATCGAATCCTCGTGCGACGAAACAGGTGTCGGCATCACCCGTCTGGAAGCCGACGGCACCCTGACGTTGCTGGCCGACGAGGTGGCCTCCAGCGTGGAGGAGCACACCCGGTTCGGTGGGGTGGTGCCCGAGGTCGCGTCGCGGGCGCACCTGGAGGCGCTGGGCCCGACCATGCGCCGGGCCTTGGCGACGGCGGGGGTGGACAAGCCCGACGCCGTGGCGGCCACCATCGGACCGGGTCTGGCCGGGGCGCTGCTGGTGGGCGCGGCCGCGGCCAAGGCCTACGCGGCGGCCTGGGGCGTGCCGTTCTACGCCGTCAACCACCTGGGCGGGCACCTGGCCGCCGACGTCTACGCGCACGGGCCGCTGCCCGAATGCGTGGGGCTGCTGGTCTCCGGCGGCCACACCCACCTGCTGCACGTGCGGTCGCTGGGGGAGCCGATCGTCGAGCTGGGCAGCACTGTCGACGACGCCGCGGGGGAGGCCTACGACAAGGTGGCCCGGCTGCTCGGGCTGGGCTATCCGGGTGGGCGGGTGCTCGACGAGCTGGCCCGCACCGGCGACCGCGAGGCGATCACGTTCCCGCGCGGGATGACCGGCCCGCGCGATGACCCCTATGCGTTCAGCTTCTCCGGCCTGAAGACCGCGGTGGCCCGCTATGTGGAGCGCAACCCCGACTTCGTCCCTGCCGACGTGGCGGCCGGCTTCCAGGAGTCGGTCGCCGACGTGCTGACCGCCAAGGCGGTTCGTGCCGCCACCGACCTCGGGGTCGACACGCTGCTGATCGCCGGCGGGGTGGCCGCTAATTCCCGGTTGCGTGAGCTGGCCGAGCAGCGCTGCCAGGCAGCCGGGTTGACACTGCGGATCCCGCCGCTGCGATTGTGCACCGACAATGGGGCGATGATCGCGTCGTTCGCGGCGCACCTGATCGCCGCCGGGGTGGCACCGTCGCCGCTGGATGTGGCCACCAACCCGGGCCTGCCGGTGGTCCAGTGCCGGGTCGCCTGACCCACCCCGGCGAACGTGCGTGTTTGCACCGCGACACGCCGTTGCGGGCGTACCAATGTGCACCTTCGCGCAGAAGTTGCGGTTCGCACCGGGTCGACCTTGAGTGCTAGCACTCTCATGTATAGAGTGCTAGGTGGCAATCGGACGATTCCTTGCTCGGCACCCGCGACGACGACGCGAGGACGCGCACGAATGCCGAACACCTTAAGTAAGTACGTTCCGATGGGCCCGGTGAGCCGGGTCGCATCCAGACAATGTGGAGGGCTCCAATCGTGGCGAGCGTGAACATCAAGCCACTCGAGGACAAGATCCTCGTTCAGGCCAACGAGGCCGAGACCACGACCGCTTCCGGTCTGGTCATTCCGGACACTGCCAAGGAGAAGCCGCAGGAAGGCACCGTCGTCGCCGTCGGCCCCGGCCGGTGGGACGAGGATGGCGACAAGCGGATCCCGCTGGACGTCAAGGAAGGCGACGTCGTCATCTACAGCAAGTACGGCGGCACCGAGATCAAGTACGCCGGCGAGGAGTACCTGATCCTGTCGGCGCGCGACGTGCTGGCCATCGTCGGCAAGTAGCCACAAGCAACCACCGTGCCCGCCCCGGAGATCCCCGTACCAATCTGGTTTAGGGGGGATCTCCGGGGCGGCACGCGTCAGAGAGAAGAGCCATGAGCAAGCAGATTGAGTTCAACGAGGCTGCCCGCCGGGCCATGGAGACCGGCGTCGACAAACTCGCCGACGCGGTCCGGGTCACCCTGGGCCCGCGCGGCCGCACCGTGGTGCTGGCCAAGTCGTTCGGCGGCCCGACGGTGACCATGGACGGCGTCGCCGTGGCCCGTGAGATCGACCTGGAAGACCCGTTCGAGAACCTCGGCGCCCAGCTGGTGAAGTCGGTGGCCACCAAGACCAACGACGTGGCCGGCGACGGCACCACCACCGCCACCGTGCTGGCCCAGGCCATCATCTCCGGCGGGCTGCGCAACGTCGCGGCCGGCGCCAACCCGATCGCGCTGGGCGCCGGTATCGCCAAGGCGGCCGACGCGGCGTCGGCGGCGTTGCTCGCCGCGGCCACCCCGGTCTCGGGCAAGGAGTCGATCGCGCAGGTGGCCAACGTGTCCTCACGCGACGAGGAGATCGGTGAGCTGGTCGGCGAGGCGATGACCAAGGTCGGCAGCGACGGAGTGGTCAGCGTGGAGGAGTCCTCGACGCTGTCCACCGAGCTGCAGATCACCGACGGTGTCGGCTTCGACAAGGGTTTCCTGTCGGCCTACTTCGTCACCGATTTCGACGCGCAGGAGGCCGTCCTGGAGGACGCGCTGATCCTGCTGCACCGGGACAAGATCAGCTCGCTGCCCGACCTGCTGCCGCTGCTGGAGAAGGTCGTCGAGGCGGGCAAGCCGCTGGTGATCATCGCCGAGGACGTCGAGGGCGAGCCGCTGTCGACGCTGGTGGTCAACGCGATCCGCAAGACCCTCAAGGCCGTCGCGGTCAAGGCGCCGTACTTCGGCGACCGGCGCAAGGCGTTCCTGGAGGATCTCGCGGTGGTCACCGGCGCCCAGGTGATCAACCCCGACGTCGGCCTGACGCTGCGCGAGGCCGGTCTCGACGTGCTCGGCTCCGCCCGCCGGGTGGTGGTGTCCAAGGACGACACCGTCATCGTCGATGGAGCCGGCGGGTCCGACCAGGTGGCCGCTCGGGTCAAGCAGCTGCGCGCCGAGATCGAGGCGACCGACTCCGACTGGGACCGCGAAAAGCTCGAGGAGCGGCTGGCGAAGCTGGCCGGCGGCGTGGCCGTGATCAAGGTCGGTGCGGCCACCGAGACCGCGCTCAAGGAGCGCAAGCACCGGGTCGAGGACGCGGTGGCGGCGGCCAAGGCCGCGGTCGAAGAGGGCATCGTCCCCGGCGGCGGCGCCGCTCTGGTGCAGGCCCGCGCGGCGCTGTCGGAGCTCGCGCTGAGCGGTGACGAGGCGCTGGGCGTCGAGGTGTTCGCCGCCGCGCTGAGTGCACCGCTGTACTGGATCGCCACCAACGCCGGCGTCGACGGTGCCGTGGTGACCAGCAAGGTGGCCGAACTGCCTGCCGGGCAGGGCTTCAACGCTGCGACGCTGACCTACGGTGACCTGGCCGCCGACGGGATCGTCGACCCGGTCAAGGTGACCCGGTCGGCGGTGCTCAACGCCGCCTCGGTGGCGCGGATGGTGCTGACCACCGAGACCGCCGTGGTGGAGAAGCCGGCCGAGGAGGCCGCCGACGCCCACGGGCATCACGGGCACGCGCACTAGCCCGGCGCGACAAGACGCGAAAGCCCCCATTTCGGCAACGGAATGGGGGCTTTCGCGTCTTCTCGGCGGCCTGGATGCGGCGGTTTGTAACCGCGCAAAACGGGTATTGATTCATCGCGTCGTCGATCAGGACGGTGTATTGAAGGCGCTGTAAAGGAGATCACGATGGACCCAGTGGCGGCTACTGAATTCCTGGCCCGCTCTAGCACGTTGACCAGTGTCGGATGGATCGGTTACATCATTATCGGAGCCATTGCCGGCTGGATCGCAGGCATGATCATGAAGACCAAGTACGGCCTGCTTACCGATGTCGTCGTCGGCGTTGTCGGCGCTTTGATCGGCGGTTTTCTGCTCAGCTTCGTCGTCGACACGGCAAGCGGGGGCTGGTGGTTCACCTTGTTCACCGCAATTCTGGGCGCGGTCATCCTGCTCTGGCTGCTGCGTCTGTTCGGGCGCGAGGCGTAAGGGGCGAGCGATGATGATGAAATACGTTGCGGTTGGGGCCATGAGCCTGGGTGTGCTGCTGTCCAGCGGGTGCTCGGCATCGAAGGTGATCAACACCGGTGGCGACACCAGGTGCAAGGACTTCGTCGAACAGGACGAGAAAAAGCAGGACGACGAAATCAGCAAGATGCTCAAAGACAAGAGCGGCGCGGACCCCTCCAATTTGGAGATTTCTGCGACCCGACTGTCAGTGTCGACTTACTGCAAGACGGTGGGAACTCCGGACAGCAAGATATCCGAGGCCCCGCACGGCTGATTGGAATTGCGCTGGCCCCAACACGATTCGTTCCAGGCTGTGCACGGCTCAGAAGAAGTTGCTGAAAAGCAGGTTCATCGAGTCGAACAGGGCCTGGAACGGATCGCTGGTGGCGACCCCGTGCCAGAGTAAGGCGCTGAGCCAGGCGTCGAAGCCGTTGATGTCGCTGTCGTCGATATTGACGTAGGTCAGGGCACCGTCGACCGTGGTGGTGGCGTCGGCGATCTGGTCCGGCGTCAACCCCAGGTACTCGACGTGGGCACCGAAGATGCCCAGCAACGCGCCCCACAGGCCGTCGGCGGCGTAGACGTCGGCGAAGTTGGAGACCGGATCATCGGGCAGGCCGTAGATGGTGGCCGCGTACAGATCGTTGGGCGTCAGGTTCCCGAGGACTTCGGTCATGCCGAGAAGATTCAGCAGATAGTGCGTCAGGCTGGGCCCGATCGTCGCCTCCATCGCCGCTTCCAGGTACTGCCAGACGCCGTCCGGCGCGGAGGGGTTGCCGATGAACACGAAATGCAGCGAGTCCAGCGGGATGCCCGATTCGGCGAGCCGGGTCATGGCGATCGACTCGGCGGTGGCGCTTTGGGAGTAGCCGAAGATCGTCAGCGGGTGTTCGGCATCGTAGGCGCCCGGGTTGGCGGCGAAGGCGTTCTGGACCGCGAGCACGATGAGCCCCGCGCCGGTGAGGCTACTGGGGCCCTGCTGGAACAGTTCCGGGGTGGTCAGCACCTGCAGTGGGGCGCTGCACGGGTCGGTGCCGTCCATGTAGCAGACCGTCGAGTCGGTCGAGCCGCCATTGAAACCGAGCGGGTTGAGGTAGAGATTCTCGGCGGATCGCGCGAATTCGGGTGAAGGCGTCGGCTGGCCGGTTCCGCCGAGGATGAGCGCCGTCTGGCTGCCCGCCAGCGGACCGGTGGACGCCAGCAGCGTGGCCGCGGCGCTGACGGTCTGACTGACCCCCACGCCGGCCGCGGCCGCCAGCATTCCGGCGACCGCGAGTTGGGCGACCGCCTTGTACGCATTCCCAACCTGGACCTGAGTCATCGCACCCTCCCCGCTGTGTGTTGGATGAGATTATCCCGTTCTCATATTTGAGTCTAGGGTTCTCACTGTCGTTCTCGACGGGGCGCAACTCCGCCGACAGCATCGCCACAAGGAGAACCATGGACCAACCGACCTACGAGCGGGGCCGCGAAATCCGCAAGGCCGTGCTGGGCGACGCCTATGTCGCCAAGGCCGAGACCGGTGACGACTTCTCGAAGCCGTTCCAGGACTTGGTCACGGAGTACTGCTGGGGCGCGGTGTGGGGACGCGACGGCCTGTCGCGCAAGACCCGCAGCATGCTCAACCTGGCGATGATCGCGGTGCTCAACCGGCCCCATGAGCTGCGCACTCACGTCAAAGGGGCGCTCACCAACGGCGTCACCCGCGAGGAGATCCGAGAGGTTTTCATGCAGGTGGCGATCTACGCCGGCGTTCCCGCCGCGGTGGACAGCTTCCGGATCGCCCGCGAAGCGTTCGCCGAATACGAGAGCGCGCGATGATCGGCTTCATCGGGTTGGGCAACATGGGATTTCCCATGGCCAACCGGCTGGCGGCCGCGGGCCGCGAACTGGTCGTCTATGACCCACGCGTCGAAGTAGTGCAGCAGGCAGCGGCTTTCGGCGCCCATGGTGCGTCCTCTTCCCGCGCGGTGGCCGACCGGGCGGAGATCGTGTTGGCCAGCCTGCCGTCGTTGCAGGCGTCGGCGGCGGTAGCCGCGGAGGTGACCAATGGCGCCAAGGTCGCGGTGTTCGTCGACCTGTCGACCGTAGGAAGTGCTGCGGCGCAACGCAACCACGCCACCCTGGCCGCCGGCGGAATCGCGGCGCTGGACGCTCCGGTCAGCGGCGGCGTGGGCGGGGCGCAGCAGGGCGGCCTGGCCATCATGGTCTCCGGGCCGCGCGCGGCGTTCGACACCGCCAAGGCGCTGCTGGAGGAACTGGGCCGCCCGATCTTCGTCGACGAGAAACCCGGCGCCGCCCAGACCATGAAACTGGTCAACAACCTGATGGCGGCCACCACACTGGCCGCCACCGCCGAAGTCATGGTGATGGGAGTCAAGGCCGGCCTCGACCCGCAGGTGATGATCGAGGTGCTCAACGCCGGCTCGGGCGGAACCCACGCCAGCCGCGACAAGTTTCCCAAGGCGGTGTTGCCGCGCACCTTCGACTACGGATTCGCGACCGGCCTGATGGTCAAGGACGTGCGGCTCTACCTCGACGAAGCGCAGACGCTGGGCCTGCCGAGGCCGATCGCCGACGCGGTGGCCGGCCTGTGGGAGTCGACGCTGCGCGAGCAGGGCCCCGAGTCTGATTTCACCTCGGTCGTCAAGGTGTTGGAGGAGGCCGCCGGGGTCACCGTCGGCGCGATCAGAAGAAGTCGTTGAACAGCAGTTGCAAAGAGTCCCAGAGGCTCTCGAAGATGCCGCTGTTGGCTGCTCCGCCGACGAAGACGGCATTGAGCCAGGCATCGAGGCCGTTGATGTCGCTGTCGTCGATGTTGACGTAGGTCAGGTCGCCGTCGACCGTGGTGGTGGCGTCGGCGACCTGCTCGGGTGTCAGGCCCAGGTACCACACGTGCGGCCAGAGGATGTCCAGCAGCGCGCCGAACAGACCTTTATCCGCATAGACGTCGGTGAAGTTGGCGACCGGGTCGCCCGGCAGGCCGTAAATCGTTGTGGCGTAGAGGTCATTGGGGGTGAGGTTGCCCAGGACTTCGGTCATGCCGAACAGATTGAGCAGATAGTTCGTCAGGCTGGGCCCGAGCGTCGCCTCCATGGCCGCTTCCACGTGTTGCCAGATGCCATCTGGAGTCGACGGGTCGCCGATGAACACGAAATGCAATGAATCGCTGGGAATTCCGAGCTCGGCCAGCCGGGTCATGGCGATCGACTCGGCGGTGGCGCTTTGGGAGTAGCCGAAGATCGTCAGCGGGTGTTCGGCGTCGAACGCGCCCGGGTTGGCGTTGAATTCGTTCTGAACGGCGAGCACGATGGCCGACGCGCCCGTGAGACTGCTCGGGCCCTGCTGGATCAGTTCGGGTGTCGTGAGCACCTGCAGCGGGGCGCTGCACGGGTCGGTGCCGTCCATGTAACAGACCGTCGAGTCGGTTGATCCGCCGTTGAATCCCAATGGGTTCAGAAACAGGTTCTCGGCGGATCGCGCGAATTGCGGTGACGGCGTCGGCTCGGTGGTGCCGCCCAGGATGAGCGCCGTGACGCTGCCGGCCAGTGGACCGGTGGAGGCCAACAGCGTGGCCGCGGCGCTGACGGTTTGGCTGATCCCCACGCCGGCCGCGGCCACGATCATGCCGGAGACGGCAACGTGGGCAACCGATGTTTTTACTGCTGCTCCCCGCGTTCTCATCGCATGTGCTTATCACACGCTGATATTGAGCTCACGGGTTTTGCGATCGTTGTAATTGACACGCCCGTCAGACTGGCCGGGTGTTTTCGCTGTCCCGGGACGGTCAGAGCGTGTCCGGGCACAGATTGTGCTGCGCGGCGTTCAGCAGCATGCGGCCCTTGTCGAGGTCGTTCGGGTTCAGCTGCGCCAGCGTCTGTTCGGGCTTCTCGCCCAGGTGCAGCCGGTTGCAGGCCATCCAGCCGTTGGCCACCACCACCCCGTCGGGCATCTGGGCGTCTCCGATGCTCAGGCCCGGGAAGCCGTTGGCCCGCAGTTCATTGAGGAACCCTTGCTCATCGGCGCTGGCCAGGGGTGCGCCGGCCACACCGATGGCGAATCCTGCCGCGACGGTTCCGAACAGAAGCTGCTTGCGCACGTTGTTCCCCTCGCTCTCGACGGCCCGCACCGTGGGGAAGCGTAACGGTGGCGCCGGCGGCGATGCCGGATAACTGCGCAATCTCACCCCAACGGCGACAATCCCTGGTTGGGCCGTAGTCCACCGGGCGCATAGGGGCCGGTCACCAGCGAGGGGCAGGCGCCGAACGCGCCTACCACCGCGCCGGTGTCGGGGCAGTAGTAGACGTCGCTCAGATCGCCGCAGAGCCGCTGGTCGAAGCAGCCGGCCGGATCGGCGTGGGCCGGCGCTGCTACGCCGAGGCCGAAGGAGGCGACAACTACTGCCAGGAATGCACGCATGCCCGTGATCCAACCCGACCGGTCCGACAATCCCCGGGACGAGAACAGCCCCCGAATCGCCGGGGGCTGTTCGCTACGGCCGTCGGTCCGGCGGGGTCAGCCGCTGGCCCGCAGGTTGCAGCGGAGCGCGGCGTGCCGCTCGGCCTCGGACATGCCGCCCCAGATGCCGTAGGGCTCGCCGACGGCGAGTGCGTGCTGACGGCATTGCTCCAACACCGGGCAGTTGCGGCACCACTTCTTGGCGTTCTGCTCCCGCTGCGCTCGGGCCCGGCCGCGCTCCCCGTCGGGTGGGAAGAACACCGATGAGTCGACCCCCCGGCAGGCTCCTTGGAGTTGCCAATCCCAGACGTCCGCGTTGCGGCCGGGCAGTTGCTCAACCAGTGGCATGGGAACCCCTCTCAAACGCTGGTCGGCCGGAACGGTTGCGGCCGTTGAGGTCTCTGGCGGTGCGCGTAAAACAGCGCCGGCGGCATCCGGCGCTGTGGGGACCGTAGCCAAAGCGTCTGAAGTTAGGCCTACGTAACGGTTAAGAAAGGCTGGCCTAAGCCGGTGGACATTCCCTGGGATTTTTTCCGGACGTACGGACGGAGGGGCGAGCGGGCGGACGTCGAGGCGCTGGTCGGGCCCGCGTAACGTCGCTCAGCGATGACCGAGGACTCAGACGCGACGTTGGCTGCCGCCGCGTTCGGCGATGCACCGGGCCGCTGGCCGTTGGCCGCCGCGACCACGCCCCGCCAGCGCTGGCTGCGTGCCGTCGCCGCCGGCGGTCAGGGCCGGTACGCCGCCGCCACCGCAGACCTGGCGGTACTGCTACGTGACGCGCCCAACGGGCCGCTCGCCTCGCTGGCCCACAGCACCCGGGCGTCGTTCCTGCGCCAACTCGGTGGGCACGATCTCGCCCGGGGCCTTGACGGCCGGGCACTGGCCCTGGCCGGCGAGGACCCGGAGGCCACCGCCGACGCTCTGGTGGGCCTGGCCGCCGACGCCCTGGGGACCGGGCGCTTCGCGGCGTCGGCGGCCCTGCTGGCCCGCGCCCGGCAGGTTCCCGAACCGCCGTTCCCGGCGCGCCTGGCGGTGCGCCGGAACTGGGTGACGGCCGAGCTGGCGATGGTCACCGGGGACGGCGCCACCGCGGTGCGGCACGCCGAACGGGCCCTGGAGCTGGTCTCGGACGCCGGGGAAGGCATGGTGCGCCACCGGGTGAAAAGCCAGGTGGTGCTGGCCGGCGCGCTGTGCTGCGCGGGAAGTGTCGACCGCGCGCGCGGCGTGGCCGAGGCCGCACTGCAGGACACCGAGCGGCTGGGGCTGATTCCGTTGCGCTGGGCGCTGGCGTGCCTGTTGGCCGACGTGAGCGACGCTGCCGGCGCGGCCTATTCCGTTGCGGAGCTACGCGATCTGCGTGACCAGACCGCAGCGCTGGTGCGCCACCGTGGGGGAAGCTGGCAGGGCGCCTAACCAGGCTGTGACAAAGGGGACGGCTCAGCGGTAGCCGTCGGCCTCCGAGGTCGCCCCGTTGAGGGAGGCGTCGGCGTAACCGCGGCAATAATCCCAGGTCACGTAGCTGTCCGGCTCCGGGTCGTAGGCCGGCTCGTGCGGGCGGACGGTGCCGTCGATGAGCAGCTGCAGCAAGTTGGCGCGCAGCATGTCCCAGTCGTGGTAGTGGTCCTGTTGACAGTCGTCGCAACACACCACCAGGCCGCGGATACCTCGGTGCGCCAATAGTGCTTCGTAGACCGCGAGGTCAGCGAGGTCGGCTTCGACCGCGGTCCGCTCCTGCGGATCCAGTGGCTGGCCCGGTTCGACGGCGTCCAGCGCAGCGGACGGGTCGTGGGGATCGTCGGCGAACGGGTCGGGCGGCAAACCGGGTGGCAGGTGGTCACGCACGCCCATAGGGTACGCAGACCCCAGGACAGAACGCCAGCGGCCGTTCTGCGGCCCGCATAATCGCAGCCAAGGTGGTGGGGAACGAAAGCCGCTGTACGCCGCGATTAGGATGGACCTCTATCCCCCCGGCTGCGTAGTGGAGGCTCCCGATGTCCGTTGGTGATGCCAGCGCCCCGACGATTTCCCATGCCGCCATGGGCCCGCACGATGATCTGCCGACCGGCGGCCCGTCCGGCGGGCACCCGGCCAAGATCGCCATGCTGGGCCTGACCTTCGACGACGTTCTGCTGCTTCCGGCGGCCTCCGACGTGGTGCCGGCCACCGCCGACACCTCCAGTCGGCTGACCCGCAAGATCCGGCTCCAGGTGCCGCTGGTCAGCTCCGCCATGGACACCGTCACCGAGGCCCGGATGGCGATCGCGATGGCCCGGGCCGGCGGGATGGGCGTGCTGCACCGCAACCTGCCGGTCACCGAGCAGGCCGGCCAGGTCGAGACCGTGAAGCGCTCCGAGGCCGGGATGGTCACCGACCCGGTCACCTGCACCCCGGAGAACACCCTGGCCGAAGTGGACGCCCTGTGCGCGCGGTTCCGGATCTCCGGGCTGCCGGTCGTCGATAAGAACGGCTCACTCGTTGGGATCATCACCAACCGGGACATGCGCTTCGAGGTCGACCAGAACAAGCCGGTCGCCGAGGTGATGACCAAGGCGCCGCTGATCACCGCGCAGGAGGGGGTCTCCGCCGACGCCGCGCTGGGCCTGCTGCGCCGGCACAAGATCGAGAAGCTGCCGATCGTCGACGGTCGCGGCAAGCTGACCGGGCTGATCACCGTCAAGGACTTCGTCAAGACCGAACAGCACCCCAACGCCACCAAGGACAGCGACGGCCGGCTGCTGGTCGGCGCCGCGGTCGGTGTCGGCGCCGACGCCTGGGTGCGGGCGATGACGCTGGCCGACGCCGGCGTCGACGTGCTCATCGTGGACACCGCGCACGCCCACAACCGGGGAGTGCTCGACATGGTCGGCAAGCTCAAGGCCGAAGTGGGGGAGCGGGTCGACGTGGTCGGCGGCAACGTGGCCACCCGGTCCGGCGCTGCCGCGCTGGTCGAGGCCGGCGCCGACGCGGTGAAGGTCGGCGTGGGCCCGGGCTCCATCTGCACCACCCGGGTGGTCGCCGGGGTGGGTGCCCCGCAGATCACCGCGATCATGGAGGCCGTTGCGGTCTGCGCGCCCGCCGGGGTGCCGGTGATCGCCGACGGCGGGCTGCAGTACTCCGGGGACATCGCCAAGGCGCTGGCCGCCGGTGCCTCGACGGCCATGCTCGGCTCGCTGCTAGCCGGCACCGCCGAATCGCCCGGCGAGCTGATCTTCGTCAACGGCAAGCAGTTCAAGAGCTACCGCGGCATGGGCTCGCTGGGGGCCATGCAGGGCCGCGGCGGAGCCAAGTCCTACTCCAAGGACCGCTACTTCCAAGACGACGCGCTCTCCGAGGACAAGCTGGTGCCCGAGGGCATCGAGGGCCGGGTGCCGTTCCGCGGCCCCCTGACCACCGTCATCCACCAGCTCACCGGCGGGCTGCGGGCGGCGATGGGCTACACCGGGTCGGCGACCATCGAAGCGCTGCAGCAGGCGCAGTTCGTGCGGATCACCGCCGCGGGCCTGAAGGAAAGCCACCCGCACGACATCACCATGACCGTCGAAGCGCCGAACTACTACGTGCGCTGAGCAGACGTCCGTCCCAGCACATTCTCGCGTAGCGAAAACAGAAACGAGGCTGACCCGTCATGCGTGACATGGTTGAGATCGGCATGGGCCGCACCGCCCGTCGCACCTACGAGCTCGACGACATCAACATCGTGCCGTCCCGGCGCACCCGCTCCTCCAAGGACGTGTCCACGGCCTGGCAGCTGGATGCCTACCGCTTCGAGATCCCGGTGCTGGCCCACCCCACCGACGCGCTGGTGTCGCCGGAGTTCGCGGTCGAGCTGGGCCGCCTCGGCGGTCTGGGGGTGCTCAACGGCGAAGGGCTGATCGGCCGGCACGCCGACATCGAGGCCAAGGTCGCCCAGGTCGTCGAGGTGGCGGCCAAGGAGCCGGAGCCGGAGGCGGCGATCCGGCTGCTGCAGCAGCTGCACGCCGCGCCGCTGGACCCTGAGCTGCTCGGTGCCGCGGTGGCGCGGATCAGCGCGGCCGGGGTGACCACCGCGGTGCGGGTGAGCCCGCAGAACGCCGCGGCGCTGACCCCGGTTCTGGTGGCCGCCGGTGTCGACCTGTTGGTCATCCAGGGCACCATCATCTCCGCCGAGCGGGTCGCCAACGACGGGGAGCCGCTGAACCTCAAGACCTTCATCTCCGAGCTCGACATCCCGGTGGTGGCCGGCGGCGTGATCGACCACCGCACCGCGCTGCACTTGATGCGCACCGGCGCGGCCGGGGTGATCGTCGGCTACGGGTCCACCTCGGGGGTGACCACTTCCGATGAGGTGCTGGGCATCTCGGTGCCGATGGCCACCGCGATCGCCGATGCGGCCGCCGCGCGCCGCGAATACCTCGACGAGACCGGCGGGCGGTACGTGCACGTGCTGGCCGACGGCGACATCCACACGTCCGGGGACCTGGCCAAAGCGATCGCCTGCGGCGCCGATGCGGTGGTGCTGGGCACGCCGTTGGCGGCGGCGGCCGAAGCGCAGGGCGACGGCTGGTACTGGCCGTCGGCGGCCGCGCACCCGTCGCTGCCGCGCGGCGCGCTGATGCAGGTCGCCTATGGCGAACGTCCGGGCTTGGCGCAGGTGCTCGACGGCCCCTCCGATGACCCGTTCGGTTCGCTGAACCTGGTCGGCGGGCTGCGCCGGTCGATGGCCAAGGCGGGCTACTGCGACCTCAAGGAGTTCCAGAAGGTCGGGCTGACCGTCGGGAGCTGACGTCCAGGTAAGGGCAGCCTATCTAGCGAGTTACCGGCGGGTAGCCCATACTTGCTGGCTATGGAGCGGGATTACCAACCTGACTACGACGTCCTGATCATCGGCTCGGGTTTCGGTGGCAGCGTCAGCGCCCTGCGACTGACCGAGAAGGGTTATCGCGTCGGCGTTTTGGAGGCGGGACGCCGCTACGCCGACCCCGACTTCGCCAAGAACTCGTGGCACCTGCGCGACTTCCTGTGGGCGCCGAAGCTGGGTTGCTACGGCATCCAGCGCATCCACCTGCTCAACAACGTCATGGTGCTGGCCGGTGCCGGGGTGGGCGGGGGCTCGCTGAACTACGCCAACACCCTCTACGTGCCGCCGGAGCCGTTCTTCGCCGACAAGCAGTGGGCGCACATCACCGACTGGCGTGCCGAGCTCATGCCGCACTACGACCAGGCGCAGCGGATGCTCGGCGTGGTCAAGAACCCGACGTTCACCGACGCCGACCGCATCGTCAAGCAGGTCGCCGACGACATGGGCGTCGGCGACACCTTCGTGGCCACGCCGGTCGGGGTGTTCTTCGGTGAAGGCGGCGAGAAGACCCCGGGCAAGACGGTGCCCGACCCGTACTTCGGCGGCGCCGGCCCGCAGCGCACCGGCTGCCTCGAGTGCGGCGAGTGCATGACCGGTTGCCGCTGGGGCGCCAAGAACACCCTGGTGAAGAACTACCTGTATTTGGCCGAATCGGCTGGCGCACAGGTGCATCCGATGACGACGGTGACCGGGTTCGAGCCGGGCGACGACGGCCTGTGGCAGGTGCGCACGGTGCGCACCGGCCTGCGGGCACGCCGGCATCGCAAGACCTTCACCGCGCGGCATCTGATCTTGGCCGCCGGCACCTACAACACCCAGCGGCTGCTGTTCAAGATGCGCGACAAGAACAAGCTGCCCAAGCTCTCCGACAAACTCGGCGTGTTGACCCGCACCAACTCCGAATCCATCGTCGGCGCAGCCACTTTGGACGTCAAGGCGGGCCTGGATCTGACCCACGGCGTGGCGATCACCTCCTCGATCCACCCCACCGCCGACACCCACGTCGAACCGGTCCGCTACGGCAAGGGCTCCAACGCGATGGGTCTGTTGCAGACCCTGATGACCGACGGCGCGGGTCCGCAAGGCACCGATGTCCCGCGCTGGCGGCAGCTGCTGGATCAGGCCCGCGAAGATCCCCGCCACATCCTGCGGCTGCTCAACCCGAAGCAGTGGAGCGAGCGCACCGTGATCGCGCTGGTGATGCAGCACCTGGACAATTCCATCACCACCTTCACCAAACGCGGCAGGCTGGGCTTCCGCCGCTACACCAGCAAGCAGGGCCACGGTGAGCCGAACCCGAGCTGGATCCCGGTCGGCAACGAGGTCACCCGCCGCATCGCCGACAAGATCGACGGCGTGGCCGGGGGTACCTGGGGCGAGCTGTTCAACATCCCGCTCACCGCGCACTTCTTGGGCGGGGCGGCGATCGGCGACAGCCCCGAACACGGTGTCATCGACCCCTACCAGCGGGTGTACGGCTACCCGACGCTGGCGGTGATGGACGGCGCGGCGGTCTCGGCCAACCTCGGCGTCAACCCGTCACTGTCGATCACCGCCCAGGCCGAGCGGGCCGCGTCGCTGTGGCCGAACAAGGGCGAGACCGACCAGCGGCCGGCCCAGGGCGAGCCCTACCGGCGGCTGGAGCCGATCGCGCCGAAGAACCCGGCGGTACCCGATCAGGCCGTCGGCGCGCTGCGCTGGGCCTCGGGGATCGCCTGAGCCTCATCTCGCGATGTGGTGCCGGTGGCGGGGTGCGCGCCCGGGCGGCTGCTGCGGTGTCGACAGCAGTGGTTCGCGCCGGCAGGCGGGCACCGTCGTGGGTGACTGGGTGGACAGTTCGAGTTCCTTGCCGTCATGGTGGATCGTCAGCCGGCCCTCGGGGCCGTCGCGCAGGGTGTAGGTGACCTCGTCGTCGGTGGCGCTGACCGTGACGCGGAACCCGCCCCAGCGCAACCGGAACCGTAGGCGTGAGATCCCGTCGGGCAGTGCGGGATTCAGCGCCAGCACGCCTCCGTCGTCACGCAGACCGCCGAACCCGGCCACCAGCGCGAGCCAGGTCCCGGCCAGCGCCGCCAGGTGCAATCCCTCGCGGGTGTTGTCGTGCAGATCGCGCAGGTCGACGAGCGCCGTCTCGTAGGTGTAGTCATGGGCCAGTTCCAAATGTCCCACCTCGGCGCACATCACCGCCTGGGTGCAGGCCGACAGTGAGGAGTCCCGCACCGTGCGCCGCTCGTAGTAGTCGACGTTGCGGGCCTTCTCTTCGGGGCTGAACGCGTGGCTGCGCCAGTGCATGGCCAGCAGGACGTCGGCCTGCTTGACCACCTGGGCCGGGTACAGCCGCACATAGGGCTCGTTGAGCAGCAGCGGATAGGTGGTCCGGGTGTCGAAGTCCCACTCCGCGGCGGAGGTGAAGCCTTCGCACTGCGGATGCACGCCGAGCTCCTCGTCGTAGGGGATGTGCGCGGCCTCGGCGGCATCGCGCCAGCTGGCCATCTCCTCGGTGGTGACCCCCAGCTCGTGGGCGGCATCGGGGTGGCGGGCGCACGCCTCGGCTGCGGTGCGCAGATTGTGCGCAGCCATCAAATTGGTGAACACGTTGTCCCGCACGATCGCGGTGTACTCGTCGGGGCCGGTCACCCCCGACAGGTGCCACACCCCGTGCCGGTCGTGGTGTCCCAGCGACCGCCACAGCCGCGCGGTCTCGACCAGCACCGCCAGCCCGCACTCGGCCTCCAGGGAGCCGTCCCCGGTGACGACCCGGTACTGCTCGAACGCCGCCGCGATGTCGGCGTTGATGTGCCAGGCGGCCGTGCCGGCCGGCCAGTACCCGGAGCACTCCTGGCCGCGGATCGTCCGCCACGGGAACGACGCCCCGGCCAGCCCGAGTTCGGTGGCCCGGTCGCGGGCCAGATCAAGTGTCGACGACCGCCAGCGCAGCGCGTCGGCCGCCGCGTGCGGAGCGGTGTAGGTCAGCACCGGGATGATGAAACTCTCACTGTCCCAGAAGGTATGGCCGTCATATCCGGTACCGGTCAGGCCCTTGCTGGGGATCGCCCGCCGCTCGGCGCGCGCGCTGGCCTGCAGCAGGTGGAACAGTGCGAAGCGGACCGCCTGCTGGCACTCCGGGTCGCCGTCGACCTCGACATCGGCGCCGTCCCAGAACTCGTCGAGGTACTTCCGCTGGGAGTCGAGCAGGCCCTGCCAGCCGCTGTAGAGGGCACCGGTCAGCGCGGCGACGGCCTGGTCGCGCAGCGCGGGCCGGGACCGTTCGCTGGACCAGCCGTAGGCCAGGTACTTGACGATCCGCAGTTTCTGCCCCGGGCGCAGCCCGCACACCACGGTCGTGGCCGCCACGTCGGGAATCGCGATCGTGTTGACCTGGACTCGGCCGGGCACCTCGATCTCGTGATTCATGGCCGCGGCCATCATCAGTTCACTGGCCCGAGTGCGGTGCACCAGCACCGCCCCGCGGTCGGTGTTCTCCCGCTCCACGGCCTCCAGCGGGTTGTCCAGGATCGCCGCGACTCGCGGGTCGCCGGAGGTCGGCGGTTGGTCTTCGTTGGCGACCAGCTCGGATTGCACTGTCACCCGGACGAATTCGTCGATCGCCTCGACGACGTATTCGATCGCCGCGACGCTGCGCTGGGCCAGTGACACCAGCCGGGTCGAGTGCACGTTGACCTGTTTGCCGGCCGGGGAGCGCCAGTGCACGTGGCGGGTCAGGGTGCCCGCCCGCAGGTCGAGGATGCGCTCGTGGTCGATCAGCTCGCCGTAGCGGACGTCGAACGGCTCGTCGTCGACCATCAGCCGGATGATCTTGCCATTGGTCACGTCGACGACGGTCTGCCCGGCCTGCGGATAGCCGAACCCGGCTTCGGCGTAGGGCAGTGGCCGCACCTCATAGAACGAGTTCAGGTAGGTGCCGGGCAGGCCGTAGGGCTCGCCCTCGTCGAGGTTGCCGCGCAACCCGACGTGCCCGTTGGACAGCGTGAACAGGGATTCGGTCTGCCCGAGCAGATCCAGGTCGAGGCGGGTCTCGCGGATCTGCCACGGTTCGATCGGAAAATAGTCCTCAGGGATCATCGGCCTGCCTTCACAGAAGTTCCTCCAGATCGGTGACGACGACGTCGGCGCCATGGCTGCGCAGGTCGTCGGCCTGACCGACCCGATCGACGCCCACCACGAAACCGAACCCGCCGGCCCGCCCGGCCGCCACCCCCGACAGCGCGTCTTCGAACACCGCGGCGGCGGCGGGGGCGATATCAAGCAGCTGCGCCGCCCGCAGGAACGAGTCCGGGGCCGGCTTGCCCGCGATGTGTTCGGTGCGCAGGGTGACGCCGTCGACGCGCTGCTGGATGAATGTGTCCAGGCCGGTGATCGCCAGCACTTCGCCGGCGTTGGCGCTGGCCGACACCACCGCGGTGGCCAGGCCCGCCGCGGTGGCCGCCGCCAGGTAGCGCCGGGACCCCTCGAACACGTCCACCCCGTCGGCCTGCAGCGTTACCTGAAACGCCGCGTTCTTGCGGTTGCCCAGGCCGTGCACGGTTTCGGCGTCGGGCGGGTCGTCGTCGGCGCCGTCAGGCAGCACGATGTCGCGGCTGGCCAGGAAGGTGCGCACCCCGTCGTCGCGTTTGCGGCCGTCGACGAATCGCAGATAGTCGTTCACCGGGTCGAACGGCACGAACGGCGCACCGGTGCGCTCGGCGCGCGCCGACAGATACCCGTCGAACATGGCCTTCCAGGCCCGGGTGTGCACGCTGGCGGTGTCGGTGAGCACGCCGTCGAGGTCGAACAGGCAGGCGCGCACCGTTTCGGGCAGTCCCAGCGCCATGGCGCCCCCTTCCGGCTCGGGCTGATGTCCACTCCACCATGCCCGCCGTCGGATCGGCTGAGTTTTGCGGCCACTAAACTCTCTGCGGTGTCGTCCCCATCGTCTCGCCCCGTGTTGGTCATCGACTTCGGTGCGCAGTATGCCCAGCTGATCGCCCGCCGAGTCCGCGAGGCGCGGGTGTTCTCCGAAGTCGTCCCGCACACCGCGACCGTCGAGGAGATCGCCGCGCGCAACCCGCGGGCGATCGTGCTGTCCGGCGGGCCGGCCAGTGTCTACGCCGAAGGCGCTCCCTGGCTCGATCCGGCGCTGTTCGACCTCGAGGTGCCGGTGTTCGGCATCTGCTACGGCTTCCAGGCCATGGCGGCCGCACTCGGCGGCACCGTCGAGCGCACCGGAACCAGTGAATACGGCCGTACCGAGCTGAAAGTGACCGGTGGCGAACTGCATTCGGGCCTTCCGGGCACCCAGCCGGTGTGGATGAGCCACGGCGATGCGGTGACCGACGCGCCGGATGGGTTCGCGGTGGTGGCCGCCAGCGCCGGCGCCCCGGTCGCCGCCTTCGAGAACCGGGCCCGCCGGCTGGCCGGGGTGCAATACCACCCGGAGGTGATCCACACCCCCTACGGGCAACGGGTGCTCAGCCGGTTCCTGCACGAGTTCGCCGGTATCGACGCGGCCTGGACGCCCGCCAACATCGCCGACGCGCTGATCGAGCAGGTGCGTTCGGAGATCGGTGACGGCCACGCCATCTGCGGGCTGTCCGGGGGAGTGGATTCCGCGGTGGCCGCGGCGCTGGTGCAGCGTGCCATCGGTGACCGGCTGACGTGTGTGTTCGTCGATCACGGGCTGTTGCGCGCCGGGGAGCGCGAGCAGGTGCAGGAGGACTTCGTCGCCGCCACCGGGGCACGGCTGGTCACCGTCGACGCCGCGGAGGTGTTCCTCGACGCGCTGGCGGGAGTGTCTGACCCCGAGGGCAAGCGAAAGATCATCGGCCGGCAGTTCATTCGAGCCTTCGAGGGCGCGGTGCGTGATCTGGCCGCCGAGGAACCGATCGATTTTCTGGTGCAGGGCACGCTGTATCCGGACGTGGTGGAATCCGGCGGGGGTGCCGGCACCGCGAACATCAAGAGCCACCACAATGTCGGCGGGCTGCCGGACGACTTGAAGTTCACTCTCGTCGAGCCGCTGCGGCTGCTGTTCAAGGACGAAGTGCGTGCGGTCGGGCGCGAATTGGGGCTGCCGGAGGAGATCGTTGAGCGCCAACCGTTCCCGGGCCCGGGGTTGGGGATCCGGATCGTCGGCGAGGTCACTTCTGAGCGGCTGGCGACGCTGCGTCAGGCCGACGCGATCGCCCGCGAGGAGTTGACCAGCGCGGGTCTGGACCACCAGATCTGGCAGTGCCCGGTGGTGCTGCTGGCCGACATCCGCTCGGTCGGGGTGCAGGGCGACGGCCGCACCTACGGACATCCGATCGTGCTGCGGCCGGTGTCCAGTGAGGACGCCATGACCGCCGACTGGACCCGGGTGCCCTACGAGGTGCTGGAGCGCATCTCCACCCGGATCACCAACGAGGTGGCCGAGGTCAACCGGGTGGTGCTGGACGTCACCAGCAAACCGCCGGGGACCATCGAGTGGGAGTGATTTCCAGGCCGCGCTTGCCCCGGACCCGCGAGTAACAGCCGTCACTTGCGCACCCGCGGAGTTGGGGTGTGATGAGTTCGAATCGGATTGCGCCGGCGATATCACCAGTCTCCGGTGGGTGACCGAGACCAACGGAGGTGCGAGCAGTGCGCGTGTTCGTCACGGGTGGCACCGGCGCAATCGGTAGCCACACGGTGCCCGCGTTGATCGCCGCTGGGCACGAGGTCACGGCAATGGCCAGAAGTGACGCCAAAGCGTCGGTTCTAGTCAGTCAGGGCGCCAGGCCAATTCGGGTGTCATTGTTCGACCGCGACGCACTTGCCAAAGCCTTCCATGGCCACGACGCGGTGGTGAATATGGCCTCCGCGCTCCCTTCTCCGCAGCGGTTCATTCTCCCATCCGCCTGGGCCGCATGCCAACGGATACGTACCGAGGGGTCGGCGACGGTCGTCGACGCAGCGCTGGCCGCAGCAGTCCCGCGAGTGGTGCAGGAGTCGGTGGCGATGATTTATCACGACGGCGGGGACCGCTGGCTCGACGAGGACTCGGCTGTGGACCACTACCCGATTGCATCGGGGAACCACGCCGCAGAATCCAGCGCCCGGCGATTCGCTGAAACCGGCGGTGACGCAGTGGTTCTGCGCTTCGGCCTGTTCTATGGGCCGGGCGCGGCCCACAGCGAACAGATCATGGGCCTGGCCCGTCACCACATCGCTTTCCAGGCCGGCCGCCGCGCGTCCTACCTGTCATCGATATATCTCCCTGATGCGGCCAGCGCCGTGATCGCCGCTCTGACATGCCGCGCCGGTACCTACAACGTCGTCGACGACGAGCCCGTCACCAAGAAGCAGCACACCCAAGCGCTGGCCGCGGCCGTCGGCGCCAAACCGCGGATCACCGGGCCGGGCCGGTTGGCCCTTTTGCTCGGGGATCGCAGCACATCGATGACCAGATCACTACGTGTCAGCAACGCGCGTTTCCGCGCGGTCGCGGGCTGGGCGCCCCGGTACCCGAGCGTGCGAGAAGGGTATCGGGCGATGGCCGCCGGCACCCCTTCGCGATAGCGCATGCGCTAGCTGTTTCGGAAAGATCTCACACCTCCTGACGCGGTGCGGATGTGACTCCCGGGGTCGGTGATACCCCCTGAGGTGGCCCGGCTTGACGGTTGTCGGTGGGGAAGTGTTCACTCGGGCCTATCGAACACAGTTTCGAACTGAGGCGAGTTTTCCCGGAGGCGATCATGACGGCGGCGGTGGACTTGGGGCAACGTCCCAGCAGCCCTGAAAATCGAGCTGACCAGCTGGAACAGCTGCGCCGGCAGATGGCGGCGGTAGCCGGGAAAGTAGGCGCCGGGCGGCGGGGAGTGGTCTCGGCTGCTCCGGCTGCCCAGGCTTTCGAGGCCGCGCTGCCGGTCCCGCCGCTGCTGGCCGGGGTGCTGCCCGCGGGATTGCCGCGGGGCACGGTGGCGGTGCTGTCGGGAGCCCGCTCGTTGACGCTGGGCATGGTGGCCGCGGTGACGGCGGCCGGCGGTAACGCGGCCATCGTCGGCCAGCCGGACACCGGCCTGCTGGCCGCAGCGGAGATGGGCGCCGACCTGAGCCGGCTCGCGGTGATCCCCGACCCCGGCAACGATCCGGTGGAGGTGGCCACGGTGCTGATGGACGGCATGGATCTGGTGGCGCTCGGCCTGGGCGGCCGCTGCGTACCGCCGGCGCGCACCCGGGTGGTGCTGGCCCGGGCCCGCCACCGGGGCTGCGCCCTGCTGATCTCCGGCGGTGACTGGCAGGGTGCGGCGCTTCGGCTGGACGCCCGGGTGAGCGGCTACGAGGTGATAAGCGGGGGCTGTGCGGCACGCCCAGGCTTCGGGCGGATCGGTGCGGTGCGGCTCGAGGTGCAGGCCCGCGGGGGCGCGGCCGGGCGAACCAGGGCCGGGTAGCGGGTCTTCTCATGGCTGACTCCCGAGTGCTGGCGCTCTGGTGCATGGACTGGCCCGCCGTTGCCGCGGCAGTCGCGGCGGGCCTGCCGGCCACCGCACCGATCGCGGTCACCCTGGCCAACCGGGTGATCGCCTGCTCGGCGGGTGCCCGCGCGGCCGGGGTGCGGCGCGGGCTGCGGCGCCGCGAGGCGGCGGCCCGCTGCCCGCCGCTGCATGTGGTGGCCGCCGACACCGACCGCGACGCCCGGCTGTTCGAGCCGGTCCTGGCCGCGGTCGACGAACTGGTGCCGGCCGCCGAGGTGTTGCGGCCCGGGCTGCTGGTGGTGTCGGTGCGCGGGGCGGTCCGGGCGTTCGGCTCCGAGGAACAAGCCGCCGAACGCCTCGTCGACGCGGTGGCCGCCGCCGATGTCGAATGCCAGGTGGGGATCGCCGATGGGCTCTCCGCCGCGGTGCTCGCCGCGCGCGCCGGCGCTGTGGTGCCGCCCAGGGGAGACGCCCGATTCCTGTCGGCGTTGTCGATCCGGCAACTGGCCGCCGAGCCCAGCCTGTCCGGGCCCGGGCGCGACAGCCTCGTCGATCTGTTGTGGCGCTTGGGTATTCGTAGCATCGGGCAATTCGCCGCGCTACCGCGCCCGGACGTGACATCGCGGTTCGGTCCCGATGCACTCATCGCGCACCGGTTCGCCCGCGGCGAGCCGGAACGCGGGCCGTCCGGGCGGGAGCCGACACCGGATCTCGATGCCGTGCTGCACTGCGATCCGCCGATCGGCCGGGTCGACGCCGCGGCGTTCGCGGGCCGCTCGCTGGCCGGTGTGCTGCACCGGACGCTGATGGCCGCCGGCGTCGGCTGCACCCGGCTGGCCATTCACGCCGTCACCGACACCGGGGAAGAGCTGACCCGGGTGTGGCGCTGCGCCGAGCCGTTGACCGAGGACGCCACCGCCGACCGGGTGCGCTGGCAGCTGGACGGCTGGTTGAACAGCCGGGTCAGCAGGGACCGGCCCACCGGTCCGATCACGCTGCTGCGGCTGCAGCCGGTGGAGGTGCTCTCGGCGACCGAGGCGCTGCAGCTGCCGCTGTGGGGAGGGCTCGGCGAGGAGGATCGGCTGCGTGCCCGCCGGGCGCTGGTGCGGGTACAGGGCCTGCTCGGCCCGGAGGCGGTGCGGGTGCCGGTGCTGTCCGGTGGCCGTGGCCCGGCGGAGCGCATCACCTTGACCCCGCTGGGCGATGAGCCGGTGCCGCTGGCCGACCCGCGCCAGCCGTGGCCCGGCCGGCTCCCCGAGCCGTCGCCGTCGGTGCTGCTCGATGACCCGGTGGAACTGCTTGACGCCGAACGTAATCCGATCCGGGTGACCGGCCGGGGGCTGTTCTCCGCCGACCCGGTATGGCTGGTCACCCGGGGTCGTGACGACCGGCTGCGCTGGTGGGCCGGGCCCTGGCCGGTCGACGAGCGGTGGTGGGACCCGCAGCGGGAAGGCCCGGGATCGGGGCGCACCGCCCGGGTCCAGGCGCTGCTGGAGGCGTCGCCGGATGACGGCGCGCCCGGCGCGGCACTGCTGCTGTGCTACCGGCTGCGGCGCTGGTACCTGGAGGGCAGCTATGAGTGAGGAGGCACCTCAGCCCAGCCGGCGGGCCAATGCGCCGACTCGGCCGTCCCATCTTTCTTCGCCCAACGTGTAACCACTGCGAAAAACTGCGCCTCAAATCGCAGTGGTTACACGCTCGGCGGGATGGGGTTGGGGATGAGTGAGGAGGCACTCAGCCCAGCCGGCGGGCCAATGCGCCGACTCGCTGCACGAACCGGTCGAAGAACGCGACCGGGTCGACACCGACACCGATCAGCGCGTTGGGCTGCGCGGCGTCCCAGTCGGGAATCGTCCGCCCGCGCACCGCCGCGGGTTCGACCTCAACGTGTACTGCGGCCGGGCGGGTGGTCACCAGTTCGGGCTCCAGCGCGATCGCCGCGGCCAGCGGATCGTGCAGATACGCCAGGTATCCGTGGCCGCGGGCGTCGTGCGCCTCGAAATAGAACCGCAGCGCGTCATCGAGCAACCGGGCCACCCGATTGCCCGCCGGTGCCGGTAGCTGACCCAGGATCGCCGGCGTGATCGCGATCTGACGGGTCAGATCCAGCCCGCACACGATCGGAAGTCGTTGCGGTGCAACAGCTGCCCAGGCCGTGAACACCTCGGCGGCCGCCTCGGGATCGAACCCGATGTTGAACTCGGACCGACCGGCCCGCTCGCCGGAGAACGCGCCGCCCATGATCACCAGCCGGCGCAGCAGCGTGGGCAGTGCGGGTTCGGCCCGCAGCGCCAGGGCCAGGTTGGTCAGCGGGCCGGTGGCCAGCCCGATCAGCTGCCCCGGATGTGCCCGTGCGGCAGCGACCCACGCTGTGGCGGCGTCGTATCCGGTGAGCCGGCCGCTGCCGGTCGGCAACTCGGCGTATCCGAGGCCCTGCGGCCCGTGGATGTTCTCCGCGGTATGGACCGGACCGTTCAGCGGTGCGTCGGCGCCCCGCGACACCGGAACCCCGGTTGCCTCACACAGTTCCAGCAGGGCCAGGTTGTTGCGGCAGACTTGGTGCACCGCAACGTTTCCGCCGGTGCAGGCCAGACCGACGAGTTCGGTATCCGGGCTGGCCAGCAGATACACCAGTGCGACCGCGTCGTCGACGCCGGTGTCGACGTCGGCGAAGACCGAAAGGCTCACATCACCAGTGCACGCCGGGCAGCGACCGCACCGCCCGCTTGACCGGGCGGGGCATGCGCACCCGGGCGATCGCCCGGGCCGGCCGCTTCGGGTGACGTCGTACCGGTTGTGCCGCAACGGACGCAATGGTTTCAGTGGGCGCCACCCCGCGTGCGGCGGCCGAGTCCGGGTAGCCCAGGTAGAGCTGGTGCAGCAGCCGGCGCGCCAGCCGGGGAGTGAGGTAGTTGCCGGCGTCGGCCAAAGTGCCCAGCGGGGTGTCGATCCGGTCCGGCTTCTCGATCAGACCTCGTACCACCATGGCCGCCGCGTGCTCGGCGCTGATCGCCCCCATCGGAACCAGTTTTCCGGTCGGCGCAATCATCGGGGTGGCCACCAGCGGCATGTGGATGGTGGTGAACGTGATGTGATCCGACAGCGTCTCGGTCGACACCACGTCGGCGAACGCGTCCAGCGCGGCCTTGGTGGGCACATACGCGCTGTATTTCGGGCTGTGGGCCAGCACTCCTTCGCTGGAGACGTTGACGACGTGGCCGAACCGGCGTTCCCGCCAGTGCGGCAGCAGCGCCAGCACCATCCGCACCGCACCGAAGTAGTTGACCGCCATGGTGCGCTCGTAGTCGTGCAGCCGGTCGGTGGAATTGACCACCGAGCGGCGGATCGACCGGCCGGCGTTGTTCACCAGGTAGTCGACATGCCCGAACCGGCCCAGGATGTCCTTGACGGTGTGCTCCACCGACGCCGAGTCGGTGACATCGCAGGTGAACGCATGGGCCTGCCCGCCTGCGGCCCGGATCCCGGCCACCAGCTCGTCGAGCGCCTCGCCGCTGCGGGCCAGCGCGAAGACGACACCGCCGCGCTCGGCGACGGCGATCGCCGAAGCCCGGCCGATGCCGCTGGAGGCTCCGGTGATGACGACGTGCCGCCCGACCAGCGGGCCGGCCGGATCGTCGCGGCGGGCGCGGTCGGGATCCAGGTGCGCCGCCCAGTACCGCCACAGCCTCGGTGCGTAGTCGGCGAACTCGGGCAGCCGGACGGCGCCGTTCAGCGCCGCGTGGGTGGCGTCGGCGACGAACGTCGGCCGCAGGTTCACCAGGTCGAGGACCTCGCCGGGAAGGCCCACCTGGGTGGCCAGCATGTTGCGCCACACCCGCGCTCGCCCGCCGACGTTGAGCACCGGGGCCGCCACCGCGCCGGGCAGCGTGGCGCGCAGCGGGGGCAGCCCGGCCTCTCGGGCGACGGCCCGGTAGATCTCGGGCAGCCCAATGGATTTCGGCGCCGTCAGGTGGAAGGTACGCCCGTCGTATCCGTCGGCGTGCATCAGCACGATCAGCGCATCAACGACGTAGTCGACCGGAACGACGTTGGTGCGTCCGGTGTGAGGCACCGCCATCGGGGTGAGCCGGGGCAGCGCCGCCAGCTTGGCCAGCAGCGGAAAGAAGTAGTACGGCCCGTCGACCTTGTCCATCTCGCCGGTGTGCGAATCGCCCACCACCACCGCCGGTCGGTACACCCGGTAGCGCAGTCCCGGCGTCGAGCGCACCAGCTGTTCGGCCTCGAACTTGGTTTGGTGATAGGGGGTCGGTAACTGTTGGCCGATGTCGAAGTCGGCCTCGGTGAACTCGCCGGCGTAGTCGCCGGCCACCGCGATCGAGGACACGTGCGCCAAGGTGGCGTCGAGCCGTTTCGCCAGCCCGATCACCGCGCGAGTGCCGTCGACATTGGCTGCCTGCTGTTCGGCCGCGCCGGCGGTGATGTCGTAGATGGCCGCACAGTGCAGCACGTGATCGATGCCGCCGAGTTCGGCGATCACCGTGTCGGTCAGCCCGAGGTTCTCCGCAGTCAGGTCGCCGACCAGGGGTTTCACCCGCTCGCCCCAGTCGGCTGCGAGCCGCTCGAAGCGGCTCAGCGAGGCGCGGCGCACCAGCACCCACACCTGCGCATCGGGACTGTGCTCCAGGATTCGGGCCACCGCCCGCCGCCCAATAAACCCGGTACCGCCGGTAACGACATAACGCATGCGGCCATGGTGGTCGCTTCGATCGGCTACGTCAATGGTGAGTTGAGTCTCGCCGGCCCATCCCCGGGACAGTGACCGCATAGAAAGCCGGCATCACGACGAACACCGCCAGCGCGATCAGCGGCGACCACACGACACCGATCACGCCTGCCGCCAGGTAGGCGATGATCCCGACTATCGCCCGAAACCGTTGAGCCGCAAACCCTCGCGGATCCACATCGTCCTCGGCCAACCGGCCGGGGCGGCGGCTGACCTGGTCGAACAGCAGCAGCCAACTCGCGCACATCGCCGCCAGGATTCCGGCGTACAGCGCCACCGCGGTGCGGGCGTCGCCGCTGTCGGCGCCGTCGATGAACGCGCGGGAGAGCACCGCGGTGGGAAACGGGATGAGCGCGGTGGTGAACAGCAGGGCGATGTTGGCCAGATGTACGCCCTTGTCGACGTGTTTGATCGCGCTGAACGCCTGGTGGTGGTTGAGCCAGATCACCGCGACATAGCCGAACGACGCGACATAGCCGAGGTAGGCCGGCCACTGCCGGATCAGCCCGTCCAGCAGCGCCCCGGGGCCGTGCGCCGGTTCCTTGAGGTCGAGCACCAGCAGAGTCACCGCGATCGCGAAGACGCCATCGCTGAACGCCTCCACCCGGCCGGTGTCGGTCAGGCGATCATCGGAGTCATCGGCCGCACTCATCAGCGCCCTGAACTCAGAACGCGCGAATGCCGTCCCAGTCCACCAGCTTCCAGCCGGTGCCCGGGCTGCCCTTGAGCACCACCCGGCCGAGGTTGGGCAGCGGGTGGTCGGTCATCAGCTCGTCACGCGGATTCTTGACGTTCATCAGGGTCCAGGTCATGATCGACGCCGCGTGCGAGATCGCCACCGGATTGGCATCGCCGCTGTCGTAGATCTGTTGCACCGCGGCGCTGAACTCTTCGTTGAACTGGTTGCCGTCGATCGAACCGGGAATGGCTGCGGTCCGCTGACCGTGAACCCAGGCTTGTGGGGCCAGCAGGTACGGCGCCTGGGCCACCGAGCCGGGTTTGTCGCCGAACCAGCCGGCACTGATCTCGCGCAGGCCGGGCAGGATCTGCACCTGCCGGCCCAACTCGCGCGCCAGCGGGGCGGCGGTCTGCTGACTGCGCGCCATCGAGGAGGCGTAGACGCCGTCGTAGTGGTTGCGCGAGAGCTGACCGGCGAACTCCTGGGCGTCGGCGCGGCCCTTCTCGGTCAGGCCCGGACCGGGCACCGCGGTGTCGACGATCCCGGCGGCGTTTGCTTCGGATTCCGCGTGCCGGATCAAGGTCAGGGTGATGGTGCGCGTATGCGGTGTCCCCGAACAGCCTCCGAGCACCAGGGCCGCGGCGAGCGCGGCCGCCACCATCGCGAACAACTTACTGCTGCGGTTCCCCATGCGCGTCCCCATGGCGACAGCCTGCCGTGTCGACGGCGCCGAGGAGGCCGGTTCTGCTGAAATGGTGAGGGCGAATCGCCTCCGACAACCGCCGTAAGGAGAACCCATGGCACTGGACCCGACAGCCATCGGCGTGACCACCGATCCGGTGCTGGTCGAATGGACCGATCGCGACACCATGCTCTATGCGCTCGGAGTCGGCGCCGGCACCGCCGACCTGGCGTTCACCACCGAGAACAGCCACGACATTGCCCAGCAGGTGCTGCCCACCTATGCCGTCATCTGCTGTCTGGGTTTTGCGGCCGCCGGCAAGATCGGCACCTTCAACCCGGCGTTGCTGCTGCACGGCTCCCAGGAGGTACGCCTGTTCGCGCCGCTGCCCGCCGCCGGAAGCCTGCAGGTGGTCGCCGAGGTCGCCGACATCCAGGACAAGGGGGAGGGCAAGAACGCCGTCGTGATGCTGCGGGCACGCGGCACCGACCCCAGGACCTCCGAGCCGATCGCCGAGACGCTGACCACCGTGGTCATCCGCAAGGCCGGTGGTTTCGGCGGGGAGCCGGGGCAGCGGCCGGTCGCCCCGCAGATCCCGGACTCCGAGCCCGATGCCCGCATCGCGTATCCGACCCGGGAGGATCAGGCGCTGCTGTATCGGCTCTCCGGCGACCGCAACCCGCTGCACAGCGACCCCTGGTTCGCCACCACGCTGGCCGGTTTCCCCAAGCCGATCCTGCACGGGCTGTGCACCTACGGCTTCGCCGGCCGTGCGCTGGTCGCCGAACTCGGCGGCGGTGACGCCCGGCGGGTCAGCGCGATCGCGGCGCGCTTCACCGACCCGGTATTTCCGGGGGAGACGCTGACCACCTCGATCTGGCGGACCGAGCCGGGTAAGGCGGTGTTCCGCACCGAGGCCGCCGGCCCCGACGGTGGCAATGCGCGGGTGGTGCTCGACGACGGGGCAGCCGAATACCGGGACTGATTGCTCGGTCCGTTTGTCACTGTATTCGCTGCGACGGGCCCTAAGCCTCCTCGCCGGCGAGCCGCTGCGCCAATCGGGCGGTGAACTCGGCAACGCTGGCCGGGCTGTCCAGTGCGAACCGGGCGGCCGTGGCGCGGTCGCCGTCGTCGCTGTGCCGCACCACGATCCCGGCACCCGACAGCTCGGCCACCGCGTCGAACGCGTCTTCGTCAGTGATGTCGTCGCCGAGAAACAGCGGCGTCACCGGCTCCAACTGCTCCAGAATCCAGTGCAGCGTGCGGCCCTTGTCCCAGTCGATCTCCGGGCGCAGCTCGATCACCTCGCGCCCGGTCGTCACCCGCAGCCCACGCCGCCGGCCGGCCTCGCGCACCGTCGCCAGCACCTCTCCGACCCGATCCCGGGCGGCGTTGCGGTAGTGCACGGCGACCGCGAAACGCTTGTGCTCCACCATGACTCCTGGGATTTCGCCGAGCTGACCGTGAAGTGAACCGGCCGCCGCCGACAGCAGGAACACCGCGCCCGTGGCGGCATCGTTCTGGTGATGGGCACCGTCGGGTCCGGTCATCTCGAAGCCGTGACTGCCGGCATACCAGATCCCGTCCAGTCCGACCCGTTCGCGCACGTCGGCCAGATCGCGGCCGGACAGCACCGCGACGGGGCAGTGGGCGGCCAACGCGGCCAACGCATCCAGCGCGCCGGCAACCGGCCGGGCCGCGTCGGGATCGTCGACGATCTCCGACAACGTGCCGTCGAAGTCGAAGAACACCGCCGGGCGAGTGAGCTCGCCCAGCTCCGGGGCGCTCATCGCGTCGGGCAACGCTGACATCGGCCGGTCGCCGGTGCGCACCGCGACCTGGTCCGGGTCGGCCACCGCCGCGTCGGCGCCGTCGAACCCGACGCCGATCACCAGGGCGAAACCCGCACTGCGAGCCGTGTTTACGTCCGATTCCGAGTCGGTGAGCACCACGCACCGGCCCGGCCGCACCCGCAATTCGGCGGCCGCGGACACCAGCTCGGCGCTCGATGCCACCGGCTGCGCCCGCACCCCGGCCTGCTGCAGCCGCGCGGTCAGCGCCGCAGCGCCGTCGTCGAGGCGCAGCAGCACCGCGTCGTGCCGGCGTGGATCGATCGTGATGGACAACGTGCGGACCGCCTTCCTTGAGTTCAACGGTGGCTAGGCACCACGGTGTCACACCGCTTAGCGTGGAGGGGTGAACCCTGGAATCCTCGTCGGTGTCGACGGATCGCCGTCGTCGAACGCTGCGGTCGAGTGGGCGGCCCGCGATGCCGTCCTGCACAACCTGCCGCTGTCCCTGGTCCATGTGCTGGCTCCGCCGGTGGTGATGACGTTCCCCGAGACGCCGATGCCGCCCGGCTACACCGAGTGGCAGCACGAACAGGGCGAACGCCACCTGCGCGAAGCCGTCGCGATCGCCGCGACCCAGGGCGCGGATCTGCCGGTGGACGCCGAGATCGTGGTCGGCTCGACGGTTCCGGTGCTGGTGGACCTGAGTCGCGGCGCCGCCCGGCTGGTGGTCGGGTCTCGCGGGCACGGGCTGCTGCGTCGCAGCCTGCTCGGCTCGGTCAGCTCGTCACTGGTCCGGCATGCGCACTGCCCGGTCGTGGTCCTGCACGAGGAGCAAGAGCGCTCCGACACCGCACCGGTGGTGATCGGCATCGACGGGTCCCCGGTCTCAGAGGCCGCGACGGCGGTGGCGTTCGAGGAGGCGTCGCTGCGCGGGGTGGAGCTGGTGGCGGTGTACGCCTGGCACGACACCGGCGTGCTCGATTTCCCCGGGATCGACGCGGCCGCAATGGAATCCGACGGTGAACTGGCCCTGGCCGAGCGGCTGGCCGGCTGGCGGGAGCGCTACCCCGACGTCACGGTGCGCCGCGTGGTGGTCTGCGACCGGCCGGCCGACCAACTGGTCGAGCAGTCGCAGCAGGCGCAGCTGGTCGTGGTGGGCAGCCACGGCCGCGGCGGCTTCACCGGCATGCTGCTGGGCTCGGTCAGCCTGGCGGTGGTGCAGTCGGCGCATGCGCCGGTGCTGGTGGTGCGCCCGGAGTCCTAGCCGCCGGGCTCAGACCCGGTCGATGGACACCGGGCTGGTGGGTGCGGTCGGCGAGACCTGCTGTGCCACCGGACTCGGCCGCGACCACACTCGCTGCGGCCACCAGAACCAGCGGCCCAGCAGCGCGGCGATCGACGGCGTCATGAACGAGCGGATCACCAGCGTGTCGATGATCAGGCCCAGCCCGATGGTCGAGCCCACCTGGCCGATCACCTTCAGGTCGGAGACCAGCATCGACATCATGGTGAAGGCGAACACCAGACCCGCCGAGGTCACCACGGAGCCACTGCCACCCATGGCGCGGATGATGCCCGTCTTGAGCCCGCCGTGCATCTCCTCCTTCATTCGGGAGACCAGCAGCAGGTTGTAGTCCGAGCCGACCGCCAACAAGATGATCACACTCATCGCCAGCACCATCCAGTGCAGATGCAACCCGATGATGTGTTGCCAGACCAGCACCGAGATCCCGAATGAGGTGCCCAGGGAGAGCAGCACGGTGCCGACGATCACGGCCGAGGCCACCACCGCCCGGGTGATCAGCAGCATGATGATGAAGATCAGGCACAGCGAGGCGATGCCCGCGATCATCAGGTCCCAGGCCGACCCGTCCTTCATGTCCTTGAACATGGCCGCGGTGCCGCCGAGATAGACCCGGGAGCCCTCCAGCGGGGTGCCCTTGAGCGCCTCGTGCACGGCGTGCTTGATCGGCTCGATGTGGCTGACGCCCTCCGGGGACATCGGGTCGCCCTCGTGAGAGATGATGAACCGCACCGCATGTCCGTCCGGCGACAGGAACATCTTCATCCCGCGCTTGAAGTCGGGGTTGTCGAACGCTTCGGGCGGCAAATAGAACGAGTCGTCGTTCTTGGAGTCGTCGAACGCCTTGCCCATGGCGTTCTGGCCCTCCATCATCTTCTCCATCTGCAGCTGCAGGCCCTCCATGGTGGACTGCATCTTCAGCTGGGTGGTCCGCATGTTTTCCATGGTCTCGATCATCGGCGGCATGATCTCGAGCATCCGGGGCATCAGCCGATCGAGGTTGTCGATGTCGGGCAGCACCTTTTCGAAATCCTCGGTCATCGCATCGATGCCGTCCATCATGTCGAAGATGGACCGGATCGACCAGCAGATCGGGATGTCGAAACAGTGTGGCTCCCAATAGAAGTAGCTACGCATCGGGCGCCACATGTCGTCGAAGTCGGCCATCTCGTCGCGCAGCTTCTGGATGTCGCCGAGCATGATGTGCATCTTTTGGGCCATGCTGTGGGTGGTCGCCGACATCTCGCGGGTCACCTCGAGCATCGCCTTCATGCTCTCGACGGAGACCCGCATGTCCTCACCCATTTTCAGCATGTTCCGCATGCTGTCGAGCTGGTACTTCATGTTCAGCTGCTGGGTGGTGCCCTGCATGCTGATCGCGAACGGGATCGTGGTGTGTTCGATCGGCGTGCCCAGCGGCCGGGTGATGGTCTGCACCCGTCCGACACCCGATACCTCGAACACCCGCTTGGCGATCCGGTTGATGACCAGGAAGTCGGCCGGGTTGCGCAGGTCGTGGTCGGACTCGATCATCAGCAGTTCCGGATTCATCCGGGCCTGGGAGAAATGCCGGTCGGCGGCGGCGTAGCCGATGTTGGCCGGCACGTAGTCCGGCATGTACTCGCGGTCGTTGTAGTTGGTCTCATACCCCGGCAGGGTGAGCAGCCCGACCAGGCAGACCGCGGTGGTGGCCACCAGCACCGGCCCCGGCCAGCGCACGATCATCGCGCCGAGCCGCCGCCAGGCGCGGATCCGCATCGCCCGCTTGGGCTCGAGCATCCCGAAGCGGCTGGCCACCGCCACCACCGCGGCACCGAAGGTCAGGGCCGCGAGCGTCACCACCACCATGCCGATGGCCAGTGGGACACCCAGTGACTTGAAGTAGGGCAATCGGGTGAACGACAGGCAGAAGGTCGCGCCGGCGATGGTCAGGCCCGAGCCCAGGATCACGTGCGCGGTGCCGTGATACATGGTGTGGAAGGCCGACTCCTTGTCCTCGCCGAGCGACCGCGCCTCCTGATAGCGGCCGAGCAGGAAGATCGCGTAGTCCGTCGAGGCGGCGATGGCCAGTGTCACCAGCAGGTTCACCGCGAACGTCGACAAGCCGATGATGTTGTAGAAGCCGAGCACGGCCACCACGCCGCGGGCCGCTGCCAATTCGAACACCACCATGCCCAGCACCAGCAGCACGGTGCCGATCGACCGGTAGAAGTTCAGCAGCATCACGATGATCACCACGAACGTCAGCGAGGTGATGACCTTCAGGCTCTTGTCGCCGGCGATGTGTTGATCGGCGTTGAGGGCGGCGCCGCCGGTGACGTAGGCGTGTACGCCGGGCGGTGCCGGGGTGTCGGCGATGATCTTCTGGACGGACTTGACCGAGTCGTTGGCCAGGGTCTCGCCCATGTTGCCGGCCAGGTACACCTGCACGTAGGCGGCCTTGCCGTCCGGGCTCTGGGACCCCGCCGCGGTCAGCGGGTCACTCCAGAAGTCCTGGATGTGCTCGACGTGCTCGGTGTCGGCCTCCATTTTGGCGACCAGCTCGTCGTAGTACTTGTGCGCGTCGTCGCCGAGCGGCTCGTCGCCTTCGAGCACCACCATCGCCGAGCTGTCGGACTTGAACTCTTCGAAGGTCTTGCCGATGCGCATCATCGAGATCATCGACGGGGCGTCTTTGGGGGCCATCGACACCGCGCGCATCGCCCCGACCTCGTCGAGTTGCGGCACGATCACGTTCACCAACACGGTGATCGCCAACCAGGCCAGGATGAGCGGTACCGCCAGCCGGCGGACCCATGTCGCTATGGCGCCGCGGTGGGGCGGCTGCGCTGCCGGCAGCGTCTCGGTCGGGGTGTCGTCGTTGAGGTGTTTGCTCATCCTGATTTCACAATGCAAAAGGTCTGGGCGCTCACGGGGCTGCTGGAGATTCGTTCGTCTTTGAGCTCGCCGTCGATGGTGACCCGACAGCCGATGGTGCTGCCGTCACCCTGCGCGACGATGTTGGGGCTCACCGCCGGGTTGGTGGTCGACAGGGTGAGGGTCCACGGCAGGGCGGCGCCGTCGACCCGCTGCGGGAGAGCTTCCAAGTCGAGATAGTTGATGTCGGCGTAGGTCCCGTCCGGACTGAAGATGTCGTAGACCACGACCTTGGGGTGAAACGGCTTGGTGTCCTCGAACGGGGCGGCGCTGTTGCCGCTGTCATCACCGCCGAAATAGCCGCGAATGCGATGCACGACGAACCCCCCCACCACGAGAACCAACACGATGAGCAGCGGTAACCACGCGCGTCTGACAACGCCGAACATCAAGAATTGCCTTTCGGGTGGTGCCGGAATCTGACACAGATTAGTGCATCAAAGTTCTTTCCAACACCCACGGGTACGCGAATCGCACACACGTTCGATATCGTGGTGGGTGTGAGCTGGGGCAGTGGGCCGCCGAGCTGGGCGGAAATGGAGCGAGTGCTCAATGGTAAGCCTCGTCACACCGATCAGCCGGCCGGTGTGTCGGCCGATCGCGGCCGGTCGACGCCGCGACCCGAGCGGCCCAGGCCGGCCGGCCCGACGGTCCCTTATGCCGAGCTGCACGCGCACTCGGCCTACAGCTTCCTCGACGGGGCCAGCACTCCGCAGGAGCTGGTCGCCGAGGCCGCCCGGCTGGGCCTGCGGGCGATCGCGCTGACCGACCACAACGGTTTGTACGGGGTGGTGCGGTTCGCCGAGGCGGCCGCCGAACTGACCGCCGCGGGACACCAGATCGCCACCGTCTTCGGCGCCGAGCTGTCGCTGGGGGACAAGGCCCGCACCGACGACCCGGACCCGCCCGGCCCGCACCTGCTGGTGCTGGCCCGCGGCCCGGAGGGCTACCGGCGGTTGTCGCGGCAGATCGCCGCCGCACACCTGGCCGGCGAAAAAGACAGGCCGCGTTTCGATCTGGACACGCTGACCGGCGCGGCGGGCGGGCACTGGCACATCCTGACCGGATGCCGCAAGGGGCACGTCCGCCAGGCGCTGGCCGCCGGTGGTCCGGACGCGGCGGCGACGGCGCTGGCCGATCTGGTCGACCGGTTCGGGGCCGAGCGGGTCAGTGTCGAGCTGACCCGGCACGGCGATCCCTGCGACGACGAGCGCAACGCGGTTCTGGCGGCGCTGGCGCCCCGGTTCGGGGTTTCGCTGGTGGCCACCACCGCAGCGCATTTCGCCGGGCCGGACCGGGGACGGCTGGCGATGGCGATGGGGGCGATCCGGGCCCGGCAGTCGCTGGATGCCGCCGCCGGCCGACTGGCCCCGCTGGGCGGCTCGCATCTGCGCTCCGGCGCGGAGATGGCCCGGCTGTTCGCGGCACACCCGTCGGCGGTGCCGGCCGCGGCCGAACTCGGCGAGCAGTGCGCGTTCTCGCTGGCGCTGATCGCCCCGCAGCTGCCGCCGTTTGCCGTCCCGGACGGCCACACCGAGGACAGCTGGCTGCGTCAGCTGACCCTGGCCGGCGCCGCGGACCGCTACGGCCCGCCCGGGCGCGGGCCATGCGCTCGAAAAGCGTATGCCCAGATCGATCGCGAACTGGAAGTCATTGCGCAGCTGGGGTTTCCGGGGTATTTCCTGGTCGTGCACGACATCACCCGGTTCTGCCGGGACAGCGACATCCTGTGCCAGGGCAGGGGATCGGCGGCCAACTCCGCGGTCTGCTATGCCCTGGGTATCACGGCGGTCGACCCGGTGGCCAATGGGTTGCTGTTCGAGCGGTTTTTGTCCCCGGCCCGCGACGGCCCGCCCGACATCGACATCGACATCGAGTCGGATCGCCGGGAAGAGGTGATCCAGTACGTCTACGACAAATACGGCCGCGACCACGCCGCCCAGGTCGCCAACGTCATCACCTACCGGAGTCGCAGCGCGGTGCGGGACATGGCCCGCGCGCTGGGCTACTCGCCGGGCCAGCAGGACGCCTGGAGCAAGCAGCTGGGCCGGTGGGGCGCATTGAGCCGCGCCGACGACGCCGATACCCAAGGCATACCCGAGCAGGTGATCGACTTGGCCACCCAGATCGCCGACCTGCCAAGGCATCTGGGCATCCACTCCGGCGGCATGGTGATCTGTGACCGCCCGATCGCCGACGTGTGCCCGGTGGAATGGGCGCGGATGCCCGGTCGCAGTGTGCTGCAGTGGGACAAAGACGACTGTGCGGCAATCGGTCTGGTGAAGTTCGACCTGCTGGGGCTGGGCATGCTCTCCGCGCTGCACTACGCGATCGACCTGGTGGCCGAGCACAAGGGCATCGAGGTGGACCTGGCCGCAATCGATCTGTCCGAGCCGGCGGTGTATGAGATGTTGTCCCGCGCCGACTCGGTCGGGGTGTTCCAGGTGGAGTCGCGCGCGCAGATGGCCACCCTGCCGCGACTGCGTCCCCGGGTGTTCTACGACCTGGTGGTGCAAGTGGCGCTGATCCGGCCCGGGCCGATCCAGGGCGGGTCGGTGCATCCCTACATTCGCCGCCGCAACGGCATCGACCCGGTGGCCTACGAGCATCCCTGCATGGAGCGGGCGCTGCAGAAAACCCTGGGAATCCCACTGTTTCAGGAGCAGCTGATGACGCTGGCGGTGGACTGCGCCGGATTCACCGCGGGCGAAGCCGACCAGCTGCGCCGCGCGATGGGCTCCAAGCGGTCCCCGGAGCGGATGCGCCGGTTGCGGGACCGGTTCTACAGCGGCATGGCCGAGTGTCATGGCATCACCGGTGCGGTGGCCGACCGGATCTACGAAAAGCTGGAAGCCTTCGCCAACTACGGGTTTCCGGAGAGCCACGCGATGAGCTTCGCGTCACTGGTGTTCTACTCGTCCTGGTTCAAGCTGCACCACCCGGCCGCGTTCTGTGCCGCACTGCTGCGGGCGCAACCGATGGGCTTCTATTCGCCGCAGTCGCTGGTCGCCGACGCCCGCCGGCACGGGGTCGTGGTGCACGGCCCGTGCGTCAACGCCAGCCTGGCGCACGCCACGCTGGAGCGCGACGGCACCCAGGTCCGGCTCGGGTTGGGTGCGGTCCGCGGCATCGGTGACGATCTCGCCGAGCGGCTGGTGGCCGACCGCGAGGCCCGTGGCCCGTTCGCCTCGATGCTGGATCTGACCGCCCGGGTGCAGCTTTCGGGCCCGCAGGCCGAGGCGCTGGCGACCGCCGGCGCGTTCGGTTGCTTCGGCACGTCGCGGCGCGAGGCGTTGTGGGCGGCCGGGGCAGCGGCGGGCCAGCGGCCGGACCGGTTGCCCGGGGTGGGGGTGTCGTCGCACACGCCGGCGCTGCCCGGGATGAGCGAGATCGAACTGTCCGCCGCCGACGTGTGGGCCACCGGGGTGTCGCCGGACAGCTTCCCGACCCAGTTCCTGCGCGCCGACCTCGACGCGGCCGGGGTCATCCCAGCCGGGCAGCTCACCGCCGTCCCGGACGGCAGCCGGGTGCTGGTGGCCGGCGCGGTGACGCACCGGCAGCGGCCGGCGACCGCCCGCGGGGTGACGTTCGTCAACCTCGAGGACGAGACCGGGATGGTCAACGTGCTGTGCACGCCGGGGGTGTGGACGCGGCATCGCCGGTTGGCGCAGACCGCGACGGCACTGCTGATCCGCGGGCGGGTGCAGAACGCCAGCGGCGCGGTCACCGTGCTGGCCGAGCGACTGGGCGCACTCGAGCTGGTGGTGGGGTCGCGCTCCCGCGACTTCCGGTGACACCGGACCCGCCCCGAAACCCATCGCGGGCCGATTAAGCTCTGCAGAGTATGGGCGAGGTCGGTCGAATCACCGGCATTTGGCGCTACCCGGTGAAATCCATGGCCGGACAGCGCGTCACCACCGCCGGGGTCGGCAAACTGGGCCTGCATGCGGACCGGACATGGGCGGTCCGCGACCTGGAGAAGAATGCGACCACCAGCGCCAAGCGCCTGGCGGGGCTGTTGTTGTGCACAGCGCGCTATGCGCTGCCGCCGCCACCGGAAGCCGGTCCCGGCCACGCACCGGAGGTGGTCATCGAATTCCCCGACGGCAGCGAGATCTCCAGTTCCGACCCGCACGTCCACGCCGCGCTCTCGTCGTATCTCGACCGAGACGTCGAACTGCGGCCGCTGCCACCGATCGAGGACCGCGACCAGTATCGCGGGTCCATGGCGAGCGCTGCCGATCTGCACCAGTACTTCGGTCTCGACGAGGACGAACCCCTGCCGGATCTGTCGATGTTTCCGGTCAAGAAGCTCGCCGAGCTGAGCCGCTACATCACGCCGGTCGGCAGCTACGTCGACGCCTATCCGGTGCACGTGGTCACCGAGCAGACCCTGCGCACAATGGCCGGGCTGACCCCGGGCTCCGACTTCGACGTTCGGCGCTTTCGCCCCACCATCCTGGTAGATGCGGCTAGCACTTCCGGGGCTTCCGGCCATCCCGAGACCGACTGGTGCGGAGGCACATTGCAGGCGCCGCTGGCCGCCGTCAAACCGCTGCTGCCCACCGTCCGCTGCGTGATGCCGTCGCACCCCCAGCCTGAGTTGAGTCGCGACCGGCAGATCACCCGCAGCATCGCCGCCCACACCAATCACTGCCTCGGTGTCTACGGCACGGTGGTCCGCAATGGGGAACTGCGCGAAGGTGATCCGCTTGAATTCGTCCCGTCGGACCGGTCGATCCTGGCCTCCACCGCGGGAGCGGGCGCCATGCGAGTCAAACGCCTGCTGATGAAGGCCGGCACCACGGCGATATCGCGCGGTGTGAAACTTCGGCAGAATTAGCAGTTAGCCTGCACAGGTGAACCTCAACTTGTCCGCAGACGAAGTCCTGACCACCACCCGATCGGTCCGCAAGCGACTCGACCTCGACAAGCCGGTTCCGCGCGAGGTGCTGATGGAGTGCCTCGAGATCGCGCTGCAGGCCCCCACCGGCTCCAACGCCCAGGGCTGGCAGTGGATGTTCATCACCGACCCGGTCAAGAAGCAGGCGATCGCCGACATCTACCGCACCAACGCCCTGCCGTATCTGGACCGGCTGCGGCCCGACTACGGCGAGGGCGACGTCCGCAGTGAGCGGATGGACCTGGTCAGCGGCTCGGCCAAATACCTGGCCGAGCACCTACACGAGGTGCCGGTGATGCTGATCCCGTGTCTGGAGGGACGGCCGGAGAAGGCGTCGCTGGGCATCAGCGCGTCGTTCTGGGCGTCGCTGTTCCCGGCCGCCTGGAGCTACTGCCTGGCGTTGCGCTCCCGCGGGTTGGGCTCCTGCTGGACGACGCTGCACCTGCTCGAGGACGGCGAGAAGCAGACCGCCGAGGTGCTCGGCATCCCCTACGAGGAGTACAGCCAGGGCGGGCTGTTCCCGATCGCCTACACCCAGGGCACCGACTTCAAGCCGGCCAAGCGACTGCCGGCCGAGCAGGTGGCGCACTGGGACACGTGGTGAAACCGCGTCACATTCCGCCGGCGAACCCGTGCTGGCGCCAGGCCTCATAAGCCGCGACCGCGGCGGCATTCGACAGGTTCAGTGAGCGCCGGCCGGGCAGCATCGGGATACGCACCTGCGCGGTGATGTGCGGATCGGCCAGCGTTGCCGCATCCAGGCCCTCGGGCTCCGGGCCGAACATCAGCACGTCGCCGGCTTGGTAGCGCACCTGCGCGAACGAGGCTTGCGCATGGGCGGTGAAGGCGAACACCCGGGCCGGCATCAGGGCGGCCCAGGCATCCGGCAAGGACGGGTGCACGGTGACCGCGGCCAGGTCGTGATAGTCCAGCCCGGCGCGGCGCAGTTTGGGCTCGGACAGGTCGAAGCCCAGCGGCTCCACCAGATGCAGCTCGGCGCCGGTGGCCGCGACCATCCGGATCGCGTTGCCGGTATTGGGCGGGATGCGCGGCGAATAGAACAGCACCCGAAACACGCAGCTGAGGTTACGGCCTGAGGCTCAGCCCGGGGGAGCGGCCACCGGACACGAAACCATCTCAGGAGCTGTGCCTTTTCGGTAAAGGCTATGGTGGTGGCACGCGCGGACTGTCATACTCGTCGAATTGCCGACGTAGGGACGGCCTAGATCAAGGCGGGTCTCACACCGCTCAGGGTTCAGCGGGTGCGATACGCCGGAAGCTCCGATGAAGAAGGCGCAAACGGTGAATTTCAGCCGAGCGGTCGGCGATCCGGCCGCCGAGCGGTGACGCTCTTCGACCACCCGGACGGGGTGGATTCAGCATTCGAGGACTACGCGGAAGAGCCGGACGCGCTGGCGGTGAAACGCCCGTCGCGGTGGTCGGTGCGCAACTGGCCGGTGCGGTGGAAGGTGCTGGCGATCGCCCTGCTGCCGATGCTGCTGGCCGCGGTCTTCGGCGGGCTCCGGGTCTCCAGCGCGCTGTCGGAGGCCAACCAGCTCCAACTGGTCGCCGACCGCGCCGAGATGGTCCCGGCGATCACCAATTACATGTCGGCGCTGGGCGATGCGCTGGTGGCCGTCTCCTCCGACGGGGACGCCGAGGGTGCCAGGAAGAACTTCGAGAACCGCAAGTACGAGCTGGCCTCGCGGCTGTCGCACACCGACGTCGCCACCGACGTGCGCTCCGGGGTGGGCACGCTCATCGAGCGTGGCGCGGGGCTGCTGGATCGGGTGTCGACCATCGGCATCGGTCTGCGCGACGAGGTGACCGGCTACGCGCCGATCCTGCTGACCGCCGAGGACGCCATCAACGGGTCGGTGCGTCTGGACAGTGAACGGATCCGGTCGCAGACCGAGGGCCTGAGCCGCGCCGTCGGCGCCCGCGGTCAGATGATGATGCAGGAACTGCTGGTCAACCGGGGCGGGGAGCTTCCCGACCCGGAACTGCGCACCTCGATGATGACGTTGGCGGGCACCGAGCCGTCCACGCTGTTCGGGATGAGCGAGGTACTCGGCGTCGACTCCCCGGAGGCCAAGAGCCTGCAGCAGCAGCTGGTCACCCGGATGGCGATCATGTCCGACCCCGAGCAGGTGCTGCCCAACAACCCGGTGCTGCGCGACTCCATCCGCACCACCGACCAGATCGCCGCGCGGCTGATCGCCGAGAACACCGGGGCGGTGACCAAGGCGGTGGAGGACCGCGCCGCCGACCGGCGCGCCGCCGCCATCCGCGACATCGCGCTGGTGCTGGCCGCCATCGTCGCCACGCTGCTGGCGGTGTATTTGGTGGCGCGTTCGCTGGTGCGGCCGCTGCGCACGCTGCGCGACAGCGCGCTGCAGGTCGCGCATGCCGACCTCGAACACGAGATCGCCCGGGTGCGCGCCGGTGACGAACGCGAGCCTGCGCCGCTGCCGGTCTACACCACCGAGGAGGTCGGTCAGGTCGCCCACGCTGTCGACGAGCTGCACGCGCAGGCGCTGTTGTTGGCCGGTGACGAGGCCCGGCTGCGGCGCCTGGTCAACGAGATGTTCGAGACGATGTCGCGGCGCAACCGGTCCCTGGTCGACCAACAGTTGGCGCTCATCGACCGGTTGGAGCGCAACGAGGACGACCCGGACCGCCTCGAGAGCCTGTTCCGGCTGGACCACCTCGCCGCCCGGATGCGGCGCAACGGCGCGAACCTGCTGGTACTGGCCGGTGCCCGGGTGCCGCACGAGCGGGGCCGGCCGATCTCGCTGGCCACGCTGATCAGTGCCGCCGCCTCGGAGGTGGAGGGCTACCACCGGGTGCAGACGGTGCTGGTGCCCGACATCACGGTGATCGGCGCCGCGGCGGCGGACGGCGTGCACCTGCTCGCGGAGTTGATCGACAACGCCTTGCGCTACTCGGCGCCGACGGAGCCGGTGCGGGTGGTCGCCGGCTTCGAGAACGACGGCGGGGTGGTGGTCGAGGTGGTCGACGCCGGGTTGGGGATGACCGACGCCGACCTGCGGATGGCCAACATGCGGCTGGCGTCCGGCGGCGAGTTCAGTCCGGAGAACGCCCGCCACATGGGTCTGTTCGTGATCTCCCGGCTGGCGCACCGGCACGGGATCGAGGTCCGGCTGTTCCCCGCCTCGCAGGGCTCGCGCGGCATCACCGCCGAGGTGTACCTGCCGGCGCACCTGCTGACCCACCGGCCCGCCGACGAGCCGGCCCGGCCGCAGTATCCGGCACCCCCCGCCCCGCCGGCGGTGCCGTCCTACCCGCCCGAACCCCAGGACTACCAGGACTACCAGGACTACCCGGTCGACGAGCCCGAGCCATATGCGCCACCCGAGGACGTCGAGCCCGGGCCCGTCGTCTCGCTGCTGCCGCGCCGCACGCCGGGCTCCAGCGGCATCACCGGCGTGCCGACCGAGCAGTCGGTGCACGAGGCGGCCGACGCCGGCCGGGTCCGCCGCGAACTGCCGCAGCCCTGGTGGGAGGCCTCCGAAGAACCTGCAGCAGAACCTGCAGCAGAACCCGCAGCGGAACCCGCAGAACCGGCCGAAGAGGACGATCGCGAGCCCGAGCCGGTGGTGGAAAAGACCTCGCCGGCAGACACGTCGGCCTACTTCGCGGCGCGGGCCCGGGTCGAGCGCACCGAGGATGACCCCGACACCGACACGATCTATCAGCGGATGCTCTCCGAAGCGTTGGGTGCCGATCCCAATGACCCCAGTCTGCGCGCCGACCTGGACTGGCAGTCGGTGTGGGACCGCGGCTGGTCGGTGGCCGCCGAAGTGGAGAACATCCCCGTCGCCGCCCACACCGAGCACGGCCTGCCGGTCCGCGAACCCGGCGCCCGACTGGTGCCCGGCTCGGCCGAAGCCGAGACGCCGCCGCAGGGGCCGGACGTTCCGGGCGGCACCGACGAGCCGGTAGCATCCAACGGCGTGCCGCGCGGGCCCGCCCACGAGGCGCCGGAGCGGGATCCCGCGGCGATCCGCGCCTCGATCAGCAGCCACTTCAGCGGGGTGCGCGCCGCGAGGTCGCACGCCCGGGACACCGGCCTCGAGACTGGCCTCGACACCGACCAGGGACATAATCAGCAATGACTTTCCCCACCGAACCCAGTGACCAGCGGCGCGCCCCCGAAGGCTCGTTGGACTGGCTGGTGACCACCTTCGCCCGCGAGGTGCCGGGGGTGTCGCACGCTGTGCTGGTGTCGGTCGACGGACTGACGGTCGCGGCCAGCGAGCACCTGCCCAAGGAGCGGGCCGACCAGCTCGGCGCGGTGGCGTCCGGATTGGCCAGCCTGGCCGGTGGAGCGGCTCAGTTGTTCGAGGGCGGGCGGGTGCTGCAGTCGGTGGTGGAGATGGAGCACGGCTACCTGCTGCTGATGCGAGTCGGCGACGGTTCGCACCTGGCGACGCTGGCGAGCTCCTCCTGCGACATCGGTCAGATCGGCTACGAGATGGCTGTCCTGGTGGAACGGGTCGGCGCGGTGGTGCAGTCGGCGCGCCGGAATGCGTCGTCGGCACCGGGCCGGCGCTCGTAAGGACCCGGTGAAATGGACAGTCCTGAGCGCGCCGACAGCCCGGAGGCCGAAGCGCATCTGGTACGCCCGTATACGCTGACCGCCGGTAGGACCCACACCGACGTCAGGCTTCCGCTGGAAGCCCCGGTGCAGACCTTGCGGCCGGCGGAACCCAACCAGTGGCCGGCCAGCGACCCACGCGGCCGGATCGTCGAACTGTGTCGGACGGGCCCGTCGGTCGCCGAGATCTCGGCTCGGCTGGACCTGCCGTTGGGTGTTGCGCGCGTCCTGGTGGGGGATCTGATCACCTCGGGCTACCTTCGGGTGCGTCGCACGCTGAACGAGGCGTCCACCCGGGACGAACGCCGAGAACTGATAGGAAGGACGCTGCGTGGCCTACGAGCGCTCGGATAGCCCGCGCCGCGAGCAGGACTCAGCCTCGACGAAGATCGTCATCGCGGGCGGGTTCGGGGTCGGCAAGACCACGTTCGTCGGCACGGTCTCCGAGATCATGCCGTTGCGCACCGAGGCGCTGGTCACCGACGCCTCGGCGGCCGTCGACACCCTGGAGCCCACCCCGGACAAGCGGACCACCACGGTGGCGATGGACTTCGGCCGCATCACGCTCGCCGATGACCTGGTGCTGTACCTGTTCGGGACGCCCGGTCAGCGCCGGTTCTGGTTCATGTGGGACGACCTGGTGCGCGGCGCGATCGGTGCGATCATCCTGGCCGACTGCCGGCGGTTGCAGGACAGCTTCGCCGCGGTCGACTTCTTCGAACACCGCAACCTGCCGTTCTTGATCGCGGTCAACGAGTTCGAGGGCGCCCCGCGCTACCCGGTCGCCGCCGTGCGCAAGGCGCTCGCCCTGCCGGACCACATCCCGGTGATCGCCGTCGACGCGCGCGACCAGCGGTCCGCCCGCGACGCGCTGATCGCCATCAGCGAGTACGCGCTGGCCAGCCTGGTCTCCAACGGTTGAGCGAGGCGCCGCTGTGGTCCGGGCGTGAATTCGCGGGCCACGACTTTCGCGACGAGGACCTCTCGCGACTGCGCACCGAGCGGGTGGTGTTCGACGGCTGCGATTTCAGCGGCGCCAATTTCGCCGAGTCGCAGCACCGCGGTTCGGCGTTCCGCAACTGCCGATTCGAGCGGACCTCGTTGTGGCACAGCGAGTTCTCCCAGTGCAGCATGCTGGGCTCGTCATTCGTGCAGTGCCGGATGCGGCCGGTAGTGCTCGAGGATGTGGACTTCACCTTGGCCGGGCTTGGTGGCAGCGACCTACGCGGCGTGGACCTCAGCGGCTGCCGGCTGCGCGAAGCCAATCTGGTGGAGGCCGACCTGCGTAAAGCGGTGCTGCGCGGGGCCGATCTGACCGGCGCCCGTACCAGCAGCACCCGGCTGGACGAGGCGGACCTGCGCGGGGCGCGGGTCGACGCGACGCTGTGGACCACCGCGTCGCTGACCGGCGCGCGCATCGATATCGGCCAGGCGATGGCGTATGCGCTCGCCCACGGTCTGCGCTTGGACAGCGAGCCCGACCAGCGCTGAGCTCAGCGCTTGAGCCGGATCTTCCACCACACCACCACGGTGTAGAACACCGACAGCAGGGCCAACATCCCCATGTCGAGCAAGAAGATGCCCTTGGTGTGGTCCCACAGATGGTCCTTGGGGATCTGCGGCACGTTGACCAGCTTGTTGAAGTCGATCGCGGACGCGCCCGCGGCGTAGCCCCACCGGCCCGGCGTCACCCAGGCGGCCTGGGCGAGCCCGATCCGTCCGGTCACCGGGATCATGCCACCGGCCAGCACCAGCTGCGACATGATCGACACCACCAGCATCGGCATGATCTGCTCGTTGGACTGCGCGAACGACGACAGCGCCAGTCCGAGAATCGCTGAGGCGACGCAGGTTCCGGCGACCGCGAGGAACAAGTCGAAATTCGCGCTGCCGAACATCACCGCGCCCTGCGTCGGCCCACCTTTGCCCAGAATCACGATCATGGTGGCAATCGCGCCCTGTGCGGTGGCGAACGCGCAGAACACCCCGACCTTGGCCAGCAGATAGGCGACCGTCGACAGGCCGACCGCCTGTTCTCGTTTGAAGATCGGACGCTCCCCGATCAGATCTCGAATGGTCAGCGCGGTGCCCATAAAGACCGCGCCGATGATGAGGAGCACCATGATGTACTGCGGCTCGGTCGGCGCGTCGGGCCCCGGCATGCCCAGCCCGCCTTTGCCTTTCACCGTCAGCGACAGTGCACCCACGATGAAGGGCAACACCCCCAGGAAGATCGAATAGCCCCGGTCGGAGACGATCAGCCGGACCTGGCGGCGCGCGATCGTCGACAGCTGTTTTCGCAGGCTCTCCGGTGGCGGGCTGCCCAAATCGGTCGGCGGCGTCGCGGGCACCGGGGCGGCGGTGCCCTGGTGGCCGCCTTCGCGCTCCAAAAACCGCCGGTTGGCTTCGTCGGGGTCGGCGCCGACGTTGGCGAAGATGTCGGCGTAGTTGTCGGCGCCCATCGCCGGGAAGACCTCTTTGGGCGGGCCGCAGTACGCGGTCTTGCCGCCGGGTGCCATCAGCAGAATCTGGTCGCAGACGTCCAGGTAGGACACCGAGTGGGTGACCACCAGCACCACGCGACCGGCGTCGGCGAGCCCGCGCAGCATCAGCATCACCTGGCGGTCCAGTGCCGGGTCCAGGCCCGAGGTCGGCTCGTCGAGGATCAGCAGCGACGGCCCGGTCAGCAACTCCAGGGCCACCGACGCGCGTTTGCGCTGGCCGCCGGAGAGCTTGTCGACCCGGGTGTCGGCGTGCTTGGTCAACTCGAGTTCCTCGAGGACCTGGGCCACCGCCCGGTCCCGGTCGGCTTTGGTGCTGTCCGGGGGCAGCCGCAGCTCGGCGGCGTAGCCCAGCGCCTGGTTGACGGTGAGCTGCCGGTGCACCACGTCGTCCTGCGGCACCATCCCGATCCGGCTGCGCAGTGAGGCGTATTCGGTGTGGATGTTGTGGCCCTCGAAGGTGACCGAACCCGCGGTCGGCTTGGTGTAGCCGGCGATCAGCCGCGACAGCGTCGTCTTGCCGGCGCCCGAGCCGCCGATGAGCGCGGTCAGGGTGCCCGGCCGGGCCGTCATCGTGACGTTGTTGATCAGTCGCTTGCCGCCCTCGACGTCGAAGCAGACGTCCCGGACCTCAAGCCCGCCAGACTTCGAGGCGGCCTCGGTGCGGCGCAGCAGGCTGCCGCCGGCGAATTCCAGGTCGACGTTGCCGATCGTGACCACGTCGCCCTCGGACAGGATCGCCGAGCCGATCCGGACGCCGTTGACGAACGTTCCGTTGATGCTGCGGCTGTCGCGGATCTCGGTGCCCAGCGGGGTCGAGATCAGCATCGCGTGGTGCCGGGAGGCCAGCACGTCGGAGATGACGACATCGTTGTCGGTGGCCCGGCCGATGGTCATCGCACCGGCCGGTGCCTCCGGCGGTGCGGCAGAACCGGGCCGCAGGATGTCGATCATCCGGGTGGCGAGATTGCCCATTTCCGGGGGCTTGGCCGCCACCGGCGCCATCCGGGTGGACGGCTGCCGCAGTGGAAACACCTCGGCCGGCGACGACGGCGGCGCGGGTGGTTGGACGGGAGGCTGATAGCCGGGCCGCAACGCGGCCTCGCCCGCCGGGCCGCCCGGGCCGGCCAGGCTGCCGGGGTAGGCCGGCTGCCAGTGAGTGGGAGGCGCCGGCTGCTGCTGCGGCGGCGGCGGGGCGGGCCGGTACGGCTGCTGCACGCCGGGCTGCCCGGCCGAACGCGGATCCGGGTAGAGCACCGGGTCGGGATGCGATGGGCGGCCCTGCGGCTGCAGCGGCCGGCCCGGGCGGGCGATTCCGGGTTGGCCCGGCGGCGGCAGCTGGATCGAGACGGTCTGCGGCGGACGGCCGGCCTGACCCTGGTGCCGCCCGACCTCGAAGGACACCCGCGGCCCGTCCGGGTTGCCGAGATTGACGGCCTGACCGTCGCGGACCTCGACGACCGGCACCCGCTGGCCGTTGACGTAGATGCCGTTCAGTGAGCCGTTGTCGACTCCCAGCCATCTGCCCTGCTCGAAGCGCAGCAGCAGATGCGCGCGCGAAACCAGGGGATGGGGGATGCGGATGTCGGCGCGCAGGTCACGCCCGATGACCACATCGTGGCCTGCGGAGAACGTGCCTTGCGACCCGTCGTAGCGCACGGTCAGCACCGGCGGAACAGGGTGACTCATCGGATCAACTGTATCGGGCGGAGGGAAGAGGTGGTTTGTCCACCGCGCCGTGAGTCGAGATCGTCAGCGGATCGAGTCCGGCGCGCCGGTGACCACGCAGTGGGTGCGCTGATAGATCGTGGGCATGCACTGGTTGCAGTGGATGCATTCCGACAAAGTCGCCGGCTCGGCGGCGATCCGGTTGATCAGGTCCGGTTCGGCCAGCAGCGCGCGGGCCATCGCGACGAATTCGAAGCCCTCGGCCATCGCCTGATCCATGGTCTCGCGGTTGGTGATGCCGCCCAGCAGGATCAGCGGCAGCGACAGCTCGGCGCGGAACAGCCGGGCGTCGTTCAGCAGGTAGGCGTCTTGGTAGGGGTATTCGCGCAGGAACTTGTTGCCGGTCATGCGCATGCCCCAGCGCAGCGGCGGCGGGAAGACGCCGGCGAATTCCTTGACCGGGGCATGCCCGCGGAACAGGTACATCGGGTTGACCAGCGAGCTGCCGGCGGTCAGTTCCAGCGCGTCCAGGCCGCCGTCGTCCTGCAGCCACTTCGCGGTGGTCAGCGACTCGTCCAGGCTGATGCCGCCGCGCACGCCGTCGGACATGTTCAGCTTGGCCGTCACCGCGATCTGACCGCCCACCGCCTTGTGGACCGCCTGCACGATCCCGCGGGCCACCTTGGCGCGGTTGGCCAATGAGCCGCCGAACTCGTCGGAGCGACGGTTGATCAGCGGAGAAAGAAACGAGCTGGCCAGATAGTTGTGGCCGAGGTGGATCTCGACGGCGTCGAAGCCGGCGTCGAGGGCGTAGCGGGCGGCGTCGGCGTGCTGCTTGGTGACTTCGTCGATGTCGTCGCGGCTGGCCTTCTTGGCGAACCGCATGCCGATCGGGTTGAAGAACCGCACCGGGGCCAGGGCGCGGGCCTTGTTGGAGCGGGCGTCGGCGACCGGGCCGGCGTGGCCGATCTGGGCGCTGACGGCCGCGCCCTCGGCGTGCACGGCGTCGGTGAGCCGGCGCAGCCCGGGAACGGCCTCCGGACGCATCCACAGCCCGTCGTCGGAGGTGCGGCCGCCTTGGGAGACCGCGCAGTAGGCGACCGTGGTCATGCCCACCCCGCCGGCTGCCGGCAGCCGGTGGTATTCGATCAGGTCCTCGGAGGCCAGCGCACCGGGTGTGCGGTTCTCGAAGGTGGCCGCCTTGATGACTCGGTTGCGCAGCGTGATCGGGCCGAGCTTGGCGGGGCTGAAGACGTCGGGGGCGGGCATATCGGGAGAGTACGCGGGTGGTCATGCCAGACTGTCCGCGTGGGTGCGATCACGTTGGACGGCAAGGCGACGCGCGACGAGATCTTCGTCGACCTCCAAGCCCGGGTGGCCACGCTGGCCGCCGCGGGCCGTACGCCCGGGCTGGGCACCATCCTGGTCGGCGACGACCCCGGCTCACATGCCTACGTGCGCGGCAAGCACGCCGACTGCGCCAAGGTCGGCATCACCTCGATCCGCCGCGACCTGCCCGCCGACGCCAGCACGGCGCAGCTCAACGACACCATCGACGAGTTGAACGCCAACCCGGACTGCACCGGCTACATCGTGCAGCTGCCGCTGCCCAAGCAGCTCGACGAGAACGCCGCGCTGGAGCGCGTCGACCCGGCCAAGGACGCCGACGGACTGCATCCGACCAACCTGGGCCGGCTGGTGCTGGGCACGCCGGCGGCACTGCCGTGCACGCCGCGCGGCATCGTGCACCTGCTCCGCCGCTATGACGTGCCGATCGCCGGCGCTCATGTCGTGGTGGTCGGGCGCGGCGTGACCGTCGGCCGCCCGCTGGGACTGCTGCTGACCCGCCGCTCGGAAAATGCCACCGTGACGTTGTGCCACACCGCAACCCGCGACCTGCCGGCACTGACCCGGCAGGCCGACATCATCGTCGCCGCGGTCGGGGTGCCGCACATGCTGACCGCCGACATGGTGCGTCCGGGGGCGGCCATCGTCGACGTCGGTGTCAGCCGCACCGACGCCGGGCTGGTCGGCGACGTGCACCCCGACGTGTGGGAGGTGGCCGGGAACGTCTCGCCGAACCCCGGCGGCGTGGGCCCGCTGACCCGGGCATTCCTGCTGACCAACGTCGTCGAACGGGTCGAGAGCACACTGTGACGCACGTGCGCCGGGTGCTCGCCGCCCAGTGGCCGATCGTGGTGGTCAGCCTGATCTTCTTCGCGGCGTTCGTGCTGGCCGGGGCCAACTTCTGGCGCCGCGGCGCGCTGCTGATCGGGATCGGCACCGGAGTGGCCGCCGCGCTGCGGCTGGTGCTGTCGCCGGATCGGGCCGGGCTGCTGGTGCTGCGCGACCGGGGTCTGGACTTCGCGACCATGGCCGCCATGTCGACGGTGATGCTCTACATCGCCGCGACCATCGACCCGCTGGGCACCAGCTGATCCTGCGCTTGCGCTACTTCGCCAGGGTGAACTGGTTGACGTCGAAGCGGCCCTCCCGGAACTCCCGGGCGCAGCCGGTGAGGTAACGCATGTAGCGCTCGTAGACCTCTTCGGACTGCAGCTCGATCGCCTCGCACTCGTGCTCCTCCAACGCCTCCGCCCAGTGATCGAGGGTCATCGCGTAGTGCTGCTGCAGTGACTGGATGCGGTTCGGGGTGAAGCCCATCTTGACGGCATGTTCTTTGATCAGACCGACCGAGGGAAGCTCACCGCCGGGGAAGATCTCGGTCATCAGGAAGATCTGAAACTCGGCCAGCTCGGGCGTCAGCGCCATATTGTGTTCGACGATTTCCTGTGGGGACAAGCCGCAGATGGTGTGCAGCATCATCACCCCGTCGTCGGGCAGCGCCTTGTGGGCCATCTTGAAGAAGTCGTCGTAGCGGTCGTAGCCGAAGTGCTCGAACGCCCCGATGGACACGATCCGGTCGACCGGCTCGTCGAACTCCTCCCAACCGGCCAGCAGCACTCGTCTGCTGCACGAGGTGTCCATCGCGGCGAAGGTCGACTCCACATGGACGGCCTGGTTCTTGCTCAGCGTCAGGCCGATCACGTTCACGTT
>NZ_LZMF01000137.1:0-154371 GCF_001673565.1 Mycolicibacter sinensis
CCTTGGGGAAGGTGCGGGCCTTTGTGGATTTCGGGCGGGCTCAGGTGTTCGTCGGCGCGGTGGAACCGGCCAGCGGCATCGCCGGCAGCCCCAGCTTGCGGTGGTCCCAGGACCGGGCGCGTCGTGTGACGATGCGCACAGCCACCCGGTTGTTCATCATCGCGTCGACGCCCGGTTTCATCTCGTCGCTGTAGGGCCCGGTGTAGCGCTCCCAGACGCTGACCCCGACCCGGAAGCAGGCCTCCGGGTCGTCGACGATCTCGGCGACGCCTTCGAACGACACCCCGCGCAGGGTGTCGTAGGTCTGGCCGGCCTCCAACAGGAAGCTGACGCGCGGATCACGGCGCAGGTTGACCGCCTTCTGCGACTTGGCTTTGGTCTCGAGCCAGATCTCGCCGTCGAGCACCGCGTACCACATCGCGGTCAGGTGCGGCTGGCCGTCGGGGCCGATGGTGGCCAGCGTTCCGGTGCGGTGGCTGGTGACGAAGTCGGCGACCTCGGCGTCGGTCATGACGATCTGTGCGCGCTGCTTGGTTCCCATCCCAGCAGTCTGGCAGGTGGTTACCGTGACCCGGCGAGCAGACGCGAAAGCGCCCTATCTCGGCACGAAATGGGTGCTTTGATTGGGGGCACCTCCCGCTTGCGGGGGACTGCTCGGCGTTATAACCGAGCGGTGAGTGCGTCGGCGGCCGCGAGCAGTGCAGCCGCCCAGCGCGCCCCGGGGCGTCGTCCCATCCGGTCGATCGGACCCGACACCGAGATGGCCGCCACCACCGTGCCGCGTTGGTCGCGCACCGGCGCTGAGACGCTGGCCACACCCGGTTCGCGCTCGGCGACGCTCTGCGCCCAGCCACGCCGGCGCACGTCGGCCAGGGTGCGGCTGGTGAACTTGGCGTCCGCCAGCACTTCTTGCTGAAGCGCCGGTTCGGCGTAGGCCAGGAGGACCTTGGCTCCCGAGCCGGCCGTCATCGGCAGCCGGGCGCCGACCGGAACCGTGTCCCGCAGCCCCGCAGGGGGTTCCAGCGCTGCCACGCAGACCCGCGCGGAGCCCTCGCGGCGGTACAGCTGCGCGCTCTCGCCGGTGATCTCCCGTAGGCGCGGCAGCACCGCTGCGCCGGCTGCGCGCAGCGGATCGTCGGCACGCGCCGCCAGTTCGGCGACCGCGGGACCGATCTGCCAGCGGCCGTCATCGTCGCGCCCGAGCAGCCGGTGCGCCTCGAGTCCGGCGGCCAGCCGGTGCGCGGTCGCGCGAGGCAGGCCGGTGCGGTCGCACAGTTCGGCGAGCCCACACGGCGATTCGGCGACCGTGTGCAGCACCACCAGGGCTTTGTCCAGAACGCCGATGCCGCTATGCTGTCCCATATACAGATACTAACGTCTCAGAATGTGAGAATGGTAATGACGCAGCAGCCTCGCACCCTGGCCGAAAAGGTCTGGGCCGACCACGTCGTGGTCTCCGGCGGCGGAACCGAACCAGACCTGATCTACATCGATCTGCACCTCGTTCATGAGGTCACCAGTCCGCAGGCGTTCGAGGGCCTGCGCTTGGCCAGCCGCACAGTGCGGCGCCCGGATCTGACCATCGCCACCGAGGACCACAACGTTCCGACGATCGACATCGACAAGCCGATCGCCGACCCGGTGTCGCGCACCCAGGTCGAGACACTGCGGCACAACTGCGCCGAGTTCGGCATCCGGTTGCACCCGATGGGCGACATCGATCAGGGCATCGTGCACATCATCGGGCCGCAGCTGGGTCTGACCCAGCCGGGCACCACCGTGGTCTGCGGTGACAGCCACACCTCGACCCACGGTGCGTTCGGTGCGCTGGCGATGGGCATCGGGACCTCGGAGGTCGAACACGTGCTGGCCACCCAGACGTTGCCGCTGCGGCCGTTCAACACGATGGCGGTCAACGTCGACGGACGGTTGCCGGCGGGGGTCACCGCCAAAGACATCATCTTGGCGGTGATCGCCCAGATCGGAACCGGCGGCGGCCAGGGCTACGTCATCGAATACCGGGGCAGTGCCATCGAGGCGCTGTCGATGGAAGCCCGGATGACGATCTGCAACATGAGCATTGAGGCCGGCGCCCGGGCCGGGATGGTCGCTCCCGATGCGACCACCTACGAGTATCTGCGCGACCGCCCGCATGCTCCGGCCGGCGCGGACTGGGATGCCGCGGTGACCTACTGGGACAGTTTGCGTACCGACCCCGGTGCGGTGTTCGACGCCGAGGTCTTCTTGGACGCCTCGGCGCTGACCCCGTTCGTCACCTGGGGCACCAACCCCGGCCAGGGGGTGCCGCTGGGGGCGGCGGTGCCCGATCCGGAGACGATCACCGACGAGGGCGCGCGGCGGGCCGCGGAGAAGGCGTTGGCCTACATGGACCTTCGCCCCGGGACGCCGATGCGTGAGATCGCGGTTGACACGGTGTTCGTCGGGTCGTGCACCAACGGACGGATCGAGGATCTGCGCGCGGTGGCCGACGTACTGCGGGGTCGGCAGGTCAGCGAGGGCGTGCGGATGCTCGTCGTGCCGGGATCGATGCGGGTGCGTAACCAAGCCGAAGCCGAAGGGCTCGCCGAGGTTTTCACCGCCGCCGGTGCCGAATGGCGTCAGCCCGGCTGCTCGATGTGCCTGGGAATGAACCCGGATCAGCTCGCTCCGGGCCAGCGCTGCGCGTCGACCTCCAACCGCAATTTCGAGGGCCGGCAGGGCAAAGGCGGGCGCACCCACCTGGTGTCTCCGGTCGTGGCCGCCGCCACCGCGGTCCGCGGGACGCTGTCGGCCCCTGCCGACTTGAACTGACCGCCACGGTATTTAAAGGAGTTTAGTCATGGAAGCTTTTCACACCCATACCGGAATCGGAGTCCCGCTGCGGCGGTCCAATGTCGACACCGACCAAATCATTCCCGCGGTCTATTTGAAGCGCATCACCCGGACCGGATTCGAGGACGGCCTGTTCGCCACCTGGCGCACCGACCCGTCGTTCATCTTGAATCTCAAGCCGTTCGACCAAGGTTCGGTGCTGGTTGCCGGGCCGGACTTCGGCACCGGTTCATCGCGGGAACACGCGGTGTGGGCACTGCTCGACTACGGCTTCCGGGTGGTCATCTCCTCGCGTTTCGCCGACATCTTCCGCGGCAACGCCGGCAAGGCGGGGTTGCTGGCGGCCCAGGTGGCCCAGGACGACGTCGAACTGCTCTGGAAACTCATCGAGACAAGCCCGGGACTGGAAATCACTGTCAATCTTCAAGATCGGAATATCACCGCCGGAACGTCGGTGGTGGCGTTCACTATTGACGACTACACCGCCTGGCGACTGTCCGAAGGGCTCGATGATATAGGCCTTACGCTGCGGAAACTCGACGAAATCGATTCTTTCGAGGCGGCCCGGCCGGACTGGAAACCGCGGACCTTGCCGGCCTCGTAACGGTCTCGTGACGGTCTCCGGAAGCCTATTTCCGGTTGATTGAACGCCTCTCGTCAGCGGCCAAGGGCGGGAACCGGATTGCGGAATTGGCCGATAATCTCATCTGAAATTGCGCGTGGCTCTTGGATATCAGTGGTATCAGGGTTTACCGTGTGCTCTAGTCGGCTCAAGTAGGGCCACTGGTTTCGGAGGGATTGGATGAACAAAGCAGAGCTCATCGAGGTGCTCACAAAGGAATTGGACACCGACCGTCGGTCGGCTACAGAAGCCGTGGAGCATTTCGTCAATGCCATTGTGCGTGCCGTCCACAAGGGTGAGAGCGTCACCATCACCGGGTTCGGCGTGTTCGAGCGCCGCCGTCGCGCCGCGCGCGTGGCCCGCAATCCCCGTACCGGTGAAACGGTCAAGGTGAAGCCGACATCTGTCCCTGCGTTCCGGCCGGGCGCGCAGTTCAAGGCGATTGTGTCTGGCGCGCAGCGCGTCCCGTCCGAGGGTCTCGCGGTCAAGCGTGGCGCCGGTGCCGGTACCACGGCCGCGAAGAAGGCGGCGAAGAAGTCGCCGGCCAAGAAGGCCACCAAGGCCGCCGCCAAGAAGACTGCCGCCAAGGCTCCGGCCAAGAAGGCCGCTGCCAAGAAGACGGCCGCCAAGAAGGCTCCGGCGAAGAAGGCCGCAACCAAGGCCGCGGCCAAGAAGACCACGGCCAAGAAGACTGCGGCCAAGGCTCCGGCGAAGAAGGTGACCGCCAAGAAGACTGCGGCCAAGGCTCCGGCCCGCAAGGCCGCAACCAAGGCTCCGGCCAAGAAGGCCGCCGCCAAGAAGACCGCGGCCAAGAAGGCTCCGGCCAAGAAGGCCACCAAGGCCACGGCCCGAAAAGGCCGTAAGTAACCACGAATAGCCGGGCGCCGCGGGGAATCCCCGCGGCGCCCGGTCGTTCACACCAGGGCGTGCGTCGCCAACGGACTCCCCATGTGGTCTGCGGCGATCAACCGGCCCCCCGACAGTGACAGCACCCAGGTGCTGCCTTTGCGGTTGCGGGACTTGTCCGGGGTGACGCCGTCGCGGGCACACCACCACGCGATCAAGTCCGGAATCACCTTGCCCTGCGTGCAGATAACCGGTGTGCCGCCCAGCCTGGCGATCTCCAGCACCCTGCGGTGGGCCTTCTTCGGCCTATGCGTGTAGGCCTCTTCGGTCAGCGTCGGCTCGTTATGCACTGTCACGCCGAGTTCGGCGGCCAGCGGCTCGACGGTCTGATGACAGCGCACCCGATCGGCGGCGTAGACGTCGGTGGCGCCGAAGGCCAGCAGCTGGTCGGTGAGCGCCTCGGCCTGTGCGCGGCCTTTCTTGTCCAGCGGGCGCAGGGTGTCGTCGCCGGAGAACCGGGAACGGCGCCCGGCGGTGCCGTGCCGCACGATCAACACCGTCTGGGTGTCGGCGGGAGCCTTGGCGAACCGCCGCAATATCTTCCGGTCGTAGGCGTAGTGCAGTTCTTTCATCGCGGCGCTGACCGGTAACCAGACCAGATCGTCGACCTCGCGGTTGGGCACGAAGTCACCGCCCAACGCTCGTGCGCTCCAAAAGCGCACCTTCTTGACGCCCTGGGCCACCGGATAGCTGACCGAGCCCAGCCGGCAACCCAGCTGGGCATGCTGGCCGGTCTCCTCGAGGACCTCCCGTACCGCTGTCACCGGTTCGGTCTCTCCGGGATCGACTTTGCCTTTGGGCAGTGACCAGTCGTCGTAGCGGGGGCGGTGGATGAGCGCCACCTCGACGGACTTTCGCCGCATCCGCCACAGCACCGCACCGGCGGCGTGGATGGTCTTACCCGCCGGCGGGGAGCCGTTCGACGAGGTCTTTGTGGGCACCTTCACTCCTGCAGGTCAATTCGGGCCTCGTGGACGGGGTGGGTCAGGGGTTGCGGTGTCGTTCCATCAACGACACCTGGTGGTCTCGCACGGTCGCGCCGCCCTGCGGTTCCGCGGTCCACTGGCCGTCCGCCCCGAGTTCCCAGCAGCGGGTGGCCGGGTCCATCGCGGAGTCGAACACGTCGCCCAGTTGAGCGGTCAGGCGCGGATCCTTCACCCGCACCATCACCTCGACGCGCCGGTCCAGGTTGCGGTGCATCATGTCGGCGCTGCCGATCCAGAATTCGTCGATGGCGCGGCATTCGATGATCCGGGAGTGCTCCAGGAAACGGCCGAGGATCGACCGAACGACGATGTTTTCGGAGAAGCCTTCGACTCCCGGCCGCAGTGCGCAGATCCCGCGCACCACCAATTCGACCTGCACACCGGCGCGCGAGGCGCCGTAGAGCGCATCGATGACCTGCTCGTCGACCAGGGAGTTGAGTTTCAGCCGGATCCGGCCCTGTCCGCCGCCGGTGCGATGGGCGGCGATCTCGCGTTCGATACGTTCGATGATCCCGGACCGCACGCCGTGCGGGGCCACCAAGAGGTTGCGGTACTCCATCTTCCGCGAATAGCCGGTCAGCGAGTTGAACAGGTCGGTGAGGTCGGCGCCGATGTCGGGGTCGGCGGTCAGCAGCCCGACGTCCTCGTAGAGGCGCGCGGTCTTGCTGTTGTAGTTGCCGGTGCCGATATGGCAGTACCGGCGGATCGCCGAGCCCTCACGGCGCACCACCAACGCAACCTTGCAGTGCGTCTTGAGGCCGATCAGGCCGTAGACCACGTGCACGCCGGCCTGTTCCAGCTTGCGAGCCCACTTGATGTTGGCCTGCTCGTCGAACCGGGCCTTGATCTCGACCAGAGCCACCACCTGTTTTCCGGCCTCGGCGGCGTCGATCAACGCGGTGACGATCGGCGAGTCGCCCGAGGTGCGGTACAGCGTCTGCTTGATCGCCAGCACTCCGGGGTCGGCGGCGGCCTGCTCGAGGAATCGCTGCACGCTGGTGGCGAACGAGTCGTAGGGGTGGTGCACCAGCACGTCGCCTTCTCGCAGGGTGGCGAAAATGCTTTTGGGGGTTTCTCGTTCGGCGAACGCCGGGTGAGTGGCCGGCACGAAGGTGCGGTCCTTGAGGTCCGGACGGTCCTGGCGGTACACCTGCCACAACGCCGACAGGTCCAGCAGCCCGGGCACCTCGATGACGTCGCCGGGGTGTACGTCGAGCTCTCGCAGCAGCAGCTCCAACATGCTCTCGGTCATGTCGTCGGCGACCTCCAGGCGCACCGGCGACCCGAACCGGCGGCGCGCCAATTCCCGTTCCAGGGCCTGCAGCAGGTCCTCGTCGCGGTCCTCCTCGACCTCGAAATCGGCGTTGCGGGTGATGCGGAAGGCGTGATGCTCGACGATCTCCATGCCGGGGAACAGCACCGGCAGGAACGCCGCGATCAACTCCTCCATCGGCAGGAAACGGATCTCACCGCGTCCCTCACCACCGGCATCGAGTTCGACGAACCGGTCGACGTTGTCGGGGACCTTGACCCGCGCGAAGTGATTTCCGCCGTCCTCGGGGCGCTTGACCGTCACCGCCAGGTTCAAGCTGAGCCCGCTGACGAACGGGAACGGGTGTGCCGGGTCGACTGCCAACGGCGTCAGGACCGGGAACACCTGATCCTGGAAGTACACCGACAGCTGGTCGCGTTCGGCCGGGAGCAGGTCGGCCCAGGTAACGATGTGGATGCCCTCATCGGCGAGCGCCGGCCGCACCGATTCGAGGAACACCCGCGCGTGGCGGGTGGCGATCTGCTGGGTCTGCTCACCGATCCGGCGTAGTTGCTCGCGCGGTGTCAGGCCGTCGGCCGAGCGCACCGACAGGCCCATCTCGTCGCGGCGTTTGAGCCCGGCGACCCGGACCATGTAGAACTCATCGAGATTGGAGGCGAAGATCGCCAGGAACTTGGCCCGCTCCAACAGCGGCAGCGAGGTGTCGGCCGCCAGCGCCAGCACCCGCGCGTTGAAGTCCAGCCAGCTCAGCTCCCGGTTCAGGTAGCGGTCCGCGGGCAGTTCATCGCCGCTTTGGCTCGGCAGGGCCGCGGTGGCCGCCGGCGGCGCGGTCGGGGTGGCCTCATTGGGGCGCCAGTCGGTCTCGTCGCCGCGCGCCTCGGTCAGTTGGCCGACCTCGATTTCATCCACTCCGAAATCATTACTCATCAACGGGTGCTGCTGCCACCGATCGTGGATTGCGCGAGGGCACGGGCGGTCGCCGGGCCGACCCCGAGACGCCGCGCCACCGCCAGATCCTCGGGCGTGTCGATGTCGCAGCGCAGGCCCGGCCAGGCTCCGGTCAGCTCCAGAGCGCCGGACTGTCGGTGCCGCGTCGACGAGTCCCGCCCGAACCGTGGGTCCAGGGCGCTGCCGAACGCGAACAGCGCGGCGGTGCCCATTCCGTGCCGGTCGGCCACGAAGCTGCGCGGGTGGGCGCGGGCGGCGGCGATCGCCTCCTCGAGCTCGTAGGACTGCAGGGCCGGTAAATCCCCTTGTAGGACAACGATATTCGGCACCGATCCGGCCACCGCGCGTTCGGCGGCGGCGAGTGCGTTGTTCAGCGGGTCGCCGTGGCCGTCCGGAGTCGGATCCGCCAGCACCTCGGCACCCAGGTCGGCCGCGGCCGCGGCGGCGGCCTCGTCGGGGGTGACCACGGTGATGTGCTCCAGTCCCCGGGCGGCCGACGCGGCGGCGATGGTGTCGACCAGCATGGCCAGCACCACGGCCTCTCGCTGTGGCGCCGGAAAAGCCGGCGCCAGCCTGGTCTTGGCCACGCTGAGCCGCTTGACGGCGATGATCAGGCCGATACCCGCTTCCTCGGCCACGGCGTTCACAACCGACATCCTGCCAGCGTCGGGTTCGTCCGCCGTAGCGTCGGTGCCAGGTTAGGGTGATCCGCCTAAGGGAGGTGATGCGCGGTGGGCACCGAGAGCGCGGAAAACACTGTCGCGGTGATGGGAGCCGGAGCCTGGGGCACGGCATTGGCCAAGGTGCTCGCCGACGCCGGTAGCGAGGTCAGGCTGTGGGCGCGCCGATCCGACATCGCCGCGCAGATCAACGAGACCCGCCGCAACCCCGGCTATCTGCCCGGCTTCACGGTGCCAGACGGGGTGCGGGCCATGACCGACCCGGCCGAGGCGCTGAACGGCTTGACCACGGTGGTGCTCGCCGTACCGGCGCAGACCATGCGGTCCAACCTCGAGACATGGACGCCGCACCTGGCCGACGGCGCCACCCTGGTCAGTGTCGCCAAGGGCATCGAACTGGGCACCCTGATGCGGATGAGCCAGGTAATCGCGTCGGTGACGGGGTTCGATCCCGGTCAGGTCGCCGTGGTCTCCGGCCCCAACCTGGCCGCCGAGATCGCCGCCGAACAGCCCGCCGCAACGGTGGTGGCCTGCACCGACTCCGGTCGCGCGGTGGCGCTGCAGCGAATGCTCAACACCGGCTACTTCCGCCCGTACACCAACGCCGATGTGATCGGCACCGAGATCGGCGGCGCCTGCAAGAACGTCATCGCCCTGGCCTGCGGGATGGCGGCCGGGGTGGGCCTGGGGGAGAACACCGCGGCGGCGATCATCACCCGCGGCCTGGCCGAGATCATCCGCCTGGGTGTCGCGCTCGGCGCCAAGGGGGCCACCCTGGCCGGCCTGGCCGGGGTGGGCGATCTGGTGGCCACCTGCACTTCACCGCAATCGCGCAACCGGTCGTTCGGCGAGCGGCTCGGCCGGGGCGAGGCGATGCCGCCGATACCGGGATCGAAGGGGCTGTCGGGCACCACCGACGGTCACGTCGTCGAAGGCGTGACGTCGTGTCAGTCGGTGCTGGCGCTGGCGTCGAGCTATGACGTGGAGATGCCGCTGACCGACGCCGTGCACCGGGTGTGCCACGAAGGCTCCTCGGTCAACGAGGCGGTGGCACTGCTACTGGGACGGCGCACCAAACCGGAGTGAGCCCGGCGTTGCCGTACCCTCTGGCGTGTGAATTCCCACGAGCGCACCCGGGTGGCCGTCGTGTTCGGCGGCCGCAGCAGCGAGCACGCGATCTCGTGCGTGTCAGCGGGCAGCATCCTGCGCAACCTGGATCCGCAGCGTTTCGAGGTGGTCGCCGTGGGGATCACGCCGGAGGGCTCCTGGGTGCTCACCGACGGTGACCCGGACGCGCTGGTGATCAACGGCCGGCAGCTGCCCGCGGTGACCATGGCCTCCGGTGCCGAACTGACGCTGCCCGCCGACCCGCAGCGGGCCGGCCAGTTACTGGCTGTGGGTGCCGGACAGGTGCTGCAGTCGGTCGACGTGGTGTTTCCGGTGCTGCACGGACCCTACGGCGAGGACGGCACCGTGCAGGGGCTGCTCGAGCTGGCCGGGGTGCCCTACGTCGGGGCCGGGGTGCTGGCCAGCGCCGCCGGTATGGACAAGGAGTTCACCAAGAAGCTGCTGGCGGCCGAGGGCCTGCCGATCGGCCCGTACGCGGTGATACGAGGCCGACAGGCGACATTGTCGATCGACGACCGGGAGCGGTTGGGACTGCCGGTGTTCGTCAAACCTGCGCGCGGCGGCTCGTCGATCGGGGTCAGCCGGGTGACGTCGTACGACGAGCTTCCGGCCGCCATCGCGCAGGCGCGCCGGCACGACCCGAAGGTCATCGTCGAGGCCGCGATCGTCGGCCGGGAACTCGAATGCGGGGTGCTCGAATTCCCCGACGGCACGGTGGCCGCCAGCACGGTCGGGGAGATCCGGGTCGCCGGCGTCCGCGACCGGGACGACTCCTTCTACGACTTCGCCACCAAGTACCTCGATGACGCCGCCGAACTCGATGTGCCCGCCAAGATCGACGACGACGTTGCAGAGGCGGTGCGCCAGTTGGCGATTCGCGCTTTCGTCGCGCTGGATTGCCAGGGCCTTGCCCGGGTGGACTTCTTCCACACCGACACCGGACCGGTGATCAACGAGATCAACACCATGCCCGGATTCACCACCATCTCGATGTACCCGCGGATGTGGGCGGCCAGCGGGGTGGACTACCCGACGTTGCTGGCGACGATGGTCGACACCGCACTGGCCCGCGGGGTGGGACTGCGCTAGCGCGACTGCGCTCCCGGAGCGTCGAGCGCGCATTCAGTGCGAAAAATCAGGCGAATATTCGCCGTGAGTACACGCTCGGCGTGAGCGGTTAGCGCGCCGGGCCCGGCCTGATCGGCACCGCGTCCAGCTTCGCGGCGATCAGATCCGACAGCTCCTGAATCGGGGTGGGCCCCGAACCCAGGGGCAGCGTCAGCGCCAGATAGACCTTCCGGTCGACGGCATACCAGGTGGCGCGCTCGCCTTCGCGGACCTCGAACCACTGCACCTGATCGACCACCTGGATGGGCGAGCCCACGACGAAGTCGGCCGGCCGATCCAACCCGCAGCGCAGCACCACCGTCCCGTCGGCGCCGGCCGTCCAGGCCGCCGCGCCCTCGGGTGCCGGCTCGGCGATCTCGGCGCGCCGGTAGTCGCCCAGCTGCGACGGCAGCGCATCGAGCACGGCGCCACAGGGCGCGTCGCCGGCATGCGGGGCCGGCACCGTGGCCAGGCGGAGCGGCTCGGTCGACGGCGCACCGGGTTGGCGCGCCGCCGCGAACGCCAGCGCAGCGCCCACCGCGACGACGGCGACCACCAGCGCGGCGATAAGGGCCGCCCGTGGCGGCCCGTCGGCGTCGGTCCCCGGATTGATCACACCCCGTGCTCCCTTTTCATCGCACCTACACTCGGTGGCTGTGCGCGGTACTGAGCCCACGCTGGGTCAGCTTGGAGAGTTTCCCATGATCGACCGGCTGGTGGCCGGCCGCCGTCAGCCCGCCACCACTGAGCTGGGTCCCGGGGACGACGCGGCGGTGGTGCGCTGCGCCGACGGCCGCAGCGTGATCTCCACCGACATGCTGGTGGAAGGCCGGCATTTCCGGCTGGACTGGTCGAGCCCGCACGACGTCGGGCGCAAGGCGATCGCGCAGAACGCCGCCGACATCGAGGCGATGGGCGCCCGCCCGACCGCGTTCGTCGTGGCATTCGGCGCCCCGGCGCACACCCCGGCCGCTGATGCCGCCGCCCTGGCCGACGGCATGTGGGCCGAAGCGCAGCGGTTCGGTGCCGGCGTGGTCGGCGGCGACCTGGTCCAGGCGGATTCTTGGGTGGTGTCGGTGACGGTGCTGGGCGACCTGGCCGGCCGGGCGCCGGTGCTGCGCTCCGGGGCGCGGCCGGGGTCGGTGGTGGCGGTGGCCGGCGAACTGGGCCGCTCCGCGGCGGGTTACCGGCTGCTCGGTGCCGCCGTGTCCGAGTTCGAGGAGCTGCGGCGACGCCACCTCGTGCCGCAGCCGCCCTACGGCCAGGGCGTGGCGGCCGCCGACGCCGGGGCACAGGCGATGACCGACGTCTCCGACGGCCTGCTCGCCGACCTGGGCCACCTGGCGTCCGCGTCGCAGGTGACGATCGAGGTGTCCACCGCCGCGCTGGCCGCCGACCAGCAGGCGCTGACCCCGGCCGCTGACGCCCTCGGCGCCGACCCGTGGTCGTGGGTGCTGGGCGGGGGAGAGGACCACGCCCTGGCCGCGGTCTTTCCCGGCGCGGTGCCGGCCGGCTGGCGGGTGATCGGGCAGGTGGCCGACGGGCCGGCCCGGGTGCTGGTCGACGGGGCGCCGTGGGATGGGGACGCGGGCTGGCAGTCGTACGGCAGCTAGGGTGGCGCGGTGAGCGTCTACGTGATCGCCCAGCTCCGATTCACCGACCGTGCCGCTTACGACCGGTATCAGGCGGAGTTCGCCGGCGTCTTCCGTCGTTATTCGGGAACGCTGCTGGCCGCCGACGAGTCACCGCAGGTCGTGGAGGGGCACTGGGACCGGGAGAAGGTGGTGCTGATGTCGTTTCCCGACGAGGACGCATTCCGCCAGTGGGCCGAATCGCCGGAATACCAGCGCATTTCGCAAGACCGGCAAGCCGGCGCCGATACGGTGGTTCTGCTGGTGAAGGGGCTGGCGTGACCGCGCGCCCGCTGCCGGAACTCGTCGAGAGCGGTTGGGCCACCGCCCTGGCGCCGGTGACCGAGCAGGTGGCCGTGCTGGGAAAGTTCCTGCGCGAGGAAGTCTCGTCCGGGCGTGGCTACCTACCCGACGGTCAGAACGTGTTGCGCGCCTTCACGTTTCCGTTCGACGCCGTGCGGGTGCTGATCGTCGGCCAGGACCCCTATCCCACGCCCGGGCATGCCGTGGGACTCAGCTTCTCCGTGGCCCCGCAGGTGCGACCGCTGCCGCGCAGCCTGGAGAACATCTTCACCGAGTACACCGCCGACCTGGGCTATCCGCGGCCCGCCAGCGGTGATCTGTCCGCCTGGGCGCAGCGCGGCGTGCTGCTGCTCAACAGGGTGCTCACCGTGCGGCCGGGCAACCCGGCGTCACACCGCGGCAAGGGCTGGGAGGCGGTCACCGAGTGCGCGATCCGTGCCCTGGTGGCCCGCGAGCAGCCGATGGTGGCGATCCTGTGGGGACGCGACGCCGGGACGCTCAAGCCCATGCTGGCCGACCACTGCGTCGCGATCGAGTCGCCGCACCCGTCGCCGCTGTCGGCGTCGCGAGGGTTCTTCGGGTCGCGGCCGTTCAGCCGCGCCAACGAGCTGCTGAGCCAGCTGGGCGCGGAGCCGATCGACTGGCGGCTTCCCTAAAGGAATCGGGTCAAGAAGTTCAGTTGATCGGCCAGTGCCTGCTGCTGCCAGGTGCCCTCGTAGAAGGCGAAGTGATCGATCGGGTACTCCACCACGTGTGCCCAGCGCCCGGCCTTGGCCGCAGTGCGGCGTGCAGCCCCGGGCGGCGCGATCTGATCGTTGGTGCCGATCTGCAGCAGGATCGGGCAAGCCAGACGACCGGCGAAGGTGGTGGGCCGGTTGAACCCGACTCGCAGTGCCGTGCGCGCGCACACCTCGTTGCGCCAGGTGGGGCCGGCCATGGCGGTGTAGGCCTGCTCGGCGCCGAGTGTCGTCATCAATGCCAACGTCCCAGGTTGGCCCACTACCGGCACGCGGTGCGGCGCGCGGCTGATCAGGGATCCCGCAAGATCGCGCAGGCCGTGTCGGGTCGCGCGGATCAGCTGCCCGACACCGGCATAGCCGACGAGCTGGCGCAGCGCGGCGATGCCGTCGGTCGCCGGGTTCATCGCAACGACGCCGGCGAGCTGCGCATCTTGCGCCGCGACGGCCACCACGTGGCCGCCGGAATAGGACGTGCCCCACAACACGATCCGATCCGGGTCGGCCCCGGGTAGGTGCCGGGCAGCCGCAATGGCCGCGTGGTAGTCCTGTCGCTGACGGCGGGCCGAAATATCCTGGCGCGGTTCGCCCTCGGAGTCGCCGTAGCCGCGGTAGTCGAACACGAAGGTGTCGATCCCGGCATCGGCGAAGGGCTCGGCGAAGGCCAGTAGACCGGTATCCCGGGTGCCGCCGAAGCCGTTGGCCATCACCACGCAGGGCCGGCCGGCCGGGGCCATCAGTGCGACGCTGCGCGCAGGCAGGTGCCAGCCAGCGCAGCGAACCCCATGGCTGGTGAAGCGGAGGTCTTTCACCTCGACGGTCGCTGTCACGACACCAGCGCGGTGGGCTGGTTCGCGGTGAAGGTCAGCGCCGGGTCGGCAACGGGCCCTTCGCGAAGCCTCTTGACGTCCACTTCGTAGGCGTGCTTGAACGCCCAGGCGCCGAGTGTGCCCCCGCGCGGGAACTGTGCGATCCCCCGCTGGACATAACCCGAACTCATCTCCATCAGCGGTATCCGTGGCATATCGGGGTCGTCGAGTACCGGCGTCACGGTGTCGTGTCCGTGGGCGTCCATGTAGTCGAGCACACGGCAGAAGTGTTCGCAGACCAGGTCCACTTTGAGGGTCCAGGCGATATTCGTGTAACCGATCGCGAACGCGAAATTGGGTACCCCGGACAGCATCATGCCCTTGTAGACCACGGTGTCGGGCACGCGCACCGGCTCGTCGTCGATGCTGAGAGTGATCTTGCCGAACGGCGACATGTTGAGGCCGGTCGCGGTGACGATGATGTCGGCAGCCAACTCTTGGCCGGACTCCAACAGGATTCCGGTCTCAGTGAACCGGTCGATCCGGTCGGTGAGCACTGAAGCCTGTCCGGACGAGATCGCCTTGAACAGGTCCCCGTTGGGCACCATGCACAGCCGCTGCTCCCACGGGTTGTAGTGCGGAGTGAAGTGGGTGTCAACGTCGTAGTGCTTGGGCAACTGGCGAGCCACATTGGCAATCAGCAGGCGGCGCATCACCTTCGGCGCGCGCTGGCAGGCCTTGAACAGGCCGCGGTGAATCGCGATGTTCTTACGACGGATGATCTGGTAGGCACGGTCATGGCCGAGAAGCTTGTTCAGCGCGTTGGCGATCGCGTCCTCGGCCGGGATCGAGAACACATAGCTCGGTGATCGCTGGAGCATCGTGATGTGTTCGGCCCGTTCGCACATCGCCGGAATCAGCGTGACGGCCGTTGCGCCGCTGCCGATCACGACCACGCGTTTCCCCTCGTAGTTCAGATCCTCCGGCCAGTGCTGAGGGTGGATGACCGGGCCCGGAAAGTCCGATACGCCGGCGAAGTCAGGTGTGAAACCCGCCTCGTAGTCGTAGTAGCCGGTCCCCAGGAACAAGAACCGTCCGGTGACGCGCTCCGTGGCGCCACCGCGCTGCACGGTGACCATCCAGCGCCCGTGCGTCGAGGAGAACTCCGCGGCAACCACGTGAGAGCCGAACTGAATGTGTTCGGCCAGGCCGTTGTCTGCAACCGTCCGCTGCAGATAGTCCAGAATCACGTGCCCGTCGGCGATCGCCTGGCGGTGTGTCCACGGCTTGAAGCCGAAGCCGAAAGTGGCCATGTCGGAATCTGAGCGGATACCCGGATAGCGATGCAGGCTCCAGGTGCCACCGATGCCATCGCGGGATTCCAGCATTGCGAACGTCGTAGCGGGGCGGTGGGTCTTGAGGTAACGGGCCATCCCGATACCGGAGATCCCGGCGCCGATGATCAACACGTCGAAATCCATGCTCTGCTTCGCGGGGGCGGATGTCACAGCGGGTATCTCCTGAACTCGGCCGGGTTGGTGCTCTGCACGGTAGTTCCGGAATTCGGCCCTCGACAGTGCCGCCCGCCCTGATCTTGCGTCGATATGTGTGCCGCGACACACTTGGCGGATGAACAGTGTGGAGTCTCCGCCGGAGATCACCGAACTGATGGGCCAGGTGGCTGACTTGATGTTGGCCGACCTCGACGAGCTGGTCGCTGAGATGGATGCTGCGGAGATCGAGTTGACCCCGTTGATGGGCGCCGACGCCGCACTGACCGCGGAGATGTCGGCAAGCAACCGCGCCAATGCCGCGCGCCTGCTCCACATGTTGGCCCGGCGCGACGGGCGGGTGCCCCTCGACGTCCCTCCCGAGGCTCTCGACGTGGCCCGCACGGTGGCGCGGCGCGGAGTTGAACTCGACGTGATCTTCCAGTCCTACCGGCGCGGGCAGAACATCGCCTGGCGGCGTTACATGACCCATGCCGCGCGTGTCGCCGCCCCGGGACCGGTGCTGCAGCAGCTGTTGGAGATGTCGTCGCAGTTGATGTTCGAATACGTCGACCATGTGATCGGCCGCGTTATCGCCGAAGCGCAACGTGAGCGTGAGGAGGTCCTCGGTGGCGCGTTGGCGCGCCGTGCGGAAACCATCCGGCTGATACTCGACGGCGCGCCGATCGACAGCCGAAGGGCAAGCGAGCGGCTGGGATACGACCTCGCGCGGCGGCATACCGCGATCGTGTTGTGGTCGCCACCTCCCGGTGAAGTCCAGGGCGCTCTGGAATCGGCAGCCACCATTCTGGCGCAGGCCATCGGTGCGCGACGCCCGATCACGCTCCCCGCCGGAGTCTCGACATTGTGGGCATGGATCGGGACGGACACCAATCCACCGACCGACGAACTGCGGGAGGCGATCAGCAAGGTGGACAACGGTGTCCGCGCCGCAGTTGGCCCGACGCGGCCTGGGATCGGCGGATTCCGGCGCTCGCACGCCGCGGCTCTGGCGATACAACGGCTGCTCGCGGTACACCCCAACGGTGCAAAACTGGCGTTCTATCACGAACTGGAGGTGACCGAGCTGGCCGCGCACAACCTGGACCGGGCAGCAGAGTTCGTGGCCACCACCCTGGGGCCGCTGGCCGAGAACGCCGTGAGCGCGGAGCGGCTTCGTGACACGTTGCGGGTATTTCTCGACGAAGCCGAGAACGCGCCGCGGGCCGCGGCGAGGTTGCACACCCACCGAAACACCGTGCTGCAACGAGTGGCACGCGCCACCGAATTGCTCGGCTACCAGGCCTCTGACCGTCGGCTGGCGGTCGAACTTGCGCTCGAACTCGCCCATCAGATCGGCCCCCGGGTACTGTCTCGGGAGGAGTCGACGATCACGCGTAGGTGATGATGCCCCGAATGTTCTTGCCGTCCCGCAGATCCTGATAGCCCTGGTTGACGTCCTCGAGACGGTATCGGGCGGTCACCAGCTCGTCGAGCCGGAGCTGGCCGGCATCGTAGAGCCGCAGCAGCCGCACGATGTCGTACTGCGGGTTGGCCGAGCCGAACAGCGATCCCTTGATGGTCTTCTCCATCAGCGTCAGCATCATCCCGGAGACATGCACCGTCAGCTTCTCCGGGCTGGCCAAGCCGATCACGATCACGGTCCCGCCCTTGCCGACGATGTCGAAGGCCGCCGAGATCACTTCCTCCTCGACGGTGCCGACGGTGACGATCGCCTGGTCGGCGCCCTGCCCCCAGGACAGCTCGTAGACCTTCTCGGCCGCTTCGGTCGCAGATGAGAACGCCTGGGTGGCACCGAATTTCAGCGCCGTCTCGCGTTTGAACTCCACCGGGTCGACCACGACGACGTACTTGGCTCCCGAATGCAGCGCGCCCTGCACGGCGTTGATGCCGATACCGCCGACACCGTAGATCACCGCGATGTCCCCGGGCCGGACGTTGCCGGCGTAGGTGGCCGCACCCCAGCCGGTGGGCACCCCGCAGCCCACCAGCACCGCGGTCTCCAGCGGCAGCCAGTCATCGATCTTGACCACCGAATGTTCGGAGATGACGGCCCGCTCGGAGAACGTGCCCAGCATGCACATGGCGCCGAACTCCTTGCCACCGGAGCGGAATCGGAAGGTGCCATCAGGCATGCATCCGTCCAGGATGGTGGCGCCCATGTCGCACAGGCTTTGCCGGCCGGTGGCGCAGTAGCGGCATTTCCCGCAGCTGGGGATGAACGAGCACACCACGTGATCACCCGGGGCGACCTTAGTCACCCCGACACCGACGTCCTCGATGATCCCGGCGCCCTCGTGCCCGCCGACGATCGGGTAGCGCGGTGGCAGATCGCCGTCGGTCAGGTGCAGATCCGAATGGCACAGTCCGGCAGCCACATACCGGATCAAGACCTCCCCCGGGCCGGGGCCGTCGAGATCGAGTTCCATGATCTCGAACGGCTTGTCCGGCTCCAGCAGCACTGCCGCAGTGGTTTTCACAGCGCCGAACCGCCCAGCGCCTGCGCCAGCGTGTCGTGGAGCTCGGACAGCTGCGCCCACAGGGTGTTGGTCAGCTCCGTGCCGTCGGTCGCGTTCAGCAGCGCCACCGCCAGGTCGTCGCGGGCGTTGAGGAGCCCGGCGGAGATGCTGGTGGCCGGGTCGAACAGCGCGTCGTTCAGGATCGTGCCGAACGAGTTGAAGCTGGTCAACAGGTTCGACGAGTCCGACCAGTAATCGGACGTCTGCATCGCCGCGAAGGTCTGCTCGGTGAAGTGCTGCAGCTGCAGCCCGGCCAGCACGCTCGGCAACTCGACGTCCTTGATGGCCAGCGGCAGGTTGTTCAGCAGTGCGTTGAAGCTGCCTTCGGGGTGGGCCAGCACGTTGTTGAACACGCCTGCCCAGTTGGGCCCGAGCTCCGCCGACGTCATCCGGTCGAAGATCGAAGGCACCGAGTCCTGGCCGCCGAACAGCTTGTCGAACGTGTCGTCGCCGATGGCCGCCTTGATCTGGCCGATCTGCAGGTTGTCCCACAGCCAGTTGATGTTCGACGACTGGTGGAAGGAGTAGCCGTACTCGAGCAGCCGCTCCTGGGCCAGCGCCGCGTACTCCTGCGGGGTGACCGTCGGCATGTCCGCCGGCAAGTAGTCCTTGACGTCGGCGATCGGCACCACGGTGGTCTCGATGTTGGGGTTGGTGATCGTTCCGGTCACGTCCTGCCAGCGCAGGATGACACCGCCGTTGGTCAGGTCGCCGATGTTCACCCAGTTCGCATAACCGGGGTTCTCGCTGCTGAGGATGTAGTAGGTGTAGCCGTCACCGCCCTGGAAGATCTGGGTGTTGTTCAGGCTGCCGGTCGCGCTGGCGAACGCATCGTTCTGTCCCCACTCGTTGGTGAGCTGCAGGCCGTGGTAAGCCGACTCGAGCTCGGGCACCTTGAGCACCAACGCCTGACCGGGCTCCACCGAGAAGTTGCCCAGGCTGGTGACCTGACCCGGCAGGGTCAGGCCCGGGACGTTGGCGGCGGTGTCGCCGAGCTTGCTGAACTCGTTCGGGTCGTTCAGCAGCGGGTACTGAATCTGGTGGTAGTAGGTGTCCGACATGTTCGCCAGCGGCAGCACCTTGCCGGTGATGCCCAGGATGGTGCCGATCTGGTCGTCGTTGAGCCACGGAACACTCATCGCCGCACCGTCTTTGACGATGTGGACGTCGTTGTGGATCTGGCCCCAGTCACCGACGGTGTCGCGAACCAGCAGCGAGGTCGCCCCGGCGCTGCTGAACCAGTTGACGCCGTTGCCCGGGTCGGTGGCGCTCACGACGATGGTGTAGCTGCCATCCGCATTGGGGGTGGCGTTGGCGAAGCTGAAGCTGTCCATCGGGGCGAAGTTCGAATTCACGACGCTGCCGGAGTAGGTGGCCAGGCCACCGCCGATGGAGCCGTCGCCGGCGTGCACCGTGATGGTGTAGCTGGCGTTCGGGTCCAGCGGCATCAGGCCGTACTGGTTGTCCGGGTTGCCGTAGATCAGGTACGACTGGGGGTCGGCGGCCGAGGCGTTCCACATGAAGGGTGCCGCCAGGTAGGCGGAGCCGTTGAGGACGGGCAGTTCGCCCAGGCCGGGGAACTTGAGCATGCCGGCGTTGTACTGGGCCAGCAGCAGCGCCAGGGTGGTCGACGACATGTTCTGGATGTACTGCGGCAGCATGCCGTCCGACGCCCCGTGATTGATGAAGTCGAACAGCGGGTTGTTGGCGTCAAAGTCCGCGATGCCGGCCTGCTCCTGCTCCAGTGCCGCGACCGCGCCTTGCAGGGCGCCGGCCTCGGCAGCAGCATGTGGGGTCATCAGCATCATCGCCAATGCGCCGGTCCCCATGCTGGAGGCCAACCCGGCCATGTGAGCGGCCCGGCGTAGCCGGCTGCGGCGCGCCGCCCGGTTGGCGAGCGCGCCGGTGAACGTGGCATCCGCGAGTGAGGCGGTGTGGACGATGGACATGCGTTCTCCTGGCTTCGAGTGAGTCGGTGATACACGACCGCACTGGCGTCGAACGGCGGGTGAGCGCCGCCCGGTAAGTGACCTGGGCAACGTTATTGACGGCGACACGACCGCGACATGGCTGAGCGCTCAGGAAAATTTGGGATATGTGTGCGACGACACATGAGGCGCCGAGTGTGACCTCAGGCTAGGGCGAGAGTGGGCCCGGCCCGCTGTCCCGCAACTGCCGCGGCGTCTTCCCGAACCAGCGCCGGCACGACCGGTTGAAGGCGCTCTGCTCGGAGTAGCCGAGTAGGGCGACGATGTGTTGGATCGGCAGATCGGGTTCGGCGAGGTAGCGCATCGCCTGATCGCGGCGTTGCTGGTCGATGACCGCCCGGCAACCCATCCCCTCGGTGGCCAGTTGCCGTTGCAGGGTCCGCGGATGCATGGCCAGCTCGGCCGCGATGACATCGATGTTGCACTGGCCGGTGGGCAGGAGCCGACGCGCCAGTTCGGCTACGCGTACCGACAACAAAGGCGAGTTGGGCAGATAGGTGGATTCCAGGTAGCTGGTGGCGAGACGCCGGGTGTTGGGGTCAGCGTTCTCGATACGCTGCTCGGCCAGCTGGGCGGGAAGTTCGAACCCGCACCAGGTTTGGGCAAACCGCACCGGGCAGTCCAACGCTTGGCGGTACGCGTCGTCAGGGGCTCGTTGGGCGTGCATGAACACGATCGCGCCCGCTCGGGCCTGCGGGCCGCCGAGCAACTGGATGATGCGCACCGCGATGCCCATGCTCAGTTCGTAGGCCTGCAGCGGATACGGGATACCCGATTCGGCCACCGCATAGCCGAAGGCGCTGCCGCCGTCGGTTGGCCGCTCGGCCAGCCCCAATGCCGGTGAGTGAATGTAGAGGTAGCGGGCGATCGCTCGGAGGCCGCCCAGCACCGTCTGCGCGTTTCGGGCGATCACCGCGAGCGGACCGAGGACGTGCAGGCCTTGCCGGCCGGAGAGCCGCAGGCCGAAGTCCGGGCATCGAAGTTCGTCGGCGGTGTTCTCCAGCAGGCGAATGAACGCGCCGGACGACACGAACCCGTCCTCGTGGTATTCAGCGTCGGGCGGAATGCGAAAGCGCGACAAGAAAGTCTCTGGGTCAGCGTCGAGTTCGCGCACCAGCTCGGCGTAGCCCGACATCGCCGGTGCCCGGATGAGGCTGCCCACGCATCAACCCTTGTGTCGTGAAATGACAAAAATATGTCACAAAATGTCAAGACCGATGGTATGACCGATGACCATGATCGTGCCATGACTAAGTTCGCAGGCAAGGTCGCCGTCATTACGGGTGCAGGGTCGGGGATCGGCAGGGCGCTGGCGCTCAATCTCGCTGCCCAGGGCGCCAAACTCGCGCTGTCCGATATCGACGCCGAGGGTCTTGCCGAGACGGTGCGCAGGGCTGAAGTATTGGGCGCGCAGGTGAAGTCGGACCGCGTCAATGTGGCCGAGCGGGCCGCGGTGCTGGCCTACGCCCAAGACGTTGTCGCCCACTTCGGCCACGTTCATCAGGTCTACAACAACGCCGGTATCGCCTACAACGGTGACGTCGAGAAGGTGGCGTTCAAGGACATGGAGCGGGTGATGGACGTTGACTTCTGGGGAGTCGTCAACGGCACCAAGGCCTTCCTTCCGCACGTGATCGCGTCGGGTGACGGGCACATCATCAATGTCTCGAGCCTATTCGGTCTTGTTGCGGTGCCGGGCCAAAGCGCTTACAACGCAGCCAAGTTCGCAGTGCGGGGCTTCACCGAAGCGCTACGCCAGGAGATGCTGATCAGTGGTCACCCGGTCAAGGTGACGTGTGTGCATCCGGGCGGCATCAAGACGGCCGTGGCCCGCAACGCATCAGTCGTGGACGGCGAGGACGCGCATACGTTCGCTGAGTTCTTCGACAAGTACCTGGCACTGCATTCCTCGGAGATGGCCGCGAACAAGATCGTCGCAGGGGTCCGCAAGGGGAGTGCCCGAGTGGTGATCGGGTGGGAGGCTCATGCCCTCGATGTGCTGGCACGGGTTGCCGGGCCGGCGTATCAGCGCGTGATCGCGGTGGGAGCGGCGCGCTTTTTTCCGTGGATCAGCTCCGTCGACCGTGAAGCACGTTGAGCGTTGCCAACTGTCGTGTCGAACATTGCGACGAGCCTGCCATGACGACTATTGCCGAGTTTCCCATCCGCGCCGATGTCCAGGCCTTCTTGGACCGGCGCAAGCAGCTGCTCATCGGCGGACGTTGGGTGGACGCACAATCGGGGCGCACCTTTGTCACCAGCGACCCAGCATCCGGACTGAGGCTGGCTGACGTTTCCTGGGCGCAGTCCGGCGATGTCGATCGTGCGGTGGCTGCAGCCCGCGACGCGTTCGACGATGGACCGTGGCAGGCGATGAAACCCAATGAGCGGGCCGGACTGCTGTGGCGAGTCGGTGACATGATCGCCGAGCGGGCCGCGGAGTTCGGCGAGATAGAGGCGTTGGACAACGGCAAATCCGCGGCAGTCGCCGCGGCGGTGGACGCGGCGTTGTCCGCGGATGCATTCCACTACTACGCGGGCTGGGCCACCAAGATCGGCGGCTCGACCGTCAATGTGTCGATGCCGCTTGCGCCGCCGGAAGCGCAGTTCCACGCCTACACACTTCGCGAGCCGGTCGGGGTATGCGGGTTGATCGTGCCGTGGAACTTCCCGCTGTTGATGGCCGCATGGAAGCTGGCGCCGGCGCTGGCAGCGGGCAACACCGTGATCCTCAAGCCGGCCGAGCAGACGCCGTTGTCGGCGCTGCTGCTGGGTGAGATCTTCTGCGAGGCCGGTTTCCCGCCGGGGGTGGTCAACATCCTCACGGGATTCGGTGATGTCGGCGCTGCGCTGTCAGCTCACGACGGGGTCGACAAGATCGCGTTCACCGGCTCCACCGAGGTCGGCAAGCTCGTCGTCGACGCCGCGCGCGGCAATCTGAAGAAGGTGTCGCTGGAGTTGGGCGGCAAAAGCCCCAACGTGGTGTTCGCCGACGCAGATTTCGATCTGGCTGTCGCGGGATCTGTGAATGCGTGGCTGTTCAATCACGGTCAGTGTTGTGTGGCAGGTACCCGATTGTTTGTGGAGGACGCGATCTTTGCCGACTTCACCACCGCCGTCGCCGAGGCGGCTTCGAAGGTGAAGATCGGTCCGGGACTCGATCCGCGTACCGAATTGGGCCCACTGGTCTCGGCGGAACAGCTGGACAAGGTCACCGGATATCTGCGGGACGGGCTCGCCGAGGGGGCCCGTGCCCTGACCGGCGGCAAGCGCCACGGCGACCGCGGATTCTTCATCGAGCCCACGGTATTCGTCGACGTGCGACCGGAATTCAGCATCGTCCGCGAGGAGATCTTCGGCCCCGTTGTGGCCGCGCTGCCGTTCAACGCCGACGCCGGCATCGGCGTAGCGGTGCGGGCTGCCAACGATTCGAACTACGGGCTGGCTGCCGGTGTCTGGACCCGCGATATTTCCAAAGCCCATCGGGTCGCACGAGCGCTGAAGGCCGGAACGGTTTGGGTCAATCAGTACAACGGCTTGGATACGGCGATGCCGTTCGGCGGCTACAAGCAGTCGGGCTGGGGCCGTGAACTCGGGGCTGATGCCCTCGATCTCTACCTGCAGACGAAGTCGGTCAATGTTGCGCTCTAGCAACTCCGGCAGCGTCCGACGAGTTTCCGATGACCGTCACCGGCAAGATCCGTAAAGACGTGATGCGCAGCCAAGCAATCGAGTACTTAAGGAGAACGAATGAATCCGTCGTTTGACCTGTTCAAACTCCCCGAGGAGCACGATGAGTTGCGGGCGGCGATCCGCGCGCTGGCGGAGAAGGAGATTGCTCCGTACGCCAAGGAGGTCGACGAGCAGGCGCGCTTCCCCGAAGAGGCGCTGGCGGCACTGAACGCCTCGGGTTTCAACGCCGTGCATGTGCCCGAGGAGTACGGCGGGCAGGGCGCGGACTCGGTGGCGGCCTGCATCGTGATCGAAGAGGTCGCGCGGGTGTGTGCGTCGTCGTCGCTCATTCCGGCGGTGAACAAGCTGGGCACCATGGGGCTGATCTTGTCGGGCTCGGATGAGCTCAAGGCGCAGGTGTTGCCGAGCTTGGCCTCCGGGGAGGCGATGGCTTCCTATGCGCTTTCCGAGCGGGAGGCCGGCAGTGACGCCGCGGCGATGCGCACCCGCGCCAAGGCTGACGGCGATGACTGGATCCTCAACGGCTCCAAGTGCTGGATCACCAACGGCGGCAAGTCCAGTTGGTACACCGTGATGGCGGTGACCGACCCCGACCTGGACGCCAACGGCATCTCGGCGTTCATGGTGCACGTCGACGACGAGGGCTTTTCCGTCGGGCCCAAGGAGCACAAGCTCGGCATCAAGGGTTCCCCGACCACCGAGTTGTACTTCGAGAACTGCCGCATCCCCGGCGACCGGATCATCGGCGAGCCCGGTACTGGGTTCAAGACCGCGCTGCGCACCCTGGATCACACCCGCCCGACCATCGGTGCCCAGGCTGTCGGTATCGCGCAGGGCGCCCTGGACGCGGCGATCGAATACACCAAGGACCGCAAGCAGTTCGGCAAGAACATCAGCACCTTCCAGGGTGCGCAGCGCGGTCTTGAACCCAGTACCGGGCTCGCCGATGATCCGGTCGCCGGGGATGCGGCAGTTCTCGAAATACAACTCGGTGGTCGGTGAGCCCTTGATGCCGAGCTTGTGCTCCTTGGGCCCGACGGAAAAGCCCTCGTCGTCGACGTGCACCATGAACGCCGAGATGCCGTTGGCGTCCAGGTCGGGGTCGGTCACCGCCATCACGGTGTACCAACTGGACTTGCCGCCGTTGGTGATCCAGCACTTGGAGCCGTTGAGGATCCAGCCATCGCCGTCAGCCTTGGCGCGGGTGCGCATCGCCGCGGCGTCACTGCCGGCCTCCCGCTCGGAAAGCGCGTAGGAGGCCATCGCCTCCCCGGAGGCCAGCGAGGGCAGCACCTGCCGCTTGAGCTCATCCGAGCCGGACAGGATCAGGCCCATGGTGCCCAGCTTGTTCACCGCCGGAATCAGCGACGACGACGCACACACCCGGGCGACTTCCTCGATCACGATGCAGGCCGCCACCGAGTCCGCGCCCTGCCCGCCGTACTCCTCAGGGACGTGCACGGCGTTGAAGCCCGAGGCGTTCAGTGCCGCCAGCGCCTCTTCGGGGAAGCGCGCCTGCTCGTCGACCTCCTTGGCGTACGGAGCGATCTCCTTCTCGGCCAGCGCGCGGATCGCCGCCCGCAGCTCGTCGTGCTCCTCGGGGAGTTTGAACAGGTCAAACGACGGATTCCCGGCCCACCCAGCCATCACAGCCTCCTAAGCTACTCGCCGGTAACTTTACCTTGAAGTGCGGCGTCCTTCGCAAGCACGGTGTCCGCCAGCATCTTTTGGAACTTCTCCATCCGGGCCCGTAATGCCGGATCGGCGGAGGCCAGGATACGCACCGCCAGCAAACCCGCGTTGCGCGCACCGCCGATGGAAACTGTGGCTACCGGCACCCCGGCCGGCATCTGCACGATCGACAGCAACGAGTCCAGCCCGTCCAGGCGGGCCAGCGGCACCGGGACCCCGATCACCGGCAGCGGTGTGGCCGAAGCCACCATCCCGGGCAAGTGCGCTGCGCCGCCCGCCCCGGCGATGATCACCTCGATGCCGCGACCGGCGGCGTCCCGGGCGTAGTCGAACATCCGCTGCGGGGTGCGGTGCGCCGAGACCACTCCCACCTCGAACGGGACGTCGAATTCGGCGAGCGCCATGGCCGCGTCTTCCATCACCGGCCAGTCGCTGTCGCTGCCCATGATGACGCCGACCCGGGGGCTGTTAGCCATGTGCATCCCATCCATCTGTCCACTCACCGTGCGACAACCAGTGTGCCGCGCTTTCGGCCCGCTCACGCAGCTTCGCCGACGCCGCCGCGTCGTCACCGAGCAGGTTGACGTGCCCGATCTTGCGGCCCGGCCGTTCATCCTTGCCGTACAGGTGCACCCGCGCGTCGGGATAGCGGGCGAACAGGTGGTGCAGCCGCTCGTCCATCGTCATCGCCGGCGGCTCGGGGGCGCCCAGCACATTGGCCATCACGGTCACCGGCACCACCGGGGTGGTGGCGCCGAGCGGATAGTCCAGCACCGCGCGCAGATGCTGCTCGAACTGGCTGGTCGCCGCACCGTCCATGGTCCAGTGCCCGGAGTTGTGCGGCCGCATCGCCAGCTCGTTGACCAGCAGCTCGCCGTCCGTCGTCTCGAACAGCTCGACGGCCAGCACCCCGACCACGCCTAGCTCGTCTGCCAGCCGCAGCGCCAATTGCTGTGCGGCAGCGGCTGATTCCTCCGACAGGTCGGGGGCCGGCGCGATCACGGTCACACAGATCCCGTCATCCTGCACGGTTTCGACCACCGGCCACGCCGCCCCCTGGCCGAACGGCGACCGGGCAACCAGCGCGGAGAGCTCCCGGCGCATCGCGACGCGCTCCTCGGCCAGCACCGGCACCCCGGAGGCCAGGTAGTCGGCGGCGGCGGCCCGGGCCCCGGCCACGTCGTCGGCAATGGTCACCCCGCGCCCGTCGTACCCGCCCCGGGCCGTCTTGATCACCATCGGGCCGCCGGTCAGCGCGGCGAACTCCTCGACGGCCTCGACCCTCTCGATCGCGGCGAACCGCGGCACCGGCGCGCCCAGGGCCGCCAGCTTGCGGCGCATCACCAGCTTGTCCTGGGCGTGGCGCAGCGCCCCCGGCGGCGGGGCCACATTCACCCCCTCGGCGACCAGAGTGTCCAGCAGCTCGGCCGGGACATGCTCGTGGTCGAAGGTGAGCACGGTGGCCCCCGTCGCGGCCCGGCGCAGGTCCTCGAGGTCGGTGTGGGAACCGATCACCACATCCGAGGTGACCTCGGCCGCCGGGTCGTCGGCGGCGGCGGCCAGGACCCGCAGCCGCTGGCCGAGCGCGATCGCGGCCTGGTGAGTCATCCGGGCCAGCTGACCGCCGCCGACCATGGCGACCAGAGGGCTGCGCCCGCTCTCGGGCGGCGGCGCGGTGGTTGGCTGTTTCGGCACGGGCAATATCGTGTCACGTCGGCCGGTTTGCGTCGTTATCCAGTCGTTAGGCGCAGATCAGGCAAAGTCCGTACACTGGCAACTTGTGTCTTTTACCGACGCCACGATCGCCCGTCTGCCGCGGGTGATGCGGCCACTGGCCGAGCGCCACCATGAGTTGATCAAGTTCGCCATTGTCGGCGCGACCACGTTCATCATCGACTCAGCGCTGTTCTACACGCTCAAGCTGACGATCCTGGAGCCCAAGCCGGTCACCGCCAAGGTCATCTCGGGCATCGTCGCGGTGATCGCCTCCTACATCCTCAATCGCGAGTGGAGCTTCAAGGACCGGGGCGGCCGGGAGCGCCATCACGAGGCCCTGCTGTTCTTCGGGGTCAGCGGCGTCGGCGTGCTGCTGTCAATGGCCCCGTTGTGGTTCTCCAGCTACGTGTTGCAGCTGCGGGCGCCGATGGTGTCGCTGACGGTCGAAAACATCGCCGACTTCGTCTCGGCCTACATCATCGGAAACCTGCTGCAGATGGCGTTCCGGTTCTGGGCGTTCCGGCGCTGGGTCTTCCCCGACGAGTTCGCACGCAGCACGGATGCGGCGCTGGGCGCGGCGATCGAGGACGGCGCACTGGTCGAGGCTTTGGAAGACACCCTCGAGGGCGGCCCGGACACCGGTGTGGTGACCCTGTTCCGGCGCCCCGCCCGCCATCAGCCGCCCGCTGCGGACGGTCTGTCGAAGACTTCGTGATAGAGCAGCGCGTGGACCTGCTCCACGCGCGGGATGTCGTAGAACTCCAGCGGTTCTTGTGACGCCGACTCGATGATCAACGTCCCGGTGCGCAGCATCCGGTCGATGAGCCCGTGGACGAACTCCACGCTGTTGATCCGCGCCAACGCGATGTCGATGCCGCTGCGCGTCAGCAACCCGTGCCGGTACATCACCCGTCGGTCGGTGACGACGAAATGGGTGGTCAGCCAGGTCAGGAACGGCCAGATCGCCAGCCAGCCGACCACCACCAGCCAGATCGCCCAGATCACCCCGAAGACCACATTCTTGGCGTTGGGGTCCCAGGCCCGCGGGTTGACGATCCCGGACGCGAAGCCGGCGCAAGCGGTGGCCAGCAGCAGGGCCAGCACCGGCCCGATCAGGCGTTTGACGTGCGGATGCCGGTGCAGCACCACCTGTTCGTCCGCGGCCAGCACGTTCTCCGGATAACCCACGACCGGCCCTAGCTGTTCGGCCGCAGCCGGGTGACGTCGCCGGCCGACACGGTGACGGTCTCGGTCCCGGTGTCGATGACGAGCCGGCCCATTTCGTCGATGCCCTCAGCGAGGCCCTCGACCCGCTGATCGCCGGGCAGCTCGGCGCGCACCCGGGCACCCAGCGTGCAGCTGTGCCGCCGGTAGTCCGCTGTCAGCGCCTCATCCGCTCCGCCGGCGGAACGCCACGCCGCGATCCGGGCGGCAAGGTGACGAAGAACCTTGCGCGCCAGGACGTTCCGATCAAGCATCGATGCTCCGAGCATGGCCAGCGAGACCGCTGCCGGATCCGGCGCCTGCTCCGCGGTCATGGTCACGTTCAGGCCGAGCCCGACCACGATGAGCTGTTTGGGCGCGGCCACCTCGGCGAGGATGCCGGCCAGTTTGCCTTGCTTGTCGGCGCCCACAATCACGTCATTCGGCCACTTCAAGCCGACCTGCAGGCCCTCCTCGGTCAGGGCATCGGCCACCGCGACCCCGGTCGCCAACGTCAGCCAGCCCCATCCCGACGTCGGCACCATGTCCGCGGCGACCCCGACCGACAGTGCGAGCTGGCTACGCGCCGGGGCCACCCAGTGCCGGCCGTGCCGCCCGCGGCCGGCCGTCTGGTGTTCGGCCAGCAGCACCGCGCCGTCGATGTCCTCGCCGGAAGCCGAGCGGGCCAACAGATCGGCGTTGGTGGACCCGGTTTCGGCGAGGACATCCAGTGCGCGCCAGGGTTGACCCGGCCCCACCAGCCCATCACGAAGAACGGGTGCATCGAGCGGCGGCGGCTGAACGTTCATTTCGCCAGCTTAGGGCCGGTGCCGTCGCGGCGCCGGTTGAAACGCCCGAGCGCAGGGTACCCGTAGCTGTATAGGAGGGGATCCCATGGCCACCAGGGGGGTGAAGCGACGAATTCACCGTCGCCACAGTGCACAATCGGTTGCGGTGTCGCTGGCCAGCCGGTTCGTCGTCAAGAATATGGTGCGCGCGTGGGCCTTCCGGCCGGAGCTGGCGTGGCCGCTCGCGTCGGTCGACCGGTTCGCCGGCTGGGTGCCTTACCGGCCGGCCGTGGACATCGAGCGCTTCCGGCTGGGTCACTGTGTGGCCGAACGGGTTCAGGTCACGGAGTCGTCGGCGCAGCGCGCGATTCTCTACCTGCACGGCGGCGCGTTTCTGACCTGCGGGCTCAACACCCACCGGTCCCTGGTGGCGCGACTGTCCCGGGCCGCAGATGCCTGCGTTCTCAACATCGAGTACCGAATGTTGCCCTCGCACCGGATATCCGACGCGATCGACGACGGCCTGAGCGGGTTGCGCTGGCTGATCCGCCGCGGCTACGACCCGGACCAGATTGTCATCGCCGGCGACTCGGCCGGCGGATATCTGGCATTCATGACCACCTTGGCCGCTTTGCAGGCCGGACTGCCGAAACCTGCTGGAATAGCGGCGGTTTCACCCTTCACCGATCCCGACCCGACGACGAAGATGCGCCACCGAAACGCCGGCCGTTGCGCAATGTTCCCGCGTGGGGCGCTACCGGCGTTCACCCGATATCTCCGTCGGGCACAGATCACTTCACCGGTGGACGCCGACCTGTCGTCGCTGCCACCGGTCACCATCCACGCCAGCTCCGACGAACTGCTGCTGCCCGACTCCGAGGTCATGGCAGAACGCCTCGAGGCCGCCGGCGTGCCGTGCGATCTGCACTTGTGGGACGGCCAGATCCACGATTTCCCGTTGGCGGCCGACGTACTTCCGGAGGGCCGGCGGGCGATCCACTACATCGGCGACTTCATCAAGCAGGTCACCGAAGTCACCGAACCGCTGAAACCTGGCCCCAAGCCCGGCGACGCCGCCGCCTGAGCTAGGCGCCCAGCTTCGCCAGGCGATTCCGCAGTGGGGCCAGCGCGCACGCATGCCGATACATGTCCGCCCACGGATCACCGCGTTCGGTCATCCGCTGGGGCACGTCGCGCAGAGTGAATCCGTCGGGGCGCAGGCCGGGCACGTCGAGTTCGTCCCACTCCAACGGCGTGGCCACCGGCGCACCCGGGAGGGCCCGGACCGCGTACGGCGCCACCGCCGTCTGCCCGTAGGCGTTGCGCATGATGTCCACATACACCCGGCCACCGCGGCCGCCCTTGCGGATTTCGCAGGTGCGGTGCAGCGGGTCGTCGTTGACGACCAGGCCGGCAACGGCGCGGGCGAACTCCCGGGCGGTGTCGAAACCGGCACTGCCCCGCAGCGGCGCGACGACATGCAGCCCGCGGGAGCCCGTCGTCTGCACATAGGCCGTCAAACCCAGCTCCTGAAGGACGTCGGCAACCGCGCGGGCGGTGGCCCGGACCACGGCGAAGTCGTCGTCGGCGGGGTCCAGGTCAAACCCCAGCCGATCCGGCGCGTCCAGGTGCGGCTGACGGGACAGCCAGGCATGCAGCGTGACGCAGTCCTGGTTGGCTGCCCACACCAGCGCTTCATCCCGCGCCACCACCGGATGCACGACCGATCCCGCACCGGACTTTCGGGGCACATCCACCCGGTCCATCCAGTCCGGCAATGACGCGGCGAAGTTCTGCTGGATGAACCCCTCCTCGTCGATGCCGCCGGGAAACCGGGTCAGGGTGAGCGGACGACCGTCCAGGTGCGGCACCATCACCGGCGCCATCTCGGCGTAATAGTCGATCAGGTCGCCCTTGGTGATCGCTTCGTGAGTGGCCGATGCCGGGAAGAGCTCCCGATCCGGATGAGTGATAGCGACGTTGGGCTTCATTGCAGCCGCGTACCCGCTGACCGGGAAGCGATAAACGCGCACCCCGTGAACCACTGTATTCACTTGTGTCACTGCGGTTTTGCGTGTGGATGGAATTCTGCGGCTTGTCGGTACGCGCCGCTACTATTAGCACATGCGTTCGAATAACCGGGGAAGAGATCGTCGACGTGTTCGACGCGCTGACCGCTGACCTCGATCGAGCACTGGAGCTGGACTTCGACGCGTTAACCCCGCGCGAGTGCGTGGCGCTGTTGCGGCGCAGCGAGATTCTGCGCCGCCGGCTGCCGGCCCTCGAGCACCCCCTGGTCAACCAGCTCGCCGCGGCGGATCCGGCCGAGCTGGGCGGCAAGCCCCGCTGGGTGGCTGGCCGATGAGCTGCACATCGCCCGTGGTGAGGCCGGACGCCGCATCGCCGAGGCCGCCGAACTGGGAACCCGGCGCACCCTGACCGGCCAACCCCTGCCACCGCTACTGCCGCAGGTGGCCAGCGCCCAACGCGCCGGGCAGATTGGGGCCGCCCACATCGACGTGATCCGCAAATTCTTCGACTACCTACCCGAGGGCATCGACACCGACCGCCTGACCCACGCCGAAAAAGAGCTCACCGAACTGGCCGGCCACTACCGGCCCGAACAACTGACCACACTCGCCGGACGCATCGCCGATCACCTACACCCCGACGGCAACTACACCGACGCCGAACGCGCCAAACGCCGCACCCTGGTACTGGGCCCCCAAGACCGCGACGGCATGAGCGCCATCAAGGCCCACCTCGATCCCCAAGCCCGCGCCACCCTCGATGCCGTGCTGGCCCGCTGGGCCGCCCCCGGCATGTGCAACCCCGACGACCCCACCCCATGCATCAGCGGCACACCCTCGCAAACCGCGATCGACGCCGATCGGCGCAGCGCCGGGCAACGCAACCACGACGCCCTGACCGCGATGGGCCGCGCCCTGCTGGCCTCTGGCAACCTCGGCCAACACAACGGCCTACCGGCCACCATCATCGTCTCGACCACCCTGGCCGACCTGGACGCCGGCACCGGCAAAGCCCACACCGGCGGCGGCACCTGGCTACCGATACGCGACGTGATCGCCCTGGCCAGCCACGCCCACCACTACCTGCGCATCTATCACGGCGCCAAAGAATGCGCGCTGTTCCACACCAAACGGCTGGCCTCACCCGGGCAACGGATCGTGCTCTACGCCAAAGAACGCGGCTGCAGCCACCCCCACTGCCCCATCCCCGGCTACTACTGCCAAGTCCACCACGACACCGACTACGCCCAAACCGGCCGCACCAACATCGACGAACTCACCCTGCGCTGCGGCCCACACCACCAACTGATCACCTCAGCCGGCTGGAAAACCCGCAAACGCCACGACGGCACCACCGAAACCCTGCCCCCACCACACCACGACCACGGACAACCCCGCACCAACCACTACCACCACCCGGAGAAACTGCTCGCGGACCGCGACAACGTCGGCGACGACGACATTCCCTAACCGGGTCCGGTCGGGATAACCGATGGTCCACGATTAAGATCGTTTCTTATGACCGTTACTGAGCACTCCGGGGAGTCCGCTGTAGAAGCCCAGGGCGAGCACGTCGTCGACATCCACACCACCGCAGGCAAGCTTGCCGACCTCAAGCGTCGGACCGCGGAGACCCTGCACCCGGTCGGGGAAGCCGCAGTGGAGAAGGTGCACGCCAAGGGCAAGCTGACCGCCCGCGAGCGCATCCTTGCCCTGCTGGACGAGGGGTCGTTCGTCGAGCTCGACGCGCTGGCCAAGCACCGCAGCACCAACTTCGGCCTGGCCGAGAAGCGTCCGCTGGGCGACGGCGTGGTCACCGGCTACGGCACCATCGACGGCCGCGAGGTCTGCATCTTCAGCCAGGACGCCACTGTGTTCGGCGGCAGCCTCGGCGAGGTCTACGGCGAGAAGATCGTCAAGGTCCAAGAGCTGGCCATGAAGACCGGCCGGCCGCTGATCGGCATCAACGACGGCGCCGGCGCCCGCATCCAGGAGGGTGTGGTCTCGCTGGGCCTCTACAGCAAGATCTTCCACAACAACATCCTGGCCTCGGGCGTGATCCCGCAGATCTCGCTGATCATGGGCGCCGCCGCCGGCGGTCACGTGTACTCCCCCGCCCTGACCGACTTCATCGTGATGGTCGACCAGACCAGCCAGATGTTCATCACCGGCCCCGACGTGATCAAGACCGTCACCGGCGAAGACGTCACCCAGGAGGAGCTGGGCGGTGCCCACACCCACATGGGCAAATCCGGCACCGCGCACTACGTCGCCTCTGGCGAGCAGGACGCCTTCGAGTACGTACGCGACCTGCTGAGCTACCTGCCGCCGAACAACTACGCCGACCCGCCGCGCTACCCGGCGCCGGCTGCCGACGGCGCGATCGAGGACAACCTCACCGACGAGGACCTCGAACTGGACACGCTGATCCCGGACTCGCCGAACCAGCCGTACGACATGCACGAGGTCATCACCCGGATCCTCGATGACGACGAGTTCCTCGAGGTGCAGTCCGGCTACGCCCAGAACATCATCGTCGGGTTCGGCCGCGTCGATGGCCGCACCGTCGGCATCGTGGCCAACCAGCCCACCCAGTTCGCCGGCTGCCTCGACATCAACGCCTCGGAGAAGGCCGCCCGGTTCATCCGGACCTGCGACTGCTTCAACATCCCGATCGTGCTGCTGGTCGATGTGCCGGGCTTCCTGCCCGGTACCGAGCAGGAGTACAACGGCATCATCCGCCGCGGCGCGAAGCTGCTCTACGCCTACGGTGAGGCCACCGTCGCGAAGATCACCGTCATCACCCGCAAGGCCTACGGCGGCGCGTACTGCGTGATGGGCTCCAAGGAGATGGGCGCCGACGTCAACGTGGCCTGGCCGACGGCCCAGATCGCGGTCATGGGCGCCTCCGGCGCCGTCGGGTTCGTCTACCGCCAGCAGCTTTCCGAGGCCGCCCGCAACGGCGAGGACGTCGACGCGCTTCGCCTCAACCTGCAGCAGGAGTACGAGGACACCCTGGTGAACCCGTACGTCGCCGCCGAGCGCGGCTACGTCGACGCGGTGATCCCGCCGTCGCACACCCGCGGCTACATCGCGACGTCGCTGCGGCTGCTGGAACGCAAGATCGTCCAGCCGCTGCCCAAGAAGCACGGGAACATCCCGCTGTGAGCGCCGCGAGCGGCGACGAGAACGCGGCCGCCCCAGAGCAGGAGGCTCCCGCAGCCGCCGAACCGCACATCCGGGTACTCAAGGGCAACCCGACCGACGAGGAAGTCGCGGCGCTGGTTGCGGTGCTGGGCAGTGCCGGCGGCGGCGTGACCGACGCCGGCGCGCAGGAGCGCAACCTGTGGGGCCACCCGGTCGACAAACTCCGGTACCCGCTGTTCAGCTGGCAGCGGATCACGCTGCTGGAGCGCGTGCATATGCGCCGGTGACGCGTTTCGTCCTCGGGTCCGCATCGTCAGGCCGGTTGGCCGTTCTGCGCGGTGCCGGGATCGACCCACTGGTGGTCGTCTCCGGGGTGGACGAGGACGCCGTCGCGGCGGCCCTGGGCCCCGATGCCGGTCCTGCCGAGGTGGTGCGGGCACTGGCGCGCGCCAAGGCCGATGACGTCGCGGCCCGCTTGGAGCCGGCCATCGCCGCGGATTGCGTGGTGATCGGCTGCGATTCGATGCTCTTGATCGACGGCGAGTTGGCCGGCAAGCCGCCGTCGGTCGATGAGGCGCGTCGCCGATGGCAGTCGATGGCCGGGCGCGCCGGAGCACTCCACACCGGCCATTGTCTGATCCGCTTGCGCGACAACGAGACTCGCCATCGGGCCGCCGAGACTGTGGTCACCACAGTCCGGTTCGGAACGCCCACCGACGATGATCTGGAGGCCTACCTGGCCACCGGCGAGCCGCTACGGGTGGCCGGCGGCTTCACCCTGGATGGCCTGGGCGGCTGGTTCATCGACGGCGTCGACGGCGACCCGTCCAGCGTCATCGGAATCAGCCTGCCGTTGCTGCGCTCGCTGCTGGCCGGCGCCGGCCTGTCCGTCGCCGCATTGTGGGCGGCCAACCCGGTGTAGGCGACGCGCCGACGGGGAAGTCACTGGAGGTGATGGACATCTCCGCAGATGACGTACGCCGGCTGCTCGGCATCGGCGAGGCCGACGACCCGGTGCTGATCTTGATCGAGGGGCGCCTGGAAATCGTGCCCGCCGCCGAGCTCACATCAGCGAAGTATCGCGGCGCACTACGGGTCGCTTCCCGCGGCGAGATCATTGAGCGCACCGGCGGCGGCGAATCGCTGTCGGAACGGGAACTCGACGACCAGGCTCAGGCGCTGACCACCGCCGTGCGCAACCTCGGCGGCTGAGCATCAGGCCGCTTAGCCGGTTTGTCGTCCCGTGAGCTTGTCGCGGATCCGGTCGACCATGCCCACCCCGGCGCCGAGGGTCTTGTGGAACAACTCCGAATGCGGTGCCTGCGGGTGCGGGCGGGTGGGCGCCACCTTCTTGGCGTTCTGGACCTTTTCACCCATTTCGACGAGCTCCCGGGCCGAAAGGTGTTCCCGCAGTTTGGGAAACTGCTCGGATTCCTCGTCGTTCGCGTGATGACGCAGCAGCGACTTGAGCTGTTCGGTCAGATCCATGAATGCCGGGTCCGACGCGGAGACGTCCTCGAGCTTCTTCATGAGCTTCACGATCTCGTCGTGCTCTTGCTTGTCGTGCTTCACATCGTCGGCGCCGCCGGGCAGCTTGTCCTCCACGACCGGGTAGACGAACATCTCCTCGGCCACCGAGTGGCGCATCACCTCGGCGGTGACGGTGTCGGCGATGTCGCGCTGAGCATCGGGGTCGGCAGTACCCTCGACTTCGGTCAGCAGGTCGATCATCTCGTTGTGGTCGGCGGTGAGGATGTCGACGACATCGGTGTTCGCCGAATCCTGTTCGCTGTCAGCCATGAAACGGTCCTCCGGTGGGTGCCTTAGCCATCGGCAACTGGGGTACCCGCCCGCTGCGGAACCAACCCCCGGGCGACGTCGCGGCGTCTAGCCGCGACGCGGGCGACCGCGGTGGGTAGGCTCGACAACGTGCCAGTGCCTGCCGACCCCAGCCCCGCCCTGCAGTCCTACGCCCACCCCGAGAGGTTGGTGACCGCCGACTGGCTCGCGGGGAACCTTGGTAAACCCGGTCTCGTCGTAGTGGAGTCCGACGAGGATGTGCTGCTCTACGACGTCGGCCACATTCCCGGGGCGGTGAAGATCGACTGGGTCACCGACCTCAACGACGCCCCGGTCCGGGACTACATCACCGGGGAGCAGTTCGCCGACCTGATGAACCGCAAGGGCATCTCGCGCGACGACACCGTGGTGATCTACGGCGACAAGTCCAATTGGTGGGCCGCCTACGCACTGTGGGTGTTCACCCTGTTCGGCCACGAAGACGTGCGCCTGCTCGACGGCGGCCGCGATCTGTGGGTGTCGTCGGGCCGCGAGACCACCCTGGATGTGCCGTCGAAGACCACCACCGGCTATCCGGTGGTGCAGCGCAACGACGCCCCGATCCGGGCCTACAAGGACGAGGTGCTGGAGATCATCGGCCGCGAGCCGCTGATCGACGTCCGCTCGCCGCAGGAGTACACCGGCGAGCGCACCCACATGCCGGACTACCCGGAGGAGGGTGTGCTGCGTGGCGGCCACATCCCCACCGCGGTGTCCATCCCGTGGAGCAAGGCCGCCGACGACGCCGGCCGGTTCCGCAAGCGGGAGGAACTCGACGAGCTGTACGGGTTCATCAAGCCCGAGGACAAGCCGATCGCCTACTGCCGCATCGGGGAACGCTCCAGCCACACCTGGTTCGTGCTGACGCACCTGCTCGGCATGGAGGGAGTCCGTAATTACGACGGCTCCTGGACCGAGTGGGGCAACACCGTGCGGGTTCCCATCGTCGACGGCCCGGAACCGGGCCAGGTGCCCGCGACAGCTCAGGGAGCCACAGCCAGCTGATGAGCCTGCCGGAAGGATTGGCGCAGGTGGTGTCCGACTTCGCCGAAGTCGAGGGGCAGGACAAGTTGCGGCTGCTGCTGGAGTTCGCCGACGAGCTCCCCGACCTGCCCGACGATCTGGCCGAATCGGCCATGGAGCCGGTGCCGGAGTGCCAGTCACCGCTGTTCCTCCATGTCGATGCCGCCGACCGGCAGCGGGTGCGGCTGTACTTCAGCGCGCCACCGGAAGCCCCGACCACCCGCGGGTTCGCGTCGATCTGGGCGGCGGGCCTCGACGGCCAGTCGGCCGACGTCATCTTGGGGGTGCCCGAGGACTTCGCCTCCAGCCTGGGCCTGGCGGCGCTGATCAGCCCGCTGAGGCTGCGGGGGATGTCGGCCATGTTGACCCGGATCAAGCGCCGGCTCCGCTCCGCATAAGGGGCGCGTCATTCGGGCGGGTCGGTCGCGCCTTACACTGCTGTGAACTAGATTCTTAAAGACATTTCTTAAAGATGCCGTCAGGAGGGCAAGTGGCGAACCATGCCAGCACGAAGATCTCCAAGGTGCTCGTCGCCAACCGCGGGGAGATCGCAGTCCGGGTGATCCGCGCCGCGCGCGACGCCGGATTGCCCAGCGTGGCCGTGTACGCCGAACCAGACGCCGACGCACCGCACGTCCGGCTGGCCGACGAGGCGTTCGCCCTGGGCGGGCAGACCTCGGCCGAGTCCTATCTGGTGTTCGAGAAGATCCTCGACGCCGCGGCGCAGTCGGGTGCCAACGCGATCCACCCCGGCTACGGATTCCTTTCCGAGAACGCCGATTTCGCCCAGGCCGTGATCGACGCCGGCCTGATCTGGATCGGGCCGAGCCCGCAGTCCATCCGCGACCTCGGTGACAAGGTCACCGCCCGCCACATCGCCGCCCGCGCCAAGGCGCCGCTGGTGCCCGGCACCCCGGACCCGGTCAAGGACGCCGACGAGGTGGTCGCGTTCGCCAAGGAGTACGGCGTGCCGGTAGCGATCAAGGCCGCGTTCGGTGGCGGCGGCCGCGGCATGAAGGTGGCCCGCACCCTCGAGGAGATCCCCGAGCTGTTCGAGTCGGCCACCCGCGAGGCGATCGCGGCGTTCGGCCGCGGTGAGTGCTTCGTGGAGCGCTACCTGGACAAGCCCCGCCACGTCGAGGCGCAGGTTATCGCCGACCAGCACGGCAACGTCGTCGTGGCCGGTACCCGCGACTGCTCGCTGCAGCGCCGCTTCCAGAAGCTGGTCGAGGAGGCCCCGGCGCCGTTCCTGACCGACGCGCAGCGCAAGGAGATTCACGAGTCCGCCAAGCGGATCTGCAAGGAGGCCGGCTACTACGGCGCCGGCACGGTGGAGTACCTGGTCGGCCAGGACGGGCTGATCTCGTTCCTGGAGGTCAACACCCGGCTGCAGGTCGAGCACCCGGTCACCGAGGAGACCTCCGGCATCGACCTGGTGCGCGAGCAGTTCCGCATCGCCAACGGCGAGACCCTCGACATCACCGAGGACCCGCAGCCCCGTGGCCACTCCATTGAGTTCCGCATCAACGGTGAGGACGCCGGTCGCGGCTTCCTGCCGGCTCCCGGCCCGGTCACCCGCTTCGACCCGCCGACCGGACCCGGCATCCGGATGGACTCCGGCGTGGAAACCGGTTCGGTGATCGGCGGCCAGTTCGACTCGATGCTGGCCAAGCTGATCGTCACCGGGGCGACCCGGACCGAGGCCCTCGAGCGCGCCCGGCGCGCCCTGGACGAGTTCCACGTCGAGGGGCTGGCCACGGTCATCCCGTTCGACCGCGTGGTGGTGCGTGACCCGGCGTTCGTCGGCGACGAGAACGGCTTCACTGTCCACACCCGCTGGATCGAGACCGAGTTCGAGAACAACATCGAGCCGTTCAGCGGCGGCGAGCCGCTCGACGAAGAGGACGCCCAGCCGCGGCAGAAGGTGGTCGTCGAGGTCGGCGGCCGGCGCCTGGAGGTGTCGCTGCCCGGAGACCTGGCGCTGGGCGGCGGTGGCGCGGCCGGCGGTGCCGCCGGAGCCATCCGCAAGAAGCCCAAGGCCCGCAAGCGCGGCGCCCACGGCGGCGCGGCGGCGTCCGGTGACGCGGTGACCGCGCCCATGCAGGGCACCGTGGTGAAGGTGGCTGTCGAAGAGGGCCAGGAGGTCGCCGCCGGTGACCTGGTCGTCGTCCTGGAGGCGATGAAGATGGAGAACCCGGTCACCGCGCACAAGGACGGTGTCATCACCGGCCTGGCGGCCGAAGCCGGAGCGGCCATCACCCAGGGCACGGTGCTCTGCGAGATCAAGTAGCGGAGCCTCGGACATCGAGCCCATCGAGATCAATGCCGGCCCGTGGTATCTACGGATGCCACGGGCCGACTCTCGCGTCGATGACCGTCCCACGCTGACCGATCTCGGCGAGACCGACCCGGACTACGTGACGAAGGCGGCCGCCGGCTGGGCCGAGGACACCCGCTACCTGTGGGCGGTGTGCGAGCCGACCACCGGCGAGGTGCTGGCCGAGGTAACGCTCAACCCGGTCTCCGGCGAGATCGCCACCCGCAGCCGGGTGGGCCAGGAGGAGGCGACGCGGACCGGAGCCGAAGCGGTGTCTCGGTTCGCCGCCGGAGCGCTAGGTCTGACGCCGGTGATGGGCGGTACTGCGGGCGGTGCTGCGAGCGGCGCGGTTTCGTCCGACGAAAATCCAGGACACACCCGCGACGAACAGCACTAAGAGCAGAATTCCGAAGCCCACCGCCCATCCGGTGTGATGCTGCGTCGCGGCGCTGACCAATCCCACCAGCGCCAGTACCGCCATCACCAGCATCGCCAGCCCGGGGGCCTCACGGCGGTCCTTGAAGACCATCCCGGCACGCGGTTGCGTCGTGCGCGCCTCATCGATAGGGTGCTCGGTCTCACTCATGGATTCCTGATACCCCCGGGGGCCCGAAGCGAAACCCTCTGCGCTGATGGCGGCGACCTGCTACGCCGCGTCGCGCAGCGCTGCGAGCAGCGGCTCCGCGGCCTCCTTGAGGAAGGCCTCCTGGGTCTCCCCGCCGATCTGGATGAGCGCGATATCGGTGAAACCGGCTTCGGCGTAGGCGCGCACCGCCTCGACGATCGCGTCCAGATCGGGACCGCACGGGATGGCGTCCGCGACATCCTGCGGCGTGACGAACTGGGTGGCGGCAGCGAACGCTGCCGGCGTCGGCAGCTCCGAGTTGACCAGCCACCCGCCGCCGAACCAGCGGAACTGCTGGTGGGCGCGCTGCACCGCGGCATCCCGGTCGCGGTCCCAGCACACCGGTAGCTGTCCGATGACCCGGCCGCCTTCCAGCCCGGCGGACTGGCGCGCGGTATGCCACGCGTGGACCAGGTCCGCGTCGGGCTGCACCGCGATCAGGTCGTCGGCGGCGGCGCCGAATCTCGCCACGCCCTTCTCGCCCGACATCGCGACGGCCAGCGCGACCGGGATCTCGGGCAGGTCCCACAGCCGGGCCTGGTCCACCTGGAAGTGGTCGCCGCGCAAGGTGACCGTCTCCCCCATCAGCAGCTCACGGATGATCTTGATCGCTTCGCCGAGCATGGCCTGGCGCTGCCGGACGTTCGGCCAGCCGGCGCCGGTGACGATGTGCTCATTGAGGTTCTCCCCGCTGCCCAGGCCCAGCGTGAACCGGCCGTCGGCAAGGATCTGCACCGTGGCCGCCTGCTGCGCCACCACCGCCGGGTGGTAGCGCATCGTCGGGCAGGTCACATATGAGCACAGCCCCACCCGTTCAGTGGCGTGGGCCACCGCCCCCAGCACCGCCCAGGCGTTCGGAGCGTGGCCCTGCGAGGCCAGCCAGGGTGAGAAGTGATCGCTGCACACCTCGAAGTCGAAACCGCGTTCTTCCGCGGAGACGGCATAACGGACAAGGTCTTTGGGCCCGTTCTGCTCGGTCATCAGGGTGTAGCCGAACCGTGTCATGGTCCCCGGGGTACCCAACGGCCGATCGCCGAAACGGCGCCGTCGTTTGGCCTTGGCCGCGCCGGGGGTATCCGCGAGCGTGACTATTGCACCTCTTCGCACCGAGCCCGCGCTGCCCGTCGCGAGCGGGCCCCTGTCGTCCGCGGTCTGCGAGCTGCTCCGCCGGCCCGCGGGCGACACCGCAGGATTCGCTGCCCGCACGGCCGGCGCGGACCCGTACGGCCGGGATCTACAGCTGGCCCTCTACGTCTGCTACGAGCTGCACTACCGCGGCTTCGCCGGAGTGGACCCGGAGTGGGAATGGGATGCCACATTGTTGGAACTGCGCGCCCGGTTGGAGCGCGCCTTCCTCAATAGTGTCCGCGAGGACGTCGGAACGATACCGCCGGACACTACTGCAAACGATGAAATGGCCTCTGCCGCAACCGAGCCCGTGCGCGGTAGCGGCCCGTCGTGGTATTTGCGCGAAAGCGGCACCTGGGAGCAGGCCCGTGAGTACTTCGTGCACCGGTCGCTGTATCACCTCAAGGAGGGCGATCCGCACGCCTTTGCCATCCCGCGCCTGACCGGGCAGGCCAAGGCCTCCTTCGTCGCCATCGAGTTCGACGAGTACGGCGCCGGGCGCGGCCGGCGGGTACACCAGCAACTCTTCGCCGACCTGCTCACCGCCGCCGGATTGAATGCCGATTACCTCGCCTACCTGGACTTTGTCCCCGCCGAGACGCTCGCGGTGGTGAACCTGATGTCACTGTTCGGGCTACATCGCCGGTGGCGGGGCGCGGCCGTCGGGCACTTCGCCTCGACGGAGATCACCTCCCCGCCCGGGTCCAGCCGGCTGGTCGCCGCGCTGCGGCGGATGGGCGCTCCCCAGGCGTGCGTGGCGTTCTACGCCGAGCACGTCGAGGCGGACGCGGTACACGAACAGGTGGTGCGCGTCGATGTGGTCGAGGATCTGATCCGCCAGGCGCCGGAGCTGGAGGCCGACGTGGTGTTCGGCATGCGGGCCCGCGACGCGGTGGAGAACCGACTTGCCGATCTCATGATGTCGGCGTGGTCTGCGGGGCGATCTTCGCTACCCACGATGTGAAACTTAAGCTTTCACTGGGATTTTGCGTAAATCGTGGTTGATCCTTTGCCAATCGCAGCGGCTCTGGGTAACGTCTGATTCCTCCGGTTGAGTTCACAGCCGCACTTGAACGTCACCGTGTTTATGCGTCTCGGGAAGAGATTACGCTGACGTGATCCAACAGCACGATACGTCGACTGATGGAGCCACAAATGAGCACCAGCAAGATGACTGAAGCCGCGTTCGTTACTCCCGCAACGGAAGCCACCCAGGCCTGGCGCAATCACACCGCCAAATTCACCGTGCACTGGGGCCGCGCAGGAGCAGTGGTCGCTGCGGACGGCGAGATCGACGCGGCCAACGCCGGCCCGTTCGCTGATTACGCCAAGCGCTGCGCCGACTGCTGCGAATGGCTCATTCTGGATTTGGCCGAGTTGACTTTCATTGGCACGGTCGGGTTTACGGCTCTTCAGTCGATCAGCGCGCGGTGCGCCACCGCACGGACCAGGCTGATGGTGATACCGAGCCCGGCGGTGACCAGCGTGCTCCGGATCTGTGACCCGCAGTCGCGCCTCCCGCTGGTGGCGTCGCTGACGGACGCCCTGGCCGACGTGCAGAAGTCCGGCCGTCCGCTGCGCGCGGTGACCTGAGCCTAGGCAGGCACCGCGTCTGCGGCCCGGTCCCAGGCGCGGTGCTTGGCCAGCTCGGCGGCGAACGCGTCGAAGAAGTCGTCGTTCAGGTCGTCCGCCGCTGCCGCCGTGGTGACCACCCCGGCCGAGACGGTGACGGCTACGTCCTCGGCCAGCCTTTCGGTGATCCCCGCCTTGGGTAGCAACTCCACCCCCGCCCCGAACGCCCCGACGGCCTTGAGGTGCTTGTAGGCCTCGGTGATGAAGTGCATCGCGTAGCCGTCTTGCGACAGGGTGCGCATCGCGTCCGGACCGCACGGCACCACCACCGCGTCGTAGAGCACCGAGGCCATGGTGGTGATAGCCCGGTCGACGCTCAGCTGCCCGCCCGAACCTCCGGCCAGCTCTCCGCCGGCGGTCGGCGCCAGCACCTCGGCGATGGCGCCGCGCTCGCGCATCGCCGCCACGAAGCGTTCAACACCCGCCACGTCGACGCCGTCGGCGGCCAACACCGCGATCTTGCGGCTTTCGATGCTGGGGACACCTCGCGCATCCGGCGGAAGGGTGGCGCTGTGCAGCTGCGAGAGCGCCGGCGACACCACGGCCTTCTCCGCGGCCTCGTCGAGCGGCTGCTCCTTGGGCGCGGGCAGGCCCAGCTGCTCGGCCACCTGGCTGGCCAGGCCATTGTCGATGCGGTTGAGTTGTTCGACCACGCGCTCACGGATCTCGACGGCCTCGCATTTGCCCAGTTCGAAGGCGTACGCGGCGACGATGTGTTTGGCCTCGGTGTCGGACATGCTCTTGTAGAACATCCGCGCCTGGCTGTAGTGGTTCTCAAAGCTTGCGGCGCGTTTGCGGATCTTGTCGCCGTCCACCTTCTGGGTGTAGTGCCGGAACACGTCGGCGTCCCCCCCCGATCCCGCCAGCGCCGGGCAGCCGCCGCCCAGCGAGTTCTTGTAGTAGCTGGTCTTGCCGACCGGGATGGCGTGCTGGCTGTAGCCGTCGTGCTGGTTGGTGCGCACTTCGGCCACCGGCCGGTTGATCGGCAGATGATTGAAGTTCGGTCCGCCGAGCCGGATCAACTGGGTGTCCAGGTAGGAGAAATTGCGGAACTGCAACAGCGGGTCGTTGGTGAAGTCGATTCCCGGCACGACGTTGGCGGTGCAGAACGCCACCTGCTCGGTTTCGGCGAAGAAGTTGTCCGGGTTGCGGTTGAGCACCATTTTGCCCACCGGACGAACCGGGACCTGTTCTTCCGGAATGATTTTCGTGGCGTCCAGCAGGTCGAAATCGAAATTGAATTCGTCGCTCTCGGGCACCAATTGCACCCCGAGCTCCCACTCCGGGTACTGGCCGGCCTCAATCGAGTCCCACAGGTCGCGGCGGTTGAAGTCCGGGTCTTTGCCGGCGATCTTCTGGCATTCGTCCCAGATCAGCGAATGCACGCCGAGCTTGGGCTTCCAGTGGAACTTCACAAAGGTGCCCTGACCCTTGGCATTGACGAAGCGGAAGGTGTGCACGCCGAAGCCCTGCATCATCCGGTAGCTGCGCGGCAAGGAGCGGTCCGACATCAGCCACATGATGGCGTGCAGCGTCTCCGGCTGCAGCGACACGAAGTCCCACAGCGTGTCGTGGGCGGACTGCGCCTGCGGGATCTCGTTGTCCGGCTCCGGCTTCACCGCGTGCACGAAGTCGGGGAACTTGATCCCGTCCTGGATGAAGAACACCGGGAAGTTGTTGCCCACCAGGTCGTAGTTGCCCTGCTCGGTGTAGAACTTGGTGGCGAACCCGCGCACGTCGCGCACGGTGTCGGCCGAACCGCGGGAACCGGCCACGGTGGAGAACCGCACGAACACCGGGGTCTGGGTGCCCGGGGTGGTCAGGAACTTCGCCGCCGTGTACTCGGCGAGCGAATCGTCGTAGGGCTCGAAGTAGCCGTAGGCCCCGGCCCCGCGGGCGTGCACCACCCGCTCCGGGATCCGCTCGTGGTCGAAGTGCATGACCTTCTCACGGGCGTGGAAATCCTCCAGCAACGTCGGCCCGCGTTCCCCGGCCGTCAGCGCGTCGTCGGTGTGGTCCACCCGCACGCCCTGCTGAGTGGTCAGGTAGCCGGACTGCCGGTCGTACCGGTGGTCGTCGAGCTGTCGCTGCTTGGGGTCACGGTCGTCGGTAGCCACCGCTGGTCCTCTCTGGGTAGGGGGACGGTATGGGGGTATTCCCTCGGTGGGTATCCCAGCCGGGACATCCGCAAACGAAAGGGACACTCGTGACCGCCCAAGCCGCTGTGTTGTTCGATGTCGACGGCACCCTGGTGGATTCCAACTACCTGCATGTGCACGCCTGGCGGCGCGCGTTCGCCGAGGTGGGCATCGAGGCCGAATCCTGGCGCATCCACCGCGCCATCGGGATGGACGGATCCATATTGGTGCGGCTGCTCTCCGATGACGCACCCGAGGACGTCCGCGCACGGCTCAAGGACCTGCACTCCCGCTACTACCTGGAGTCGGCGGCGCTGTTGTCGCCGCTTCCGGGCGCCCGGCCGCTGCTGGAACGTATCGCCGCGCTCAACCTTCCGGTGGTGCTGGCCACGTCGGCGCCCGACGACGAACTGGCGGTGCTGCGAAAGGTGCTGGACTGCGACGACCTGGTCGCCGCGGTCACCTCGTCGGCCGACGTCGACGTCGCCAAACCGCACCCGGGGATCATCGGGACCGCGTTGGACCGGATCGGCGCAACGGCCGACCGGGCGGTTTTCGTGGGCGACGCGGTCTGGGACGCGCAGGCGTGCGTGCGCGCCGGAGTACCCAGCATCGGTGTGCTCAGCGGCGGGGTGTCCCGCGCTGAGTTGGAAGCCGCAGGCGCGGTGGGCGTTTTCGACAACGCCGAGGATCTGCTGGCGCACCTCGACCAGACGCCGATCGCCGACTTGGGGCGAGCCGGACATGGATGAGAATGCGTTTCTGACCACGCTGATCCGGGCGATGGGCGCCTTGCAGCGCGCCGACGTGCCGTTCGCCCTGGCCGGCGGAGCGGCGGTCTACGCCCGCGGCGGCCCGCACTCCCACCACGACATCGACCTGCTGGTCGAACCGTCCGACGCCGAGCGGGCCGCCGAAGCCCTCGCCGCCACCGGCATGTCGCGGTTCCAGCCGCCCGAGGACTGGCTGCTCAAGGTCTTCGACGGCGACGTGCTCATCGATCTGATTCATCGCCTGGGTGACACTCCGGTGAGCGCCGAGACGATTTCGCACGCCCCGCTGCTTCCGGTCGGTTCGCTGAGTGCGCGCGTCATCAGCGCGACCGAGCTGATGGTGCAGAAGCTCGCGGTGCTGGATTGTCACCGCTGCGACTACGCCGAGCTTCTCGTGGTGGCGCGCATCCTGCGGGAACAGGTGGATTGGGCCCAGGTCCGTTGGCGTCTGCGGGACTCGCCGTTCGCCAAGGCGTTCTGGCAGCTGCTGTGCGGGCTGTCCATCATCGAGTGCGAACACTTCCCTGAGCCCGAGGCGCCGGCCCATCTGGTCGCCGTGGTCCGGCGCAAACTCGCCGAAGACCCAGAGATCGGCGAACTGGGAATCGGAATCGAAATCGACTCCGGCACAGTGTGTCTGACCGGTTCGGTCAACGGCCCGCAACGCCGGGCGGCGATCGAGGCCGCTGTCGCCGGCATGGTGCGGCCGCGCACCGTGGTCAACGACATCGAAGTGGTCCAGCTGTGCGAGCCGGTCGAGCAGGTGACCGGGTGATCCGGGTAGCCGCGGTCGGCGACATCCACCTGGGCGAGGACTCGCGGGGCACGATGCGCTGGCACGACATCGACGAACGAGCCGACCTGCTGCTGGTGGCCGGCGACCTGACCTGCCACGGCACCGCCGCCGAGGGCCGCGTGGTCGCCGACGAATTGACCGCGTGCCCGGTGCCGGTGGTATGCGTGCTCGGCAACCACGACTACCACCAGAACCAGCAGGACGAGATCACCGCGGTGCTGCGCGACGCCGGCGTCGTCGTGCTCGAAGGCCAGACGCACACTGTCGACGTCGCGGGCCGGCGGGTCGGGGTGGCCGGTGTTAAGGGATTCGGCGGCGGGTTCGCCGGGAAATGTGCGACCGCGTTCGGCGAACCGGAGATGAAGGCATTCGTCGCCGCCACCAAGACGGCGTCGGCGGCGCTGCGCGCGGGCCTGCGGGCGCTGGACACCGACTACCGGATCGCGCTGCTGCACTACTCCCCGGTCGCCGACACCCTGCACGGCGAGCCGCCGGAGATCTACCCGTTCCTGGGGTCGTGCCTGCTGGCCGAGTCGATCGACGACGCCGGCGCCGACCTCGCCCTGCACGGCCACGCGCACTCCGGGACCGAGGCGGGCCGCACCGCGGGCGGGGTCCCGGTGCGCAATGTCGCTCAGCCGCTGATCCGGGCGCCCTACACCGTCTATCACGTCAACGGCGTCCCCACCGCCGCGGCAAGCGCCGCCAGCGCGGCGAACATCCACGCCAGGTAGTCGCCGATGTGGCCGGAATGCGCTGCGCGCAAGGCGCTGAGCACCGGCGCGGTGAGGGTCCCGGCCGTGCGGCGAATCGCCGCAGGCCAGCGGTGCAGCCCGGCGGCCGCCACCCCCGCCGCCACCGCACAGCCGAGCACACCCAGCCCGGCGCCGAGCACCGACCAGGAGGACGCCGCGGTGGCAGCCCCGGCGCCGACGAACCGGTGGGCGGCGGTGTCGGCGCCGCGCGCAACCGCGGGCAGCACCCCGGCCGCCAGGCAACCGGCCAGCAGCAGAGCGATTGCGGTGTACATGCTGGGCGGTGTCCGCCGCAGCCAGGTGTCGGGTTGCTCGTCGCCTCTGGTGGTCCGCCCGAGATCGTCGGACGGCTCGGACCGGCCACCGAGGCCGGTGAAGCAGCGGATGCCGGCGCGTAGCACCGCACCGCCGGTGAACGCCGAAACACCCAGGAACAGCGCCCCCGATCCCCAGCCGCTGCCCAGGGCCTCCTCGCAAAGGGATTTGCCCAGCGCGGTACCGAACGGCGGCAGCCCGGCCAGTGCGACGGCCGCCGCGGCGTAGCAGGCCGCCAGCACCGGCTGGCCCCGGCCGCGGCCGACCAGCTCCCATTCGTCGACACTGTGGTGGCGGTCCAGCAGGATCCCGACTATCAGGAACAGCGCCGACTTGGCGCCGGCGTGCCCGATCGCATACACCGCCGCGCCGCCCACCCCCTGCGAGCTCAGCGTCGCGGTGGCGACCAGCAGTAACCCCATGTGACCGACCGTCGAATAGGCCAGCATCCGCTTGAGGTGCCGCTGCAGCACACACATCACCGAGCCGACGACCGCGGTCAGCACACCCGCGGCCACGAAGACGCGACCGATCACGGCCGGCGGCAACACCCCGGCGAACACCACCCAGTAGACCCGCCAGAGCCCGTAGAGCCCGAGTTCGACCATGACCCCGGAGAAGAGCACGCACACCCCCGCGGGTGCGACGGCATGCGCGTCGGCGAGCCAGAAGTGCAGCGGCACGATCGCGGCTTTGACCAGCAATGCCGCCGAGACCAGCACGAAGGCGGCCACCACCAGGGCATCGGGCGGGCCGCCCCGCAATGCCGCACCCAGTTGAGCCATGCCCAGCTGGCCGACCCGGGCATAGAGCATGCTGACGCCGACCAGGGTCACGCATGCGCTGAGCGATTGGATGATCCCGAAGTTGAGCGCGCCCTGGATCGCCGAGCGGTCTTCGATCTTGATACCGGTCAGCGCGTAAGCGACCGCGCCCATCAGCTCCAAGAACACGAACAGGTTGAACAGGTCCGCGGCCAGGACGAATCCGTTCATCGCGGCCAGGAAGATCAACAGCAGTGCGTCGAAGCGGGTATCGGCCTCGTCGAGTCCGCGGCGACTGTAGAGCGCCGCACACCCGGTCAGCGCCCCGATCAGCACCGCCAGTCCCGCCGACAGCGGATCAGCCGCCAGGGCGATACCGACCGCCAGCCCGTCGCGCGGCTGCCAGCCCCCGCTCCAGGCCACCACGGTGCGTCCGGCTGCGGCACTCAGCACATAGCCGGCGGCACCGGTGGAGGCCGCCGAGGTGGCCAGCACCACCGCGTTGGCAAGGGAGTTGGACAGCCGACGGCCCAGCCCCAGTAGCAGACACGCCACCAGGATCGGCACCGCGACCAGCAGCGGCAGCAGGGTGGTCGCGGCCGGCACGGCGGCTCAGCCCCGCAGCGCCGACAACTGATCCGGGTCCAGGGTGTGGTGGCGCTTGTGGACCTGGATGGCCAATGCCAGCAGGAGCGCGGTGACGGTGGCCTGAATGACGATGTCGGTCAACGTCATCGCCTGCACCACCGGATCCACCACGGCCGTCGATGCCGGAGCGTCGACGAAGATCGGCGGCGCTCCGCCCTGTTGGTAGCCGACCGCCAGCAGCAACAGGTAGGTGCCGGACTGCGCCACCGATAGACACACCACCGCGTGGATCAGGTTGCGGCTGCGGACGATTCCGAAGGAACCGACCAGCACCAGCCAGCCCGCCACCCCGTAGATGTAGGTGCTCACGAACGCTCCTTCCGCGGAGCGACGGTGATCTCCTGCGCCAGGAACTGCGCCAGCAGCACGGTCATGCCGCACGCCACCGCCACCCCGACCGCCGCGTTGAGCAGCGGTACCGACCCCGACGACAGCAGCTGGCCGCGCGTGCCGGTCGGCAGCAGGTTGACCAGGAATGCCCCGCCGGTGATCAACCCGGCGGTCCCGATACCGGCGAACGCCGCCGCGCCCAGGGCCTCGCCGATGTCGAAGACGTTGACCGGACGCAACCGGTCCAGCGCCCGGAAGCTCCCGGTGATGTAGAGCAGGTGCAGACCGGTGGCCAGCACCACCCCGCCCTGGAAGCCGCCGCCCGGTGTCAGGTGCCCGTGCAGCACCACGTCGAGTCCCATCGCCAGCGTCACCGGCAGCAGCAGGTAGCCGACGAATCGGGTGGCGTCCAGGGCCGCGCGACGATCGCTGTCGTGGTATTCGCGCTCCTCCACAGCCGGACGCAGCAGCGCCATCACGCCGGTCACCGAGGCGACGAGAATCGTCTCCTCGCCGAACGTGTCCAGGGCGCGCTGGTCGAAGTTCACTGACGCGACCACGTTGGCCGTGGCGTGGGAAAACGCTTCCCGCACCGCAAGATCCCGATACAGGTGGTGGTCGTGGCCGAACGCGGGAAGTTCGGCGAAGCCCAGCCACAGCAGCAGACCCACCCCGGCCGCTCCGACGAGGAACAGCGCCGTTCGCCAGGTGCGGGTCACCGGCCGACCTCGCGATGCCGGCGCTGCACCGTCCGGACGGCGAGCATGACCATCAGCGGCACCACCACCCCGCCGATCAGCAACTGGGACAACGCCACATCGGGCGCCTGCAGCATCACGAACAACACGGTGAGCGCCAGCCCGAACACCGCCAGCACGATCGCCTGCCGGTGCGGATCAGCGGTCATGGCGACAACAGTCCCGGTGACACCGACCAAGGTGACGGAGACCAGGATCAGCGCGGTCATGGCGGCGAATCCGCTTCCGCCACACCGGCTTCCTGCGCAGTCAGCCGAGCGGTGGCCGCTGACATCGCCGGGGCGGTGAGCAACACCAGCCCGACGATCACCGCGACCATCGCGGATGCTTCGGTCCAGCCCCGGTGCATGATCAAGCCCAGCCCGGTCAGCGGAAAGCCCACCGAGGTGGTCACGGCCAGCAGGTGCAGTTGGTCGACCACTTGTAGGGCGGCCGCCGCCAGCGCGCAGCAGACCATCACCGACACCCCGGCGAAGACCAGCAGCCAGGCGATCACGGCTCGCCCGCCAGCAGTCGGGCGTAGACCAGGGTCCCGGGAAAGGTGACCAGCGCCAGCACCAAGGGGACGATCAAAGCCCAGTCCTGGCCCCAGGAGATCGCCAGCACCACCAGCATCCCGATCGCGCCGATACCGGCGAATTCCAGACCGACCAGGCGCCGCCGGGGAGCGCCGCGAGCGGCGATCCAGGCGCCGGGCAGGAACACCCCGAGCTGCAGCACCAGCGCGGCCAGCTCTCCTGGGCTCACCGCCCCACCGCCGTCTCCAGCGCGCCCGGCCGCTGGCCGACCCGGTGCACCAGCACCGACCGGGCAGGATTGTCGAGCACAACGGTTCCCGGGGTCGTGGCCAGCGCCAGCGTCGCGACGGCCCGGCGGCCGGCGGCCACCGGCCCGGCTTCGTCTGGCAGGGCCACCGGGGCGATCGCCGACTGGGAACGCCGCGACGGGACCAGAATGTAGGCCCACACCTGGGCGGTTTGCTTGAGCACCTCGCCGGCAACCGTGGGAATCCAGCGCAGCCATCCCGGCTGGAACCGCCAGCTACCGGAGTTGGCATGCCGGGCCGCGCGGGCGGCCACCGCACACGGCAAGGTGCACAGCGCCGCCGCCACCAGCTCCTGCGCGGTGCGCTCGGTCAGCGTCACCACCCACAGTGCGGTGGGTATCAGCCACCACAGCAGGGTTTCGCCGACCGCTCTGACTAACCGGCTACCGCCCGCGGACACGGCGGTTGTGCTTCTTGATCGCCGTGACCAGTTCCGATTTCCGCATCGTGGAGCGCCCGTGAATGTCCAGGCGGCGCGCCACGTCCATCAGATGCGCCTTGCTGGCGTTGGCGTCGACTCCCTCGGCGGACGGCCCCGAGTTGTTCGGCCCGCCACCGGCGGCACGCTTGTCGGAGGGGCCGCGCTTCTTCTTGGCCTCCCAGTGATCCCCGACCTTCTCGAAACTGTGCTTGAGCGCCGCGTAGGCAACCCGGTGCGCGCGCTGCTCGCTGCCGTACTCCTTGGCGGCCGCGTCGTGCGCTTTGGCGAAAGTGCGTTGCGCCTTGGCGCTGGAGCGTTGCAGTGTGCTGGGCAACTCGCCTTGCTTGGCGGCGCCGCTCTTCGTCGTCTTGGGCATGAGTCCTCCAATCAGCCAGTCTCGGCGGCATACCCGCCGAAACGCTTCGGCAACCATTTCCTCCCGGTGAGCACGTTTGCCGAGGCGCAGACCGGGCAACCCGGATAGCCGTGGATGCCGAACGTTTCCGTCAATTGCTCACCGCCCGTGCCCCGTTCATCTCGGTGTACTTCGAGGACTCGCACGACACCGAGGACGCGGCGACCAAGCTCGACCTCACCTGGCGCGAGGTGAGCGAACAGCTCACCCGACAAGGCGCAGACCAGCGGCTCGTCGATGAGATCGAACGCGCCGTGCTGGATCTGCGCCCACCGGTCGGCAAGAGCGGTCGCGCGGTGATCGCCGGCGCCGACGGCGTGCTGCTCAACGAGCATCTGCAGGTTCCCACCGCCACCACCGTCCGGCTGTCGCGGCTTCCCTACCTCGTGCCGGTCGTCGAGCACGGCTTCGCGCAGCTGAGCTACGTGTTGGCGGAGGTCGACCAGACCGGCGCCGATATCACCCTGAATGCCAACGGCACCCTGCGTTCGGAAACCGTTGACGGTGGCGGGTATCCGGTCCACAAGGCCGCCGGAGCCGAGACTCCGGGTTATGGGGATCCGCAGCCGCATGTGGAGGAGGCCGCCCGCAAAAACATCCGTGCAGTCGCCGCTCGGCTGGCCGAACTCGCCGACACCGCCGGGTCGAATGCGGTGTTCGTCGTCGGTGAGGTGCAGTCGCGTTCGGCATTGCTGGAGGCCTTGCCGAAACGCATCGCCGAGTTGGCATGCGAGCTGTCGGTCGGCGCACGGCACAGTGGCCACGACTCCGGCGAGCTGCAGGACGCGATCGAAGCCGAATGCCTGCGACGGCAACTCGAGGACATCCAGGACACGGTGCAACGCTTCACCGCCGAATCGGGCCGGCTCTCCGGGCTGGCGGTCGAAGGGCTCGCGGCGGTGTGCGCCGGGCTGACCCAGGGTGCGGTGGAGACGCTGATCATCGGAGACATGGGTGACGCGACCGTGGTCGCCGACGCCGACCTGACGGTCACCGCGGCGGACCCGGACACGCTCTCGGCATACGGTGCGGCCCCGGCGCATACGCTGCGGGCCGATGAGGCGCTGCCGTGGGGCGCCATCGCCATCGGTGCGGCCGTCGTCGGCGGCGGCGAGGCGGTCGATCCGGCCGACGGCGTCGCGGCGGTGCTGCGCTACCCGCCGACGGCATCGGCCTAACCGGCCTGATTCGGGCCCGAAGCGCCCTGGTCAACGCCGCCGCGCGGCGGCCAGCACACCGGCCCCCGCCACGCCCAGCGCGGTGGCCGCTGTAGCGACCAGCCCGGCGTGCCGCGAGGCCCAGATCTGCGGGCTGTGCGCATGCGAGGAGTCGTCGAACACACCCCGCGCGCCGTGATCGGTGGCGGCGTCCACCGGCTCCCACAGGTTCTGCACCGCGGTGCCGTCGATGTATTCGCTGGTCTGCTGCGAGTCATAGCCGGTACGGGCCAGGTAGCGGTCCAGCAGCGGTGCGGCGACCTTCTGCGCCAGCAAGGTGGCGACGGTGCTCTCTCCCGCCCAGTACTGCTTGTGCCGAGGGTGATCGGCGGCATGCAACACGGCCCGGGCGACCAGCTGCGGCTGGTAGATCGGCGGCACCGGCTGCGGGTGGCGAGGCAGCCGGGAGAGCACCCAGGAGAACTGGGGGGTGTTGACCGCCGGCATCTGAACGATCGTGATGTTCACCTTCGAGCCTTCGTGCAGCAGCTCGCAGCGCACCGATTCGGTGAATCCGTTGACCGCGTGCTTGGCACCGCAATACGCCGATTGCAGCGGAATCGAGCGCTCCCCCAGCGCCGAGCCCACCTGCACGACGGTGCCGCGGTCGCGGGGCTTCATCCGGGCCAGCGCCACCATGGTGCCGTAGACGAAGCCGAGGTAGCTGACCTCGGTCACCCGTTTGAATTCCGCGGGCCGGATCTCGCTGAACGGCGCGAACACCGATGTGAAGGCGACGTTGACCCAGATGTCGATCGGGCCGAGTTCGGCTTCGACACGGTCGGCGGCGGCTTCCACCGCCGCATGGTCGGCGACGTCGGTGGGAATAGGCAGCGCGGTCCCACCGGCTTCCTTGACATCGCTTGCCGCGCCCCGCAATCCGGCTTCGCCCCGAGCCAGCAGGGCCACGTTGTCCCCGCGCGCACCGAACTGTTGCGCGACGGCGCGACCGATCCCGGCGCTGGCCCCGGTGACGACGACGGTGTGTGTCATGACGGGCTTCCCTTCTGCAAGAGGCGCTTCCCGGCAAGCCGCTCCGCGAGCCGGGAGGCGAGCGCCATGATGGTGAGGGCCGGATTGGCCGACCCCTGGGTCGGGCACACCGAGCCGTCGGAGAGGAACAGGTTCGGCACCCCCCACACCCGATGGTCGGAATCGACGACGGAGTTCTCCGGGGCGGTGCCCATCCGGGCGCCCCCGATCAGATGGGCATAGCGCTGGATGGTCAGCACATCCTGCGCTCCGGCCGCATACAGGATGTCGGTGATCACCTTGGTGGAGTACTCCATGTTCGCCTTGTCGTTGTCGCAGCGGCTGTAGTCCATTCGGGCCACCGGTATGCCGTAGCAGTCGGTTTCGTCAGCCAACGTGATCCGGTTGTCCGGCCGCGGCAGCAGTTCATTGAGCACGCCGATCGTGCTCCAGTGGTTGTAGTCGCGCATGTATTCACGCAGCGCCCGCCCCCAGTGCCCGTCGGCGAGCACGTGCTCGGACCAGCCGATCGGCAGCGGTGACACCGTCTGGATGGAGAAGCCGCGGGCGAATCCGCGGGCGGTGTCGGTTTCGTAGAACTGCTCGCTGCTCACCTGCGGCGGCGGCGCCTTGTACATCCGCAGCTCTTCCGGCCATCGGCCCGCGGTCTGGGCGGCGCCCTGGACCATGACGTAGCGCCCGACCTGATCGGTATTGTTGCCCAGCCCGTGCGGAAATCGGGCGCTGGTCGAATTGAGTAGCAGCCGCGGAGTTTCAATGGAGTAGCCGGCGACCGCGACGACTTTGGCGCGCTGCAGGTGCTCGCTGCCATGGCTGTCGAAGTAGACGACACCGCGCGCGGCTCCGGTGTCGTCGAGTTCGATGCGGGACGCCATGCAGTCGGCCCGGATCTCCACGCCATGTGCCAGCGCATCGGGCAGATGGGTGACGTAGGGGCTGGCTTTGGCGTTGACCTTGCAGCCCTGCAGGCAGTAGCCCCGGTAGATGCAGTGCGGCCGGTTCCCGAAGGTGCCGTTGACGATTCCGACCGGGCCGACCCGCATCTCGATCCCCAGATTGCGGGCACCTTCCCACAGCTTCGATGCGGCACCGGAGATCGGGTGCGGCGACGCCGGATAGCGGTGTGGATAGCCCCACGGCCAGTTCTGCCCGGCCACCGGCAGTTCGGCTTCCAGCACTTCGTAGTGCCGGCGGATGTCCTCGTAGTCGATCGGCCAGTCCACCCCGACGCCGTCAAGGCTGCGCGTGCGCAGGTCGCTGGGGTGGAAACGCGGGCAGTAGCCGGCATAGTGCACCATCGAGCCGCCGACGCCACGCCCGGAGTTGTTCTTGCCCAACTCGATCGGGTCATCCCCGCCGATGATGCGCTTCTGTGTCCAGTACAGCGGATGGGAGCCGGCTTCGTCGGAGACCCAGTCGCTGTCGGGATGCCAGAACGGACCCGCCTCGATGATCACGATGCGCCAGCCGGCCCGCGCCAGCCGTTGTGCCAGCACCGACCCCCCGGCGCCCGCGCCGACGACCACCAGGTCGACCTCATCGTCGGTCGCATATCGGCGCATCGTCTGCTCGCCGGGCAACTGCCGCGACTGCACATCGAGCAGGAACCGTGAGTCATTGCCGGGTGGGCCCAGCGATCCCTTGAGCAGGCCGCGCCAGAAATCGCCCACTACGAATCCTCTTCCTGCACCAGCTCTACCGGGTCTTCGTCGGTGGCGCCCGGGGCCTCGAACGGTTCGCGCACCGCGGACGGTCCGCTGGGGCCGCCCAGCCGCATGAAGCCGCGCGGGTACGCCGGCCCGCCGAATCCGATCTCGTTCCAGGCCCATGGGTGTGAGTAGAACGCCGACAACGTCATCCGCATACACACCGACCAGGCCCGGCTCGAGTTCAGCTGCGCGAAGCCGCCTTCCTGCAACCAGCCCCGGGAGAACTGGTTGACCAGCGCCAGTTGGGTGGCCACCTCGGCGTCGGCGAACGATGCCCGGCCGTACCGGTCCCGGGCGGCCTCGTCCAGTCCCTGCAGCACCAGCCGCCAGGTGTCACGGTCGTCGGGCATGTCGGCGTACTGATAGCCATCGAGCCGGCCGTCTGCCAGTTTGGCGTCGATGAACTCGGCCACCGGCACCCGGGGCTCGGCGTCTTGTGCCAGCACGATGTCGCAGAACGCCCGTAGGGTGGGCTCCTCGGCGGCGGTGAAGAACCGTAGCGGCCCCGGCGGCTCCAGCCGGTCCAGCACCACTTTTCTGGTGGCCTCGTCCCAGCTGTCTTGGGACTCGAGCACGTCGAAATCCGGGTAGCGCCCGATCATCTGCGGTGTGGTGCCGCGGCGCTGGCGAGGCAGCCAGGACGGATGTGGCGGTTGACGATCCGCCCGTAGGTTGGGTAGGTGGTCGGGAAGGGAGGTGTCGGCCATGGGCACCTCAGCGCTCGCGACGCAGCACCGCGGCCAACAGGCCCATCCCGCCCACCATGGCCATCAGGCCGGGCGCCGCGATGGGCGGACCCATCGGAACGTTGTAGGACGCGTTCTTCCAGCCGCCGGGCTTGCGGGCTACCCCGCGAGCGTGCAGGTACTCACCCAGCAGGCCGTTGGCGGCGTAGATCCCGGCGCTCAACGGCAACCAGCGTTTGGCCCAGCGGCGGGAGAACACGCCGCCGATGCCTGCCACCACCACCGGCGGCGTGACCAGCACCGGGCTCCACATCCACTTGTTGCCGAAGCCGGCCTTGTAATGCTCGAGATAGATCTCGGCGGTCGTCACCACCGCCGCCACCGCCGTCATCGCCGACAACGACCTCTCGAACCGGCCGTGTGCGACGTTGCGTAACAGGTGGTCGACAAGGTCGCCGGCCTCGCCGATCCACTCCGCGTGACTGCCCGCTCGCAGGCCCGATTCGCCGGTGCCCAGCAACATCATCTGCGCTCCGTCCTGTCATTCTTCCGTCCAACTCGGCCGCAGTACCCCGCTGCTGCCGGGGTCAAACATCGCCGTGCGGACCGCCAGGTTTCAACAGCGAGAGAAGCGGGAATTGATCGGGTACAGGTGAATGGAGGGACGGATGCGGTTCGGTGGGTTAGCCGGGGCGATTGTGCTGATATGGCTGCTTATCGGCGTCGTCGCCGCCTGGCAACGTGATTATTTCCGCGGTGGTCAAACCAGTTGTGCCACTGCCGGAACCATCGCTGTTACCACGCTGGCGGGCCCCTTGAACTATGCCGGATACAACCCGGTCGTGACGGATTGCCGTTTGCCGCAGCCCTCTTCGTCGGGTGTAGTCAGTTCGGTTGTTTAGAGAAGGGATTGGTGATGATCGCGCTCGGAGTGATCCTGCTTATTCTGGCCCTCGTTTTCAAGATCAACATCTTGTGGACGATCGGAATCATTCTGCTGGTTATCGGCGCAGCACTGTGGATCCTGGGCGCTGTCGGTCGTCCGGTCGCGGGCCGGCGCTACTGGTATTGATCAGTACCGCTGGGCGCCTTTCCCGCGCGCGGTCAAGCTAACGGTCGCTTACCCTCCCAGTGGCGGGCGGCCGCGTTAGACTGGCGAGGTTCTGCGGCCCGCTCACGGTAGACAACGGGGGCACATGCGATGACCGGCACGGCCGACGACGATCGCGGCACTTTCAGTCATATCGCGCTGTTCTACCGATCGCCGCGCGAATACTTGGATTCCATCTGCCCGTTCGTGAGCGACAGCGTTGTCGCCGGATTTCCCGTCTTGGTGGCTGTGCCAGAGCCCAACCTCTCACTGCTGCGCGATAGCCTCCCCCGAGGGATCGCCGAGGGCGTGACGCTGGCGGACATGAGCCAGGTAGGACGCAACCCCGGGCACATCCTCGGGGGCGTGATGGGCATGTTCGCCGCCGGTCACCCGTCCGGGCGGGTGCGGATGGTCGGCGAGCCGGTCTGGAAGGACCGGTCCGAGCAGGAGTATCCGGCCTGCGTTCAACATGAGGCGCTGGCCAACCAGGCGTTCACCGGCCGGGACATCACGCTGCTCTGCCCTTACGACGCAACGCAACTGGGCTCGGACATCCTCCTCGATGCGGAGATCACCCACCCGCGCCTGGACGGTGCCGGGCATCCGGAGCGAACCAGCGTGGGATTCGCCCCCGAGGCGGCCTGGGCCCGCTACAACGAGCCGCTGCCCAGCAGCCCGACGGCGGCGAGCTACACACTGAACCGGCTCGCCGATCTGTCGGCCGCCCGGGCGTTTTCCGCCAGATATGCCCGCTGGTTCGGTTTTTCCGCCGCCGACATCGCCGATCTGCAACTGATCGTCAATGAGCTGGCATCCAATAGCCTGCAGCACGGGAGCGGCCCCTGCACCGTGGCGCTCTGGGAGACCGACGGCCAATTGATCTGCCAGGTGCGCGACTCCGGCTACCTGGCGGACCCGATGGCCGGCCGATGGCCGCTCCGGCTCGACGACCACCAGGGACGCGGGCTGTTCGTGGTCAACGCGACCGCGGATCTGGTACGCATTCACAGCGCGGTAACCGGTACCACCGTGCAGGCACATCTGCGGATGAGGGAGCCGGCGTGATGGGAACCTTGCGGGCAGACCCGTCGGGCGAATTCGGACACATCGGCTGGCAGTACCAGGGCCACGACGAATTCCTCTGTCGGGCCGCGGAATACCTCGCGGTCGGCTTGAACCTGGACCAGCGGATGGTCTACGTCGGTGAGGAGGAACCCGCGGCGCTCCGGGCCGCTTTGGCTGCGGCCGGGCTCGGCGCCGGCGCGGACGAGGTGGACATCAAAGCCGTGCCGCAGCACTTCCGGTTCCGTGCGGGCGGTGACGTCGTCGATGCCGAGAGCATGGTCGAGCGCTATGCGGCCGCCGCGATCGCATCAGTCGCAGACGGCTATAGCGGTCTGCGGATTGTCATCGACGTGACACCGGTGGTTCGGACGCCGGCCCAGCGGGAGGCCCAAGCGGCCCTGGAGTTCCTCGGTGACCGGCGGATATCGACGCTGCCCGTCGCGGCGCTATGTGGTTACGACATCGCTGAACTCGGCGACGACGCTGCCGGGTTGTTGTGCCTGCACCCGGGGACCGGGCCGAGGCCGGTTCCGTTCCAGCTGTACACCCAACCCTCCCGGCGCAATGCGATCGCGCTGACCGGTGATCTCGACGCCGCGAGCGAGGCCCTGTTCATCGCCACCTTGCAGCGAATCCTGCCGCTGCTGTCGCACGGAACCCTGGACATCGACGCGCGGGAGCTGGAATTCGTCGGCCACCGCCAACTCGTCCTGCTCGACCGGTGCTGCGCCGCCCATGGCCGAACGGCGGTGCTGCGCAGCAATCTACCGACCGTGCACCGACTGTTCGAGCTGATCGGATTTCACAACGTCCGTCTCGACACCGCGGTGTGAAGCCTCCCGAACTGTCGAATGTCGGTGTAGCGTAAAAGATCGATGTCTGAGCTAGAACCCAAGTACGCCGAACTGCAATCGATCTACGACATCTCGAATGAGTTCTTCGAGCTGTTCCTAGGCCCCACGATGGGATATACCTGCGGGTATTACCAGCATCCGGAGACCACCCGCGATGAGGCGCAGAACGCCAAGTTCGACCTCGCCCTGGGAAAGCTGGGGCTGCAGCCGGGCATGACGCTGCTGGACGTCGGCTGCGGCTGGGGCGGCGGGATGCGGCGCGCACTGGAAGAATTCGACGTCAACGTCATCGGGCTGACACTCAGTGAGCGGCAACGCGAATACGCCATCGCCAAGCTGGCCGAGATACCCACGCAGCGCACCGTGGAGGTGCGTCTGCAGGGCTGGGAAGAATTCGATGAGCCGGTCGATCGCATCGTCTCCATCGGCGCCTTCGAGCACTTCGGGCACAAGCGTTACCCCGAATTCTTCAACATGGCCCACCGCGTTCTGCCGTCCGACGGGGCGATGCTGCTGCACACCATCACCGCGATCACCCAGGACGACGCGCAACGGCTGGGTCTTCCGCTGACCATGAGCTTGGCCCGATTCAACAAGTTCATCATGACCGAGATCTTCCCCGGAGGTCAGCTGCCGACGGTGTCCATGGTCGCCGACCGCGCGACCGAAGCCGGATTCACCGTCGCGCGCATCCATGAGATCGGGCCCAACTACGTGCGTACCCTTCAGGATTGGGCGGCGGCGCTGGCGGCCAACAAAGACAAGGCGATCGCAGCGCAGTCCGAAGCGGTCTATGACCGTTACGACAAATACCTCACCGGCTGCGTCAAGCTGTTTCGCGACGGCTACACCAGCGTCCACCAGTACACCCTGCAGAAGTGACCCGCCGACGCGGGTAGCCCAGTCAGCGGTGCCGACGCACCGGCCCGGCCCACAGGCCTGCTCGAGATTCGGGTGCCGATGGGCGACGGTAAGTGACCGGGATCTTCACCGGCCTTGCCGGATTCGCCGTGGGATGCTGTGGCCGGGGCGGATCGGCGTCGGCGTTCCGACGGCCGCCCCGACGCAGCGCGTCATGTGCCCGCAGCAGCTGCTGCAACTGTGCCGCCACGTCATCGGAAAGCTGCGAACGCGCAGATCCGGTGTCAGGGTGCAGGGCGCGCACCTTGGTGCGGAAGGCGTGGCTGATCTGAGCCGGAGTGGCCGAAGACATCACTCCCAGCACGTCGTAGGGATCAAAGCTCTCGCTCATCATGTTCCACCACGCTCGATCAGCAACGGAAGGCTTGTAGGGCGGCGTGGTCCCGCTGCCCCCTGCTCTCCCGGCAGCGGGACCACGCCGGACTCCGGTGTCGGGTAAGGGCTATCACCTCCCAGGTGCGAGCGGACAAGGCGGGCGGCGTCCCGGAGGCGACCGCTGCGTGGGCCACACCCGGCTGTTACGCCGCCGGGTGGCCCACCGGTGCGACCGGCAGGCCGGTAGTGGGACGCCACGCCGCCCAAGCGTGGCGCAACGAATGGCGAGCTGCGGGGGTCGGGACCGGGTGGCGGGCATTTCGGTGCGCACCGCGTGGCAGTGCTCCGGGATGGCGGCGCTCAGCAGTCGCAGCCATTCGGCGCGCACGATGCACTCCGCCTCGCCCAGCACCTCCGCGGTCAAAGTGTTGGTGGTCATGCTGCTCACCTCCTTCACCATGCAGGCCGCCTCCCGGCCCCTCGCAATCAGCCGTTGATGGCCCGCTCGCCGTGTCCACTGGCGACCTTGATCCGGCGCGGCTTCGCCTTCTCCGCAACCGGAATGGTCAGCCGAAGCACGCCGTCCTGGTAGCTGGCCTGGATCTGCTCGGCATCGAGGTTGTCGCCCAGAAACAGCTGGCGGCTGAACAGGCCGCGCGGCCGTTCCGCCGACACCATCTCGCGGCTCTGATCGAGGCCGGGCCGTTCGGCGTGCACGGTCAACACGTTGCGTTCGACATCGAGGTCCAAGGTGTCCGCCTGCACTCCCGGCAGGTCGAACTCGACGATGAACTGATCTCCGTCGCGCCAGGCGTCCATCGGCATCACCGCCGGCCGAGCCGCGGTGCCCAGGACTTGCTGGGTCCAGCGGTCGAGATCACGGAACGGATCGGTACGCATCAACATCATCTCCACCTCCTTGAACTGCGGCAGATCTTCTATGTCTGCCGACATAGATTTTTATATAGCACCGATGGTAGGTTCGTGCAAGAGGATCTCGCGACGAGTGGAAGCGACATGCGTTGACCGACGACATGAGTGCCCGATCCGGGCTTGGGGTATACAGCATTTCGGTGGCTGCCGAGCTGTCCGGTATCGGTCCGCAGACGTTGCGGCTCTACGAGAGCCGCGGCCTGCTCACCCCGGCACGCACCGCGGGGGGGACCCGCCGCTACAGCGATCACGACCTGATGCGGCTGCAGCGGATCGTGGAGTTGGTCGGTGAGGGGGTCAATGTGGCCGGTATCGGGGAGATCCTCGGTCTCGAAGCCCGCAACGCCCGCCTCGAGTCGGACAACAGCAGGCTCAGGTCCGATAACGACCAATTGAAGTCGGACTATGCCCTGCTCGCCGCCGAACGCGCAGTGCGACCGGACCAGGGCGCGCGGGCGCAGAAACGACAGAAACGAAAGGGGTCATGATGACGAACGCCGAAGGGCTGCCGCCGACCGAGGGCGTTCCGGAGGCCGATCTCGCCGAACAGCGAATCGACACCTCCGACGAGGACCACGGTCTGGATCCAGCAGACCTGGAAAACGTCAACGACATCGAGGCCAATCCTGCGGACCTGATCGAGCAGGCGACCAGCGTTCCGCTCCCCGACGAGGACTACGACTCCGGCCAGTAGCGCAGAACCGCCCCCCTACTCGGTTTCGGCCACGTCGTCGTCCACGTGGCGGCGCGCCGGTTCGCGGCGCCGGTGGCTGGTGTCGCAGAGCGGGTAATTGCGGCTGCGCCCGCAGGCGCAGATGGCGACCATGAACCGATCCGATTCGACGACGCCCTCGGGTGTCTCGATGCGTACCGGCCCGGGAACCAGAACCGGGCCGTTGCGGACCGGGCGTACCAGCCGCGGTTCGGTCATGGTTTGTCCGCCCGGATCACCACCAGCTGCTCTTCGCGGCAGCCGCGGGGCATCCGCCCGGTTCGTTCCAGCCAGCCGGCGCGCGCCGAGAGCACCGGCCCGAACGGAATCCACCGGGACGCCACGATGTCGGCGTCCAACCCGCCGTCTCGCAGCACTTTCAGCGACCTGCCGGTGTCTGCCAGGGCTGACTGGACCAACAGAAAGGAACCACCGCTGCGCAACAGCGTGCCGGCTGAGCGGCATAGCGGGTCGAGGATGATCCGGCCGTCGACACCGCCGTTCCACGACCACTCCGGGCCGCCGGCCGCCGGGATCGGGCCGCCGTGGCGCGGACTGGGCACATAGGGCGGGTTCGACACGATCAGGTCGAACGGGTCGCAGTCCAGCGCGCCGGTCCACGGGCCGTGCCGGATCTCCACATCCACCCCGGCAGCGCGCGCATTGTCCCGCGAGCACCGCACCGCGCGCGGACAGATGTCGAACGCGGTGACGCTGCCGGCGCCCATATCGGCCGCCGCGATCGCCACCACCCCCGAGCCGGTACACAGGTCGAGCACCCGGCTTGCGCGGGCCAGGCCCGACGATTCCATCGTCTCTATCAGCAGGTGTGAATCCTGCTGCGGGGCATAGACGCCGAGCGGAGTCAGTAAATCGGTCCTGGTAGCGGACGTGGCGATGATGGGGTTCACGCACCCGGTTTACCCGGCCACCGTCGCCGACAAACGCCGTTGCTCGGGCGCGAGACGTGCCATGGGCCGTTCGTCGGGCATACCCCTTCCGCCTCGCGGGTAGTCACCGGCCATGACTTTGCGCGCAGCCACCGCGATCCCGATCGAATCCGTCGAGGTCTCGGCCTACTCGATCCCCACCGACTCCGCAGAGTCCGACGGCACGCTGACCTGGGACTCGACCACATTCGTGCTGGTCAGCGTCCGCGCCGGGGGAATCGTCGGAACCGGCTACACCTACGGCGGAACGGCGGTGGCCACCGTGGTGGAAGCCAAGCTGGCCGACGTCATCACCGGCGAGGACGCGTTGCAGCCGCCGGCCCGGTGGGCCGGAATGCAGCACGCGGTGCGCAACCTGGGCAAGCCGGGCGTGGTCGCCTCGGCGATCGCCGCGGTCGACATCGCGCTGTGGGACCTACGGGCGCGACTGCTGGACGAGCCGCTGGTCATCACCCTGGGCGCCGTCCACGACACCACCCCGATCTACGGCAGCGGCGGATTCACCTCCTACGACAACGACACCTTGTGCGAGCAGTTGTGCGGCTGGGCCGACGCCGGCATTCCCCGGGTCAAGATGAAGGTCGGTCGCGACCCGGATACCGACGCCAACCGGGTGTCGGCGGCCCGCGCGGCGATCGGCGACGGGATCGAGTTGTTCGTCGACGCCAACGGCGCCTACCACCGCAAACAGGCCCTGTGGTGGGCTCATCGCTACGCCGATTTCGACGTGCGGTGGTTCGAGGAACCGGTCAGCTCCGATGATCTCGAGGGCCTGCACCAGCTGAGCCGCAACGGGCCGCCGGGGATGGACATCACCGCCGGCGAATACGGTTACCACCTACCGTATTTCGAGCAGATGCTGGCCGCCGGCGCGGTCGACTGCCTGCAGGCCGACGTCACCCGCGCACTCGGGATCACCGGTGTGCTCAAAGTCGGCGCGCTCTGCGACGCCCGCGGCATCGACCTGTCGCTGCACTGCGCGCCGCAGATCAGCGCTCAGGTCGGCACGGCGCTGTGGCATCTGCGCCATCTGGAGTACTTCCACGACCATGTGCGGATCGAAAGGCTGGCCTTCGACGGTGTGATCACCCCCGAGCCCGGCGGGGTGCTACGCCCGGACCGCACCTCGCCCGGGCACGGGCTGACCGTCAAACAGGCCGACCTCGACGAGTTCCGCGTCGCCTGAATCCGACGGCAGCGGCCGCCATCCCAGCCGCGACCGCGGCCACCGGCCCGGCGGTCCGGATGACCCGCGTCGAGGTGCCGGGCGCCGGGCGCCCGGGCGGGCGGACAGAGCCGACCTCGGCTGACTCCCGCGCCATGGCCATCAGCTGCCCCAGGTGCAGCGCTGAGGCGGCGCGGGCGTCGGAAAGCTGGGTCTGGCAGGAGAACCCGTTGGCCACCACCGTGGCGCCGGGATTCTTGCGGATGGCCGGAAACAGCGCCTGCTCACCGCAATCCATCGATATCTGGTACTTGCCCTCTTCGAAGCCGAACGATCCGGCCAACCCGCAGCAACCCCCGGATACCGGCTCGACGTCGACACCCATTTTCTGCAGCACCTGCTGGTCGGCGTCGACGCCGCCGGTGGCCCGCTGATGGCAGTGCCCCCACAGCAGGGCCCGCATCCCGGAGGTCTGCGGCACCTCGATATCGAACTTGGCGAAGAATTCCGCGAAGTGATAACTGTTGCGCACCAGCCGCTCGGCGTCGTCATCGTAGGGAAGCAGCTTGGGCAGCTCGTCTTTGAACACCGCCAGGCAGCTCGGCTCCATCCCGACCACCGGTGTGTCATCCCGGATCTCGTCGCGCAGTTGGGAAAGCACGTCCAGCAGATAGCGTTTCGCGATGTCCAGGAAGCCGTAGTCATACAGCGGGCGTCCGCAGCAGAGGTGACCGCGCGGCATGATCACCTGCCAGCCGGCCGCTTCGATGGCCTCCACGCAGGCCACACCGACATCGGTGTGCAGGTGGTTGTTGAAGGTGTCGGGGAACAGGATGACCCGTGGTCCGCCGGAGTTGACGACCGGACGCCGGAAGAACCACTGCTGCAAGCTCATCGGCGCGAACGACGGCAGCGGCCGCTGCCGGTCGATGCCACCGGCGAATTTGGCGATGCGCGAGAGCACCGGCGTATGGGTGGCGAAGTTGGCCAGCTCCGGCACCCTGGCGGCCAGCCGGACGGCCTGATCGATGAAGCCGAAGGCGTAGGCGTAGCGGGGCCGCCACCGGCGCCACGACCGGTAGTGGTGGTAGAGGAACTCCGACTTGTAGGTCGGGATGTCGACGTTGACCGGGCAGTCGTTGGTGCAGCCCTTGCAGGCCAGGCATAGGTCCAGTGCGTCGGCGACTTCTCTGGACTGCCAACCGTCTTGAATCACCTCGCCGCGCAGCATCTCGAACAGCAGCCGCGCGCGGCCCCGGGTGGAGTGCTTTTCCTCCCGGGTGACCTGATAGCTCGGACACATGGTGCCACTGGCCTCCGGCACCCGGCACTTACCCACCCCCACGCAGCGCAAGGCGGCATGCGAGAAGTCGCCGTGATCCTCGGGATAGGCGAACTTCACCGCCGGTCGCGGCGGGTTGTAGTCGGTGCCGAGCTTGAGGTTCTCGTCGAACCGGTAGGCGTCGATGACCTTGCCGGGGTTCATCTTCCACATCGGATCCCAGATCGACTTGAATTCCCGCATCGCCTCGATCAGTCGCGGGCCGTACTGCTTGCCGAGCAGCTCGGCGCGCTGCTGGCCGTCCCCGTGCTCACCCGACATGGATCCGCCGTAGGAGGCCACCAGATCGCCGGCGGCTTCCATGAAATGCCGGTAGGTGGCCAGCCCGTCTTTGTGGCGCAGATCGAAATTCACCCGGGAGTGGATGCAGCCCTCCCCCAGGTGCCCGTACATGGCGCCGCGCAGCCCGTGATCGGCGTAGAGCCGCTGCAGGTCTCGCACGTAGTCCCCGACCCGCGCCGGCGGCACCGCCGAATCCTCCCAGCCGGGCCAGTGATTGCCGCTGTCCACCGGGAACGCCGTCGACCCCAGACCCGCCTCTCGGATAGCCCACAGCTCGGCGCTGTTTCCGCCGTCCTGCTTGCTGCGGGCCATCACGATCCGCTCGGAGTCGAAGCCCTTCGCCTTCTGCAACCACTCGGCGAATCGCTGCGCCTGTGCCGAGGCGTCCTGGGGGTCATCGGAGCCGAACTGCACCATCAGCCACGCCCCGGCCGAATCCGGCTGCGGCAGCGCCGCTCTGCCCTCGGGGTTGACCCCGGTCAGCTCCTGGTCGTGCACCAGCAGCTTGTCCACCGCCTCGCATCCGATCGGTTTGAACTCCAGGATCTCCGGCGCCAGGTCGCCGGCGTCGCCGATCGAGTCGAACGCCACCACCACGACGCTGCGGTGCAGCATCGCCGGGGTGAGCATCACGGTGGCGCTCAGCACCACCGCGCAGGTGCTCTCGGTGCCCACCAGGGCGCGCGCGACGTTGAAACCCTTCTCCGGCAACAATTCGTCGAGGTTGTAACCCGACACCCGCCGCGGTAGCTCGTCGACGTCGGGGTAGCCGTGACGGATGTCCTCGGCGTACCTGTCGCGCAGGTCACGTAATGCCGCATAGATCTCGCCTTTGCGGCCGCCCTGGGCGATGATCGCGTCGATCTTGCCCTCTTCGTTGTTGCCCACCCAGAACCGCGCGCCGTCGTAGGTGATGACCTCCAGGGCGTGGGTGTTGTCCGAGGTGCGCGGTCCGGGCCCGTACAGGTGCGCCTGGATCGAGTGCACGCCGCACGAGTTGTTGCCGATGTTGCCACCTAGCGTGCACCGCGAATGCGACGACGGATCCGGTCCGAACACCAGCCCGTACTCGCCGGTGGTCTTGTTGAGTTGCTCGTTGATCACCCCGGTCTGCACGGTGCACAGCCGCCGGCCGGCGTCGATGTCGACGATCTCGGTCAGATACTTGGAGAAGTCGATGACCACCGCCACGTTGACGGTCTCCCCGGACAGGCTGGTCCCACCACCGCGGCACAGCAGGGGTGCTCGGTAGCCGTGGCAGGCCCGCACGGTCTGCACCACGTCCTCGATGGTCTTGGGCACGACCACCCCGATCGGCACCTGGCGGTAGTTCGACGCGTCATTGGCATACATCGCCTTGGTGCCGGCGTCGAAGCGCACCTCACCTTCGACGTGACGGCGCAACTGTTTTTCCAGGCCGATCACGTTGACCCGGTCGACCGCCGCCATCCCGGCGACGAACCGGGTGTCCGGCCGGGCGGGAATCTGCTCGGTGTGCCGGTGGCCGAGCAGGCCCATCAATCGTCCTTGTCGCGCAGGTCCCGCACCGTCTGCTTGGCCGACTCGGTGAACTCGTGCATCTTCTGCTTGGCGCCCTTGGTGGCGATGCTGACCCGGTCGGGATCCTTGATCATCGCCTTGGCGGTGTTCTTCGCGATGTCCATCCGGATCTGCGGCGGCACCGGTGCGACATCGGGGTCGACGACCACTTCCAGCACCACCGGGGTGGTGGCCGACAGCGCCTGATCCCAGGCATTCCCGATGTCCTTCGGGTCATCGCAGCGGATACCGGTCAGGCCCAGCAGCTTGGCGAACTCGGCGTACGGCACATCCGGAATGTATTGGGAGCCCTCGAATTTCTTCTCCCCGCCCATCGCGCGCTGCTCGAAGGTGACCTGGTTGAGATCCTGGTTGTTGAACACGCAGAAGATCAACGGGCCCTTGGACAACCGCTCCTTGTAGCGCTTGACGGTGATCATCTCGGCCATGCCGTTCATCTGGAACACCCCGTCGCCCACCAGAGCGATCACCGGGCGACCCGGATGTGCCAGCTTGGCGGCGATCGCATACGGCGTGCCGGGCCCCATCGTGGCGAGGTTGCCGGCCAGTGAGGCGGCCATCCCCGGCCGCAGCCGCAGATGCCGCGCCCACCAGTTGGCCACCGAGCCGGCATCGGTGGTGATGACGGAGTTGTCGGGCAGCCGCTTGGACAGCTCGTGCACCACCAGTTCGGGGTTGAGCGGGTTCGCCTTGTCGTGAGCCCGCTTGTCGAGCACCCGCCACCACTCCTGCACCTCGCCTTCGATCTTCTTGCGCCAGGACCGGTCGTCTTTGCGCTTGAGTAGCGGGATCAGCTCTTGCAAGGTGTCTTTGGAGTCACCGATCAGATTGGCGTCCATCGGGTACCGCACGCCTATCATCCGGCCGTCGTGGTTGATCTCCACTCCGCGGCACTGCCCTTCCTTGGGCAACCACTCGGCATAGGGGAAGCTGGAGCCGATCATGAACAAGGTGTCGGCCCCCGACATCATCGCTTCGCTGGCCGTGGAGCCGAGCAGCCCGATCGGGCCGGTGACATAGGGCAGATCATCGGGCAGCGAGGCCCGCCCCAAGGAGGTCTTGGCCACCCCGGCGCCCAGCAATTCGGCGACCTGCACCACCTCGTCTGACGCGTCGGCGGCGCCGGCGCCGATGAGGATCGCCACCTTCTTGGCGTCGTTGAGAATGTCGGCCGCCTTCTGCAGTTCGGGCTTCGCCGGCAACATCCGCGACCGGCTCCAGCCGACGCTGCTGTACACCGCGCCGTGCATCCGCGGTGGCGAGGGCACCGCGTCTTCCTCGGCGACGTCCTCCGGCAGGATGATGGTGGCCACCGTCCGATTTGTCAGTGCCACCTTGCACGCCCGGTCCACCAGGTGCCTGGCTTGTACGGGCGCCATGCAGGTTTGGATGAAGTCGGATGAGACGTCCTTGTACAGCGACATCGGGTCGATCTCCTGCTGGAATGCCGCACCCAGCGACATCCGCTTCTGTTGACCGACGATGGCGACCACCGGCTGGTGGTCGAGTTTCGCGTCGTAGAGCCCGTTGAGCAGGTGGATCGCACCGCCGCCGGAGGTGGCCAGACAACACCCGAGCTCGCCGGTGAACTTGGCGTGCCCGGTCGCCATGAACGCGCCCATCTCCTCGTGCCGGGGCTGGATCAGCTCCGGGTCGCCGTTGGCCCGGTCAAGTGCGCCGAGCATGGAGAGGATGCCGTCGCCGGGATATCCGAAGATCCGGCGCACCCCCCATTGGCGTAACCGGTCGATGATGAAGTCCGCGGTTTTCGGCATTGTGCGCTCCCTTCTCTGGGCTGACGGTTACCCGTCACCCTCGTTGCCAAACGCCGCTTGTCGGGCACCGCCCGTCACACCACGGCCCTGTTCTCTCCTGTCACAGCAGCGCCGGCCACCAGCAGGTCGTCGACGAAGGCGCGGTAGGCCTCCTGCCGGTCGGTGCGGTCCCGCAGCACCGCCGAGGGATGCACGGTGGCCAGCACCCGGGCCCGGCTGCGCCCTCCCGCCGCGTCCGGCAGCCGCAGCAGCTTGCCGCGCCCGGTGGAGATCCGGAATGCGGTACCCAGCAACGACTGCGCGGCGGTGGCACCCAGGCAGACCACCAGTTGCGGCCGGACCGCTTCGATCTCGGCGATCAGCCAGGGCCGGCACGCCACCACCTCGGTACGGCCGGGTTTCTGGTGGATCCGGCGTTTGCCCTCCCGGCGGGTGAACTTGAAATGTTTGACCGCGTTGGTCGCATAGATCAGCTCCGGGTCGATTCCCGCGTCGTGTATCGCACGATCCAACAGCCGGCCGGCCGGGCCGACGAAGGGGTGGCCCTGACGGTCCTCCTGATCGCCGGGCTGTTCACCGACCAGCATCAGCGGTGCGCCACGGCGGCCTTCGCCGAACACGGTCTGGGTGGCGTCGCGGTACAGCTCGCAGCCGTGACACCCTGCGGCGGCATCCCGCAGTGCGCCCAGCGTCCGCTTGTCGGGTAGATAACGCTGCGCGCCTGGCACTTTCGTGGTTGCGCTCACGCCGCCAGCTCCGGCGCGATCTCGGACTCCCAGAAGGTGAAGAACTGCTCCTGGTCCGGACCGATCTGCTGAACGTAGAGTTCGTCGAAGCCGGCGTCGGCGAATTCCTTTATCCGGTCCAGATACGGTTTGGCGTCCGGGCCGGCCGGCACTGCCTGTGCCACCGCATCGGTGGTGACCAGGCTCGAGGCCTGCTCGAAATGCGTGGGGGTGGGCAGGTTCTGGCCCAGTTCACCGGGTAGCTGCTCACTGGGCCACAACTCGTGCGCGGTCCGCACCCCCTCCTCTTTCGACGCCGCGTAGCACACCTTGAACCCGGCCTGGCTGGGCTTGCCCATCCCGCCGGCATGGTGGAACTCCGAGACCAGCGCGGCATCGGGCATGCTGCACTGGTAACCGTCGCCGATCCGGCCCGCCAGCCGCGCCGAGTGCGGTCCGTAACCAGACACGTAGATCGGAGTGGGCGCCGGCGGCAGCGTGTAGAGCCGGGCGTTCTCCACCGTGTAGTAGCGCCCATGGTGATTGACCTGTTCGCCGGTGAACAGCTCACGGATCACCGCCACGGCCTCATCAAGCATGCCGCGCCGGACCGCGGCCGGTGGCCAGCGCCGGCCGGTGATGTGCTCGTTCAGCGCCTCTCCGGTGCCCACGCCCAAGACGAAGCGGCCCTCGTGCAGCGCGGCGCTGGTCGCCGCCGCCTGCGCGATCACCGCCGGGTGGGTGCGCACGATCGGGCAGGTGACCGCGGTGGTGATCGGCAGCCTGCAGGATTGCGACAGCGCTCCGATTACCGACCACACGAACGCGCTCTGGCCTTGGGCGTCGGTCCAGGGATGGAAATGATCGGAGATCCACAGCGCCTCGAAACCGGCCTGCTGAGCCCGGACCGCCTGGCGGACCAGGTCGTTGGGGTGAAACTCCTCGCAGGACAACGCATACCCCAGGGTTGTCATGAGGCAGGCATACCCGCCATGGCGGCGGCTAATCGTGGTTGGCGGTTTCCGCGGGAATCAGGGCGTGGTTGTCGCAGGGTGGGCCGGAGTGGGTGTGGCGTCGGCCGGCTTGCGGGTCGTCTGCGGCCCGGAGGACGTCGGCGTCATGGTGGTCGACGAAGCGGCCGCCGGAGACGGGGTGGCCGGATCAGCGGGGGCGGTCGGAGTCGTCGCCACCACGATGTACGTGGCCACCGCCGCCGCGGCGAGCGCCGTCCCTACCAAAATGTGATTTCGCGTGGCCATGATGTTCCTCCCCGGATGTTTGCCCGCCAGGCGCGGGCGCGTGAGGGTGTTTACCCCCGAGCTTTGGGCGTCAACCGGGGTCAGTAGCCGCCCGGCGTTCCGTTGCCCAGGCAGGCTAGCCGGGCCCCGCCCACGGCATGGCGGTCGACGATGTTGCGGGTGTCGACGACCACGGCACCGGCAGCGGCGCATCGGGCGACCGCCTCCCAATCCAGCTCGGCGAAGTCGGGCCATTCGGTGAGCACCACGATCGCGTCGGCATCCTTGGCGGCGACGTAGGGATCGTCGGCGACCGCGATCGGCAGCTGTGCGGTGTCGATCATCTCCAGCCGCGGGTCATAGGCGGTCACCTGGGCGCCGACCCGTTGCAGGCCGGCGCAGACCGCGATCGCCGGGGAGTCCCGGATGTCGCTGGTACCGGCCTTGAACGTCAGACCCAGCACCGCGACCTTCAGCTCGGTCAGCGGTCGGCCGGCCCGCTGCCGCAGCATGGCGGCGATCCGGTGCACCTGGGCGGCGTTGGTCGCCCGCGCGGATTCGATCTCCCGCAATTCCACCCCGTGCGCCCGGCCGGTGCACACCAGTGCCGCGCTGTCCTTCGGCAGGCACGAGCCGCCCCAGCCCGGGCCCGGCCGCAGGAAGTGTGGGCCGATCCGCGGGTCGGCGCCCATGCACCGGGCGATGTCGGCGATATCGGCGCCGACCCGGCTGGAAAGCTGGGCCAGCGAGTTGACGAAGGACAGTTTGACCGCCAGGAAGGCGTTGCTGGCGTACTTGGCCAGCTCCGCGCTCTCCTGGCTCATCCGCAACACCGACTGCCCGGGGTACAGCTGCGCCACCACGTCGGCCGCCGCGCCGTCGTCGGCTCCGATCACCACCCGGTCAGGATGCTGAAAATCCTTGACGGCGAAACCCTCCCGGAGAAACTCCGGGTTGGCCACGACGTGGATAGCCCCCGGCGCCAGTGCCGCACCGAGGCGGCGGCAGGTGCCAGGCGGGACAGTGGATTTGACCGCCACCGTCGACCCCGGCGCCATCGTGTCGGCAAGGCGCGCCACCGCGCGTTCGACGGCGCGCAGGTCGGCGTTGCCGTTGTCGCCGGTGGGCGTCGGTACGCAGACGAAGACGACGTCGCGGTCGGCCAGTAGGCGGTAATCGCCGGTGACCCGCAAGGTTTCGTGCGCCAGCCCGGCGCGCAGCAACTCGGCGATGCCCGGTTCGTCGATCTCGGCGTATCCGGCGCGCAGCTGGGCGACACGGCGCCGGTCGGTGTCGATGCACACCGTGTCCACCCCGTCGGCGGCCAGACACACCGCGCTGGTCAAGCCGACATATCCGGCACCGATGACACCGACGCGTGACGTCATGCGCATTCCGCGAGGACGTCTCGGGCCGCCGCGATGACGCGCGCCGCGGTGATCAGCAGCAGTCCCGCATCCGGCCGATCGGCGTGCGGGTCGCCGCGGTCACCGGCCCAGATGGCGACGTGCGGGCCCGGGCCGCGCGGGCCCCAGTGCGCCGGTGGGGTCGGGCCGAACAGCAGCACCGAGGCGGTTCCGGTGGCGGTGGCGACGTGCCCGATGCCGGTATCCCCGCACACCAGCAGCCGGGCGTCGCTGATCAACGCCACCATGCCCAGCAGGTCCAGTTCACCGGCGAGCACCGACGATGATCTCAAGCCGGCGTAGGCGGCGACGATCTCGGCCAGCGAACGTTCAGCGGCCGAGCCGGTCACCACCACCCGGTGCCCGGCACGGCTCAGCGCCGCGGCGACGGCGGCGAACCGCTCCGGAGGCCAGCGCCGCGCCGGCGCCGCGGCACCGGGATGAATCACCACGACACCGTCTCGGCGCGGATATCCCGGTGGCCTGCCGATGCCGAGTTCGTCAGTCCGGCAGGAGATTCCCGCGGATTCGAGCAGCATGCACCAGCGGTCCACGTCGTGCAGGTCGTCGCGCCAGGGCGGCCCGCTCACCGCCGGGTGATCGCAGTTTCCGTGACTGATCACGGTTTTCGCGCCGGTGGGCAGCAGGTCGGCGATGCTCTGTGGGCCCCGCCCGTGCAGGTTGACCGCCACCTCCGGCGCCGGGCCGGACCACCGCAACGTACCGAGGCCGGCGGTCGGCACCACCTCGTCCACCGCGCCGCACAACAGCGCCAGCGGTGCCAGCGGCTCGCGCGTGGCCAGCACGATCCGCGCCGACGGGTATGCCCGGCGCAGCCCGCGCAGCGCCGGCACGCCGGTGAGCAGGTCGCCCACTCCCAGCGCCCGCAGCACCAGCACGGTGGCGCTGCTGGCTACGGCCACGACGCTTCCTCGCTGGAGCACACCACCATTTCCCGGATCTCGCTACCGGCCGGCTGGCGCAGCGCGAACAGCACCGCCTCGGCCACCTGGTCGGGGTCGTTGAGTTTGGCGTCCGGCGGCGGCTTGTACTGCTCGGGGCGCCCGTCGAAGAACGGCGTGGTCATCCCGCCCGGGATGAGCAGGGTTACGCCGACTTCACCGGCGAGTTCGGCGGCCAGTGCCCGGGTGAAGCCGACCACCCCGAACTTGGATGCGCAGTAGGCAGTGGCGTCGCTGACCGCTTTGATGCCCAGCGTCGATGCGCAGGTGACGATCCGGGCGTCGCCCCCGGCGTCGAGATATGGCAGTGCGGCGCGGATCACCGCGGCGGTGCCCAACAGGTTGACGTGCAGCACCCGTTCCCAGTCTTTGGCCGGGACGCGATCCAGCCGCCCGCAGCTGTCGATGCCCGCCGGCGTGAACACCCCGCGCAACGGTTGGTCGGCGGTGCCGGCCAGATCGGCGACGGCGTCCTCGACCGCCGCGGTGTCGGCGAGATCGGCGCACCGGTAGGCCCCACCACCCAGGTTCTCGGCCGGTGGGTTGATGTCGATCACCAGCGGTGTCCCACCGGCTCGCCGCACCGCGCGGACGGTGGCCGCGCCCAGCCCGGACGCACCGCCGGCGATCAAGATGTTGCCCAGCTCTGCTGTCATTTCCCTCTCACACACCTCTCCTTTTTGGTCAGCGGGCGGCGGCGATCAGCTTCGACGACGAGTAGCCCGGGATGGTGGGAAGCACCATCACCTGGCCGCCGTGGCGGCGCACCGTGTCCGCCTCGGGCAGCTCCACGCCGCCGTAGTCGCCACCTTTGACCCAGATGTCGGGGCGCAGCCGCTCCAGCACGGTGGTCGGCGAGGTCTCATGGAAAATCGCCACGCCGTCCACGCAGGCCAGCGCGGCCAGCACCCGGGCGCGGTCCTCGGCGGCCACCACCGGGCGTCCGGCGCCTTTGAGCGCCCGCACCGAATCGTCGGAGTTGATCAGCACCACCAGCGCATCGCCGAGGTCGCGTGCCCGGCGCAGCAACCGGATATGTCCGGTGTGGAGCAGGTCGAAGCACCCGCCGGTTGCCACCAGCGTGCCGCCGGCCCGCCGGACCCGATGGGCCAGCGCCGTCACCGCCGCCATCCCGGTGACCGCGCCGCCCGGGGTGGTCAGCTCGATCCCGCCCGGCATCGGCATGGCACTGGACACTCCGGCCGCACCGCCGGTCGCCACGAAGCGAGAAGCATCGGCCACCGCGGCGGTGGCGGCCGTCAGCGCGTCGGCGCCGTCGGCCAGCGCCAGCGCGGCGGCTACCGCGAAACGGTCTCCGGCACCGCAGGTATCGCTGCGGCCGGCGGCGGTGCCGGGCGAGTGGATGTGGTGGGCGGCGTGCCGCGCGTCGGCGAACAGCGCCCCGCCGGCGCCCAGCGTGACGCTGACGGCGCCCGCGCTCCAGGCTCGCCGCAGCGCGTCGGCCCGCTGCCCGCCGCCGGCCGAGGGTGCGAAAATCTTCGCTTCGGCGTCGTTCGGGGTCACCAGGGCACACCGCGGGATCGGCACCGCTCCGCGCGGGTGCGGGTCCCAGACCACGGGCGTGTGTGCCGCCGCGGCGGTCAGCGCGACACGCAGCTTCTCGTGGGAGGCAACGCCGTGGCCGTAGTCGGCGACGCAGATCGCGGCGGCCTCGCCGAACAGCTCGCCGATCTCGGCGGGCAGTCGCTCGTCGGCCGCATAGCCGTCGCCGTGGTCGAGGCGCACCACCGATTGCCCGCCGGCCCGGATCCGGATCTTGCTGAGCGTGCCGCCGCACAGTGGCAGCCCCACCACCCGGATGCCCGGGTGGTCGTCGGCGAAGATCTTGGCCAGGCTACGGCCGGTGGCGTCGTCGGCGGTGGCGGTGACCAGCACGACGTCGGGATACTCCCGGGCGGCCAGCACCGCCGCCAGGCCGGCTCCGCCGGGCCGCTGCCAGATCCGCTCGGGGTCGACCACCGGGACCGGCGCCTCCGGGGACAGGCGGCTGGCCGAGCCGTCCACATCGACGTCGAGCATCGAATCACCTATCACCACAAGCGGTTTCATCACAGCACCCGTTCGCTGTCGAGCAGCACGGCGTCCACGGCCATGCACAGGCTGTGCACCAGCAGCAGGTGGATCTCTTGGACGGTGGCCGTCGAATCGGCTTCCACGCCGATGCCGTCGTCGCTCATCGTCAGCAGCGGGTTGGGCGCCGGCCCGGTCAACGACCAGGTGGTCACGCCGATCTCCTGCGCCGCCTTCACCGCGGCCAACACGTTGCGGCTGGTGCCACTGGTGGACAGCGAGATCAGCACGTCCCCGCGGCGCCCGTGGGCACGCACCCCCCGAGCGAACATCTCCTCGGCGCCGTAGTCGTTGACGATCGCGGTGGACGCCGAAGTGTCGGCGTGTAATGCGATGGCCGACAGGGGTTCTCGTTCATGATGGAAGCGGCCCACCAGTTCCGCGGTCAGATGCTGGGCCTCGGCTGCACTGCCGCCATTGCCGCAGGCCAGCAGCCGGCCGCCGCCGGTCAGCACCTCGGCCAGCCGCGCCCCCCAATCCGACAGCTGGGTGGCCGCCGGGCGTACCCGGGCGATCGCTCGCTCCAGCTCGGTCATATGCCGTGCGATCATGCCGCACCTCTTCCGTTTCGGGGACTTCCGATTTCGGCCACGGCCGCCACCACGTCACCGGCGGCGATGCCGTCCAGACAGGGATGGCCCGCGACGGGACAGTTTCGGGCCCGGCTGCCGCGGCACGGCGCACTCTGATCGCCGCACAGCACTACCGGGACGCCGTAGGGACTCCAGCGCTCGGCGGGCACCACCGGCGCGAACAGCGAGACGATCGGCGCCCCGACCGCCGCGGCGAGGTGCGCCGGTCCGGTGTTGGGCGCCACCACCGCCCGGGCACCGGCGAACACCGCACCGAGTTCGGCCAGCGTGGTGCGCCCGCCCAGGTCGGTTGCCATCTCACCGGCGACGGTCGCGGTGAGCTCCCGCTCGGCGGCGGAGCCGGTGACGACGACGTGATGACCGGTCCGCGCCAGCGCGCGCACCAGCTCGGCGGATTTGCCCGCCGGGGGCTGGCGCGCCGGCACCGCGGCTCCGGGATGGAACGCCACGTAGCCGCCGCCGAGCGCCGCGCGCAGCGGCCCGGGCAGCGGCGGTAATCCCTTGACCCGCAGCCGCCCGTCGTCGCCGGGCGGCAACCGCCAGCCGGCGGCCCGGGCCAGCGACAGGGCCCGCAGCGGTTCGGGGATGTCACCGGGGTCGGGGTGGCGAAGGTCCAGCAGGGTGCCGGGGTAGTCGGCGCAGATCGCGCCGATCCAGCGCACGCCCGCCATCCGGCCGATCAGCGCCAGCGGCAGCGGCGACTGGTGAAACGAGGTGAGAATCAGCAGTGCGTCAGGCCGTTCGGCCGCCAGCAAGCCGATCAGTTCGGTCACCGCCGCCGCGGTCACCGGACCGGCGTCGAAGTCCACCCAGCCGGCACGCCACCGCACCACCCGGTCCACCCCGGGCAGCAGCTCGGCGGCGACGGCGCCGCGCGGGCCGGCAAGAAACACCACCCGGTCGTGGGCCGCGGCGACGGCACGCACCGCCGGGCCGCTGATCAGCACGTCGCCGAGACTGTCGAGCCGCGCGACCACCGCGGTGCTCATCGAATCCCCTTGAGCACCAGCGACACCGCCGCATTCAGGGAGCGAGCCACCGCGGCAGTGGCACGCGCGTCGGCGATCTCGGCGGTCCGGGTGCGCCCGGTCGGCACCAGGATGGCGTCGGCCTGCGCAGCCAGCGCGGCGGCCACATCGCCGCCGGTGTCGCCGATCATCACGCAGCGACTGGGCTGCACGTCCAACGCGTCGGCGGCCGCCGCGACCAGGCCGGGAGCCGGTTTGCGGCAGCCGCAGCCGTCGCCGTCGTCGTGCTGGCAGACCTGCCAGCTGTCGAACGGCCCGAGCAGTTCGTCCACCCGGGAGTTGACCGCGGCCAACTGCTCGGGGCTGATCAAGCCTTTGGCCACCCCCGATTGATTGCTCACCACCGCCAGCCGCAGACCATGCCGGCGCAGCCGCGCCAACGCGCGACGGGCGTGCGGCAGCGGAACCACCCCGTCCGGATCGGCCAGGTACGGGCCGTCCTGAATCAGGGTGTCGTCGCGGTCCAGCAGCACCGCCAGCGGCGGTTCGGCCAGCGCATTGCGGAACCGCAGAGCGCCGCGGATCCGGTAGGTCACCGCGACGGGCGGAATCAGCGCACTGCTCACCACCATCGCCGCGATCTCGCGGCCACCTCGGGGCCCGGCGGCGATCCGGCGCAGCGCGAATTCTGCCGTGAGCCCCAGCCAGCCCCATGCCCCGGCCCGCAGCATCGAGCGCCGGCCGGTGAGCATGCCCAGCACCGCGAGCAGCCCGGCACCGCAGCTGATCACGTGCAGCGGCAGTCGTCCGCGTCCCTCGCCGATCGCGCTGCGCCACCCGCGGCCGTGCTTGCGGCGCATCAGCGCGTCATCACGATTGCCGCGCTGCGCCGCGACGCTGCCCCATAGGCTGCTGCGCGCGGGAATCGGATGCACCGATTCACGGCTGCCGACGGTGATTCGGCCCCCGGCCCGGGTGAGCCGCAAGGCGATGTCGGCGTCCTCGCGGTAGGCCCGCGGGAAACGCTCATCGAAGCCGCCGCAGGCCACCAGCGCGTCGCGCCGGTAGGCCATGTCGGCGGTGATCCATCGGGCGCCGTCCAGGCGCAGGGTGCGCCGTTCGTCGTCGGACGGGCGGCGATCCGCCGGCGCCGGCACCACGATCCTGGCCTGGGATCCGACCACCTCGGGGCCGGCGGCCCGCAGGTCGGCTTCCAGGCGGGTGCACCAGTTCTCGCCGGTCTCCACGTCGTCGTCGAGGAAGCAGATCCAGTCCGTCCGGGCCGCGCGCCAGCCGACGTTGCGGGCGGCGGCCGGCCCGCGCCCGCCGGAGTGCAGCACGGTGACCGGCAGAAAACCTGCCTCGGGCCACAGCGGCCGCGGCGGTCCCGGCCGGTCGTCGACGATGATCACCTCACCGGCCGGCAGGCGATCGCCTCCGCACAACGCAACCAGCAGCCGATTCAGTGACGGGCGCCCGATGGTGGGGATCACCACCGCATAGCTCGGTGTCATTGCGCATGCCGCCGAATCAGGAAGGGCCCCAACGCCAATGCGTCGATCGGGGCGCTGCCGAAGCATTCCAGCGCGTCGCGCGGGCTGTCCACCATCGGCCGCCCGGCGGTGTTGAAGCTGGTGTTGACCACCACCGGCACACCGGTGCGCTGGGCGAACGCGCTGATCATCGCGTGCAGCAGCGGCTGGTCGGTGTCGACGGTCTGGATGCGCGCGGTGCCGTCGACGTGGGTGACCGCGGGAATGCGGTCGCGCCACGCCTCGACGACATCGTGCACGAACAGCATGTACGGGCTGGGCAGTGGGCCGCCGGTGAAGATCTCGGCGGCCCACTCGGCGAGCACCATCGGTGCGACCGGGCGGAACTGTTCGCGGCCCTTGACCCGGTTGAGCCGCTCCAGGTTGCCGGCGCGGCGGGGGTCGGCCAGCAGCGACCGGTTGCCCAGTGCCCGCGGACCGAATTCGGAGCGGCCCTGGAACCATCCGACGATCCCGTCACCGGCCAGGACTTCGCCGACCGCGACGGCGATATCGTCGGGGCGTTCATACCGGATGTCGGCGTCGGTCAGCGCGGCGGCGATCGCGTCATCGGTGAACGAGCGGCCCAGCGACGCCGACGGCATCGGCGAGATCGCTGAACCGCCCAGCTCAGCCGCCACGGCCAGTGCCGCCCCCAGCGCGGTGCCGGAATCACCGGCGGCCGGCTGCACCCAGATCGCGCGGAAGTCGCCCCGGTTGAACAACGCGGTGTTGGCCACGCAGTTCAGCGCCACTCCCCCGGCCAGGCACAGACTGTCGGCCTTGGTGTGCGCCGCCAGCCAGGCCACCGTGTCGGCCAGCACCTGCTCGACCACCCGCTGCACGCTGCAGGCCAGGTCGGCGTGCGCCGGGTCCAGGCCGTCCTCATCGCGGCGGCGGGGCCGGGTGAGCTCGGCGAAGTCGACGCCCTGGGTGCGAAAGGTGCCGTCCGGGCAGGAGTACACCCGCTTGCGCAACTCCTCGGCGTAGACGGGCCGGCCGTAGGAGGCCATCGCCATCACCTTGTACTCGTCGCTGGACCGGGTGAACCCGAGGTGCTCGGTGAGGTCTTCGTAGAGCAGGCCTAGTGAATGCGGTAACGCTTGGGAGGCAAGGATATCCAGCTTCTGGTCGCGGTACTCGCCGGCCAGCATCGAGGTGGCCTCACCGCGGCCGTCGACCACCAGCACGGCGCTGTCGCGAAACGGGGACGCCAGCGCCGCCGATGCCGCGTGCGCCACGTGGTGCCGCACGTGCCGCACCACGCCGGGGTCCAGGCCGGGCAGTGCCGCGGCCAGAAACAGCGGGGCCCGGCGGGCGTACATGGTGCGCAGGTGCTCCCAGTCGCGGTCCTGGCCTTCGAGCACCTCGCCTTCGGCTGAACCGGCCTCAGCCAGCGCGGGGTCATAGGAGTAGCCGACCGCGTCGAGGTCTTCCGCCCCGATCCCGCCCTGCTCCAGACACCACCGGGCGGCGCGCACCGGCAGTTCCCAGGTAGAGAACGCCACCGCCTGCTTGCCGTGCTTGCGCCGGGTGAACCGCTCCTCTTCGGCCGCCGCGACGATCCGGCCGTCGACGACCAGGGCGGCGGCCGGGTCGTGAAAGACCGCGTTGACGCCAAGCACCCGCACCAGAACCACCCCCCGACCGCGAGAACCGCTTTGCTAGCACAGGAGATACCCACCAGCACCGTTGCTAAACGGCGGTTGAACAGGGTCGGCTAAACCGTTGCGGTGACGTCGATCTGGGGACGGAACCAGGCGATGGTGGCATCCAGGCCTTCGGCAGCACCGACCTTGGGCGCCCAGCCCAGCGATTCGCGCGCACGCCGGATGTCGGGGCAGCGGCGCTGCGGGTCGTCTTCCGCCGCGGCGATATGCCGGATCGGTGAGGCACTGCCGGAGCGCTCGCGAATCAATTCGGCGACTTCCAGCACGGTCAGCTCATGCGGACTGCCGATGTTGACCGGGCCGGTGACGTCGCAGGCGGCCAGCGCGATCAGCCCGGCAACCGTGTCGTCGACGTAGCACAGTGACCGGGTCTGCCGGCCGCTGCCGGCGACCGTGATCGGCTCGCCGCGCAACGCCTGACCGCAGAACGTCGGCACCATCCGGCCGTCATCCAGGCGCATTCCCGGGCCGTAGCTGTTGAAGATCCGGGCCACCCCGACATCGGCGGACCGGGCCCGGCGGTAGGCGAAAGTCAGCGCTTCAGCGAACCGCTTAGCTTCGTCGTAGACACTGCGCAATCCGATGGGATTCACGTTGCCCCAGTAGGTTTCGGGCTGCGGATGAACCAGCGGATCGCCATAGACCTCGCTGGTGGAGGCCAGCACGAAGCGGGCACGGGACGCCTCGGCGACGACGAGGGCGGCCGCGGTGCCCTGCGCGCCGGCCCGCAGGGTCGCTATCGGCATGCGCAAGTAGTCCGGCGGGGATGCCGCCGAGGCCAGATGAAACACCACGTCCAGCGCCCCGAACCGCCCGGGGTCGGCGAATCCGTCCGAGATATCGGCCTCGACAAACTCGATACCCGAAAGACCCTGCACTACAGAAAGATTGGCTTCCGACGCGGTGGACCGGTCATCGACGCACCAGATCCGCTGCGCGCCTTCGCCGAGCAGCGCCAGGCACAGCCGGCTGCCGAGAAACCCGGCCCCGCCGGTGATCAGAACCCGCTTCAGCGCACGGCCGGGGCGCACGCCGAAATGGGCCCGACCGAGATCGGGCCCATCGCGGCTCGGGGTCAAGCCTTGCTCGTCCAGATCAGCACATCCTGAACGCCGTCGTTGTAGACCACTCCGTCCGGCGCCGGGCCGGTGACGTCGAAGTAGATCTTGCCGTGGGCCTGATCGCCCTGGGCGATCGGCGTCGGCGGGATGCCGCCGGGCACCGGCACGTTGTTCACCACCCGGTAGGTGGCGCTGCTGGCGGCCCGGGCGTTGAAGTCGTTCACCAACGGTGTCACCGTCCCCTGGTCCGCACGCGCGGTCACGTCGGCCTGATACAGCTTGCCGTGGGGCTGGTACCCGGGAATCACCACGTTGGCCGGTCCCAGGTTGCTGACCGTGTACGACGTTGCCATCGCTCCGTCGTGGAGCTGTTCGGGCGTACCGAACGGTTGGATCGCCGGCTCGGCCATGGCGGTGGTCGCGGCGAAAACACTCAGTGCGGCGATTCCGGCTGCACCGGCGGCCGTCTTGGCCGCAGTCGTTGAGAGCTTCACTTCAGACTCCTTTCCGTCGAGTCGTGCCGAGCGGCGGTCCGTTTGCTCGAACAACACCGCCCGTGTCCCAGCGCGTACCCGACGGCGCCGTGGGCAAAACACCAACGCAGTTGCGCGGAGTAGCTAGATTGTGGATAGTTACGAAGCTCGGGCGTTCAGGAAGTAGCGCCGGTCCGGATCGTCCGTGCATTCATTCCTGCGATTCCTGACCGCGGTTTGCCCCGCCGGCCGGTGGAATCAGCTCATACTGTGTGGGTACGAGAAAGCGGGTATGTGTGGTCGGGGATGTCAACGCTCAGTTCACGGCGCCGATAGGCGATGACGACGAGGTCCACAGTGACCTCGACCTCGTCGTAGGCCACGGCGAGCCGCAGCGGGTCGGCCGATTTCGGTACTTTCTCGGCGAGCAGCGCTGGGAATGGTCGGACACGGTGGCCCGGATGCACGGCTATGAGCCGGGCACGGTGGAGCCCAACACCGAGTTGCTGCTGCAGCACAAGCACCCCGAAGACCGCCCCCAGGTCGCCGAGGTGCTGGATCGGGTCGTGCAGGGCGAGCCGTTCAGCAGCCGGCACCGCATCGTCGACACCGCCGGGCAGGTGCACTGGGTGATCGTGGTCGGCGACCGGATGCTCGACGACGACGGCGTGTTGACCGGTACGGCCGGCTTCTATGTCGACGTCACCGATGTGCTGCAAGCCGACGTCAGCGCCGTGGTCTCCGAGGTCGCCGAGTCGCGCGCGGTCATCGAGCAGGCCAAGGGTGTGCTGATGGTCGCCTACGGCATCTCCGCCGCGCGGGCCTTCGACATCCTGGTGTGGCGGTCGCAGGAGACCAACATCAAGGTCCGCGACCTGGCGGCCCGATTCCTGGCGGCTTTCACCGGCAGGTTGCCGGGCGAGGTGTTGTCGGATCTGGACCACACGCTTTTGACCGTGACCTGACGCGGCGACGCGAAGCCTGCGCTGGATATCGCCGCAGATAAAGGTTGCCTACCCAGTCGGAGTGGGTAGCCATCTGAAGGTGGTGAGAGCAATGGCGGACACTTCTGGCCCTTTGAACGTCGTCGGCGTGGGGGCCTCTGCCGGTGGGGTCGAGGCGCTGAAGAGTTTCACGGCCGAACTGCCGGCCGGATTGCCGTGCGCGATCCTGGTCGTGCTGCACATGCCGGCCGCCGCGCCCAGTGTGCTGGCCCGGATCCTGGATCGGCACGGCACCGTGCCGGCGGTGACGGCGGCCACCGGCATGCGCTTGGAGCACGGTTCCATGTATGTGGCCGCGCCCGATCATCACCTACTGGCCGACGACGGCCGGATCCTGCTCAGCGAGGGACCCACCGAAAACGGCCACCGGCCCGCGATCAACGCGCTGTTCCGGTCGATCGCACTGTCCCACGGCCCTCGCGCGATCGGGGTGCTGTTGTCGGGAGTACTGGACGACGGGGTGGCCGGATTGGGGGCGATCCGGTCGCGCGGCGGGGCGGCGATAGTCCAATCACCGGGCGACGCACTGTTCCCTGCGATGCCGCAGAACGCGATCAACGCCGGCGTCGTCGACCATCAGGCGCCGGCAGCCGAGATCGGTCGCCTGCTGGAGAAGCTGACCAGTAGAGAATTCAAGGACACTGAGATGGAGCGGGATCCACGGATGGAGCTGGAGAACCGGATCGCCATGGCCCAGCGGTTCTCCACCGATTTCGACACCGAAGAACTCGGGCCGCCGTCGGGGTACATCTGCCCGGACTGCAACGGTGCACTGATCGCCGTCGGTGAGGGCAACTACCGCTGCCACGTCGGGCACGCCTGGACCGCTGACGCCTTGCTGCAGGCCCGTGACGACGAAGTAAGCAACGCACTGTGGATCGCGCTGCGCAGCCTGCAAGAGAAGGCCAAGCTGTCGCGTCGGCTGGCCGGTGAGGTGCCCCCCGGCATCGTGCGCCAACGTTACGAAGGGCTCGCCCGCGAGGCCGAACACGCCACCTCCATACTCGGCCAGCGGCTGGCCGTCATCTGTGACAGGCAGGACGAGGGCCCTGAGTAACAGCTCGAGTCAGCTCACGGTGTCCACGGACACCGTGGCCAGAGCGTGCCTGTTGCGCGCGGTCGGCACGCTGGACAGCAGCACCTACCTGCAGATGCGCGACAGCGTGATCAAGGCGGCGCTGGACGAACCGCAGGCCGTGCTGGTCGACGTCAGTGAGCTGGCGGTACCCGTGCCCTCGGCGTGGACGGTGTTCACCAGTGCGCGCTGGCACGTGAACACCTGGCCCGATATCCCGATCCTGCTGATCTGCGCCCCACCGGCCGCTGCTGCGCGGATCAGCCACACCGGGGTGACCCGCTACGTTCCGGTCCATCCCGACGTCGACAGCGCGCTTGCCTCGCTGGTCATCGGCAAGCCCTTGCGCCGCCGGGTCCGCCTGCAGCTGCCACCTCGCACGAGCAGCCTGCGCGGCTCCCGCGACTTCGTGACCGAGTGGCTGACCAACTGGTCGCTGGGCGAGTTGATCCCGACCGCCAAGGTGATCGTCGATGTGCTGGTGGAAAACGTTCTGCACCATACCGGAAGCCCACCGGTGGTCCGGCTGGAAAGCGCCGGTTCCGCGGTCACCATCGCAGTGGAGGACACGGACGACGCCCCGGCCGTGCGTCGCGAAGCCCCCACCGGCGGCGCCGGCTACACCTCGGGCCTGGCCGTGGTCGACGCACTGTCGCGCGCCTGGGGCAGCAGTCCCACCCCCGGCGGCAAGACGGTGTGGGCGGTGGTAGGACCGGAGAACCTGCTGTAACCCTCCCGGCCCCGGGCGTACCCGCGAGTAATGTTTGCGATCGCGGCGATTCTGGCGAACGGACGGGGCGAGATGGAGACGAACGAGGAAGCGGACGAAGCGTTCGAGGCCCTGCTGCGCTACCTTCGTGACTCCCGCGGTTTCGATTTCACCGGCTACAAACGCGCTTCGCTGATGCGACGGGTGCGCCACCGGATGAGCCAGAGCGGACACGAGACCTACGAACAGTATCTGGACGTCCTGCAGGCCAGCTCCGACGAATTCTCGGCGCTGTTCAACACCATCCTGATCAACGTCACGGCGTTCTTCCGCGACCCGGACTCCTGGGACTACATCGCCACCGACGTCATTCCGCGGATTCTGGCCGAGCGCGGGCCCGACGACCCGATCCGGGTGTGGAGTGCCGGCTGCGCATCCGGCCAGGAGGCGTACACGCTGGCGATCCTGCTGGCCGAAGCGCTCGGCCCGGAGGCGTTCCGTCAGCGGGTCAAGATCTACGCCACCGACGTCGACGAGGACGCGCTCACCGAGGCCCGCGCCGCCACCTACGACACCAAGGCCATCGAGTCGGTGCCGCCGGAGTATCTGGAGCGGTACTTCGAACCCGCCAACGGCCGGTACACCTTTCATAAGGACTTGCGCCGCGGGGTGATCTTCGGCCGCAACGACCTGGTCAAAGACGCGCCGATCTCGCGGGTCGACCTGCTGGTGTGCCGCAACACCCTGATGTACATGAACGCCGAGACACAGCGCAATGTGTTGAGCCGCCTGCATTTTGCGCTGTCGGCGCAGGGCACGCTGTTCCTCGGCCACGCCGAGATGCTGCTGAGCCACAGCGATCGATTCACGCCGCTGAGCCTCAAGCACCGGATCTTCCGCAAGGCCGCCGGGTCGCACAACGGCCTGCAACGCTATGACCCCGCCGCATCGATGTATGAGCGGCACGGCGACGTTCCCGGCCTGGTGACCGTCCGGGAGATGGCTTTCCGGGCGAGCCCGGTGGCGCAGATCGTGGTGACCGGCGAGGACACCGTGGCGATGATCAACCAGCAGGCCGAAACGATGTTCGGCCTGTCCGCCCGCGACCTCGGGCGGCTGCTGCGCGACCTGGAGGTCTCCTATCGGCCGGTGGAACTGCGCGCCTATCTGGAGCAGGCGAAGGTCGAACGGCGCTCCGCCCGGATTCAGGACGTCAGCTGGCAGCGCCCCGGCGCCGAGACGGTCTGGTTCGAGATCCACGTCAACCCGCTGATCGACGGCGAGAACGGCCTGCTGGGTGTCTCGATCGTGTTCTTCGACGTGACCGCTACCCGGGCGTTGGTCGACAAAGTGGTTGCGACCAACCGCCAGCTCGAGGCGGCTTATGAAGAGCTGCAATCCACCAACGAAGAGCTGGAGACGACGAACGAGGAGCTGCAGTCGACGGTCGAAGAGCTGGAAACGACCAACGAGGAGCTGCAGTCGACCAACGAAGAGCTCGAAACGATGAACGAGGAGCTGCAGTCCACCAACGACGAGTTGCACACCATCAACGACACGCTGCGAGAGCGCAGCATCGAGCTGGACGACGCCCGCGGCTTCCTGGATTCACTGGTGAACTCGGTACATCTGGGCATGGTCGTGGTCGACCGGGAGATGCGGGTAGTGGTGTGGAACCGGGGCTGCGAAGAGTTGTGGGGGCTGCGTTCGGAAGAAACGGTCGGTATGGCACTGACCGGCCTGGACATCGGACTGCCGTTGGAGAACGTCCGGCCGTTGATCGGCAACGCCTTCGTCGACCCGGACAATCCGGGCGAGGCGTTGATCGACGCCGTCAACCGGCGGGGCCGCCCCACCGAGATCCGGGTGACGTGTACGGGTTTTCAGGCGCCCGCCGACGGCGGGGTGAAGGGGGCGCTGTTGCTGATGGAAGTGCGGTCGTGATCCGCCTGCTCCGCCCGGGACTGCTCGGCAGCCGCCAGCCGATGCAGCTGCGCCTCGGCACGGTGGCCCGCGGCGGCGTCCAGGTGCGCTTCCCCGTCGCCGTTGCCGGCCAGTAACGCCGCCTGCTCGTGCGCAGCGGCGGCCTTCAGGTGCGCCTCGACCGCCTCCAGGTGCCGCTCGGCGGCGTCCCGATGGGCCCGCTCCGCGCGCTCGCGCGACTCCTCGGCGCGCCGGCGGGCGGCCCCGGCATTCTCCGCCGAAACCGCAATCCCGGCCGCCAGTTCCTCACGCCGCCGCTGCAGTTCGGCGGCTCGCTGCCGGGCCAGCTCCCCGCGTGCGGCCGCCGCCGACGGGGTCACCGACCGGCCCCTTGTCGGCCGACCACCTGGTGTGCCACCTCGGCGAGCGGGACGTTCAAGTTCTGCGAGAGCCGCTTGAGCAGTTCGAAGGCGCGCACCGCATCGATGTCGAACCGCTCCATGAGCATCCCCTTGGCCTGGCCGATGACGTCGCGGGAGGCCAGCGCGCTGCGAACTGCTCGTCGCGGCGGACCATGTGCCAGGCCAGCGCGGCGTGGGTGGCCAGGGTCAGACCCAGCTCCACCGCATCGTCGTCGAAGGCGCCGGGCGATTCGGCGTAGAAGTTCAGAGCTCCGGTGCTGGTCTTGCCGGTGAACAATTCGAATACCAGGATCGACCGGATCGGGGTCGTTTCGGCCGCCTCCCGGCAGTAGGCCGGCCAGCGTTCCTCACGTGAGATGTCGTCCAGGCGAACGAGATGGTGCTTCCACGCCGCGGTCAGGCACGGCCCCTCTTTGAGGCGGCGTTGGATGTCGTCGAGCACAGCCGGGTAGGCGTCGGTGGCAGCCAGGGTCTGTACCCCGCCATCCGACGTCGTCAGCGTGACCCCGGCGTACTGTGCGCAGGGCATGTGGGCCAGCAGATTCGCGATAAGCGCATCCAGCGCATCGTCTGAGTGGACGTGTGGCCGCTGATCCAGCGTGTAAACCAGGCCCGCAACCTCGCGCATCATGTCATTGCGGGTCGTCACCGCCATCTCTTCGCTCCGCCCACGGTCGCCGTCCGGTGAATTCATGGTCCTCCGTTCAGTCGAGCGCGGCAACAGTTTCGCGCCCGCGCTGGCAGTAGGAGTGAAAATCGAGAATCCTCAAATGGCTCTCAGGAGTTACACATTCGCAAATTTTCGGCGGTTACCCCGACCCCGACGCCCTGGCCGCGGAATGGGCCGGTGCCGTTGCCGGCAGCAGCCGGTCATACACCCGCATTGTGTCGGTGGCGATGCGATCCCAGGAGTATCTCGAGCGGGCGCGCTCCCGCCCGGCGGCGCCGAACGCGGAGGCGGCGCGCCGATCCCGCAGGATGGCATTGACCGCGTTCGCGCAGGCACGCGGATCCTTCGGCGGTATCAGCAGGCCCGTCGCGTCGTGGACCACGGTGTCGAGCATGCCGCCCACCGCCGACGCCACCACCGGCACGCCGCAGGCCATCGCCTCCAATGGCACGATCCCGAACGGCTCATACCACGGGGTACACGTCACCACGTCCGCGGAGCGCAGCAGCGCCGGCATATCCCCGCGAGCCACCGACCCGTAGAGCGAAACCCGGTCCGCTACCCCGAGGTCGACAGCCAGCTTGCGCAACCGGCAGGCCTCCGGGACGGTGTCGAGTTCGGCACGTTCGGGGCCACCGGCGATCACCAGCTCGGCGGTCGGGACGGTGGTCAGCGCCTCGATCACGGTGTCAAATCCTTTGCGGGGCACGAACCTGCCGACCGCGACGATGCGGCGCCGCGCCGACCGCGGTGCCGACGGGCCGTCCGGCGAGAACCGGTCCACGTCGACGCCACACGGCACCACCGAGATCCGCAACCGGTCCCGGCCGAGGCGCATCAACTCGAATACCTCGTCGCTGCAGCCGGCCGTCACCCACGTCGCCTCGCGCGCCACCCGCGTCTCCAGCCGCAGCCGTTCGGCGGGACTGGTGTCGCGATGTCCCTGATGTCGCTGCTTGACCACGCCCAGCGCGTGAAACGTCTGGACCGTCGGCACCCGGCGGCGCTGGGCCGCCAACTGGGTGGCGATCCCCGACATCCAAAAGTGCGCGTGCGCGATGTCCGGGCGCTCCACGTCCCACTGCTCACCCAGATACCGCCCGAACGTCCCCATGTACTGCAGCAGTTCGTCTTTGGGCAGATACCGCGGCGGTCCGGCGGGTACGTGCACCACCGTGTAACCCTGCTCGGTTTCGACCCGCTCGGGCAGGTCGGGATCGTCACGGCGGGTGTAGACCTCGACGCGGTGGCCGCGCCGGGTCAGCGCTGCGGACAACTCGGCGACGTGGACATTCTGGCCGCCGGCATCGGCTCCGCCGAGCGCGGCGAGCGGGCTGGCGTGTTCGGAAACCATTGCGATCCTCATCGCGATCCTCCCCTGATACTGACGATGCTCATGCGCACTGCGCTTCGATCACCTGGTCCCAGTCGCTCAGGAACCGTTCGAGCCCGAAATGTTCGGTCGCGTAGTCGCGGGCCGCCTTGCCGACCACCTCGGCCAGGTAACGGTCGGCGACCAGCCCGCTCAGCGCCACCCGCAAGGTGTCGACGTCGGCGCTGACGACGCCTGCCTCCCGGGGCACCACCAGCGGCGCCATGGTGGAGGCCACCGCCACCACCGGCATGCCCAAGAACATGGCCTCCAGCAACGACAGTCCCAGCGACGTCCAGCGCGCGGTGTGCAGATAGACCCGCCGATGCGCCAGTTCCTTCATCAGCGGCCCGGTCCGCATATCGCCGTGGCCGGTGACGCCGGCGCAGCGGTGCGCCGGGTCGTTGAGGTCTTCGGTCCCGATCCCCCAGACGTCGACCGGCGCGGATTGCCCGAACGCTCCCAACAGGTCGGCCCCCACCGTGCGCCACCGCCGCACCGGTTCGTTGATCAAGGTGCCCGCCGCCGCGATGTCACCGGTATAGAGGTGTCCTGGGTCGGCGATGCCGTGGTCGATGACCATGGTTGGGGCCCGCCCGTTGTCCCACATCAGCCGGTTGAAATCGGTGACGTGGATCAGTGGGATGTCGTCGCGGTCGGCGATCGGGTGCCGGCTCTCCACCACGAATGGCCGCGGCGCGTTGTGCTCGACGTACACCGCGGGAACATCGATACCGGGCCGGCGGCCCAGCAGCCGGGCGGCCAGCTCTAGCTCGTGCGGGCGCTGCAGCACCACCAGGTCGATGTCTTGGTCGTGCAATCGGCCCGCCGGGACCTCGGACGCCCGCGGCCAGTCGCGGCCGCAGAGTCCGCGTCCATCCGGATCGTGGGGAGCGTTGACCGGAAGGAGGTAGCGGTGCGCGCCCGCAACGAAGGCATCCATCCAGGAGCCGTGCACGTGCCAGACGAGCACCGAACGCCGGGTGGTCTGCGGAAACGTCATAACCGCTTGTATCCCGCGGCGCTGGCCTCTAAACGCGGAAACGGCCCGGAAAGGGGTTAGCAGCGGTTTGCTGCAAGCGAATTCGCGAAGAACTCTCCGCAGAACCGTTACAAATCCGTTGCAAAGCCGCGCGCTTCGGCGTAGGTTCAGGGGCAGGTTGAGTTCACAGCCACCCGGAGGACGCGTTACCACGCAAGCCAGGGAGGCCCACTCCCTAGCTACTCATCCGTGCAGGGTGTAACTCGCGTCGGGCGCGATCCAACAGTTACGAATCTCGACTGATGGAGTGATCCAATGCCTGCACTCAAAGTGACGGGTCCGGCCTCGCCGGCGTCGCTCATAGATACCGTCCCGCCCTCTGATACCTGGGAAAGCCCCAACGCCCGTTGCGTCGCCCGCTGGGGGCGTTCCGGCGTGGTGATCAGCGTGTGCGGCGAACTCGACGCCTCCAACACCGGTCAGCTGGCCGGCTACGTGCAGCACTGCGCTGCTTACTGCGAATGGCTCATCCTCGACCTCAACGACCTGGAATTCATTGGTACCGCAGGTTTTTCCGCGCTGAAGGCGATCACTTCCCAGTGCTCCGATGCCATGGTCTACTGCACGACGGTGCCGGGCCCGGCGGTAACCCGCCTGCTACGGATCTGCGATCCCACCAACGCTTTGTCGACGACGGCGTCGGTGACCGAGGCGCTTGCCGGCGTGCAGGAATTGCGACGGGTGCACTAAGCCTCCCGCCCCTCGACCAGCTCGCGGGCCCGCGCCTCAGTTTCGACCGCGGGCCCCGAGCCGGGCAGGCGCCGGCCCGCCACCTCGGGCGTGAATATCAGCGCCACGGCCCCGATCACGCCGGCGGCAATCAGTAGGTAGGCCGGCGCGGTCGGGTTGCCGGTGCTCGAGACCAAGGCCTCGGCGATCAGCGGAGTGGTGCCACCGAACGCCGACACCGAGAGGTTGAAGCCGATAGCGAGCGCACCGTAGCGGACCTGGGTGGGAAACAGCGCCGGAAGCGTCGCGGGCAAGGTGGCATCGAAGCACAGCAGCATCACGCCGATCAGCAGCACCCCGGCGAACGCCATCGGAAAGCTGCCGGCCGAGCGAATCAGGGCGAAGGCCGGCACCGACAGGATCACCAGCATGGCGCAACCCAGCCACAGCACCGGCTTGACGCCGATGCGGTCCGACAGTCTGGCCACCGGCACCACGGTGGCCATCATCAGCAGCAGAGTCAGCACGATCAGTAGCAGCCCGGCGGGGTGCGGGACTTGCGCGGTGGTCTGCAGATAGGTGGGCAGGAAACCGGTGAGCAGGTAGTCGGTGACGTTGTAGGTCAGCACCAGCGCGATGCACAACGCCAGCGGCTGCCAGCGTCTGGTGGTACGGCGCAGCTGCGCCAGCGCGGACTCGTCAGCATCAGCTGTGCGGGCGGCCTGCTGGTAGGCGGTTGATTCCTCCAACCGCAGCCGCAGGTACAGCGCCGCCAGCCCCAGCGGAGCGCTGAGCAACAACGGGATTCGCCACCCCCAACTGAGCATGGCCTCATCGGTCAGCCAATTCTGCAGCCCCATCACCACCGCACCGGCGACGACGTAGCCGGCCTGTGAACTCAGCGGCAGAAATCCGGCCAGCATGCCCCTCTTGTTGTCCGGGGCCTGCTCGCCGACATAGACCATCGCGCCGACGTATTCACCGCCCGCGGAGAAGCCCTGCACCATCCGGGTCACGATGAGCAGAATCGGCGCGGCGATACCGATGGCCCGGTAACCGGGCAGCAGGCCGGTGGCGGTGGTGCCGAGCGTCATCAGCACCAGGGTGGTGACCAGCACCCGCTTGCGTCCGATCCGGTCCCCGAGTTGTCCGAACACCAATCCACCCACCGGGCGCAGCGCGAACGCCGCGGCCAGCGTGCCGAACACGCCGATCAGGCCGGCGGCACCGGAATCCGGATAGAACACTCGCGCGATCGTGGTGGCGAGGTAGCCGTAGACGCCGAAGTCGTACCACTCCATGAAGTTGCCGATGGCGGTGCCACGGATGGAGCGCCGGACTTCCGCAGGATCGGCGACCCGGATCTGATCGCGCCGCCAGCGTCGGCGACGGCGGTTGCGGCCGGCCAGCGTTAACTCACCGCTCGCAACGTTTCGGGCGTGAGGTCGCGCCGCGTCGGGTAGCCGTCGACGGCCATCAGCAGATCGACTTCAGCCAGCAGGCAGCGCAGCACGTGCACCACGCCGTCCACCCCGCCGAGCGCCAGTCCATAGGCGTACGGGCGACCGATTCCCACCGCGGTGGCGCCGAGCGCCAGCGCTTTGATGATGTCGGCGCCGCTGCGGATCCCCGAATCGAACAGCACCGGCAGCCCGTCGGCGGCCTCCAGCACCGCCGGCAGGCAGTCCAGCGCCGGCAGGCCGTTATTGGCCTGCCGCCCACCGTGGTTCGAGCAGTAAATCCCGTCGACCCCGGCGTCTTTGGCACGCCGCGCGTCGTCGGGATGGCAGATTCCCTTCAGGATCAACGGCAGCGCGGTCAGCGAGCGCAGCCAGTCCAGATCCGCCCAGGTCACCGGGCCGCCGAAGATCGGCAGCTTGCGCACCACCGCATCGGTCGGATCCTCGCCGTCGGAAAGGCCGGCCAGAAAAACGGGGTCGGTGGTGTAGTTGGCCAGACAGCCGCTGGGGACCTGCGGGTAGTTGCCCGCGCTCAGGTCCCTGGGCCGCCAGCCGGTGACCCAGGTGTCCAGGGTGAGCACTATGCCCTTGAAGCCGACCGCCTCGGCGCGGTGCACCAGGCTGGCGGCCATCTCCCGATCGGGTGGGGTGTAGAGCTGGAAGAATCCCGGGGTGCCGCCGCACGCCGGCGCCACGTCTTCCATCGGGTCACTCGACAAGGTGCCGGCCACAAAGGGGACGCCGGTGCGCGAGGCGGCGCGCGCGCAGGCCAGGTCCCCGTGGCCGTCCTGGGCGCAGACCCCGATGACCCCGATCGGCGCCATGAACACCGGGGCGTCCAGCCGCACCCCGAACAGCTCGACCGACAGGTCTCGCTCGGTGGGGGCCACCAGCATCCGCGGGATCAGGCCCCAGCGCTCGAAGGCACGGCAGTTGGCGCGTTGGGTGTGCTCGTCACCGGCGCCGCCGGCCACATACCCCCAGACCGAAGACGGCAGCGCGGCAGCGGCTTTGGCTTCCAAGTCGGCGAATGTGATCGGCAGCGCCGGGTTGTGGCCGGCGAGGCCGCGACGGTAGATCTCGTCCTGGTAGCTGGCGAAGGCCACCGGCTCACCGGTTCTGCTGTTGTTGCATGCGCCAGGCGACGAAGTTGGCCCCCTGTTGGACCATCGTCGCGTCGTCCCCGGAGTAGCTGTCGTGCGCGGCGAAATTCAGTCCCTCGGAGCAGACCGCGTCTTCCGGCGCGCACACCAGCAAGGTCTTGCCTTGATAGGACGGACCGATCACGATCGCGGGTTCCTTGAGGAACTGCATCGCCCGCTCGTTGGGCATCGCGAACAGCACGACCGCGGCGACGTGGTCGGCGATGGTGGGGTCCAGCGGCTTGGGTACCGTCGCCGGGTCGACACCGTCGGGTACCTGCGCCGAGGTGACGAAGCCCATCACCGCTGCGCCCTGCGAGTAGCCGCCCAGCACCATCTTGGTTCGCGGGCATGTGGTCGCCCGGGACAGCACGTGAGTGGCTGCGTCCCGAACGCCACCGACGCCGGTGTCCCATTGGTCGCTGGCCGGGTAGTCGACGGCGTAGACGGACGGGCTGTAACCGAGACGTGCGTTGAGCGCGTTGACGAACGCCTGCCCCGTCGGCCCGACACCGGGCGCCTCACCGGTGCCGCGCGCGAACACCAATTCGGTGTCGGGACACGGCGCAGCCCGCGCGGCGGGAACGCCGGGGGCGAAAAGCATTGCGGCACCGGCGGCCGCCGCAGCGAGCGCCAGAGTGCCAAGGGAATAGCGGGAGTCATGCTCGGACATGTCGGTGAAGGTGCCCCCCGTGACCTCGCCTCAAACCGCCAATTCCATGTTTTTTCCGGTCTTTTTCCGGGGCCGCTCTCTGGACAACCGTCGCCCACTTTGTTAAGACAAGAAGGTTAGGTGTCTGTCGACGTTTCCCCTCTCGCACACCCGGCCGGCAGGCCGTGGCTTTCGGGTCTGCGCGGAAGGGGAAACACCATGGGTAAGAACACCGCGGGCCGGGTGCGCCGGGCCGCCAACGTCATCGTCGCCGCCGGGATGCTGCCCGGGGTGATCGGACTGGCCGCTCCGGCCCCGCCCGCCGCGGCCGCCGGGCCGGAGTTCCTCTCTGTTCCCTCGCCGGGCATGGGCCACAACATCACCGTGGAATTCCAGGGCGGCGGCGCACCGGCGGTCTACCTGCTCGACGGTCTGCGCGCCCGTGACGACCGCAGCGGCTGGGACATCGAGACGCCGGCGTTCAACGAGTACGCCGGTTCCGGGATGTCGGTGGTGGCGCCGGTCGGCGGACGCTCCAGCTTCTACACCGACTGGTACGGGCCGGCCAACGGGCAGACCTACAAGTGGGAGACGTTCCTGACCAGTGAGCTGCCGAACTTCCTCGCCGGCCGGGGCGTGCGCTCGACCCGCAACGCGGTCGTGGGCGTTTCCATGTCCGGATCCTCGGCCCTGATCCTGGCGGCTTACCACCCGCAGCAATTCGCCTACGCTGCCTCGCTTTCGGCGTTGTTGACCCCGTCGAGCGGCAATGGCCCGATGCTGATCGGCATGGCGATGAACGACGAGGGCGGCTTTCACCCGCAGGACATGTGGGGCCCGGACGGTGGTCCCGGCTGGCAGCGCAACGACCCGACGGTCCAAGCCGGGCGGCTGGCAGGCGCCGGCACCCGGCTGTGGATCTACAGCGGCAACGGCAGCCCGTCGGAGATCGGCGAAGGAAGCCTGCCCGGCCAGGTGATCGAGCAGGTCGTCATGCAGAGCAACATCGCCTTCCGCGACGCCTACAACGGCGCGGGCGGACACAACGCCACGTTCAACATCGACAGCAACGGCGTGCACAGCTGGGGCTACTGGGGCGCCCAGCTGGCGGCGATGAAGCCCGACATGCAGAACACCTTGGGTGCCGGAGGCCGCGTCTGACAGATCGCTGACCTGCCGGCTCAGGACGGCCCGGCCGCCGACGCCGCCTCTGCTGCGGCGGCCACCCCGTCATACCAGGGCTCGCCGTGGCCGGGGAGCACGGTCGTCGCGCCGGTGCCGGCCAGCGCGGTCAGCGACGCCAGCGCTTCGGCGCTGTCGGCCGTCGCGGCACCCGAGACGATCTGCGGCCCCGCGACACCGGTATAGGGGTCAAGAGTGACCAGCGCATCCCCGGAGATCAGGGTGTCGCGGTCGGCCAGGTGCAGAGCGCAGTGGCCCAGGGTGTGTCCCGGGCTGAACACCACCCGCGGCCGGCCTGGGACATCGAGTTCAGTGCCGGCCGAATAACAGGTGGTGTCGGAGATGCCGCGCACGAACAGCGCACCGGCGGCGGCCATCCGCAACAGCCCCGGTATCGACTTCGGGTAGCGCAGCGGATAGATCAGCCGGCTGCGTTCGTGCGCGTAACGAGCGGGATGCGCGGCCAGATACTGATCGGCGGCGTGCACCCACACCGGCACCTGCCACCGGTGATGGACGCGCCGGGCCGAGCCGACATGGTCGAAATGAGCGTGCGTCAGCACCACTGCCCGCACCTCGTCGACCGACCGATTAAGCTGTGCCAGCACCGTTTTCAAGTGCCTAAAGGTGGCCGGCAGCCCGGTGTCGACCAGCGTGACGCCGCTGTCGTCCTCGATCAGGTAGACATTGACTCCCGCATGCGCCAGGCGGTGGACGCCATCGGCGACGTTGCGTTCGAGTACGCCTGCCATGGCCCCGGGCTACCCCGGCCGGGCGGGGGCAAAACCCGCACCGCCCTCAGGCCACCACCCGGATGTGCTCGAGGGAGGGGTCCGCGGCGTCGGGCAACGCCATGCCGGCCGCCTGGCCCGAACGCAGATAGTCGACGACGGCCGTGTCGAGACGCTCGCCGGGCACCACCGCGGGCACGCCGGGCGGGTACGGCGTGATCTGCTCGGCCGCGATACGCCCGGCGGCCCGCGATGCGGCGACCATCTCGGTGCGGCCGAAGAAGGCGTCACGGGGAAGCAGCACGCTTTCCAGCTGTAGCTCTTCCGGTGACGGCAACCTGATCGGCCAGGGCTGTTCGAATGACCTTGCGGCGGCGCGCCACCCGCCCAGCGCATCCAGCAGCCGGTCGGCGGTGCTGCCGTCGTCGGCGAAGGACATGGTGGCCAGGATGCGCCGATGATCGGCCAATCCCACGTCGAGGCAACGATGTTGACGCAGCCAATCTCGGGCCTGATAGCCCGACGTACCGGTGCCCGAGACATCCACCAGCACCTGCATCCGGTCCAGGTCGTGGGAGGCCTCCTCGCCCAGCAGCACATGCTCGAGCACCGCGACGTCGGGCAGCTCATCGATGCGACCCCGCACGTCGCGCGCCAACTTCAGTGCGGCGTCCAACATTCCGTGTCCGCTTCGCATCATCTGACGGCGCCAGCCGTCCAGCGCCGCGTAGATCGGCACACTGGGGCTGGTGGTCATCAGCAGGTCGGCGCAGGCGGTGAGCCGCTCGCGGTCGATGAGATCACCCTGCACGTGATAGACCGAGCCCTGCTCGAACCCGGCACCCATCTTGTGCACGCTGACCACGCAGACATCGGCGCCGGCGTCCATCGCCCAGGTAGGCAGGCCGTCATGGAAAGGCAGGTGCGCGCCCCAGGCCTCATCGACGATCAGCGGCTTGCCGCGCTGATGGCAGATCTCGGCGATGGCAGCCAGGTCCGCGCAGGTGCCGTACGGCGACGGGCTGACGATCAACGCTCCGGCAGCATCGGGGTGCTCCTCCCAGGCACCGGCGACCCGCTCGGGTGACGGCGGATGACTGAAGTGCCGCTCGGCGTCCCAGCGCGGAGTGATCCAGCGCGGCTGGATGCCGGAAAAGATCAGCCCGCCCACGATCGATTTGTGGCTGTCGCGCGGCAGTAGCAGCCCGCCGCTGTCGCCGCCGGCCACCGCCATCATCGCCGCGCGCACGGAAAGCGAACTGCCGCAAGTAGAGAAGAACGCCATCTCGGCGCCCACCGCGTCGGCCATCAGATCTTCGGCGTCGGTGAGAAACGCTCCGCCCGCCTCCCAGTCGTCCAGCCCGCCGCGCGCGAGGATGTCGGCGCGGAACAGATCAGACCCCAGCACCTCGCGCACCGCCTCGTCGGCACCGCGGCCCCGGCGGTGTCCCGGTGGGCTGAAGCCGTAACGGTTTTTGCGGTGGTAATCCGCCAAGGCGTCCAACACAGGTGCTCGGCGGTGATCCATATCGGCCATATCGGCTAGGCATACCCAAGGCAAGCAGCGGGTAATCGGCGGTCATGACCGACCGGATCGCCGAGCCGTGGGGTGCCCGAACCCCCTACGCCGCGGGCCAGCAGTGGCCCGATCGGGTGGACACCGAGCTCGCCGCGGGAGTCAACGCCGACGAGGTGGCGTGGGCGCAGTCCGCGGCGGTGCTGCACTCCAATGGCGACGGCCTCGACATTGCCAGCCACGACGGCCGGATCGTAGGGGTGCGAGGCCGGCGCGTCGACCGGGTCAACCATGGACGGCTGGACCCCAAGGACCTGTTCGGCTGGCAGGCCAACAACTCCCTCGATCGGCTGACGGTGCCGCTGGTGCGAGAACGCGGCCGGCTGATCGAATCGGACTGGGAGACAGCGATGGATCGGATCGTGGCGACGAGCCAGGCGCTGCTTCGTGACATCGGCCCGAGCGCGATCGGCTTCTATACCAGCGGCCAGCTGATGCTCGAGGAGTACTACACGCTCGGGGTGATCGCCCGCGGCGGGCTCGGCACCAACCACGTCGACGGCAACACCCGGCTGTGCACCGCCACCGCCGAGTGGGCACTCAAGGAGACCTTCGGCTGCGATGGCCAGCCCGGTTCCTACACCGATGTCGATCATGCGGACGCGATCGCGCTGTACGGGCACAACGTTGCCGAGACCCAAACCGTGCTGTGGTCACGGATGCTGGACCGGCTCGCCGGCTCCGACCCGCCACAGATCATCTGCGTCGACCCACGCGAAACCCCGGTCGCCAAGGCAGCCACGGTGCACCTGGCGCCGACCCCGGGCACCAACCTGGCGTTGATGAACGGCTTGCTGCACGAGGTGATCGCGCACGAGTGGGTGGATCACGACTACATCGACGCCCACACCGTCGGCTACGAGCAGTTGGCGGCCTGCGTTGCGCAGTATCCGCCGGAGCGGGTCGCCGAGATCTGCGATGTGCCGGTCGCCGATCTGCGGCGCGCCGCGGAGATCCTCGGTCATGCGCGGCGCCTGCTGTCCACCGTGCTGCAGGGCTTCTACCAATCCCACCAGGCGACCGCGGCGGCCGTACAGGTCAACAACCTCAACCTCATTCGCGGCATGCTGGGCCGGCCCGGTGCCGGCATTCTGCAGATGAACGGGCAGCCGACCGCGCAGAACACCCGGGAATGCGGCGCCAACGGGGACCTGCCGGGGTTCCGCAACTGGGAGAACGACGCGCATGTCGCCGAGCTGGCGCGGCTGTGGAATGTCGAGCAGGCCAAGATCCCGCACTATTCCGAGCCGACCCACGCCATGCAGATGCTGCGCTTCGCCGAGCAGGGCAGTCTGCGGATGCTCTGGGTCAGCGCCACCAACCCGGCGGTGTCGCTTCCGGAGCTGCACCGCATCCGGCGCATCCTCGGCCAGACCCGGCTTTTTCTGGTGGTGCAGGACATCTTTCGCACCGAGACCGCCGAGCTCGCCGACGTGGTGCTGCCGGCCGCGGCGTGGGGCGAGAAGACCGGGACGTTCACCAATGCCGACCGCACGGTGCACCTCTCGGAGCAGGCCGTCGACCCGCCCGGGAAGGCTCGGGCCGATCTCGACATCTTCTGCGACTACGCGCAGCGGATGGGCTTTCGGGATCGCGACGGCGCGCCGCTGATCTCCTGGAAGGATCCCGAGTCCGCGTTCGCGGCCTGGCAGCGCTGCAGCGCCGGGCGCCCCTGCGACTACACCGGCTTGAGTTATGACAAGCTGCGCGGTGGTAGCGGAATCCAATGGCCGTGCAACGCTGAGCATCCCGAGGGCACCGAGCGGCTGTACGCCGATGGTGAGTTCTGGGCTAAGCCCGACTACTGCGAAAGCTACGGCAAAGACCTGATCACCGGCGGGGCGATCGACGAAACCCAATACCGGGCAACCAACCCGGACGGCAAGGCGGTGCTGCGGGCCGCCGATTACACCCCGCCGCACGAGCACCCCGTCGACGACGACGAGCTGTGGCTGACGACCGGCCGCACCGTCTACCACTTCCACACCCGCACCAAAACCGGTCGGGCACCGCAACTCAACGACGCCGCACCCGAGGCCTGGGTGGAGCTGTCGGCCGGCGACGCCGAACGCCGCGGGATCCGCGACGGCGATCCGGCCGTCATTCGTTCGGCGCGTGGCTGCGTGCAGGCCCGCGCCAAGGTCGGCGGCATCCGCGACGGGGCGGCGTTCCTGCCGTTTCACTACGGCTACTGGGACACCGAAGGCGCCGGCCACCACCGTGCCGCCAACGAACTCACCATCACCGACTGGGACCCGGTGTCCAAACAGCCACTGTTCAAGACGTCGGTGGTGCGCATCAGCAAAGGCGCCGAGGCGGACAGGAGCGGCTGGTGAAACTCGTCCTGGCACTGCGGGAGCTGCACCGCTCCGAAACGTCGCTGGCGCACCGGTTCCGCCGGGTCGGCGAGCGGCACAAGGCCGATCACGACATCTTTCACCTGTGCGCCGATCTCGCGGGCTGGTCCGAGGACCACGTCGCCAAGCTTGCGGGCGCCGGACGCAGTCACGGCGTGCGTCTGGCCGAGTCTCCCCCGCGGCCGGGCCGGGTGCTGTCGTCGTTGCGGGAGCTGACCAGCGTGGGGCTCGGCCGGCGCCCCGAACCGGGCCTTCTGCTGCTAGCTGATCTGCGCAGCCTGCACCTGCACGCCGCCGCGGTCTCGGTCGACTGGGAGCTGCTCGCTCAGGGCGCCCAGGCCGCCCGCGACCAGGAACTGCTCGAGCTTTCCGCACGGTGCCATCCCGAGACGTTACGGCAGATGGACTGGGCCAACACGAAGCTCAAAGAGCTTGCGCCGCAAGTTCTGATGTCGTGACCGCTAGCGCCGGAACGCGATGACCAGTGCCAGCACGTCGAGGGCAAGCAGGCCCCAACCCACCAGCGGCACAACGAAGCCGCGTCGCCGCCCGGCCGTGAAGAACGAGGCGAGAATGGTCAGCGCGGCGATGACGGGCGCACCGTAGTAGAGCACGCCGAAGACCGCTCCGCTCGGTCCCAGGTCAGGACATTCGGCGGTGCTGCAGGCCGCGGTGCTCATCACCGCGCCGGTGGCGAACACCATCACCAATGCCGCCCCGGCGACGGTCAGCAGGGCAGTCACCCAGTTGACCCATAGCCGGGCGCGGCGGTTGTCGGTCTCGACCGGTACCGGCATCGGCTCTCCGGTCACAACGCAACCTCCCGGCTCTGCAACTCATGCACCAGCGCGTCGCAGAAGGCCGGCAGGTCGTCGGGCTTGCGACTCGACAGCAGGATCGACGGTCCACCGTCGCAGCGCACCAACTGCTCATCGACCCAGTCGCCACCCGCATTGACGATGTCGGTGCGCAGGCTCGGCCATGACGTGATCCGCCGCCCGCCAAGAACTCCGGCTTCCACCAGCGTCCACGGCCCATGACAGATGACCGCCACCGGCTTGCCGGCCTCGAAGAACTCCCGCACGAACGCGACCGCACGGTCATTGGTGCGCAACTGGTCCGGATTGGCCACCCCACCGGGCAGCACCAGCACGTCGAAGTCGTCCGCCGAGGCATCGTCGACCACTCGGTCCACGTCGAACTCGTCGGCGCGGTCCAGATGATTGAACGCCTGGATCTTGCCGGTCTTCGTCGACACCAGCACCGGTTCGGCACCGGCTTCGCCAACCGCCCGCCACGGCTCGGTCAGCTCCACCTGCTCGGTCCCCTCAGGCGCCACCAGAAACGCGACCCGGCGGCCCCTTGCCGATTCGGACATCGACCTCCCCTTTCGCCGAAACTTCGGACACCTGCTGCCATACCCGATGGCCCTACCGCACAAACGGACCGGTGTAGGCGGCCGTCACCGGGGGTACCCCGGCCATCATGAGATGGCAGGGCTGGTGCGGCACGGCGGTCGCCGGCGTGCTGGCGAGTGCTGGCTGCTCAGCGCCGGGACAGTCGTTGCTCAGTGCGCCGGAAGCCGTGTCGGTGCAGGTGCAGACGCCGCTGCGCGATCCGGTGTGGTCGTATCGCACCGGGTCGCTCATCGCGCTCACCGACGACGGGCGGGTGGCGGCCATCGATCACGCCGCTGACCCGGATGCGGTCACCACCCGGCTGTCCGCGCCGCTTCACGCCGGGCGCAACCTCCAGATCAGCGGCGCCGACCAGACCACCGTGTTCGTCCCGCAGCCGGCCCGCGGCCGGGTCGCGGCGGTCGAGCTGAGCAGTCTGGAGCAGACCGGTGAAATCGACGCCGGGCCGGCGCCGGCCTACCTGTCCCAGGACTCGGGCATGCGGGTGCTGCTCGCGCTGTCCGCCGACGGGGCGACGGTGACCCCGGTCGAAGAGCACGGCCTGCGGAAGCTGCCGAGTGCCCGGGTGACCGCGGGCGCCGCCGGCATCCTCGATGGCGCCAATCGTGGGCGCGCCATCGAATACCACGTCTACGGTCCGGGCGGAATCTCCTACTACAAGGGGCCGTCCTCGCCGCCGGAGCACCGCGGCAGCTACGACACGAAAGTCACCGCGGCCGCCGGAGACGGCACCGCGGTGAGCCGGGCCTATCTGGCCGACGCCGACGGCGACACCCTGTACGTCGTCGAGTCCGCCCGCGGCGGGCACGGGTTGGAGGAGATCGGCCGTTATCCGGTGTCCTCGCCGATCCGCTACCTCGGCTCCGACGACACCCGGATCTATGCCGCCACCGACACCGGTGTGACGGTCTTCGAGTCGGCTACCTTTACCGGCTTCTCCCACGGCAGCATCCCGATGCTGCGCGTCCTCGACTACCGGGCCGGTCTACCGTCCGGGCCGGCCCGGTCCACCCCTTTGTCCGGCATGGCGATCGGCCCCGACCGGGTGTATCTGACCTTCAAGGGCCAGCCGCTCGTGGTCAGCGTCGCCAAGCCGCGGCTATGAGAACGGAGGTTCCCGTGCCGGCGACCGACCGCGTCAGCATCGACGACGACGTCGCGGTGCTCACCGAGCAAGTGCGCGCATTGCGCGAGCTGGGGCAGCGCGCGCAGGTCGAAGACGTGCAGATCTACGACCTGAGCATCCGGTGGGGCACCGCACTCGCCGGCCGGCTGCGCCGGCTGGCGTACTACTACGGCCGCGGTGTGCTCGACGACGACGCCGAGCACCGGCTCGCCCAGGTCTGCGACGACCTGCGCAGCGTGGCCCACCTGGTGGAGCGCTTCGACCTCGCCCGTCCCGACCTGCCTACTTAGCCAGAAACTCCTTATAGCGCAACCGGATCGCGGTTCTGGGCTGTGGGCACGACGGCTCACGACAGGTCAGCGCAACCAGGTAGGCGTCATGGTCTTCGTCGAGGAACAGAAAACCCAGGTACAGCGCGCGGCCCACCGCGAAATCGGTTCCACCGCAGGCCGCGCAGCGCCCGCCCCGCACTCTGACCAGCTCGGACACCCGGTCGCGGGCGACACCGTCCACGTCGATCAGTTCCGGGCGAGACTCCGCGGTGGCAGTCATCTCTAGATCTCCCCGTCCATGCCGTAGTAGACGTTGTCTTCACGCCAGCCCCCGCGTCCCTTGCCGATGTGGACGTAGTCGTCGACAAACTCGATCTGGTTGATCCACTTGGCCATCTTGAAACCCACCTGCGTCTCGGCCCGCAGCCGAAGTGGCGCACCGTGCTGGATCGGCAGCGGCTTGCCGTTCATCGCGTAGGCCAGCAGCATCTGCGGTTTGTGGGCCAGTTTCAGGTCGAACACTTCATAGAACTGCCCACCGCCCTCTGAGCTCGGCTCGTCGGTGGTGTTGTTCTGCATGCTCATAAAGCAGATGTAGCGGGCCTGCGGCAGCGGTCGCACCCGGTCCACCAAGACGCCCAGCGGTAGTCCGGTCCATTCGCCTATGGACGTCCACCCCTGCACACAGTTGTGCAGCACCCGCTGAGTCCGCGGTTCGCCCAGCGCGCGCAGTTCGGCCAGATCCAGTGTCACCGGTTGCTCCACCAGCCCACCGACCCGGAGGCGCCAGTCGACGAAGTCGTGCACCGCCATCACCTTGTAGTACTCCGCGGTGGGCGGCTTGCCGTTGACCCGGTGCTGCGGCGAGAGCATGCGCGCCGGATAGTCCTGCCGAGAGTTCAACCGGCGCAGCAGTCCCTTGCGGGGCACGCTGATCACCGCACCGAGCACCCGCCGCACCGATGCCGGGCTGCGGTGACTCCACACCGTCGCGGCGACGTGCACGGCGATGATCGCCGCGATGATGAGCAGCGACAGCGCGGTCGCCCAGTACAAGTTGCGCACCGACCCGAAGATCATCAGAGCCGTGAGGCGGCCCCAGCCCCAGAAGAACAGCATCGACAGGTGGATCGCGATGAACACCACAAACGCCAGCAGCCCGAGGAAATGCAGGCTGCGGGCGGTCTGCCGGCCACCGAACAGCCGGACATACCAAGGAAAGCGGGCCTCGATCGCCGGTGACTGCGCGGCGCCGGTGAGGATCTGAAACGGCGCCAGGACGAAGATCACGCCGGCGTAGGTCAGTTTCTGGATGGCGTCCAGCGGCTCACCCGGCAGCAGCGGCGGCAGGTTGAAACTGAGGTAGGTGACGATGTCGTTCCAGGCCTCGGAGAAGATCGACCAGGAGTACGGCCAGTAGCGATGCCACTGGCCGGTGGCGAAAAGCAGGATGTAGTAAGACAATCCGACCAGAATCCAGCCGATGACGGCGGCGAAGTGCCAATGCCGGCCGATACCCAGCTGGGAGCGGCCCGGCAGCGCGATCAGCGGGTGGTAATCCTCTTCCTCATCCAGGGTGTCGTAGAGCTTGTCGGTGGTCATCACCTTGCGGGTGAACCGGGCCCACTCCGTGCCGGGCGCGCTGTCGTCGTGCCAGTAGAGCTTCGCATGGGTGGACAAGATCTCGAAGCCGCTGCGCAACAACAGGGTCAGGAACAACACGTTGAGCCAGTGGTCGATGCGGAGCCAGAGCGGAAAGTCGAGGGCCATCAGTCCCTCCAGGCCCTGCGCTGCCCGAACGCCACATTGACCCCGATCAGCACCGTCAGGTGCAGCCCGAGAAAGCCTGCCGCGCAAGCCAGTGCGAGGCTGCCCGGAGCCAGATCCCACCGACCGGTCAGGGCCTCAAGGCCCGGCAGGCTCACCCACCGGCTGATCAGATAGCCGGTCCCGAAAGCCGTGCAGACGAGGCTGCCGGCCAGCCAGCCCAGCCGCGGCACGATGTCGTCGACGTCGATCCAGGTGACGGCCGCCGCAACGACGCAGCCGATCATCACCGCGACGCAGTACACCCGGAAATAGCCGGGCGCACCGGCGGCCGTCGCCAGCAGATAGCCGTGCGTCGCCGCCAGACCCAGCAGCGCAAGATCGGCGAGCAGGGTGACCGTGCGCGGCAGGTTGAACGCGATAGGAATCACGGGTGCTTGCGTACCTCGATCCGGCCGTCGACGTCGCGGCATTGCAGAGCCGGCTGGGCACCGGTCGCCGGCCCGCGCAGCAACGCTCCGTCGCGGATGTCGAACCGTGAGCCGTGGCACGAGCACGTCACCACGGTGCCGTCGAGTTGTCCCTCGCTCAGCAGGCAGCCGCGGTGCCCGCACCGGTCATGGATGGCGAAGAGGTGTCCGTCGACGCGGACCAGTAGCACGGGCGTGCCGTCGGCATCGGCCGAATGCAGTTGTCGCTCGGCCAGTTCGGCGTTCGCGAGCACCGGCGTCCAGTCCTCGGGCCCCGGATCGAACACGGTCTGGTTGACTCCGACTCCCCGAGAGTAGGCCAGGTGGCCACCGAGATAGCCGCCCGCACTCAAGGCGGCGGCGCCACCGAGTCCGAGCAGCGCCGCGCGGCGCCGCCGGCCGCGCCTTCGGTTGACCAACGACGCGCAGTACATCAGCAGCGCGGCGGAGTTGGCTCCGGCGTGCACCAGACCGACCCGGCGGGACGCTTCGTCGGACAGCTCGGTGTCAGCCCAGTCGCTGATGCCGGTGAGGGCCGTCGGGGCGAACGCGGCGATACCCACCGCGGTCAGCCGGTTGGCCGCTGTCGCACCGGTCCGCGGCGCCAGCAGGTCCAGCAGCAAAGCCGACAGGAATGACCCGATCACCACGTCGGTCAGCGGTGGATGTGCCGGGTGCCCGAGGCCGGTCCCGCTGATGAGGTCTTTGAGCCTGCCCTGCCCGGTCAGCCCGCGCACCTTGGCGGCAATCGTCTGCGCCGGACCGTCCAGGGCGCCGGCTTGCTCCAGCATCTTGGTCAACCGCCGGTCGGGCGCGGTGGTGGTCGGCGTCATGGGCACCTCCGGGGCCTGAAGCGACGTCACTGCTCGGTGATCTGCTGAGCTTTCGCGTAAGCCAATTGCAGGAAATCCGCGCCGGCCAGCGCGGTGAAGGTGCCGGCGACCAGGCGGGTCAGCCGGGGCGCGAACACCAGGCCGGCGGTGAACGCGGTCACCGCCCACATGTCCACGCAGAACGGACACGTCAACAACTCCCCCAGGCTATGGCGCAGCTGGTTGGACCGGCGGGTCTCCTCCATCACCTCGGCCGGGCCGCCAGAGCCGGCATAGTGCGCGAACGGCGCCCGCAGCGGACTGGTCACCGCGTCCTTGGTCAGCGTTCGGGACAGTTTGTGCGCACCGACGGTCACCGTCAGCAGATCGCCGGCCGCCCAGCGCTGCGGTAGCCGGCGGCCGGTGGCCGCGGCGGCCACGGTAACCGCCGCGACCAACCCGCCGTACACCAGCAGCACCATCGCGTATCCCCCCAGCGGCCGCGGGTTGTCGCCGCGGTACGCGTCGGCTTCCCGCTTGGCCGCATCGGCGATGGTGTTACCGGCTTCGGTCGACTGAGACATCGCCTTTTAGTACTTGTCGCAGGTCTTCGCGATGGGCCCGACCATGTTGACGAACTGCGCCGCCTCGGGAACGCCTTGAGCCTGCTGCAGCATCTCCTCGCGCTGCGGCGCCGGCGAGGCGAGGAAGTTCTGAAGGAACGACTTCGCCATCGGCGTCGCCTCGAATTGCGCTGCGGTTTCCGGTGATTGCGCGTTCATCGCCGCGACCACCTGGGAGTAGCTGCAGGTGGTGTTGACCGCCGGGTCCTGGCCCGGGTCCGCCGCCGCGGCCCCGGCCGCCGACAAAGCCAGCGCCACGCCGCCGGCAGCGGCAGCAAGCCTGGTCAAAGACGTTGTGATCATTGATTCTCCCCTTCGACTTCTGTGCCGTCGGCGACGGTACCGACGTAGGCTTGCCGTTTTCGCACAAGCTAAACCACGGTTTGCCGAGAAGCGGTTGTGGGTATCGAACGCATTGCTGTGATTACTCGGATACTCGCCGCGGCCGGCCTGGCGGGCGGCACGCTGCTGTCGTTGCCCGCCGGGGACGCCGACGCCTTCGACTGCCCCGACATCGAAGTGGTGTTCGCCCGCGGCACCGCCGAACCGCCCGGGGTGGGATGGATGGGTCAGCAGTTCATCGACGCACTGCGGTGGCGGGTCGGCGGCCGCCCCGTCGGGGTCTACCCGGTCAACTTCCCGGCCGTGCCCGAATTCGGCCCGACCATCGCCGGGGTCGCCGACGCCGCCGGCCACATCACCGACATGGCGGCGGGCTGCCCGCAGACCGCGCTGGTGCTCGGCGGGTATTCCCGGGGCGCGGCGCTCATCGGCTACCTCACCGAACCCGCGCCGCCCGCCGACGGGTTCCCGCCACCGTTGTCGCCCGACGCGGCCGGCCGGGTCGCCGCCGTCGCGTTGCTGGGCAGACCGTCCGCGGCGTTCCTGAACTCCCTCGCCGCCCCGCCCCTGACGATCGGGCCCGACTTTGCCGCCAAAACGATCGACTTGTGCGCTCCGGGCGACCCGATCTGCTCGGCGGGCGCCGACGGCGCCGCGCACGCGGCGTACGCGGCCAACGGGATGACCGCACTAGCAGCGGATTTCGCGGTCGAACGTCTCACACCGCCCGAGCCGGATCCGCGGACATGAACCCCGGGCCGCCACTGCTGGAACGGTTTCCGCCACAGGTGCTGCGGCAGTACGCGCTGATCGCCGATGGCGAGCGCGGGATCGTGGTGGGGCCGCGCGGCGACTTCTGCTGGATGTGCCTGCCGCGCTGGGACAGCCCCGCGGTGTTCAGCTCACTGCTCGGCGGCGCCGGTGTTTACGCCGTCACCCCGGAGTTGCGCTACGTGTGGGGCGGCCAATACGAGGAGCGGTCGCTGATCTGGCGTTCCCGCTGGGTCACCACCGACGGCATCGTCGAGTGCCGCGAGGCGCTGGCTTTCCCCGGCGACCCGCACACCGCGGTGGTGCTGCGCCGCATCCGGGCGCTCGACCGTCCGGTGCGGGTGCAGGTGGCGCTGCAGGTTCGGACCGACTTCGGCGCCACCGCCATGTCGGGGCTGTCCTGCCGGGACGCCGTGTGGACCGGCCGATCGGGCCCGCTGCGATTCCGGTGGTCGGGTGCCGAGCAGGCGCGCCGGCCCGGCGACGGATCGCTGCAGATGGTGCTCGACGTCGAACCGGGCCGCGACCACGACTTGGTGCTCGAGCTGTCCGACCGCGAACTGCCGGACCGGCCGGTCGACGCCGCGCAGGCCTGGGTCGCCACCGAAACCGCCTGGCGCGAAGCGGTTCCCGAGTTCACCGGCACGCTGGCCGACGTCGACGTCGGGCTGGCCTACGCGGTGTTGCGCGGCATGACCAGCACCGGCGGCGGGATGGTGGCGGCGGCGACGATGTCGTTGCCGGAGCGGGCCAAGGCCGGCCGCAACTACGACTATCGCTACTGCTGGATTCGCGACCAGTGCTACACCGGGCAGGCGATCGCCGCCGCCGGGGCGCATCCCCTGTTGGATGACGCCGTCCGGTTCGTCACCGAGCGGGTCCTGGCCGACGGACCCGACCTGCGACCGGCTTACTGCGTCGACGCAGGCGCCCCGCCGCCCGAAGAAGATCTGCCGCTGCCGGGCTACCCGGGCGCCGCGGTCAAAACCGGCAATTGGGTGCGCGGGCAGTTTCAGCTCGACAACTTCGGGGAGGCGCTGCTGCTGCTGGCCGCCGCCGCCGGACTGGACCGGCTGGACAGCACCCATTGGCGTGCGGTGCACACCCTGGTGGACGCGATCGAAGCCCGTGGTGCCGAGCCCGATGCCGGGGTGTGGGAGCTCGAAGACCGGCGCTGGGCGCATTCCCGGCTGATGTGCGCGGCCGGGCTGCGCCGCATCGCCGGGGTGGCATCGCTTTCCGAAGGTGCACGCTGGAATCAGCTGGCCGACAAACTGGTCGCCGATACCAGCAACGACTGCCTGCACCGCGACGGCAGATGGCAACGCGCACCTGATGACTCGGGGATCGACGCGGCCCTGCTGCTGCCGGGCCTGCGAGGGGCCGTGCCCCTCGACGATCCCCGCACGGTGGCCACCCTGGCCGCGGTGCGCCATGACCTGACCCGGGACGGCTTCGTCTACCGCTACCGGCCCGACCACCGCGAACTCGGCGAGGCCGAAGGAGCCTTCCTGTTGTGCAATTTCGCGATGGCACTGGCAGACCACCAGCAGGGCAATGATCTTGCCGCACTGCAGTGGTTCGAACGCGGTCGCACCGCGTGCGGCCCGCCCGGCCTGCTCACCGAGGAGTACGACGTCGGCCAGCGCCAGTTGCGTGGCAACCTACCGCAGGCGTTCGCGCACGCGCTGCTGTTCGAGGCCGCGCACCTGCTGGCCGCCAACGTAACTACTTGAGTGATCGCGGCGAGTTACGGCTTGAGCAGGATCTTCACCGCGCCGTCGCGCTTCTCCTGGAAGATCTGGTAGCCGTGCGGCGCCTCTTCCAGCGGCAATTCGTGGGTGGCGAAGGTGTCGACCCCCAGTGGGTCGTTGTCGGTGAGCAGCGGCATCAAGCGATCGGCGCGCGGTTTGACGTTGGCCTGTCCCATCCGCAGCTGAATCTGCTTGTCGAACAAGGTGAACATCGGCAGCGGGTCCAGCTTGCCGCCGTAGACGCCGACGACCGACACCGTGCCGCCGCGGCGCACGATGTCGATCGCCGAGTACAGCGCCGCGAGCCGGTCGATGCCGGCCTTGCTGATCAACGGTCCGGCGACGGCGTCGGGCAACAGCGAGCTGAGCTGTTGCACCGCCTTGGCGCCGCCGGAGCCGTGCGCCTCCATACCGACGGCGTCGATCACCGCGTCGGTTCCACGCCCGTCGGTGCGGTCGCGGATCACCTCGCCGAGCTCGGATGCCTCACGCAGGTCGATGGTTTCGATTCCCCGCCGGGCCAGCCGACCCAGCCGCTCGGGCACCAGGTCCACCCCGATCACCCGGGCGCCCTGATGGGCGGCGATGCGGGCCGCCATGTCGCCGATCGGCCCGAGTCCCAGCACGGTCACCGACCCGCCGTCGGGTATCGCGGCGTAGTCCACCGCCTGCAGGGCGGTAGGCAGCACGTCGGACAGATACACGAAGCGTGAATCCGGCGGCCCCTCAGGCACTTTGATGTGGGTGTAGTGCGCCTGCGGCACCCGCAGGTACTGCGCCTGTGCGCCCGGAACCTGGCCGTAGAGTTTGGAATAGCCGAACAGGGCGGCCCCGGTGTCCTGCTCGCGCACCCGGGTGGTGTCGCACTGGGTCGGCAGCCCCTGACGGCACATCCAGCAGTGCCCGCACGCGATCTGGAACGGGATGACCACCCGGTCCCCCGCCTTGAGATTGCTCACTCCGCGCCCGACCTCGGCGACGACGCCCATCGGTTCGTGGCCGAGGATGTCGCCGTGGTCCATGAACGCCCCGAGCACCTCGTAGAGGTGCAGGTCGGATCCGCAGATGTTGGTGGTCGTCACTTCGATGATGGCGTCGGTCGGCTTCTCGATGACCGGATCGGGCACGGTGTCGACTTGGACTTTGCGCCTGCCCTGCCATGTGACTGCCCGCATCGGGTCGCCTCCGTCGTGTCGTGAGAACACCGCCCGGCTACCCGCCGGCATCCCGGCGCAAACGCCTCGACGGCGGCTGGCGCGCTTGACCGGAAAGCTCACTCGCCCGGGCGTGCGAGCACCCGGTCGATGGCGCCCTTAACCGGGTCGGGCAAGAACCGGAGTGCGACCCCGGAGAGCTTGGTGACCGGCGAGGCGGCTACCACCTGGCGGTCGCCGCGCATGAGCGCATCGAAACCCTGCTCGGCCACATCAGCCGGACTTTCGGTGAGATGGCGGGCCATAAAGGTGTTCTCCATGCCTGCGCGGCGAAAGAACGCGGTGTCGGTTGCGCCGGGCATCAGACTCGTCACGGTCACACCGGTGTTGCGCAATTCGTCGCGCAAAGCGGCGGCGAACGACTGGATAAACGCCTTGGATGCGGCGTAGACGGCCTGATAGGACCCGGGCATCATCGACACGATCGAGGAGGTGAACAACACCTTCCCGGCGTTTCTGCGCTCCATGTCGCGCAACACGAACTTGGCCAGCAACACCGCGCCACGGACGTTGAGATCGACGACGGACAGGTCGTCGTCAAGGTCGCTGTCGACGAAGTTCGGGCTCGAGCCGACGCCGGCATTGAGGGCGGCGATGTCGAGGGGTCGGCCCTGATCGGCGACGCGCCGATACAGTTGCTCCACCCCTGCCCGGGTCCGCAAGTCGACTTGCACCGGCACAACGTCGGTACCCACTCTGGACAGCCGGTCGGCTGCTGCTTGGATGCCGTCGTCTTCGGCCGCAATCACAAGGTCATAGCCGTGCCGGGCGAACTGCGCGGCCAGTGCATAGCCGATTCCGCTGGAGGCACCGGTGATCAACGCGAGTCCCATGAGCTCTGGTTACCTCCGCGACTAGGGCGCGCCGTCGGTGTGGCGGCCAGACACCATGTCCGCCAGCGCCTCGATCTCTTCCAGGGTGGGTTCCAGGCCGTCACGTCGGCTGTCAGCGACCGCGTTGAGCACTACCAGCCGCTGACCGGTGGGCAGGCTGTCCCACAACCGATCCAGCTGCTGCCACTGTTCGGTGGAGGCGTCTTCTAGACGCGTTTCGTCCACGGCTGTCAAACCCCCCTGCTCACAGCAGATCTGCGCATTCGGTTTCAGCCCCGGACGCCCACGTCCAGCCGGGCATTGACCCGAGTCCCGGACGCTCTCGTCCCGCCGGATCGGGGTGTCACCACTAGTGATGCAGGCGAAGCGATCGCACTGCACTAGATGCGGGTCTACCCCGCTGACCGGCGCGTCAACCAATTCTCTTCCGGGTTGCCCGGTGCGCATTTCGGGTACCCGCGACCGTGCCAGTCCTAGCCAGGAAAGCCATGCCGATGACAGAACGCGGTGACGAACCGATTGATCGCAAGACCTCGTTGGAGGACACGGTCGACCGACTCGACGCGAAAGCCGCCGAGGAATACGAATCCGAAACCGGGCCGGAGGAGAGTCCCAAGCACGGCTCGCCGGATGAGCCACCGGATTAGGTGGCCGAAACCCCCTGTTCGTGACGTCGGCACGTTTCGCCGGCGCATTACCGGGTAACTGATCGGCCATGACGTCGTTGTGGCTCGCCGACCGGATCGCGACATCACCGGCTTCAGACACCGCCGAAGATCTTCCCGGTTTTGCCGACGTGGTGGTGGCGGGCGCCGGGATCACCGGGCTGATGACCGCGGTTCTACTGGCCCGGGCGGGCCGCGAGGTGCTGGTGCTGGAGGCCCGGACCGTGGGTGCCTGCGCGACCGGCAACACCACCGCCAAGATCAGCCTGCTGCAGGCCACCCAGCTGTCGACGATCTCGACCAAGCAGGGCAAGCAGCTGGCCGCTGCCTATCTGGAGGGCAACCGCGCCGGCCAGGACTGGATGCTGTCGTTCTGCGCGTCGACGGGGGTCGCGGTGCAGCGTGAGGACGCCTACAGCTTCGCCCAGTCCGAAGGCGGGGTGGCGGCCGCGCGCGCCGAGTATGAGGCCTGCCGCGCGGTCGATCTGCCGGTGACCTGGGAGGCGCAGGCCGAGGTGCCCTTCCCCTATCACGGCGGGGTTCGGCTGGCCGAGCAGGCGCAGTTCGACCCGATGCCGTTTCTGGATGCATTGCGCGCCGAGTTGCTCGACAGCGGCGGACAACTGGTGGAACACGCGCGGGTGCAACGGGTTTCCAGCGGCCGCGACGGCCTGCGAATAAGCGTCGACGGTGCGCGGGTGCACGCCGACGTGAAGGCCACCCAACTGGTGTTGGCCACCGGCATCCCGGTCCTGGACCGCGGTGGATACTTCGCCCGGGTCAAACCCCGCCGGTCGTACTGCATGGCGTTCGAGGTGCCCGGTGAGATCACCCGCCCGATGATGATCTCCACCGATTCACCGACACGGTCGCTGCGTTACGCCCCGGTCACCGGCGCCGAGCGGCTGCTGGTGGGCGGGGCCGGGCACACCGTCGGTCGCGCCAAGCACCCAGGCGTTGCGCTGGCCGAACTCGAGTCCTGGACGATCCGGCACTTCCCGGGCGCGACCCGCACGCACCTGTGGTCGGCGCAGGACTACGCGCCCATCGACGAGCTGCCCTATGTCGGCCCCATCCTTCCCGACAGCGACACAATCTACGTGGCAACGGGTTTCAACAAATGGGGCATGACCAACGGGGCGGCCGCGGCACTGGCGTTGTCGGGCCGGATGTTGGGCGAACGTCCGAAGTGGGATCGGGCGTTCGCCAGTTGGAGCACCCGCGAGCTGCGCGGGCTGTCCACGGCGATGGCGGCCAATCTCGAGGTCGGCTTCAATCTGGCGAAGGGCTGGATCGCCCCGACGGCCCACATCGGCAGCCACGGTCTGGGCCACGATGCGCCCGGCGTGGTCAGCGGCCCCCCGTGGCGCCTGCAGGCCCAGTGCCGGGTGGACGGCGTCGAGCACCGGGTGTCGCCGGTCTGCCCGCACCTCGGCGGCATCGTCAACTGGAACGACGCCGACAAGGCCTGGGAGTGCCCGCTGCACGGGTCGCGCTTCGCCCCCGACGGCACCCTGCTGGAAGGTCCCGCCACCCGGGGCCTGACCCGCGGCGGCTGACACGACGAGGTGAGCGGTGTGCATCATCGACGATGACATGCGCTCGATCGTGGCGAGCGCCAAGCTGGCCTTCGTCGCCACCGTCTGCGAGGACGGTTCACCGAACCTGTCGCCGAAGGAGTCGCTGCTGGTCTACGGCGACGATCACCTGGTGTTCATGCACATGGCGTCGCCGACCACCGTGGCCGACCTGCGCCGCGATCCGCGCATCGAGGTGAACGTGGTCGACTTCCTCAAGCGCCGCGGGTATCGCTTCACCGGCACCGCGCAACTGCGCCCGCCCGGCGACGAGGTCTACGAGTGGCTGCGGCAGTGGGTGACCGCCACCTATGGCCCACGGTTCCCCTGCCGGGAGGCGGTGCTGATCCGGGTGGAACGCGCGCTGCCGATCGCCTCACCGGTCTATCTGTTCGGCGATGCCCACGAGACCGACCTCATCCGGACGTGGTCGGGCCGCTACGGGCTGCGATGACCGTCACGGTGGTCGGGCAGATCGGGCGCGATCTGGTGCTGCGCAGCGCCGGCTTGCCTGCGGCCGGCGGATCGACCCGGGTCGTGCAGCGCCGGGAACTGTTGGGCGGCAAGGGCGCCAACCAGGCCGTGGGCCTGGCCCAGCTGGGCGTGCCGGTGGCCCTGATCGGAGTGGTCGGCGACGACGACGCCGGAGCGGCGGTGCGCGAGCAGGCAGCCCGCGACGGGGTCGATGTCAGCGGGGTGATCGAGCGCGGCGAGACCGCACTGCTGGTCGACCTCGTCGACGAGCCGGGCAGCCGCAGGCTTTTCGAGCATATTCCGGAAAGCTCGCTGCTGACCCCGGCCGACGTGCAGCGGTGCGAGGCTCGGATCGCCGGGTCGGACATGGTGTCGCTGCAGCTGCAGCAGCCCGCCGAGGCGGTGCTGGCGGCCGCCCGGACGGCACGGCGGCACGGCGCGCAGGTGGTGGCCGACGGCAACCCGCCGGCCGAGGCGCGAGACGAAATGCTGTGTCACATCGACGTGTTGCGCGCCGATGCCGACGAGGCGGCGCTGCTCGCCGGGGAACCGGTCACCTCCCCGGCGGCGGCGCGGGCGCTGGCCGGACGCCTGCTGGAAGCCGGGCCGCGGCTGGTCGCCCTGGCCATCCCGGACGTCGGCGATCTGGTGGTGTGGCCGGACGGCCATGCGATGGTCGGCTTGTCCAAGGCGCCGGTGCTCGACCGCACCGGCGCCGGTGATGCGTTCGTGGCCGGGCTGATCGCCGCCCTGCGCCGCGGCGCCGATCCGGCCCAAGCCGGGCGGCTGGCCGCGGCGGCCGCGGCCGCCTGCGTGGCACATCTGGGTGGGCGCCCGCACCTGGCGGGCCTGGCCGGGCCGGGCGTTTCCGGCTCGGTGTCGCCGGGTACTGCGCAGTGATGGGATTCCATGTCACAGAAGTACAGAAGTGCCTGGCGGGTTTCGACTACCCGGGCACGGCGGCGCAGCTCGCTGACCACGCCGCAGACAACGGGGCCGATTCGAAGCTGGTCGACACCCTGCGGGCCTTGAAGAAGGACAGCTTCGACGGACCGGATGCGGTGATGTCGTCGCTGTCCGCCCAGAACGCGCTGGGCGGGTGAGCGGCGGGCTACTGCAACTGATCGCGCAGTTTCGCCAGCGATTTGGCCAGCAGACGCGATACGTGCATCTGCGAGATGCCGACCCGTTCGGCGATCTGGGTCTGGGTCATCGATTCGAAGAACCGCAGCACCAGCACCGTACGTTCCCGCTCGGGAAGCGCATTGAGCAAGGGCCGCAACGCCTCTCGATCCTCGATCCGGTCCATCCCGGCGTCGCTGTCGCCGAGGGTGTCGGCGATCGAACGGACATCGTCCTCGTCGGAGCTGCCGCCGCTGTCGATGGACAAGGTGTTGTAGGAACTGCCCGCCACCAGACCTTCGACCACCTCTTCGCGGCTCAACTCCAGATCACGGGCCAGTTCGGAGGCGGTCGGCGCCCGGCCCAGGCGCTGAGACAGGTCCGCGGTGGCTGCCCCGAGCCGCAGGTGCAACTCCTTGAGGCGCCGGGGCACCTTGACCGACCAGCTGTTGTCCCGGAAATGCCGGCGGACTTCGCCCATAATCGTCGGGACCGCGAACGAGACGAAATCCGAGCCGGTTTCGACGTCGAAGCGGGTTACGGCGTTGACCAGACCGACCCGGGCAACCTGGACCAGGTCATCGCGCAGCTCGCCGCGTCCCTCGAAGCGGCGGGCGATGTGGTCGGCCAGTGGTAGGCACCGCTCCACGATCTTGTCCTTGCGGGTACGGAAGTCGGCGGTGTCGGCGTCGTACTTCGCGAGCTCGCGGAACATGTCGCCGACATCGGAGTACTCCGACCCTGATTGTGAACCGCTACCGGCGGCGCGCGGGCTCACGTCCTGGTTTCCGCCCGCCGGGTCGTCAATGTCACTCCGAATACCTCACCGGCGCCGTCGGACTGCGGGCCCTCACGGAACGTCTGCACGTCATCCACGAGCGAGGTGAGGACGTGCCAGCTGAAGCTGCCCGGGGTCAGCACGTCCGCGCCGTCGCCGGCGGCCGACGCCTGGATCGTCACGGCGTCGTCCTGGGGGTCGATGACGACCTTCAGCGTCGCGCCCGCGGCCGCGCAGCGGATCAGCTGCGTGCACAGCTCATCGATCGCCAGCCGCAGGTCGGCCACCGTATCGACGTTGAGATCCTCGTAGGTCGCGATCGCACCGACCAGCATGCGCACCACGGCCAGACTCTCCAGCCTGGGCGTCACCCGCAATTCGACGGCTCGCTCGCTGCACGACCGTGAGGTCCGGTCGCTGTGGATGTCGGTCATAGAGCCTCCCGGCGATGTCGGACCGAGACTACCGCTGCGCACAGTTGGACGATTCACGCCGTCAGGACCGCATAGTGGGCCGCCGAGAGGTTAGTCACGCGCACTTTGTACCCGGTCGCCGGGCAACTCAATCATCGATTTCGGCAGCAGCAACAAACGGCCCGGCCGGAAACCGGCCGGGCCGCTCGAGGTCTGCTGCAGAAATCAGCTGGCAGAACGCTGCCGCGGCAGCTCCGGGTGCGCTTGGTGCCACTCCTGGTTCACCTTGCCGATCCGCCGGTGCTCGAACAGCAGCCACAGCCCGCCCAGCGCGGCGGCGAGCACCGCGAACGCGGCCACGGCCGCGCCCTGGCGGTCGTTGCCGGTGGCGAATGCGGTGAGCGAGCCGGCCCCGGCGACCATGCTGACCACCAGCAGGCTGTAACCCGGCCAACCCATGACGTCGATCACGGCACGGCCGGCATGCGGCCGGGTCGTCCGGACATGGTCAACGGGGTCATGAAACGTGTCACCCATTGCTGCTTCCTTTCGTGAATCGTCCGGCCAATCCGGAGGCCGCGCCGGGACGCCTGTCGGTGGTGTGATGGCGAACCTGTCCGCTACCAAAACCAGCGTAGGGCGATGTGATCTGGATTACGCGCGGCTTACAGGAGGTTCACAGCGACACGGCAGCGATACCGATGCAAAGAGCTCTGATCAGGCCGTACCGCTGACCGGCCCGGCGCTCATAATCAGTACGAGAAGCATCAACGACAGCAGAAACCAGCCGGCGCCCTGCCATCCCCACCAGGTACCCCGCGCCCGCCACACCCGGTAGGTCCGCAGGAAAGCCCGCACTCCGCCGACGGCGAAGATCGCCGGCCCGCCCGCGGCCAGCACGGCCCGGTATGGCCTGCCGCACGCCACGGTTTCGGCAGCCGCGTCACAGGAGCTGGCCCACCACGCCGCCAGCAAGACGAACGCCACCCCGACGGCGGTGATCACACCGGCAAACCTGATCGCCGAGCGAACCTCATCGTCCTCTTGGCCCAGCCGGTCGCCACCGGGGCGCGGTTGCATGCCGTGTTCCATGCCTCCCACCGTCCGCGCTGATCGGCTCTGGGTCAAGGCGTTTCGACGTTTGGACGGGCGGGCGCGGGGGAAGCCTTGGGGGTGTGGCGGGCCTACAGAAGCACCGGGCCTGCCACGTCCACGAAATCCAGGGAGGGATTTTATGTCTGACGACAAGAAGAGCGGCCCCGAAGAAGGCATCCGCGGCACGGTCGAGGGTGTCAAGGGCAAGGCCAAGGAAGCCGTCGGCACTGTGATCGGCAACGACGAGATGGCCCGCGAGGGCGAGGCGCAGCAGGACAAGGGCGAAGCGCAGCGCGATGCCGCCAAGCGCGAGGCCGAGGCCGAATCGGCCCGGGCCGGCGCGGATGCGGCCGAGGCGCGCCAACAGTCCCACCAGTAGCCCGATGGAGGATAGGCCCGGCCCGCCGCGCGGGCCGGGCCTGTCGCTGTGCGGTTACCCGCGCCGCGTAGCGGGTAATAGTGCGGTAATAGGCACCGACGGGTAGCCCGAGGGTGGGAGCCAGGCGATGGACGTTCTGTTACTGACCGACCGGGACGAGTTCGAACAGTCCCTGTCGGCGCTACGCGTCTTCGGGCACGCGGTTGCTCGCGGGCCGCTGGCCATCGCCACCCGGGCCGACTGCCACAGCGCCACAGCCGTGTTGGTGGACGGGTGTACCGATCTGACGGCCTCCCGCACGACCTGTCTGCGGCTGTGCAGCTGGGAGCCGTCGGCCGCCGTGCTGGTCGTGGTGAGCGCCGAGGACTTCGTCGCGGTGGACCTCGACTGGCAGGTCGACGATGTTCTGGTATCGACCGCGGGGCCGGCCGAGGCGCATGCGCGACTGCGGTTGGCGCTGGCACGCCGACGCGAATCGCTTCACAGCGCAGTGCAATTCGGTGACCTCGTCATCCACCCCGACAGCTACACCGCGTCGCTGTCGAACCGCGAGCTCGACCTCACCCTCACCGAGTTCAAGCTGCTCAACTTTCTGGTGCAGCACGCGGGCCACGCGTTCACGCGCACCAGGCTGCTGCGCGAGGTCTGGGGTGGTGAGGGCAGCCGCCGCAAGGTCGACGTCCACGTCCAGCGGCTGCGCGCCAAGCTCGGCGCCGACCACGAGTCGATCGTCGACACCGTGCGCGGCGTCGGCTATATGACACCGGAGTCACCTCAACCGCAACCGCAATGGGCTATCGCCAATTGAAGCCGATTGACGCCACCTGATACCACCTGAAGCCGACCGAGAGCGCCGAGGACATGACAGAACAACCCCAAGTGGATCCCGAGACCAACACCACCGCCGACGACACCCTGCCGCCGGCCGAGGCCACCGATTCCGACGAGCTGCGCAACGACGACGGCGATGCGACCGTCACGCCCCCGGACGACTGGCAGCCGGTCGACGAGTCGGTCCACGAGTCACTCGACGACAAACTGGCCGCCGAGCAACCCGACGTCGGCGTCGACCAGGGCCTCCACGAATCGACCGGCGGCGGGCGGCATCGCGCTCAAGTCTCCGGCAGCCCCGAAGACGGCGAGTCGTACTACAACGTCGAGAAGTGAGCCAGGCCGCCAGGGGCCGGACGCCATCAGAAGATCCAGACCAGCACGACCAGGTCGGCCGCCAGCAAGGTCCAGCCGCACGCCCAGACCGCGATCCCCCGGCGGTGCGTCGTGGCAAAGAAGAACGCGAGAAACAGCGTAGTCGCCGCTACGGCGGCCGCTCCGTGGTAGAGCAGGCCGAACAGCGACCCGTTCGTCCGCAGAGCGGTGCCCGCCACCCGGGACAGCGCGAATCCCATCAACAGCACCGCGGCCGGTGCGGTCAGCAGCGACAGCGCCCAGTTGATCCAGGTCCAGTCGCGCGGCGGCGCTTCCAGAGCCAACGCCCCCGGCGGCGCCGGTGTCGCATCGGCGAATATCGGCAGTACCGTCGCCGTCCGGTCGTCGAGCATGGTCATGCTGGCCCCCCCAGTCCCCGCCACCACAGGGTCGCGGGATACCCGTCGCGGGCGTGCGCAAAACCGCACCGCCCGGCAGCGCGGCCGCGAAATTGGCACCATGGCGGGGTGAGCCGCGAACCCACCACCCCGCTGGCCCGGTTCTCAGCGCTGACCCGGGACTGGTTCACCGGCACCTTCACCGCGCCCACCACCGCCCAGGAGCAGGCCTGGTCGGCGATCGCCGACGGGCACAACACGCTGGTCGTCGCGCCGACCGGTTCCGGCAAGACGCTGGCGGCGTTCCTGTGGGCGCTGGACCGGCTGGCCGCAGAGCCGGGCCTGATGGCTGCGGGCACCCGGGTGCTCTACGTGTCGCCGCTCAAGGCGCTGGCGGTCGACGTGGAGCGCAACCTGCGCACCCCGCTGGCCGGCATCGGCCGCATCGCGGCGCACCGCGGCCTGCCCGCGCCGGCCATCACCGTCGGGGTCCGCTCCGGCGACACGTCCGCGGCCCGGCGCCGTGAGCTCGTCGCCAAGCCCCCCGACATCCTGATCACCACCCCCGAATCGCTGTTTTTGATGCTGACGTCGGCGGCACGGGAGGCCCTGACCGGGGTCCAGACCGTGATCGTCGACGAGGTGCACGCGGTGGCCGGGACCAAACGCGGCAGCCACCTGGCGTTGTCGCTGGAGCGCCTCGATGCGATGCTGGCCTGCCCGGCGCAGCGCATCGGGCTCAGCGCCACCGTGCGTCCCGCCGAGGAGGTCGCCCGGTTCCTGTCCGGGCAGTCCCCGACCCGGATCGTGGCGCCGCCGGCGGCCAAGACGTTCGAGCTGACGGTGCAGGTGCCGGTGCCCGATATGGCCAGCCCCGCTGAGGGCACCATCTGGCCGCAGGTCGAAGAGCGCATCGTCGACCTGATCGAGGCGCATCACTCCTCGATCGTGTTCGCCAACTCGCGGCGGCTGTCCGAGCGACTGACCGCGCGGCTCAACGAGATTCACGCCGAACGCTGCGATGACCCGGCTGCGCCGGTGTTGGCGCGAGCCCATCACGGGTCGGTGTCCAAGGAGACCCGCGCCGCCGTCGAGGAAGACCTCAAAAGCGGGCGGTTGCGCGCGGTGGTGGCGACCTCGAGCCTGGAATTGGGCATCGACATGGGCTCGGTCGACCTGGTCGTCCAGATCGAGGCGCCGCCGTCGGTGGCCAGCGGCCTGCAGCGCATCGGGCGAGCCGGGCATCAGGTCGGCGAGATCTCGCGGGGCGTTTTGATCCCCAAACACCGCACTGATCTGATCGGCTGCGCCAACGCGGTGCAGCGGATGCTGGCCGGTCAGATCGAGACGTTGACGGTGCCGGCCAATCCGCTGGACATCCTGGCCCAGCATACGGTGGCCGCGGCCGCGCTGGAGCCGCTGGACGCCGAGGCCTGGTTCGACACGGTGCGGCGCAGCGCCCCGTTCGCGACGTTGCCGCGCAGCGTATTCGAGGCCACCCTGGACCTGCTTTCCGGCAAATACCCGTCGACCGAATTCGCGGAGCTGCGGCCCCGGCTGGTCTACGACCGCGACACCGGCACCCTGACCGGCCGGCCCGGCGCCCAGCGGCTGGCCGTCACCTCCGGGGGCGCCATCCCGGACCGCGGGCTGTTCGCGGTGTATCTGGCCGGAACGCAGAAACCTTCGCGGGTAGGCGAACTCGACGAGGAGATGGTCTATGAATCGCGGCCCGGCGATGTGATCTCGCTGGGCGCCACCAGCTGGCGCATCACCGAGATCACCCACGATCGGGTGCTGGTGGCACCGGCGCCCGGCCAGCCCGGCCGGCTGCCGTTCTGGCACGGCGACGGCGTCGGTCGCCCGGCCGAACTCGGCGCCGCGCTCGGGGGGTTCACCGGCGAGTTGGCCGGACTCGACCGCCCGGCACTCGACAAGCGCTGCGCTGGTTTGGGTTTCGACGACTACGCCGCCGACAATCTGTGGCGGCTGCTCGATGACCAGCGCACCGCCACCGGGACGGTTCCCACCGACGCCACGCTGCTGGTGGAGCGGTTCCGCGACGAGCTCGGCGACTGGCGGGTGGTGCTGCACTCCCCCTACGGGCTGCGGGTGCACGGACCGCTGGCGCTGGCGGTGGGCCGGCGGCTGCACGAACGGTACGGCATCGACGAGAAACCGACCGCCTCCGACGACGGCATCGTGGTGCGGTTGCCCGACGCCCTGGACTCCGAGGCGCCCGGAGCGGACCTGTTCGTCTTCGACGCCGACGAGATCGAGCCGATCGTCACCGCCGAGGTGGGCGGCTCGGCGCTGTTCGCCAGCCGGTTCCGCGAATGCGCGGCCCGGGCGCTGCTGTTGCCGCGCCGGCACCCGGGCCGGCGTACCCCGTTGTGGCAGCAACGCCAGCGCGCCGCCCAATTGCTCGATGTGGCCCGCCGATACCCCGCTTTCCCGATCGTGCTGGAGACCGTGCGGGAATGCCTGCAAGACGTCTACGACGTCCCGGCGCTGACCGATCTGATGGCGCGGATCGCGCAGCGCCGGGTGCGGGTGCTGCAGGTCGAGACGGCCACCCCGTCGCCGTTCGCCGCGTCGCTGTTGTTCGGCTACGTCGGGGCGTTCATGTACGAGGGCGACAGTCCGCTGGCCGAGCGGCGCGCGGCGGCACTGTCGCTGGACCCGACCCTGCTGGCGCAACTGCTGGGCCGGGTGGAGCTGCGCGAGTTGCTCGACCCCGACGTCGTTGCCGCCACCGCCCGCCAGTTGCAGCACCTGAGCCCGGAGAAGGCCGCCCGCGACGCCGAGGGGGTGGCGGATCTGCTGCGGCTGCTGGGCCCGCTCACCGGCGAGGAGATCGCAGCCCGGGCCGGCGACCATGATGTGAGCGGTTGGCTGGAGCATCTGCTGGCCGCCCGTCGGGTGCTGGCGGTGTCGTTCGCCGGGCGCAGCTGGTGGATCGCCATCGAGGACATCGGCCGGTTACGCGACGGCATCGGGGTAGCGGTGCCGCCCGGAGTTCCGGCGGGTTTCACCGAGCCGGTCGCCGACCCGCTGGGTGAACTGCTGGGCCGCTTCGCCCGCACCCACGGACCCTTCACCACCGGGCAGGCCGCCGAGCGGTTCGGGCTGGGCACCCGGGTGGCCGCCGATGCGCTGGGCCGGCTGGCCGCCGACGGGCGGGTAGTGCGTGGCGAGTTCGCCGACTTCCCGGACTCCCCGGGCGAGCAGTGGTGCGACGCAGAGGTTCTGCGGATTCTGCGGCGCCGGTCGCTGGCCGCATTGCGCTCGGCGATCGAGCCGGTGTCCCCGACCGCCTACGCGCGTTTCCTGCCGGCCTGGCAACAGATAGGCGCCCGAGGCACCGCATCCGGTCTTGACGGGCTGGCCGGGGTGATCGAGCAGCTGGCGGGTGTGCCGCTGCCGGCGTCGGCGGTCGAGCCGCTGGTGCTGGGTCCGCGGGTGCGCGACTACTCCCCGGCCATGCTCGACGAGCTGCTGGCCTCCGGGGAGGTGCTGTGGGCAGGCGCCGGCGCCCCGGCCGGTAACGCGCCGGCCGCCGACGGCTGGATCACCTTCCACACCGCGGATTCGGCGCCGTTGACGCTGGCCCCCGGCGCACCGCTCGACTTCAATGACGCACATCGGCAGATCCTGGACGCGCTCGACGGCGGCGGCGCGTTTTTCTTTCGCCAGCTCGGCGAGGGCGCCGGCGAGCCCGAGCTGAAAGCCGCGCTGTGGGAGCTGATCTGGGCGGGCTGGGTCACCGGTGACACCTTCGCCCCGATGCGCGCGGTGCTGGCCGGCACCCGGCGTTCCACCCCGGCCCACCGCACCAAGCGCCCACCCCGGCTGAGCCGCTACAGCGTCGCCCACGCTTCCGCCCGGGCCGCCGACCCGGCGGTCGCCGGACGTTGGTCGAGACTGCCTGCACCGCAAGAGGATTCCACTGTGCGCGCGCACCACACCGCCGAGCTACTGCTGCACCGCTACGGCGTGTTGACCCGCGGCGCGGTGGCCGCCGAAGCGGTGCCGGGCGGATTCGCCACCCTGTACAAGGTGCTGAGCGCGTTCGAGGAGGCCGGGCGCTGCCAGCGTGGTTACTTCATCGAATCGCTGGGGGCCGCCCAGTTCGCCCTCGCCTCGACGGTGGACCGGCTGCGCGGTTACCTCGACGGCGTCGACCCGGCCCGCCCGGAGTACCACGCGGTGGCCCTGGCCGCCGCCGATCCGGCCAACCCCTACGGAGCGGCGTTGAGTTGGCCGGCGCATCCCGGTACCGCCCGGCCGGGCCGCAAGGCGGGCGCGCTGGTGGTGCTTGTCGACGGCGAGCTGGTGTGGTTCGTCGAGCGTGGCGGCCGGTCGTTGCTGAACTTCGCCACCGGCGACGATACGGCCGAGGTCCAGCGGGCTGCCGCCGGGGCGCTGGCCGGGTTGATCGCCGAGCGCCGGGTCGACGGCATCCTGGTCGAGCGGGTGGACGGCACCGCGGTGCTGGAGCTGCGTGATTCGCCGACGCTGGCCGCGCTGACCGAGGCTGGGTTCTCCCGCACCCCGCGCGGACTGCGGCTGCGCTGATGCCCGAGGGTGACACCGTCTTCCACACCGCCGCCGTGCTCGATGAGGCACTGACGGGAAAGACGTTGACCCGCTGCGATATCCGGGTGCCCCGCTACGCGGGAGTGGACCTGAGCGGTCAGCGGGTGGAGGAAGTGATCAGCCGCGGCAAGCACCTGTTCATCCGTACCGAACGCGCCAGCATCCACTCGCATCTGAAGATGGAGGGCGCTTGGCGGATCGCGCGTGGACCACTCGACTATCGCGTGCGAATCATCCTGGAGACAGGCCCCGTTCGCGCCCTAGGCATCGACCTGGGGGTACTGGAGGTGCTGGACCGCGACCGCGACGAGCAGGCCGTTGCGCACTTGGGCCCGGATCTGCTTGGCGCCGGCTGGGATCCCGACAGCGCCGTGGCCAACCTGATGGCCGACCCGCAGCGTCCGCTGGCGGCGGCCCTGCTGAATCAAACCGTGCTGGCCGGGATCGGCAACGTCTACTGCAACGAATTGTGCTTCATCGCCGGCCGGTTGCCGACAGCCCCGGTTGCTGCCCTGGCGGATCCGGCCCGCGTGGTGGCGCGGGCCCACGACATGCTGTGGGCCAACCGGCTGCGGTGGTCGCGCTGCACCACCGGCGACACCCGTCCGGGCCGGCAGCTGTGGGTGTACGGCCGGGCCGGCAAACCGTGCCGGCGCTGCGGGTCTCCCATACAGTGCGACCGCACCGGTGAGCGCATCAGCTTCTGGTGCCCTTCGTGTCAGCGGTGATGTCTTCCCTGGTGAGCGTGGATTTGCCCCGGGTGGTTTCGCTGCTCGGGGAAGCCGGGTACCCGCCCTGATGTCCGAAGCAATCGAGCTAAGGAATCGAAAATGATGAACAACAGACACGCGCTGATCGGCGTGAGCGTGGCCGGGCTGGCAGCCGGCGGGATCGTCGCCGCCGTGGGCCTGTCGCCCCTTGCGGGCGCAACGGAACCCGGTGTCGCCACGCAGGTCACCAGCTTCTTACCCCAAGCGCCACCGCCGCCCGGACCGCCGGGGCCTCCCGGACCCCCGGGACCCCCTGGACCTCCCGGTAACGTCGGCCCGCCCGGCGGGCCAGGTGTCATCGGCCCGCCCGGGGCACCGGGCGCCGTCGGGCCTCCTGGCGGACCGGGTGCCGTCGGCCCTCCTGGCGGACCGGGCGCCGTCGGGCCTCCTGGCGGACCGGGTGCGCCGGGACCGGTCGGGCCTCCGGGCGGCGGACCGATTGGGCCTCCGGGTGCTCCCGGACCCCCGGGTGGACCGGGCGCTCCGGGACCGGTCGGACCTGTCGGCCCACCGGGACCTCCCGGGCACTGACCGCCCACCGAAGCCGGCCAGCACTGCCGCTGGCCGGCTTTCGGCTGTCGGGAAAACCAGCCGAGATGCCCGTCACTGCGGGCCAGCTCGAGCAGCGACTCGAGCAGCGAAAAGCTCGCCGAAGGCGCTGGGCGCCGTCGACGAGCCGATCGCGACGTTCCTAGTGTCGGTGACCGATCACGGCCAGCCGCCGCAGCCCACACCGGGCAGGCAGCCGCCGCCACCGCCGGGGCCGCCCCAGCCGGTGGGTCCGCCCGGAATCTGGCCGCCACCGCCGCCGGGGCCACCGCCACCGGTCGGGCCGCCCGGGATCTGGCCGCCGCCACCACCGGGGCCACCGCCACCGGTCGGGCCGCCGGGAATCTCGCCGCCGCCGCCACCGGGGCCGCCACCACCGGTCGGACCGCCGGGCTCGCCGGGGTTCTCCCCACCGGGCGCGCCGGGTGCCGGCTCCATCGGCGTGGTCTCCATCGTGGTGGTCATCTCGATCGTGGTGGTGGTGGTCGTGCTGGTCGGGGTTTCTTCTTTGGTTCCGCTACAACCCGCTGCTACCAGCGCCGCTGCGCTGCCGAGCACTGCGATCGCCATCCTGCTTTGTGCGTTCATCAGATTGAGACTCCCCTCTGGTTTGTCGTGCCTTCCTGTACCCGGCAGGCTCAGGGCTGAAACGCGCGGCCGCTGACGAAGCGACGCAGATGCCCGGTGAAGGGGTCCTCGAACTCGAGCCGGTGCGCTAGCAGCCGCAGCGGGGTGGAGAAGTCGTCGGGAGCGACCTCGATGACATCCGGGTACAGCGGATCACCGTCGATCGGCAGGCCCAGCGAGGCCAGGTGCACCCGCAACTGGTGGGTGCGGCCGGTGCGCGGCGTCAGCCGGTAGCAGCCGCTGTTCGGCGAGTCCAGCGCTTCGACCAGCGTCTCGGCGTTGGGCTCGCCGGGTTCTTCGCGGGCCTGCAGGCAGCCGCGCCGTTTGACGATCCGGCTGCGCACCAACCGCGGGAAATCGCCCACCGGCGGCGCCGAGGAGCGGGCCAGGTACTGCTTGTGCACCGCGCCGCGGGCGAACAGCGTCTGGTAGGGCCCGCGCAGCTCGCGGCGGGTGGTGAACAGCAAGACCCCGGCGGTGAGCCGGTCCAGCCGGTGCGCCGGGCTCAGCTCGGGAATGCCCAGCTCACGGCGCAGCCGCACCAGCGCGGTCTGGGCCACATGACGCCCCCGCGGCATGGTCGCCAGAAAATGCGGCTTATCGACCACCACCAGATCCTCGTCGCGGAATAGCACCGGGATATCGAAGGGCACCGGCACCTCGTCGGGCAGTTCCCGGTACCAGTAGATAGCGGCGCCGGCCGGCAACACCGTCGTCTCATCGACCACCGCGCCGTCAGCGGTCAGCACCTGCCCGGCGGTGACCTTGGCCGCCGCGGCCGGGCCGAACCGGTCGCGCAGCTCGGCGGCCACCGGCCCGCCGTGCAGCCGTAGCCGGGCCGGGCCCAGGCCGTCACGCACCGGAAGCGGGGCGGGACGTCTACGGGTCATCGCGGGGGTTCCTCGGGGATGTGGGCACTGCTGGTGCTTGCGGCGCTTCCCGGCGAGTGTATCTCGTAGGCCTCGTTGTTCACTGTAATCACTTGCGTCACTGTGGCTTTGGCGGGAAATGTTGTCGTAGGGCCTCGTTACTATTTGCACATGTGTTCGAATATCCGCGAAGAGGCGACCCAGGTCTTCGATGACTTGGGCGTCGCGCTGGATCGGGCACTGGAGCTGCCGTTCGACGCGTTGACCACGCCGGAGCGCCTGGCTCTGCTGGAGCGCTGCGAGCGGCTGCGGCGCCGGCTGCCCGCCGTCGAACACCCGTTGATCAACCAGCTGTCCGAGCAGGCCGATCCCGACGAGCTGGGCGGCAAGCTCCCTTGGGCGCTGGCCGACCGGTTGCGCATCACCCGCGCCGAGGCCCGCCGGCGCATCGCGGCCGCCGCCGACCTCGGTGAACGCCGAAGCCTGGTCGGCGAGCCGCTACCGCCGGTGCTACCCGAGACCGCCGCCGCCCAGCGCGACGGGGAGATGGGTCATGCCGCGGTCGAGGTCATCCGTGATTTCTGGCATCAGCTGCCCACCGACGTCGACATCGAGACCCAGGCACGCGCCGAAAAACACCTGGCCGGCCTCGGCCGTGAGCACCGCCCCGAAGAGCTCGCCAAGCTCGCCGACCGACTCACCGCCCAGCTCAACCCCGACGGGAAATTCTCCGATGCCGACCGGGCCCGCCGCCAGGGTCTCACCCTGGGCAACCAGGACCTCGACGGCATGAGCCCCATCAAAGGATGGCTGAGCCCGGAGGCCCGCGCCAGCTTGGATGCGGTCTTGGCCCGCTGGGCCGCTCCGGGCATGTGCAACCCGGACGACGACACCCCGTGCCGCTCCGGCACCCCGTCACAGGCCGCGATCGACAACGACCGCCGTTCGGTCGCCCAGCGCAACCACGATGCGCTGGCGGCGATGAGCGCTGACCTGCTGTCCTCCGGCAAGCTGGGCAGCCATCACGGGCTGCCGGCTACCGTGGTCGTCTCGGTCAGCCTGGCGGAGCTGCATGCCGGGGCCGGCAAGGCGACCACCGCCGGCGGTACCTGGCTGCCGCTGCGCGACGTGATCCGGCTGGCCTCCGACGCGCACCACTACTTGCGGATCTACGACGGGGCCAAAGAAGTCGCGCTGTATCACGCCAAACGGCTCGCCAACCCCGGGCAGCGCTTGGTGCTCTACGCCAAGGAGCGCGGCTGCACCCATCCCGGGTGCCCGGTGCCGGCCCTGCTCACCGAGGTGCACCACGACAATGACTACGTGCGCAGCCGGCGCACCGACATCGACGACCTCACACTGCGCTGTGGGCCGCACCATCGGCTGCTGTCCGACGACGGCTGGCGCACCCGCAAGCGCAGCGACGGGGTGATCGAGACGCTGCCCCCTGCGCACCTCGACCGCGGCCAGCCTCGTACCAACAGCTATCACCACCCGGACAAACTGCTGCGCGACAGCGCCGACGGCGGCGGCGACGACGACGACCCCGAGCATCCGTAGCGGTGGCTGGGTGCGTGAATTCCCTTGCGCGCCAACGACACATCGGCCACAACCCGTCGGGGGCTGTGGCCGATGTGTCCCTATCCGTATTAGTGGATTACTCCACTCAGCCGAGGCCGAACATGCTGAAGATGCCCAGGTCGCCCAGGAAATCGGTCAGCGTGGTGGAGTCGGTGACCGCGGTGGCATCGGTGCCGAGCAGGCTGGTCAGCAAGGCGCTCAACGTCTCCTCGCCCAGGTGCCCGGTGCCTTCCGGGTCGCTCAGGGTGCCGCCAAGCGTGATGCCGTCCACGAACTGGTCCCATCCGGCGCCGAGCTGGTCCGGAGTGATGCCCAGCAGGCTCGCGATGGTGGCGTCGGTCATCCCGTTCGCGTCCAGCAGGTCGTTGATCGAGGTCGTGGCCCCGATGCCCAGCATTTCGTTCAGCAGGGAGGCCAGCGTGTCGGTCGGCGACAGACCGAGCATCGGCAGGTCCAGCAGACCGGCGTAGGGACCCAGGCCGAAGAAGCCCAGCAGATCACCGATGCTCGTGTCCGCACCGGCGCCACCGATGAAGCCACCGATCAACGAGTCGATCGGCACGTCGCCCAGGCCAACGCCGCCAATCTGCACGTCGTTAAGCACCGCAGTGAGGTCGGTGCCGAGGAATCCCCCGGTGATCGCGTTCAGCGACACGTCGTCCGGGTTCAGCGCAGCCAGCAGGTCAGCGAGGGTCGAGGTGGTGCTGATGCCGTCGCCGAACAGACCCAGCACCTGGCCCATGTTGCCGAAGCCGAGGGTGTCCAGCAGCGTCTGCAGGCTCTCGGTGAAAGTCGGGAAGGCGGTCAGAGCGTAGTCGTGCTGTACCGAGGCGGTAATACCGTTCGCAACCGTCGGAGCAACTGCTACGCCGCCGAACAGCGCCGCGCCAGCTAAGGCAGTACCGGCGGTAAGCGCGCCGGCTTTAGCCATGAAACCGCGCGTCCCCATGGGCGCGGTAATGGAAAGAGTGGACATGTAACAGGCCCCCTTCAGGGATCGAACAAAATGATGTGGTGTTTTCTACAACGAACGTTAACTTATTAGTCGCTCAGCCTCGTGTCAACTTTGCTGCCAAAGTCTTTCGCACGCGTCAGCAACCGACATTAGCAGGAACTTCCCAGCTCACAAACTTAGATAGCGACACTCGATATCCGGTGGGCCGAGCGTAGTGTCGAGCCGCTAACACCCATGCAATGACATCTCGCTCAGCTTTTTCTAGGCTTTGCAGTCCGGCCGACCGACTACGTCCGACGGTAAGACGATATAGCGTAAACATTCGGAGATAACGGTCAAACGGTATGAAATTAACGGCCTACGAGTACCGGCGAATACCGGCCAACGGGCGAAATACGCACCGTGCCGTTAGCAAATTGCTAGCAAAGAAAGCACACCCTTATTTCGGGGGTTACGACGGTTACAAAAAAGGCACCCGGCCGGATGGCCGGGTGCCGAGGGGTAGAGCGGAATCCGCTACCAGTTGAACAGGCCGAAGGCCTCAAGAATGTCGGTGATCGGGGTGTCGCCCGTGATCGTCAGGGTGCTGTCGTCGGGCAGGAAGCTGGTCAGCAAGGTGCCCAGCGTCTGGTCGCCCCAGATTTCGTGGGAGGGGTCCAACAGTGTCCCACCGAACGGGAAGTTGGAGACGTACTGATCCCAGGTCTGACCCGGCGTCAGGTTGAACAGCAGCCCGAGGGTCGCGTTGTCCATGGTGGTGCTGTTGGTGTCGCTGACCGGGAGGGTGTGCAGGTATTCGCCGAGGGTATAGCCGCTGCCCGGGACGACCGTGGTAGAACCCAGGCCCGAATACGCGTGCTGGGTGACGTCGGTGGTCGGAACCCCGAGGATCCCGCTCAGCCAGTCAGTCAGCGAGCTGTTGAGGGTCAGATCGGGGTTGCTCGTAACATTCAGGAGAGCGCCACACGTCAGAGTGCAGTTCTCCACGTTCAGGTTCTCGAGGCCGAGCGCAGTGATCATGCTCCCGTACTGGCTCAGCATCGATCCCATTCCTATTGCGTTGGCCAGGTCGGTCAGTGAATGCTCGCCGGCGCCGGCACCGAGCGCGACATCGATCAGGTCGCCGAGGTCGAGGTTGCCGATCGGCACACCGTTCACCAGCCAGTCGCTGCCGTAACCGAGCAGGGATTGGGCGGTGGCACTGTATAGCGGTTCGGTCAGGGAGATCCCGAAGATGTTGGTCAGACCGTTAAGGGTGATGCCGTCGGGATTCAGGGAGGCCAGGAACTGCGAAACCGTCGAATCGACGTTAAAGGTGCCGAACCCGCCGAGCACCGCGTTGAGGTCGCCCATTCCCATGTCATTGAGCAGGGACTGCAGGCTCTCCGAGAAGGTCGGGAAATCCACCAGCGCCACGTTGTGCTGGACGGCAGCGAAGGGCGCACCGGGAAGCTCCGGCCCGACGGTCGCGACGCCGAGGAACCCGGCGCCGGCAAGAACGGTGGCCGCGGCCAGGGTGCCGCCCTTCAATGCCAGCGCGTGCGGGCGCACCACCCCCAAAAGATCCGACATGGACCACACCTTTCCGGTACCCGGATCCCCCATGTGACCCAGCTGATGGGTGGAAAGTAATGGCCCTAGAAACAACTGTCAAACATAAGTTAATGCCAATTTCAGACCATATGCACGGTTTTTCCAGGGACCTGATCCCCTGCGTAACGAAGGTCAGTTCATGGAAGCGGAATAGGCTCCAGAATCTCGGTCCTGGCTTCGGGTGCCCTCGCGCGCAAAGCGTCCGCGGAGGCGTCGTCGGGCTGTTCCTGCGAAAGGATCTCGGCTTCCACCCGGGCGGTGTAGTTGGCCACCTCCGCATCCACGGCGGCGTCGTCCCAGCCGAGCACCGGCGCCATCACCTCGGCGACTTCGCGGGCACAGTTCACTCCGCGGTGGGCGTACTCGATGGAGATCCGGGTCCGTCGGGCCAGCACGTCCTCCAGGTGCAGGGCGCCCTCGGCGGTGACGGCGTAGGCGACTTCCACCTTCAGATAGGTGGGTGCCTCGGCGATCGGGTCCAGCAGCTCCGGCCGGCCCTCGGCCAGCGCCAGCACGTCATGGATCAGCGAGCCGTAGCGATCCAGCAGGTGACGCACCCGGTAGGGGTGCAGGTCCTGTTCGGCGCCGACGTGTTCGGCCTGGTTGACCAGCGCGAAGTAACCGTCGGCGCCCAGCAGCGGCACCTTCTCGGTGATCGACGGCGCCACCCGGGTCGGGATGTACTCGGCGGCCGCGTCGATCGCGTCGGCGGCCATCACCCGGTAGGTGGTGTACTTGCCGCCGGCGATGGCCACCAGGCCCGGCGAGGGGACGGCCACCGCGTGCTCACGCGACAGCTTGGAAGTGTCGTCGTTCTCCCCGGCCAGCAGTGGCCGCAGCCCCGCGTAGACGCCCTCGATGTCGGCGTGCGACAGCGGGGTGGCCAGCGCGGTGTTGACGTTGGTCAGCAGATAGTCGATGTCGGCCTTGGTGGCCGCCGGGTGGGCCAGGTCCAGATTCCAGTCCGTGTCGGTGGTGCCGATGATCCAGTGGGTGCCCCACGGGATGACGAACAGCACCGACTTCTCGGTGCGCAGGATGATCGCCGCCTCGCTGACGATGCGGTCCCGCGGCACCACGATGTGCACGCCCTTGGAGGCCCGCACATGGAAGCGGCCGCGCTGGCGCGACAGCGCCTGGATCTCATCGGTCCACACCCCGGTGGCATTGACCACGACGTGCCCATGCACCTCGGTGGTCGCGCCGTCCTCGGAGTCGCGGATATTCACCCCGGTCACCCGGTCGCCCTCGCGCAGCAGCGCCACCACCTGGGTGGAGGTGCGGATAACCGCCCCATAGTGCGCCGCGGTGCGCCCGACGGTCATGGTGTGGCGGGCGTCGTCGACGACAGTGTCGTAGTAGCGGATCCCGCCGATCAGCGCGCTGCGCCGCAGCCCCGGGCACAGCCGCAGCGCGCCGGCGCGGGTCAGATGCCGTTGCGCGGGAACCGACTTGGCCCCGCCCAGCTGGTCGTAGAGGAAGATGCCGGCGGCCACATACGGCCGCTCCCACCACCTGCTGGTCAGCGGGTACAGAAACGGCAGAGGTTTGACCAAGTGCGGCGCCAGCGTGGTCAGCGACAGCTCGCGTTCGTGCAGGGCCTCGCGCACCAGCCCGAACTCCAGCTGTTCGAGATAGCGCAGGCCGCCGTGGAACATCTTCGAGCTGCGGCTCGACGTGCCGGCGGCGAAGTCCCGGGCCTCCACCAGCGCCACCTTGAGGCCGCGGGTGGCGGCGTCCAGCGCGCACCCGGTGCCCACCACCCCGCCGCCGATCACCACCACGTCGAACTGCTCGGCACCGAGGCGTTCCCAGGCTTGTGCTCGTTGGTCAGGTCCCAGCGTGCTCACGACTGCCAGGCTACGTGGCGCTCGGGCCGCGGCCACGTGTGACACCGGCCTCACCGCTCGCGAATCAGTCCAGGTCGTCGTGCGTCATCAGCCGGCGCGCGGCCTCGGTGAGCGAACCCGACAGCGACGGATACACCGCCAGCGTCTGCGCCAGGTCCGCCACGGTGATCCGGTTCTGCACCGCCAGCGCGATCGGCAGGATCAGCTCGGAGGCGATCGGGGCCACCACCACCCCGCCGATCACCGTGCCGGTCGCCGGCCGGCAGAACAGCTTGAGGAAGCCGTGCCGCATCCGGCTCATCTTGGCCCTGGCGTTGGTCTGCAACGGCAGCATGACGGTGCGGGCGGGCACGGTGCCGTCGTCGATCTGGGACTGCGGCACCCCGACCGCGGCGATCTCGGGCCGGGTGAACACCGCCGCGGCCACCGTGCGCAGCCGGATGGGGGCCACCGCCTCACCCAGCGCGTGATACATCGCGATCCGGCCCTGCATGGCCGCGACCGAGGCCAGCGGCAGCAGCCCGGTGCAGTCCCCGGCGGCGTAGATCCCGGGCACCGACGTCCGCGAGACCCGGTCCACCTGCAGATAGTTTCCGGGACCGAGTTCGATGCCGACGCGCTCCAAGCCCAAACCGGCGGTGTTGGGCACCGAGCCGACCGTCATCAGCGCGTGGCTGCCGGTCACGGTGCGCCCGTCGGTCATGGTGACCAGCACCCCGTCGTCGCAGCGGGTCACCGATGCGGCCCGGGCGTTTTTGACCAGGGTGACGCCGCGTTCGGCGAACGAGCGCTCCAGCACGTGGGCGGCGTCGGGGTCCTCGTGCGGCAGCACCCGGTCGCGGCTGGCGACCACGGTCACGGGCACGCCCAGTTCGGTGTAGGCGTTGACGAACTCCGCGCCGGTCACCCCGGAGCCGACCACCACCAGGTGCTCGGGCAGCGTGCGCAAGTCGTAGAGCTGACGCCAGGTCAGGATCCGCTCGTCGTCCGGCTCGGCGTGCGGCAGGGTGCGCGGGCTGGCGCCGGTGGCGATCAGCACCACGTCGGCGTCGAGCACGCGCTGGCCCCCGTCGGGCTCGGTGACCCGGATGCGGTGGTGGGCCAGCCCGGTTTCGGAGTCGATGAGCTCGCCGCGGCCGGCGATGACGTCGACGCCGGTGTTGATCAGCTGGGTCCGGATGTCGGCGGACTGGGCGGCGGCCAGCGACTTGACCCGCTCGTGAATCTGCTCCAGTTCGATCTCGGCGTCGGTGAAGTGGATGTCGAAACCCAGGTGTGGGGCCCGGCGCAGCTCGGTGCGCACCCCGGACGAGGCGATGAAGGTTTTGGACGGCACGCAGTCCCACAACACGCAGGCGCCGCCGATGCCGTCGGCGTCGACCACGGTGACCGCCACCGCCTCCGGACCCTTGGCCGCCGCGACCAGCGCGGCCTCGTAGCCGGCCGGGCCGCCGCCGAGGATCACAATGCGGGTTGTCACAGCGACCAACTTATCGTCGACGCTGCGTTTAAGCTTTCTGCCGTGCCGCTCTACGCCGCCTACGGGTCAAACATGCATCCCGAACAGATGCTGCAGCGTGCACCGCACTCCCCGATGACCGGCACCGGCTGGATCCACGGCTGGCGGCTGACGTTCGCCGGCGAGGACATCGGCTGGGAGGGCGCGCTGGCGACCGTGGTCGAGGACCCGGGCTCGAGCGTGTTCGTCGTCCTCTACGACGTGACCCATGAGGACGAGAAGAACATGGACCGCTGGGAGGGCTCGGACTTCGGGATCCACAAGAAGATCCGCTGCCGGGTGGAACGGCAGGACGGGATGACGTCGGATCCCGCCGACAGTGCCCCCGAGCCGGTGCTGGCCTGGCTGTATGTGGTGGACGCCTGGGAGGGCGGGCTGCCCTCGGCGCGCTACCTGGGTGTGGTGGCCGAGGCCGCCCAGATCGCCGGGGCGCCAGAGGATTACGTCCGCAACCTGCAGACCCGCCCGGCCCGCAACATCGGCCCGGGGTCCTAGAGCAGCGCGGCCTGGTCGACGATGCCGGCCATCACCTGCACCCCGATCCCCAGCGCCCGCTCGTCAAGGTCGAACGTCGGCTGGTGCAGGTCCCGTTGCGGCCCGGTGCCCGGCCACACCCCGAGCCGGGCCATCGCGCCGGGCACCTGCTCGAGGTACCAGGAGAAGTCCTCGCCGCCCCCGGACTGCCGGGTCTCGGCCAGCACGTCGGGCCCGATGGCTTCGATCGCGTGGGTGAGCATCCGCGTCGACACCGCCTCGTTGACCACCGGCGGCACCCCGCGGTGGTAGTACAGCGTGTGCTCGATGTTCAGCGGCGCCAATAAAGAGGACACCGCGTCCTCGATGACGCCCTGCATCGCCACCCAGGTGTCCCGGCTGGCGGTGCGCACGGTACCGGCCAGCCGCCCGGCCTGCGGGATCGCGTTGGCCGCCGCTCCCGAGTTGACCGCCCCCCACACCAGCACCGTGCTGTTGCGCGGGTCGATGCGCCGGGACAGTACGCCGGGCAGCCCGGTGATCAGCACCCCCAGCCCGTAGACCAGGTCAGCGGTCAGGTGCGGGCGGGAGGTGTGGCCGCCGGGGCCGCCGACGGTGATCTCGATGGTGTCGGCCGCCGAGGTGATCGGTCCGGGGATGGTGGCCACTCGGCCGACCTGCAGTCGCGGATCGCAGTGCAGCGCGAAGATCCGGCTGACCCCGCTCAGCACTCCGGCCGCGATCGCGTCGATCGCACCGCCGGGCATCAACTCCTCGGCCGCCTGGAACACCAGCCGCACCCCGACCGGCAGCTCCGGCGCCGAGGCCAGTGCCAGCGCGGCACCCAGCAGGATCGCGGTGTGCGCGTCGTGACCGCAGGCGTGCGTCACCCCCGGCACCAGCGAGGAGTAGGGCGCTCCGGTCTGCTCGGTCATCGGCAGGGCGTCGATGTCGGCCCGCAACGCGATACGCGGCCCGTCCTCTGGGCCGAAGTCGCAGATCAGCCCGGTTCCGCTGGGCAGCACCTTGGGGTTGAGGCCGGCACCGGCCAGGCGTTCGGCGATGAACTGGGTGGTGGCGAACTCCTGGCGGCTCAGCTCCGGATGGCGGTGCAGATGCCGGCGCCAGGCGACCAGCTCGCCGGCGTTGAGGGCCAACCACGCCTGCGCGGCCTGCGACGCGGAAGCTGAGGGCATTCACGCAGTATCCCACCGTGGCCCCCGGCTAAGCTCAACGGCTGTGACGGTTCCGCTCACGACCCAGGCGGCGGCGGTCGTGGCCCGGCGCACCGGCGTCGACACCCATGACGTAGCGATCGTCCTCGGCTCCGGGTGGGCGCCCGCGGTGGCGGCCCTGGGTACCCCCACCGCGGCGATGCCGATGGCCGACCTGCCCGGGTTCAGTGCACCGACCGCGGCGGGCCATATCGGCGAACTGGTGTCGATACCGATCGGCACACATCAGGTGCTGGTGTTGGTCGGCCGGATCCACGCCTACGAGGGCCATCCGCTGATCGACGTGGTGCGGCCGGTGCGCACCGCCGTCGCGGCCGGCGCGAACACCGTGGTGCTGACCAACGCGGCCGGCGGCCTGCGGGACAACTTCGAGGTCGGCCAGCCGGTGCTGATCAACGACCACCTGAACATGACCGGGCGCTCGCCGCTGGAGGGCGCGCACTTCGTCGACATGGTCGACGCCTACACCCCGGCGCTGCGCGCACTGGCACGCCAGGTCGACCCGACGCTGGTCGAGGGCGTCTACGCCGGAATGTCGGGTCCGCAGTACGAGACCCCGGCCGAGATCCGGATGCTGCGCACGCTGGGCGCCGACCTGGTGGGCATGTCGACCGTGCACGAGGCGATCGCCGCCCGGGCGGCCGGGGCGCAGGTGCTGGGCGTGTCGCTGGTGACCAACCTGGCGGCCGGGATCACCGGCGAGCCGCTCAGCCACGCCGAGGTGCTGGCCGCCGGCCGGGAATCGGCGACCCGCATGGGCGAGCTGCTCGCCGAGGTCATAGCCCGGCTGTGACCCCCGAGGACTGGATCGCCCACGACCCCGACCCGGCGACCGCCGCGGAGGTGGCCGGTTGGAGTGACGACGAACGGGCCGCCCGGTTCGCCGCACCGCTGCGCTTCGGCACCGCGGGCCTGCGCGGACCGGTCCGGGGCGGGCCCGACGCGATGAACCTCGCCGTGGTGCTGCGCGCCACCTGGGCGGTGGCCCAGGTACTGATCGCCCGCCGGCGCGCCGGTGCGACAGTGGTGGTCGGGCGCGACGCCCGCCACGGCTCGGCGGAGTTCGCCGCGGCGACCGCCGAAGTGCTTGCCGCGGCAGGGTTTTCCGTACTGCGGCTACCCGATCCGCTGCCCACCCCGGTGGTGGCGTTCGCGGTGCGTCAGACCGGCGCGGCGGCCGGCATCCAGATCACCGCCTCACATAACCCGGCCGGCGACAACGGTTACAAGGTGTACTTCGACGGCGGGGTGCAGATCGCGACACCGGTCGACACCGAAATCGAGGCCGCGATGGCCGCCGCTCCCCCGGCCGACACCATCGCCCGACGCCCCGTCCCTCCCGCCGGCGGCGAATTGCTCCAGCGCTACATCGCGCGGGCCGCCGCGGTGCGGCGCCACCGCGGTCAGATCCGGGTGGCACTGACCCCGCTGCACGGCGTGGGCGGGGCGCTGGCGGTCGACGTGCTGCGCGCCGCGGGATTCGGCGACATCCACACCGTGGCAAGTCAATTCGATCCAGACCCGGACTTTCCCACGGTGGTGTTCCCCAACCCGGAGGAACCGGGAGCCGCCGACGAGTTGCTGGCGCTGGCCGCCGACGTCGATGCCGACATCGCGATCGCACTGGATCCCGACGCCGATCGGTGCGCGGTCGGTGTCGGCGGCCCGGACGGCTGGCGGATGCTGACCGGCAACGAAACCGGTTGGCTGCTCGGCGATTACCTGCTTTCGGCACTGCCTGAGGGCCGGGCGTCAGGCGCGGTGGTGGCCAGCAGCGTGGTGTCGTCGCGGATGCTGGCGAGCATCGCTGGGCGCTACGGGGCCCGCCATGTCGAGACGCTGACCGGGTTCAAGTGGCTCGCCCGCGCCGATGCGGATCTGCCCGGCGTCTTGGTCTATGCCTACGAGGAGGCGATCGGCTACTGCGTCGACCCGGATGCGGTGCGCGACAAGGACGGCATCAGCGCCGCGGTGCTGGCCTGCGATCTGGTCTCAGCACTACGCGAGCGGGGCGCCTCGGTGGCCGGGGCGCTGGATGAGTTGGCGCGCCGGCACGGCGTGCACGTCACCGACGCGGTGACGCGCCGGGTCGCCGACACCGCCGAAGCCACCGCGGTGATGGCCCGGCTGCGTGCCGATCCGCCCGGCGCGCTGGCCGGATTCGCCGTAACCGCAAGCGATCTGCTGCATCGCCCCGGTCCGACCACCGACGCGCTGGAGTTCGCCGGACGTCGCGACGGCACCTCGGTGCGGCTGGTGGTGCGACCTTCGGGCACCGAGCCCAAGCTCAAGTGCTATCTCGAGGTGGCCCGGGAACCGTCGGATGATCCGGCCGGCGATCGAGCGGAGGCGTCACGGGTCTGCGCCGCCGTCGCCGACGAGGTCCGTACCTGGTAAACCCCATGAACCTCATCCGTCACCGCTTCGAAGGGGGTGGTGTTGTGCCCGCCTCTGAGCGACAACCCCAGCCCTGCCGCTGAATCCAGGCGACGCCGAGCCGTTTGTCGCTCAAAGGCGGGCAACACTCACACCCCCACTCCTCGGTTACCGGAGTGACACAAGGTGTTTCGGGGCCTCAGCGCGGGCCGAACTGCCGGTCACCGGCATCACCGAGCCCCGGCACGATGAAGGCGTCGACGTTGAGCCCGTCGTCGACAGCGGCGGTGAACAGCCGCACCCCCGAACCGGCACTGTCCAGGGCCGCAACGCCTTCCGGTGCGGCCACCACGCACAGCACGGTGATGTCGGTGGCGCCACGATCGGCCAGCAGTCCAACGGTGTGCACCAGCGAGCCGCCGGTGGCCAGCATCGGATCCAGCACCAGCACCGGTCGGGCGCCCAGATCTGCCGGCAGCGAGGCCAGGTACGGCACCGGCAGGTGGGTCGACTCCTCGCGTACCACGCCGACGAACCCGACCTCGGCTTCAGGGATCAGGGCGTGCGCAGCATCGATCATGCCCAGCCCGGCGCGCAGCACCGGTACCAGCAGCGGTGGCCGCACCAGCCGCGCCCCGACGGTGTCGGCCATCGGTGTGCGCACCGCGATCTGCTCACAGGGGGCGTCCCGGGTTGCCTCGTAGATCAGCATCAGGGTCAGATCGTGCAGCGCGGCCCGGAATCCGGCACTGCCGGTGCGCTCGTCGCGCAGCGAAGTCAACCGGACCGCGGCCAGCGGGTGGTCGACGACGCGGACATCCACGGGCTCACACCCTACGGCGTCAGGCGTCGAGATAGTTGAACAGGCTGAAGCCCACCCCGACCAGGTCGAGCAGCGGCTGCGCGGAGATCAGCGGTGCCCCGTTGAAGATGGCGTCGGGCCCCAGCACGTCGAGCAGGTCCCACTGGCTGGCCAGGTGGTGCCACCCGGTCAGGAGCGCCTGATCCAGCTCGATCGTCAGGTTGTAGCCGGTCAGGAGCGTGTCGACGATCGACTGTGACAGCGGAGCCTGCCCGGCGAAGTCCAGCAGGTGGTTGATGGTGTTGGTCAGGCTCTGCACACCCGCGTACTGCAGGCCGGCCAGCATCTGCAGCGGGTCCATCCGCAGCAGGAACCCGGCGACACCGGCGTCCTCGGACAGCTGGCCGGTCGCGGTGACGGCCCAGGCGCCGGCGGCGCCGATCGGGTCGACACCGCCCACGGCGATGCCGGCGTCCGGGGCACCTGGGTTGCCGTAGGACCAGTCGATGGCGACCTTCAGGATCGGCGCCAGCGCGTCGCCGAGCACCTTGCCGACGTCACCGAGCCCGTAGAGCGGTCCCAGGATCGGCAACTGCGCGGTGGGCAGCATGTAGAAGTCGTTGCCCCCGATCGAGCCCAGGTCGATCGCGTTGCCGAGGTTGTCGTTGAAGTAGGCGCCGTGCACCGCCGGAATTCCCATCAGTGCGTTGATTACGGCCAGCAGGTTGGTGGGGTCCACGGGGAAGTTGGACCAGCCGTCGTATTCGGTGCTGTAGATGCTGGCCGAGAAGTCGGTGGGGCCGGCGCCGATGCCCACCGGGATGCCGAGGAACGGGATGTGCTGCATGTTCCCGTCGAGGCCGTCGGCGAAGTGCAGCCGGCTCAGAATGCCGCCGATGGGGCTGTTGGGGTCACCGATCAGCACGAAGTGCAGGTTGTCCGGGTCATAGGAGCCACCCGGCGCGTCGGCGAGCAGCTTCTGCATCGCCAGGGTGGCGACGACCGCGCTCTGCGAGTAGCCGAACACCGTGACGTCGTCGCCGGCCTCCAGTTGCGGGCGGATCGCCGCGTCCAGGTTGGCGGCACCCTCGGCCAGCGAGTCCGCGAAATTCAGCTGCGGTACCGGCAACGGCTGGCAGATGATCGGGCAGAACTGCTCCGGGGTGACCAGGCCGTCGAACACATAGTCCGGGAAGGCCGTCTGCCCGGGGAACCACGGCGCGGCGGGCTGCAGGTAGAACTCCCGCACCACATCCATGTAGTTGCCGACCGTCGGGTCGGACTGGCCGGTGCCGGTCATGATCCAGCCCTGCCCGGCCAGCAGCACGACATCGGCGATCAGCTTCTCCAGCCGGTAGGCCAGCGCCGGTGCCAGCAGCGACGAACTGGCCAACACGATCGCGCAGAGCGCGGCCAGCAGGGTCGCCCCCACCGCGTGCAGTCGCTTAGCCGTCATCGCAGACCTCCCGGTCGTCGCCGTTGTATCGCCAGACGATTCATATCGATCTATAAGGCGAATTTCAGGCTTCACCTTAGGGAGAAAACGCGCGTTGTCAAATACGCGCTACGAGCGGGTCCCGGGACCGGCTTGCTAGGCGCCGAAGACGTTGAAGACGTCGAAGCCCACCCCGACCAGGGCCAGCAGCCCGTCACCGGGGACGCCCACCCCGCTCAGCACCGCGTCGGGGCCCAGCACATCGCCCAGGTCCATCGAATTGGCCAGGCTGCTCCAGCCGTCGAGAATGAACTTGTCGATCGAGTTGACCAGGTCATAGCCGGTGATGACCTGCAAAAAATCGGTGATGCCGGTGATGGTGCTGATGTCCGAGGCCGACAGAGTGCCGCCGTTGGCGGCCGCAGCGACGTCCGCCCACGGGCCGACGAGGCTTTGGATCAGCGCGTTCTGGGTGCCGGCCAGCATCTGCAGCGGGTCCATCTTCATGAACAGCCCCATCGCGCCGGAGCCGTCGTAGAGCTCGCCGGTCGGCGTCATCGCCCACGGCCCACCGGCCACCCCGAAGGCCTGCTGGTAGGCGCTGCCGCTGATGAAGTCACCAGCCGGAATCTTGTAGAGCCCGTTGACATCGGGGTCGCCGGCGTTGCCGTAGCCCCAGTTGATGAGCAACCGGGCCCACGGCGAGAAGAAGTCGCCGAAGAACTGCCCCGCGGTCCCGCCGTTGAACATGAACTGCAGAATCGGCAGGTTCTGCGGAATCATGTAGAAGTTGGCGTCGCCGATGGTTCCCACGCTGATCGCGCTGGCCAGCTGCTCGGCGGTGTAGAGCGGGTAGTAGGGGTGCACGGTGAGAATGCCGATCAGCGCGTTGATCACGGCCAGGATGTTGGTCGGATCCTGCGGGAAGTTCGCCCAGCCGTCGTATTCACCGGTGTAGATGTCGGTCGAGATGTGGTCGGTGGGGGTGGGCGCCAGGCTCAGCGGGATGTTCACGAACGGCACGTGCTGGTCGTCGGGAAACTGGAAGCGGTCCAGGATGCCGCCGATCGCGTTGTTGGGGTCGCCGATCAGCACGAAGTGCAGATTGCCGAGCTGATCCAGGGTCGGATAGCCCGCCGCCCCCGCGTTGGCGATCAGGTCGTTCATCGCGATGGTGCTGATGGCGGCGCTCTGCGAGTAGCCGAACACCGTGACGTTGTCGCCGGCCAGCAGCTGCGGAAGGATCGACTGGTGCAGCGCCGCCACTCCGGCGTTCAGCGAGTCACCGAAGTTGAGCGGGTCCTGGCCGGGGATGCACACGAACGGGCAGAACTGCTCCGGGGTGGTCAGGCCCTGGAAGGTGTAACCGGGAAACGACGGCTGGCCGTCGAAAAGCGGCGATGACGGCTGCAGGTAGTTCGCGAGGATCTGGCTGATATAGGCGCCAACGGTCGGGTCCGGGACCCCGGTGCCGCTCATGATCCAGCCTTCGTCGGCCAGCAGCCGCAGCCGGGCGATGAGCTGATCCGTCCCGGAACTGCCCACCAGTGCTGTCACGCCCAGCATCGCGGCGCACAGCACCGTCAAGACCATCGCCCCCAGCGGGCGCAACCGCCTAGTCGTCATCACGACCTCCCCGACCCCGCGGAATTATGCGCTGCTTCACACATCCCGGTCCTGTGAACCTAACCAAAAGATGAGTGCACCGCCATTGTTAACACGAGAAATTCAGGTTTCTTTATTTGCCGCTGCGAAGGGGCGTTAATCGCCGCACTAATCCCGGCGCGAATCCCGGTTCGGGTGCCCGGCGAGCACCTGGTTACTCTGTGCGCCATGGCAGCTGACCTCGTACCGATCCGTCTTACGGTGACCGCTGGTGACCGCTACACGCTGTGGGCGCCGCGCTGGCGCGACGCCGGCGACGAGTGGGAGGCGTTCCTCGGCAAGGACGAGGACCTGTACGGCTTCGCCACCGCCGCCGACCTGGTGGCATTCGTGCGAACCAACGCCGATAACGACCTGGTGGATCACCCGGCCTGGCCGCGACTGGTCGAGGCCAACGCGCACAAGCTCAACCCGGCCGCCGGCCGCCACTACGACCTGATCGCGGTCGAGGAACTGCTCGCCGAGAAGCCGACCAAGAAATCCGTGCGGATGGTGGCCGACGCGATGGAGGTCGTCTCCTCGATCGGGTCGGTGTGCGACCTGATCACGGTGACGAAGTTCTTCAACGGCAACCCGAGCCTGGGCACCCTGGCCGGCGGCGTCGACAACTTCACCGGCCGAGCCGGCCGCAAGCGGTGGAACGCCCTCGCCGACATCGTCGGCCGCAGCTGGGGCAATGTGCTGGCCGCGGTCGAAGAAGTGCTCAGCACGCCCGACGTCGATGCCGCCGCGTCGTCGAAGGCGGCCGACGAGCTGGCCGAAGAGCCCCCGGCCGAGCTGGAGGAGACCACCTCAGACGAAGCGGCAGAGGGCGACGATGACACCGCCTTGGCGGAGACGGCCGCCGCGACCAGCGAGCGCGCCACCGGCGATCGGGTGGTGCTCGGCGGTGACGCGAACTTCTGGACGAAGGTGGGCATCGACCCGATCCGGATCATCACCGACAACGGGACGTTCTTCACGCTGCGCTGCTACCTCGGCGACCAGCCGGTGTTCCTCGGCCGCAACGGGCGCATCAGCGTCTTCGGCTCCGAGCGCGCCCTGGCCCGCTACCTGGCCGACGAGCACGACCACGACCTGTCGGACCTGAGCACCTACGACGACATCCGCACCGCCGCGACCGACGGCTCGCTGGCGATCGACATCACCGACGACAACGTCTACGTGCTGTCCGGCATGGTCGACGATCTGACCGACGGCCCCGACGCCGTGGACCGCGAGCAACTCGAATTGGCCGTCGAGCTGCTGCAGGACGTGGGCACTTACGCCGAGGACGGCGTCGTCGCAGAAACCCTGAAACCGGACCGCGCGCTGGGCCGACTGGTGAGCTATGTGCTCGACCGAGAATCGGTGGCCGCCCCGCAGCGCCCGTTCGCTCCGGCGGTCAAGGAATGGGAACAACTCGAGCAGTTCATGCAGTCACGGCTGCGCCGCGAGTAACGCCCGAACGCAGGTAAGCCGGGCTTGAGCATCGCAGGAATTCACCGACAATTAACTGCATTCATTTGCCCGATTTCATTGCCGCGGGGTCGTATCCCCGATAACATCTGGCCCGATAACCCTCTGGCCGGGCCGTGTGGTTTTGCGGGGCCCTCCCAAATTCGAAAGGACTACACATGCGCAAGGCAACGCAACGAGCCGCAGCTGTATCCGCCGCAGTTTTGGGCGTCGCATTGATCGGCACGGGGTGCGACAACACCAAAGAGAAGACCAGCGAAGCCCTGAGTTCAGCGAGCTCGGTTGCCTCCTCGGCCAGCTCGGTGCTCTCGTCCGCGGTCAGCACCACCTCCGCCGAGGAGAGCGAGGGCGCCAGCTCGACCGAGATGACCGGCGCGGACGGCAAGGAGTACACCGTCGCCGGCCCGATCCTGGCCAAGCTGGACTCCCTGGACGCCGCGGCCAAGCAGGACCTGGGCGAGCCCACCGGTCCCGAGCAGAAGAACCCCGACGGCGGCACCTACCAGCAGTTCGACGGCGGCGTGATCGTTCACACCACCCGTGCCTACGTGGTGTGGGGCAAGATCCGCGACAAGTGGAACGAGCTGGGCGGCTCACAGGGCAAGCTGGGTTACCCGACCAGCGACGAGACCACCAACGCCGACGGCTCCAAGCAGTCCACGTTCGAGCACGGCGTCATCACCTGGAAAGAGGGCGACCCGGAGGCCACGGTCACCGAGCACTGATCTGAAGTCGAAGGCCGGGCAATCGCAATCGCGATTGCCCGGCTTTCGTCGTTCACCGGGGTTGCTGTGGACGAATCCGGCCGTAATCAACCGACCAGAACGGCGAATCGCGGCTTGATCACTTCCTCGATGATCTCCACCCGCTGATCGAACGGGATGAACGCCGACTTCATCGCATTCACGGTGAACCGCTGAAGATCGGTCCAGCCGTAGCCGAACGTGTCGGCCAGCACCAGCATCTCCTTGCTCATCGTGGTGTCGCTCATCAGCCGGTTGTCGGTATTGACCGTTACCCGCAACCGGGCCCGGGCCAGCAGGTCGAAGGGGTGCTCGGCGATGCTGTCGACCGCACCGGTCTGCACATTGGAGCTCGGGCACAACTCCAACGGAATCCGCTTGTCACGCAGGATCGCCGCCAGCCTTCCCAGCCGCACCGAACCGTCGTCGTCGACGGTGATGTCGTCGGTGATCCGCACCCCGTGTCCGAGCCGGTCGGCGGCGCAGAACGCGATCGCCTCGTGGATGGACGGCAGCCCGAACGCCTCGCCGGCGTGAATCGTGAAGCGGGCGTTGTGGTCTCGCATGTACTCGAACGCGTCCAGGTGCCGGGTCGGTGGATAGCCGGCTTCCGCGCCGGCGATGTCGAAGCCGACCACGCCCTTGTCACGGAACCGGATGGCCAGCTCGGCGATCTCCCGGGACAACGCGTTGTGACGCATCGCGGTCACCAGGCAGCGCACGGTGATCTCCCGGCCGGCGGCCGCGGCGCGGCGCTCCCCGTCGGCGAATCCGGCCAGCACCGCGTCGGTCACCTCGTCGAACGACAGCCCGCCCTCGATGTGCAGTTCGGGCGCGAACCGCACCTCGGCGTAGACGACCGCGTCGTGGGCCAGATCCTCCACGCATTCGGCGGCGACCCGGTGCAGCGCTTCGGGGGTCTGCATCACCGCCACGGTGTGGCTGAACGGCTCCAGATAGCGCTCCAGCGACCCACTGTGCGAGCGGGTGCGAAACCAGGTCGCCAGCTCGTCGGGATCGGTGGTGGGCAGCCCCTCGTAGCCGACCTGCCCGGCGATGTCGACGACGGTGGCCGGGCGCAGGCCACCGTCCAGGTGGTCGTGCAGCAGCGCCTTGGGCGCCTGCCGGATCGTCTCCAAAGTCAGCGGTGTGGTCATGGGGTCGCTCCGATGATCAGTGGCCGCGGGGCCGCCGGGGTATCGCAGATGCGCCAGCCGCCGTCGAGTTCGTCGCGTGCCGGCCCGAACCGTTCGGGGGTGTCGGTGTAGAGCGTGAACAGCGCCTCCCCGGCGCGGACGGGCTCGTTCGGCCGACGGTGGATCCGCACGCCGGCCCCGGCCTGCACCCGCTCACCCGGGCGGGAACGGCCCGCGCCCAGCCGCCATGCCGTCATGCCCACCGCCATCGCGTCGATTTCCCCCATTGTGCCGTCCCGTGCTGCGGTGATCGTCTCCGAACACGCCGCGACCGGCAGCGGAACGCTCAGATCACCGCCCTGCGCGGCGACCATCGCGACGAAGGCGTCCATCGCGGTGCCGTCGGCCAGCGTGGCCGCCGGGTCCCGGTCGCCGATCCCGGCCAGGGCGAGCATCTCGGCGGCCAGCGCCACCGTAAGGGCCACCACGTCGTCGGGTCCGCCGCCGGCGAGCACCTCCAGCGCCTCGGCGACCTCGAGGGCGTTGCCGGCGGTGGCCCCCAGCGGGGTGTTCATATCGGTGAGCAGCACCCGGGTGGGCACCCCGTGCGCCGCGCCGAGTTCGACCATCATGTCGGCCAGTTGCCGGGCTTGGGCCGCCGATTTCATGAAGGCGCCCGAGCCGACCTTGACGTCGAGCACCAGCGCGCCGGCGCCCTCGGCCAGTTTCTTGCTCATCACCGAGCTGGCGATCAGCGGCAGCGACTCCACGGTGGCGGTGATGTCGCGCAGCGCGTAGAGCTTGGCGTCGGCGGGCGCGAGCGCACCGGCGGCGAAGATCGCCGCCCCGACGGTTGTCAGCTGCTCCCGCAGCCGCGCCGTCGGCAGCACCGGGTCGAAACCGGCGATCGACTCCAGCTTGTCCAGGGTGCCGCCGGTGTGCCCCAGGCCGCGCCCGGAGGCCTGCGGCACCGCGGCACCGCAGGCGGCGACCACCGCCACCAGCGGCAGGGTGATCTTGTCGCCCACCCCGCCGGTGGAGTGCTTATCAACAGTGGGGCGGCCCAGATCGCGCCAGTCCATCCGTTCCCCGGAGGCGATCATCGCCGCAGTCCAGCGCGCGGTCTCCGCGGCGTCCATACCGCGCAGGAAGATCGCCATCAACAGCGCCGCCATCTGCTCCTCGGCGATCTCGGCGGCCGTGTAGGAGTCGATCAGCCAGTCGATGGCGTCGTCGGCCAGCCGGTGGCCGTCGCGTTTGGTGGCGATCAGCGTCGGAGCGTCGAACTTCACCGCCATGCGTCGGGTCCGAAGGCGTCCGGCAGCAGTTCGGACAGCCGCCGCGCACCGGCGGGGTGGTCGATGAGCAGCTCAGGACCGCCGTGCTCCAGCAGCACCTGACGACACCGTCCGCACGGCATCAGCAGGTTGCCCGCGGCGTCGGTGCACGACAGCGCCACCAGCCGTCCGCCCCCGGTTGCGTGCAAGGCGGCGACCACCCCACACTCGGCACACAGGCCCAGGCCATATGAGACATTTTCCACATTGCAGCCGGTGAGCAGGCGTCCGTCGCCGGTCAGCGCCGCCGCTCCGACCCGCAGCCCCGAGTACGGCGCGTAGGCGCTCGCTGCCACCGAAATTGCTTTGCGCCGCAACAGTTCCCAGTCGATTACGTCAGACACCGGCGCTGCGCCCATATCGTTTCGAGTACATCGCGCCACCCTGTCCGTCCGCATCGGCTTGTCGAATGTCACCCTAACTTCGGCTATTCCTACCCGCCGGTAACTTCGACGTGGTCGTTTCCACCCTGTGGATGGGTTTAGAGTCCAAGCCGAGGTTTATTGGCAGCGAGGGCGTTGTGTAGCTGCCGCGAGCGTGGATCAAACGGGTGGCTACCGATATTTGGAGGCGCTGATGACGGCGACATCCGCCGATGCGGCGAGGCCCGGGACGCAGGCTGACGCCCGGCGTCCCCGGCGGCAGAGTCTGTATAAGGGCGACCCCGGAATGTGGGCGTTCGCCCTGCACCGGATCACCGGTGCGGCCATCTTCTTCTTCCTGTTCGTGCACGTGATCGACACGGCCCTGGTGCGGGTCAGCCCGCAGGCCTACACCGAGGTCATCGAGACCTACAAGACGCCGATCGTCGGCCTGATGGAGCTGGGCCTGGTGGCCGCGGTGCTCTTCCACGGCCTCAACGGAATCCGGCTGATCCTGATCGACTTCTGGTGGCAGGGCTGCCGCTGGCAGCGCCAGATGCTGGTGGCCGTCGCCGCCATCTGGCTGGTGGTGATGGTTCCGGTGGTGGTCCGGATCGGCATGCACATGGCGGAGCGATTCTTATGAGCACACCTGACCTGCAACTAGGCCGCGGCGCGTTGGCCCCGGTGCGCGGCCCGGACCGCGACCGCCCGGCCAGCCTGGGCGACCCGCGCTCGCCGCGGCGGTCCGCCGGGATGCCCAACTTCGAGAAGTACACCTGGCTGTTCATGCGGTTCTCCGGCGCCGTGCTGATCTTCCTGGTGCTCGGTCACCTGTTCATCATGCTGATGTGGGACGACGGGGTGTACCGGATCGATTTCAACTACGTGGCCGAGCGCTGGCACTCGCCGTACTGGCAGATCTGGGACCTGGCCCTGCTGTGGCTGGCCGAACTGCACGGCGCCAACGGCCTGCGCACGATCATCGCCGACTACACCCGCAGCGCGCGCAGCCGGTTCTGGCTGCTGAGCCTGCTGGCGTTCTCGGTGGTCTTCACGCTGGCGCTCGGCAGCTACGTGCTGCTGAGCTTCGACCCGAACATCTCTTGACGGCAATCGGTAGCGAACGGGTGATATCGCGGTGATTCAGGAACATCGATACGACGTGGTGATCGTCGGCGCCGGCGGCGCCGGGATGCGCGCGGCCGTCGAGGCGGCGCCGCGGGCCCGCACCGCGGTGCTGACCAAGCTGTACCCGACGCGCAGTCACACCGGCGCCGCACAGGGCGGCATGTGCGCCGCGCTGGCCAACGTCGAGGACGACAACTGGGAGTGGCACGCCTTCGACACCGTCAAGGGCGGCGACTACCTGGCCGACCAGGACGCGGTGGAGATCATGGCCAAGGAGGCCATCGACGCGGTGCTGGACCTGGAGAACATGGGCATGCCGTTCTCCCGCACCCCTGAGGGCCGCATCGACCAGCGCCGGTTCGGCGGGCACACCCGCGACCACGGCAAGGCCCCGGTGCGCCGCTCCTGCTACGCCGCCGACCGCACCGGCCACATGATCCTGCAGACGCTCTACCAGAACTGCGTCAAGCACAACGTGGAGTTCTTCAACGAGTTCTACGTACTGGACCTGGTGCTCACCGAGACCGCGTCCGGCCCGGTGGCCACCGGCGTGGTGGCCTACGAGCTGGCCACCGGCGAGATCCATGTCTTCCACGCCAAGGCGATCGTGCTGGCCACCGGCGGGTCGGGCCGGATGTACAAGACCACCTCCAACGCCCACACCCTGACCGGCGACGGCATGGGCGTCGTCTTCCGCAAGGGACTGCCTCTGGAGGACATGGAGTTCCACCAGTTCCACCCGACGGGGCTGGCCGGGCTGGGCATCCTGATCTCGGAGGCCGTGCGCGGTGAGGGTGGCCGACTGCTCAACGCCGACGGCGAGCGGTTCATGGAGCGCTACGCCCCGACCATCGTCGACCTGGCGCCGCGTGACATCGTGGCCCGTTCGATGGTGCTCGAGGTGCTCGAAGGCCGCGGCGCCGGGCCGAACAAGGACTACGTCTACATCGACGTACGCCACCTCGGCGCCGACGTGCTCGAAGAAAAGCTGCCCGACATCACCGAGTTCGCCCGCACCTACCTGGGCGTGGACCCCGTCACCGAGCTGGTGCCGGTCTACCCGACCTGCCACTACGTGATGGGCGGCATCCCGACCACGAACACCGGGCAGGTGCTGCGGGACAACACCGCCACCGTGCCCGGGCTGTACGCCGCCGGCGAGTGTGCCTGCGTGTCGGTGCACGGAGCCAACCGGCTGGGCACCAACTCGCTGCTGGACATCAACGTGTTCGGCCGCCGCGCCGGTATCGCCGCCGCCGAGTACGCCAACGGCCACGACTTCACCGAGATGCCGGAGAACCCGGCCGAGATGGTGGTCAACTGGGTCGCCGACATCCTGTCCGAACACGGCAATGAACGCGTCGCCGACATCCGCGGCGCCCTGCAGCAGTCGATGGACAACAACGCCGCGGTGTTCCGCACCGAGAAGACCCTCAAGCAGGCGCTGAGCGACATCCACGCTTTGAAGGAGCGCTACGCCCGGATCACCGTGCACGACAAGGGCAAGCGCTTCAACTCCGACCTGCTCGAGGCGATCGAGCTGGGCTTCCTGCTGGAGCTGGCCGAGGTCACCGTGGTCGGCGCCTTGAACCGCCAGGAATCCCGCGGTGGACATGCCCGCGAGGACTACCCCAACCGCGACGACGTCAACTACATGCGCCACACCATGGCCTACAAGCAAGGCCCCGACCTGATCGCCGACATCCGGTTGGACTACAAGCCGGTGGTGCAGACCCGCTACGAACCGAAGGAACGGAAGTACTGATGGCTGACGGCTGCTGCGGATCAGATTCAGGCTGCTGCTCGCCGGCTCCGTCGAGTGCGCCGCCGGCGGCGCTGGTCGACGGCCCGCCCGCCGGTGACCCGCCGCTGCCCCCGATCCCCGAGGGCGCCCGGATGGTCACCCTCAAGATCGCCCGCTACAACCCGGAGAACCCCGACGCCTACGCCGCCACCGACGGCTGGCAGAGCTTCCGGGTGCCGGCGCTGCCCACCGACCGGTTGCTCAACCTGCTCATCTACGTCAAGAGCTACCTGGACGGCACGCTGACCTTCCGTCGGTCCTGCGCGCACGGGGTGTGCGGCTCCGACGGGGTGCGGGTCAACGGCAACAACAAGCTGGCCTGCAAGATGCTGATGCGCGACATCCTGCCGAAGAACCCGGCCAAGGAGCTGACGCTGACCATCGAGCCGATGCGCGGGCTGCCGGTGGAAAAAGACCTCGTGGTCAACATGGAACCGTTCATGGATGCCTACAAGGCGATCAAGCCCTACCTGATCACCAGCGGCAACCCGCCCACCAAGGAGTGGATCCAGAGCCCGCACGACCGGCACCGCTACGACGACACCACAAAGTGCATCCTGTGTGCCATCTGCACCACCAGTTGCCCGGTGTACTGGAGCGAGGGAACGTATTTCGGTCCGGCGGCGATCGTCAACGCCCACCGGTTCATCTTCGACTCGCGTGACGAGGGTGCCGCCGAGCGCCTGGACATCCTCAACGAGGTCGACGGGGTGTGGCGCTGCCGCACGACGTTCAACTGCACCGACGCCTGCCCGCGCGGTATCGAGATCACCAAGGCGATCCAGGAGGTCAAGCGGGCCCTGATGTTCGCCCGCTGATTTCCAGCCGCCATTTGCGCGAGCAGTCCCCCGCAAGCGGGAGGTGCCCCCAGCGAAAGCCCCCATTCCTGCGTGGAAATGGGGGCTTTCGCGTCTGATCGCCACGTGGAGGACCGGCCGTGATAGGACACTGGGATGCACTGGTACACCGGTAACACCGTCTACGACACCGTCCTGACCGCGGCGTTCGGCTTCGCCGCGTTCGTGATCATCGGCGGCTTCTTCGGCCAGAGCTCCTACGGGCGGTTCTCCTCGGCGAAGCTCGGCTTCAACCTGAACCCGAAGTTCGGCTGGTGGCTGATGGAGATCCCGGCGACGGTGGTGTTCTTGGCCGCCTACCTCAGCGGGCCGGCCCGGTTCGAGCCGACTTCCCTTGTGCTGGCTGGGATCTGGGCGCTGCATTACGCCAACCGCGGCTGGTTCTTCCCACTGGCGATCCGCCAGGTGCCCGGCAAGCGCAGCACCTTCAACATCTCGGTGGTGGTGATGGGCATGCTCGTCACGACGATGCACGGCTACCTCAACGGGGCGCTGTTCAGCCACGACTACCTGGGGCAGTACGGCAGCGCCTGGTTGACCGACCCGCGCTTCGTGGTGGGCCTGGTGATCTACCTGTGCGGCTTCGCGCTGATCGTGAACTCCGAGTCGATCGTGCGCAACCTGCGCGACAAGAAAAGCCCCGGGGCGGCCGAGTACCGGGTCCCGTTCGGCGGCGGCTTCCGATTCGTCACCAGCCCGGCATATCTGGGCGAGCTGATCGCCTGGACCGGTTTCGCGGTGCTGACCTGGGCGCTGCCCGGCGTGGTGATCCTGCTGATCACCGCCGGCAACCTGATCCCCCGGGCGCTGCAGACCCACCGCTGGTACCGGGAGAAATTCGCCGACTACCCCGCCGACCGCAAGGCCCTGGTGCCGTTCCTGCTCTGAGGCCCCTGCTCGTCACACTTCCGCGGGCTGTCTCGTCTAAGGGGTATGACTACTCAACCTCGCATCGAACCCCTGGCCCCGAAACGCACCAACCTGCTGACCCGCGCCATGTACCGCTACGCCAAGCGCCGCTTCGGTGAGGTCCCCGAGCCCTTCACCGTCATCGCGCATCACCCGCGGCTGCTGGTGGCCGCCGCCGCCCACGAGGGGCTGCTGCAGTCCGGGTCACGCAAGCTGCCCGCCGAAGTGCGCGATCTGGCGGTGTTCTGGACCGCCCGCACCATCGGCTGCTCGTGGTGCGTCGACTTCGGCTCCATGCTGCAACGCCTGGAAGGCATGGACATGGAACGGCTGCAAAGCATCGACGACTACGCGACCTCCCCGCGCTTTTCCGCCGACGAACGGGCCGCAATCGCCTATGCCGACGCGATCACCGCCGACCCGCACTCGGTCACCGACGAGCAGGTCGCCGATCTACGCCAACGGTTCGGCGACGACGGTGTCATCGAGCTGACGTATCAGATCGGGGTCGAGAACATGCGGGCCCGGATTTACGCGGCGCTGGGCATCACCGAGCAGGGCTTCAACTCCGGGGATGCCTGCCGGGTGCCGTGGGCTCAGTAAGGCCTCGAAGCTGGGGTTAGCGTGCAGAAGTTCGAGACGACCTCACGGTAACTACAGTCTCGAGCGACACCGGCGGTGGCTAGGACCGCAGCGGAGTAGCGGTGAACTTGTCCGGGTTGGCGATGTCCCAGACGGCGTAGACCAGACCGTCGCGCACCGTCAGCGCGGTGACACGCGGCATCAGCTCGGCGAACCCCTCGGCACCTGGCGCACCCGGCGTGTAGGTGCCCAGTTCCCCGTTGACCAGCGCCGGCTGGTTCGCGGTCATCAGGGTCGGCCCGTACCGGCGCGCCAAGCCGAACAGGAACCGTGCCACCTTCTCCGGGCCCCGGATGACCCGCACGGCGGTCGGCGCCCGGCGGTTGGCGTCGCCGGTGAACGTCACGTCGGGGTGCAGCAGCGCCACCACCGCGTCCAGGTCGCCGGCGGCCATCGCGGCCATCAGCGACCCGACCGCCTCGGCGTGCCGCGGATCGGGTTGCGGCGGCGGATCGGCGGCAACGGCGCGCCGGGCCCGCGACGCCAGCTGCCGGGCGGCGGCCTCGCTGGTGTGCAGCACCTCGGCCACCTCACCGAAGGGCACCGCGAACCCGTCGTGCAGCACGAACGCCACCCGCTGATCGGGATTCAGCCGCTCGAGCACCACCATCGCGGCGAACCGGGCGTCTTCGCCGGCCACCACCGCCGACAGCGGATCATCAGCGTCGATACCGGTCACCACCGGCTCCGGAAGCCATTCGCCCACATAGGATTCCCGCCGCCGCGACGCCGAGCGCAACCGGTCCAGGCCGAGCCGGCTCACCACCGTCGTCAACCAGGCCCGCGGGTCGGCGATCTGGTCGCGCTCGGCGGCAGCGAAGCGCAACCAGGCGTCCTGCACGATGTCCTCGGCGTCGGCGAACATGCCGGTGAGCCGGTAGGCCACCGCCAAAAGATGCGGCCGCAACGCCTCGAAGTCCTCGACCGCCGCCGTCATCGCACCAGCCTAAGCGCGGGCGGTGCTCACTGCTCCCGGCCGGCGCCGGGCCACAGGCCGACCAGCGCGATCACGCAGACCGCCAGCATCGCCACGGTCAAGCTGTACAGACCGGCGTCGACGAGATTCTCCTGCCACCCGGTGCCATGGTGACCGGCGCCCGCGATCGGAGTCGTCCGGCCGGTGCCGAAGAGCGCCGCGGCCAGGGTGGTGGCCCAGTTGGTATAGGTGCCGTAGAGCGCCAACCAGAACAGCGCCGTCAGCCAGCGCGCCGAGAGCCGCAAGCGGCCCCACAACAGCCCGAGCACCACGAGGAACACGCCGTTCATCACGCCTTCCAGGTGCGCGGACAACCCCATACGGGGGTTGTTCATCGCCCCGGTCACCAGCCCGGTGAGCAAACCCAGCAGGAACAGCAAGACGCCGAACCACAGCAGGAGCCGGTCCTTGTCGACGCGTCTCATCGGCCCTCCTTCGATCCGAGCACGACACTATTCCGTCGGGCGCATTGCCAACCGGATTCGCGGAGACCGCCTTAATGTCGTCGACATGAGCCCCAAGCCGCGCATCTCCCCCGTCCGCTGGCGGCCCCCGCCGTCGCGCCCGCCGGTGTTGGTCACCACCCTGGGCGCGGTGCCGTCGGGGCCGACGGCGATGATGCGCCCGTCCTCGACGCCG
>NZ_LZMF01000138.1:0-4859 GCF_001673565.1 Mycolicibacter sinensis
CCTGCGGTCAGGCATGACGCTGCTCGACGTCGGCTGCGGCTGGGGCGCCACCATGCGCCGGGCGATCGAACGGTTCGACGTCAATGTGGTCGGCTTGACCCTGTCGAAGAACCAGGCCGCCCACGTTCAGCGGAGGTTCGATGCGATGGACAGCCCCCGGAGCAGACGGGTGCTCCTGGAAGGCTGGGAAGGGTTCGACGAACCGGTCGACCGGATCGTGTCCATCGGCGCGTTCGAACACTTCGGCCACGAGCGCTACCGGGCGTTCTTCGAGATGGCTCATGCCGTGCTGCCCGCCGACGGGGTGATGCTGCTGCACACCATCTGCGGCCTGCGCCCCGGTGAGGCCCAGGAGCTGGGCATCCCGTTCACCTTCGAATCGGCCCGGTTCATCAAGTTCATCCTGACCGAGATCTTCCCCGGCGGACGACTCCCCTCGATCCCGATGGTCGCCGAACGCTCCGCGGCGGCCGGCTTCACCCTGACCCGCGAGCAATCGTTGCAGCCGCACTACGCCAGAACGCTGGACTGCTGGGCCGCGGCCCTGGAGGCCCACCGCGAGGAGGCCATCGCGGTGCAGTCCCAAGAGGTCTACGACCGCTACCTGAAGTACCTGACCGGCTGCGCGCAGCTGTTCCGTGGGCGCCAGGTTGATGTGGTGCAGTTCACCCTGGCGAAGCAGGACGCCGAGGTGAGCGCATGATCCCGACCCCGATTCCCGGTCCCGGCAGGCAACCGCGGTTCGCAGAGGTCCAGGCTCATTACGAGCTCTCTGACGATTTTTTCGCCCTCTTCCTGGATCCGACCCGGACCTACAGCAGCGGCCACTTCGATGCGCCTGACGCCGCCTTGGAACAGGCGCAGATCACCAAGCTGGACCTGCACCTGGAGAGCCTGGATCTACGGCCCGGCATGACGCTGCTCGACATCGGCTGCGGCTGGGGGTCGGCCCTCAAGCGGGCGGTCGAGCGATATGACGTCAACGTCATCGGCCTGACGCTGTCGCGGAACCAGCGGGCGTACGCCCAGCGCCTGCTCGACGACCTCGACAGCGATCGCAGCCGTCAGGTGCTGTTGCGCGGGTGGGAGGAATTCCAGTTGCCGGTCGATCGGATCATCTCGATCGAGGCCGTGCCGTACTTCGGCTACGACCGTTACCGCCAATTCTTCGAGAACTGCTTTGCGATCCTGCCGCCGGGCGGCCGGATGAGCATTCAGAGCATCGTCAGCTACCACCCGTATGACCTTCATGCCCGCGGACAGAAGCAGACCTTCGATACGGCGAAGTTCATCAGGTTCGTGGTCACCGAGATCTTCCCGGGCGGACGGCTGCCCACCACGGAGATGTTGATGATCCGGGCCGTGGAGGCCGGATTCGCGCTGCCCGAGGCGCTCTCACTGCGGCCGCACTACATCAGGACCCTCAACACCTGGGGCGACGCCTTGGCCGCCCACCAGGACGAGGCTCTGGAGATCACCTCCGTCGGCGTGTATGAAAGGTACATGAGGTACCTGCGCGGCTGCGCGTATTACCTTGGCGACGAGAGCCTGGACTGCAGCCTGCTCACTTACCTCAAACCGACCACCCGATGAGCGGGCCCGCGCAGCGCGACGACCTCGACGTCCTGTTGGGGCAAGTCGCGCGCCGCGACGTCGACGCATTCGCTGAGTTCTACGACCGCACCAGCCCGCGGGTGTACGGCCTGGTGACCCGGATGCTCCGCGATCCCGGCTACAGCGAGGAGACCACCCAAGAGGTCTACCTGCAGGTATGGCGCAAGGCCACCCAATTTGATCCGGCATCCGGGTCGGCGCTGGCTTGGCTGTTGACGATCGCGCACCGGCGCGCCGTGGATCGGGTGCGTACCGAGGAGGCGGCCGGCAGGCACGAGGCACGGTACGCGGCCGCCACCACCGACCGCCCGGCCGACGTGGTGTCCGAATCAGCGATTCTCCGTGAAGAAAGTCGTCGTGTGACCGAGTGCCTCGACTCCCTCACCGACATCCAGCGGCGCTGCATCGAGCTGGCGTACTACACGGGCCTCACCTACGCCGAAGTGTCGACCCGGCTGGCGGCCAACCTGGCCACCATCAAGTCCCGGATGCGAGACGGGTTGCGTGCCTTGCGTAATTGCCTGGGGGTGCGATGACGACTCCAACCGATGACGAGCTGTCGACGCTGGCGACGCCCTACGCCCTGGACGCCGTTTCGGACAGTGAGCGCGCGGACATCGAACGCCGCCTCGCCGCGGCCCCCACCGATCAGGCCACGGCGTTTCGCGGTGAGGTCCGCGCGGTGCGCGAGACGATGGCGGTGATCTCGGCCGGCACCGCACTCGACCCGCCGGCGGGCCTGCGCGATCGGGTGCTGGCGGCGGTGCGACCAGGGCCGCGGTTCGGCTGGCGGGCAGCCGGATTCGCCGCGGCCGCCGCCGCAGTTGTGGCGATCGCGTTCGGCGCGGGATTGGCGCTGCGGCCCGCGGCGACGCCGCCGGCGGCCGAGCAGGTGTTCACCGCGTCCGATGTGCGTACGGCCAGCGGCGCGATCCCCACCGGCGGAACGGCCACCGTCGTCTACTCACGCGACAGGGACGCCGCCGTCCTGGTGATGAACAACATGGGGCCGCCGGCGGCCGGCACCGTCTACCAGATGTGGCTGATCGAGGACCAGCAGCCGCGGTCCGCGGGCATCATCGGTCCGCAGGCCGTGCATCCGTCGACCACGGAGGTCATCCGCGACCTCGGCCGCGCCGCAACGCTGGCCTTCACCGTCGAACCGAGCGGGGGCTCCGAGCAGCCGACCAGCCAGCCGTTCGTGGCGCTGCCGCTGGAGTGATGTCGACCGTGTTTCGGCGCTACACTGAAACACATGGCCTCGAAGAACATCACGTTGACCATGCCGGCGGAGTTGGTTCGTCGCGCGAAAGTGTTTGCAGCGCAGCGCGACATGTCCGTGTCGAGCCTGGTCGCGCGGCTACTCGAGCAACTTGTCGGTCAGGTGCAGGACTATGACGACGTGGCCGATCTCGAGCGACGAATGATGAGCGGGGGTACCGGCCTTCAGATCGGGTCGATCACCTGGTCCCGGGACGAACTTCACCAGCGCTGACCATGGAGTTCGTCGACACCAATGTCCTGCTCTATGCCTACGACACGGCCGCTGGTGATCGACATGAGACCGCCCGCGCATTGGTTGAACGGCTCTGGCGTGAACGCCGCGGCGCCTTGAGCGTGCAGGTTTTGCAGGAGTTCTACGTCAACGTGACGCGCAAGGCGATCAAACCGATCGACCCGGCGTCGGCAGCTGACCGGCTCAAAAGCCTGTCTCGATGGCGAGTCCACTCTCCGCTGGCGGACGACGTCATCGCCGCGGCCACGTGGTCGGTTCGGCACCAACTGTCCTTCTGGGACGCCATGATCGTCCGCAGCGCCGCCGAATTGCGTTGTGACACTTTGTGGACCGAAGATCTCAGCGATGGGCAGGTGATCGAGGGGGTGCGGCTGGCCAATCCGTTCAGTACGGGATGACTCCCCCGACGCAGCGCTCCACGTGCTGGCAGAAGTAGTGGCCGTACAGCGGCGCCGCGGCGACGGCCGAGGCGAAGACCGCCGACATCAACGCGATCGCCACCGCGGCCAGCAGCGGTTTCTCGCCCACCATCGCCACGATCAGCCCGGCGACGATGCACCCGGCCGCGTAGAGCACCACCACGAAGACGGCCGGGGTCTTGTCGGCCAGCGAATACCACCAGGAGAACAGGCCCAGCCCGATCCCGGCCGCGGGGATCCACACCGCGAGAAGCACCAGCGCCAGGTGCCACCACTTCAGGAACCGGAATTGCCCGGCGACGGCAACGGGCTTGGGGGGCTTGACCGGCGTCGGAGGTGAGATTAGGGCCGGCCCGGGCTGCGATTCCGGTTCGGGCTCACGGTCGTCGGCCGGTGCGGGCAGCGGGGTCGGATGTGGCCCGGTGTCGAAGCTCGGCGGCCAGTGCGGCTCGGTCATGGGCAGCGCCCCGGTGTCGGTGGTCTCAGACACCGGAGACCGCCTGAATCGCCGCCAGCGCCCCGAACCAGCCGACCGCCAGCGCGAGCAGAAACGCACCCCCTGCGGTTACCCAGCGGCGCGAGGAGACGAACACCAGCATCAGCCCCGCGACGCTGGGCACGCCGAGCACCAGCGCGATCGCCACATCCGGGCGCACGGAGACGGTGACCAGCAGCGTCGTCCCGATCCCGATGAGGATGCCGACGGCGGTGCCGACCAGCATGGTGCTGCTCAACAGCCAGGGGCGCGGCAGCGGAATCACACCAGCAGATTTTACGACCGCGGCCCCGCTCAGTGCGGGAGCGACCCGGTGATCACCGGGACTTCGTCGAGCAGCGCGTTCTCGTCGTCGGTGAAGGCCCGACTGCGGGACAGGAACCGCATGCCCTCCGGCGCCTCCAGGCTGAACCCGGCGCCGCGTCCAGGTACCACGTCGATGATCAGCTGGGTGTGTTTCCACGCCCCGAACTGCGGGCCGGAGATCCACACCGGAATGTCCCCGGCTCGGTCGTTCGGGCGGAGCACCCCGAGCAGCACGTCGTGATCCCCGACGATGAAGTCGCCGTCGGGGTAGCACATCGGCGCCGAGCCGTCGCAGCAGCCGCCGGACTGGTGAAACATCACCGGGCCGTGCCGGGCCACCAGGCGAGCCACCAGCTCGGCCGCCGCATCGGTGATCAGCACCCGGTCCGGCGCAGCCATCAGAACATGCCCATCAAAAAAGACCCTGTGCCGTCTGGGAGTAGGACACCAGCAGGTTCTTGGTCTGCTGGTAGTGGGCGAGCGCCATCTTGTGGTTCTCCCGGCCGAT
>NZ_LZMF01000139.1:0-11320 GCF_001673565.1 Mycolicibacter sinensis
TTCCGGCCGCCTGCAGGGCCCGCGTCGCGCTGACCGTGCTCAGCCGCTCGTCGGCCAGCCGCACCGGGGCCGGCCGCTTGCGCTTGGCCAGCACCCGGGCCAGGTCATCGGCGACCGCGATGGCGTCGTCGGCGGCCGACCCGGTGCGGTCGGCCAGGGTCCGGGGCAGCCCGACCACCACTTCCACCACGTCGAATTCCTCGGCCAGCTCGGCCAGCCGGCGCAGGTGCGACCCGGAGGCGTGCCGGCGGACGGTCTCCACCGGGGTCGCCAGCAGACCGTCGGGATCGCTGCACGACACCCCGATCCGCACACTGCCCACATCCACCCCAAGGCGTCGTCCGCGGCCGGGATCATCCGGCCCGCCGGGCCGGTCCGGGGTGCGATGGTGGGCTGAGGTCACGCCGGCGTGCTCCGGGCGACCGCCGTGCGAACCGCCGAGAGGGCGGCGTCGATGCCGGCCGAGTCCTTGCCGGAGCCCTGCGCCAGGTCGGCCTTGCCACCGCCCCGGCCGGCCACCGCCGCGGCCAGGTCTTTGACCAGATCGTCGGCACGTAGCCCGAGTTCCTGTGCGGCGGGGTTGGTGGCGACCACGTAGGGCACGCTGTCTTCTCCGTCGGCGATCAGCGCCACCACCGCCGGGCCCTCGCCGAGTTTGCCGCGGATGTCGCCGGCCAGTGAGCGCAGGTCGCCACCGCCGATACCACCGGACATCCGCTGCGCCACCACGCGCACGTTACCGATTTGTTCGGCGCCGGTGGCGGCATTCGACGCGGCCGCGCGGGCGCTGGCCAGCCGCGCCCGGTCGAGTTCCTTCTCGGCGGCCCGCAGCCGCTCCACCAGGTTTGCTACCCGGGCGGGCACCTCCTCGGACGGCACCTTCAGCGAGGACGCCAGGCCGGCCATCAGCGCGCGTTCCTTGGCCAGGTGGCGGAACGAGTCCAGCCCGACGTAGGCCTCCACCCGGCGCACCCCGGATCCGACCGATGATTCGCCGAGCAGGGTCACCGGACCGATCTGCGCGGAGTTGTGCACGTGGGTGCCGCCACACAACTCCAGCGAGAACGGCCCGCCGATCTCGACCACCCGCACCCGGTCGGGGTATTTCTCGCCGAACATCGCCATGGCGCCCATGGACTTGGCCTTCTCGAGTTCCTCGTTGAAGGTGTGCACCTCGAAGTCGGCCTGCACCGCCTCGTTGGTGACCTCTTCGACCTGGGTGCGCTGCTCGTCGCTCAGCGGCCCCTGCCAGTTGAAGTCGAACCGCAGATAACCCGGCCGGTTCAGCGACCCGGCCTGAACCGCGTTGGGCCCCAACACCTGCCGCAGCGCGGCATGCACCATGTGGGTGCCGGAGTGGCCCTGGGTGGCGCCCTTGCGCCAGCCCGGGTCCACCGCGGCGGTGACGGTATCGCCCTCGACGAACTCACCCGATTCCACCGTGACCCGATGCACCCACAGGGTTTGGGCGATCTTCTGCACATCGGTGACCGCGGCCTTGGCGGGGCCGGCGCTGATGGTGCCGGCGTCGGCGATCTGCCCGCCGGCTTCGGCGTAGAGCGGGGTCCGGTCGAGCACCAACTCGATCCGATCGGCGGCGGCGTCGCCGTGCGCAACCACCGGGACCCGTTTGCCGTCCGCGAAGATCCCGAGAATCCTTGCCTCCGAGGTCAGTTCGTCAAACCCGGTGAACTCGGTGGGGCCGGCGTCGATCAACTCCCGGTAGGCGCTCAGGTCGGCGTGGGCGTGTTTGCGGGCGGCGGCGTCGGCCTTGGCGCGTTGACGCTGCTCGGCCATCAGGGCGCGGAAGCCGGCCTCATCGACGGCCAGGCCGGCCTCCGACGCCATCTCCAGCGTGAGTTCGATGGGAAAGCCGTAGGTGTCGTGCAGCGCGAAGGCGTCCTTGCCGGACAGCACGGTAACGCCGGCGGACTTGGTAGCCGCCGCTGCCTCGTCGAAGAGCTTCGACCCCGATGTCAGGGTGCGGTTGAACGCGGTCTCCTCGGCCACCGCAATCCGGGCGATCCGGTCGAAGTCGCTGACCAACTCCGGGTACGACGGGCCCATCGCGTCGCGTACGGTGGCCATCAGCTCACCGACGATGGGGCCCTCGATACCGAGCAGCTTGGCCGAGCGGATCACCCGGCGCAGCAGCCGGCGCAGCACGTAGCCGCGGCCGTCGTTGCCCGGGCTCACCCCGTCGCCGATCAGGATCGCCGCGGTGCGAGAGTGGTCGGCGATGATCCGGTAGCGCACGTCGTCGGCGTCGTTGCCCGCACCGTAACCCCGGGGCGCGCGCGCTTCCACCACATCGATGACCGGGCGGACCAGGTCGGTCTCGTAGACGTTGTGCACACCTTGCAGCAGGAACGCGACCCGCTCGATGCCCATCCCGGTGTCGATGTTCTTGCGTGGCAGCGGGCCGAGGATCTCGAAGTCCTCCTTGGAGGTGCCTTCGCCGCGTTCATTCTGCATGAACACGAGGTTCCAGATCTCGATGTAGCGGTCCTCGTTGGCGACCGGGCCACCGTCGACACCGAAGTCGGGGCCGCGGTCGTAGTAGATCTCCGAGGATGGTCCGCACGGCCCGGGGATGCCCATCGACCAGTAGTTGTCGGCCATGCCGCGGCGCTGGATGCGCTCGGTCGGCAACCCGGCGATCTCCTGCCACAGTGCGACGGCCTCGTCGTCGTCGAGGTAGACGGTGGCCCAGATCCGTTCCGGGTCCAGCCCGTAGCCGCCCTCGTCGACGCTGCCCGTCAGCAGGGTCCAGGCCAGCTCGATCGCGCCGCGCTTGAAGTAGTCGCCGAACGAGAAATTGCCGGCCATCTGGAAGAAGGTGTTGTGCCGGGTGGTGATGCCCACCTCGTCGATGTCCGGGGTGCGGATGCACTTCTGGATGCTGGTGGCGGTGGCATACGGCGGGGTCCGCTGACCCAGGAAGAACGGCACGAACTGCACCATGCCGGCATTGATGAACAACAGATTCGGGTCGTCGAGGATCACCGAAGCACTGGGCACCTCGGTGTGGCCCGCCTTCACGAAGTGATCGAGGAAGCGTTTCCTGATCTCGTGTGTCTGCACTCTTAAGTCGCTTTCCCGCCGTTGTCGCACCTATAGACGGCCCTACAGTACCGGTCTGCCGACCACCTTCTTGCCGCCAAGAGGGGGCGGTCAGGCGCTGCCGAGGAAACTCAGTCGCACCGACCGCCGCGGGTTGTCCCGGTTGAGGTCGACCAGCACCACGGACTGCCAGGTGCCCAGCAGCGGCTCACCGCCGGCCACCGGCACCGTGATCGACGGCGCCACGATGGCCGGCAGGACGTGATCGGCGCCATGCCCCGGCGACCCGTGCGCGTGCCGGTAGCGGTCATCGCGGGGCAGCAGCCGCTCCAGGGTGTCGACCAGGTCGGTATCCGAGCCGGCGCCGGTCTCGATGATCGCCACCCCGGCCGTGGCGTGCGGCACGAACACGTTGCACAAGCCGTCACCGTGGGCGGCGCAGAAGTCACGCAGCTGTGCCGTGAGGTCCACGGTGCGACGCCGGGCCGTGTCGACGTCGAGCACTTCGGTGTTCATATCCCCAGGGTACGAGCAGGGAGCTCAGCGGCGGCGGATGATCGACCGCAGCTTCTGCAGGCGCCCGCCGATCTCCCGTTCGGCACCACGTCCGGTGGGCTGGTAGTAGTCCGCCCCGACCAGCTCATCGGGTGGATATTGCTGGGGCACAACACCGTCGGGGTGGTCGTGGGCGTAGCGGTAGCCGACCGCGTTGCTCAGTGCCTGCGCCCCGGAGTAGTGGCCGTCGCGCAGGTGCGCCGGCACCGCCCCGGCCTTGCCGGCCCTGATGTCGGCCATCGCCGCCCCCAGCGCCGTGGTCACGGCGTTGGACTTCGGCGCGGTCGCCAGGTGCACGGTGGCGTGCGCCAGGGTCAGCTGCGCCTCGGGCATGCCGATCAACGCGACAGTCTGCGCGGCGGCCACCGCGGTCTGCAGCGCGGTCGGGTCCCCCATCCCGATGTCTTCGCTGGCCAGGATCATCAGCCGGCGGGCGATGAACCGCGGGTCCTCCCCAGCGACCAGCATCCGGGCCAGGTAGTGCAGCGCGGCGTCGACATCGGAGCCGCGCACGCTCTTGATGAACGCGCTGATGACGTCGTAGTGCTGGTCGCCGTCGCGGTCATAACGCACCGCGGCCTGGTCCAGGGAACCCTCGACGATCTCGACGGTCACCTGCTCGCCGGCCGCCACCCCTTCAGAAGCCACTTCCAGCGCGGTCAGCGCGCGGCGGGCGTCACCGGCGGCCAGCCGGACCAGCAGGTCGACGGCATCCGGGGTCACCTCGATGCGCCCGCCAAGGCCGCGCTCGTCAGCGATGGCGCGGCGCACGACCGCGGCGATGTCCTCGGGCCCCAGCGGACGCAGCTGCAAGATCAGCGACCGGCTCAGCAGCGGGGCGACCACCGAGAACGACGGGTTCTCAGTGGTAGCCGCCACCAGCAGCACCACCCGGTTCTCCACCGCGGCCAGCAACGCATCCTGCTGGGTCTTGGAGAACCGGTGCACCTCATCGATGAACAGCACGGTCTGTTCGCCGTAGGCGGCGGCGCGCCGGGCGGTGTCGATCACCGCGCGCACCTCTTTGACCCCGGCGCTCAGTGCCGACAGCGCCTCGAAGCGCCGCCCGGTCGCGCCGGAGATCAGCGAGGCCAGCGTGGTCTTTCCGGTGCCGGGCGGGCCGTAGAGGATGACCGAGGCTGCCCCGGAGCCGTCGACCAGCCGGCGCAGCGGGGAACCCGGCCCCAGCAGGTGGTCTTGGCCGACCACTTCGTCGAGGGTCGCCGGGCGCATCCGGACTGCCAGCGGCGTGGAGGTACCCGAGCCGGGTTCGGGCGCCGGGTCGCTGGTCAGGTCGAACAGTCCGTCGGACACGCCTTCAGGCATACCATTTCCGCCGTCCGCTCGCGGCGTCAGCGGTGCACGATCACCCCGCGGATGTTCTTGCCGTCGCGTAGATCCTGGTAGCCCTCGTTGACCTGCTCCAGGGTGTAGCGGCGGGTGACCAGTTCGTCGAGCTTGAGCTGGCCGGCGTCGTAGAGGCGCAGCAGTCGCACGATGTCGTACTGCGGGTTCGCCCCGCCGAACAGCGTGCCTTTGATCGTCTTTCCGAACAGCGCCAACATGGTGCCCGACACCTGCACGTCGAGGTCCTCCAAGCGGGCCATCGCCGCGATGACGACGGTGCCGCCCTTGCCGACGGTGTTGATCGCGGCGGTGGTGACGGCCTCCCCGAGGTCGCCGACGGTGATCAGCGCCTGGTCGGCCATCTGCCCCCAGGTCAGCTCGGCGATCTTGGCCATCGCCTCCTCGGCGGTGGCGAAGGCGTGGCTGGCGCCGAGCTTGAGCGCGGTCTCCCGCTTGAACTCCACCGGGTCGACTGCCACCACGTACTTGGCGCCGGCGTGCGCGGCGCCCTGCACGGCGTTGATGCCGACCCCGCCGATGCCGTAGACCACCACGGTGTCCCCGGCACGCACCCCGCCGTCGTAGTTGGCGGTCGCCCAGCCGGTGGGCACCCCGCAGCCGGCCAGCACCGCGGTCTCCAGCGGCAGCCAGTCATCGACCTTGACCACCGAGTGCTGCGAGACCGTCGCCCGCTCCGCGAAGGTGCCCAGCATGCAGAACCCGCCGTAATCGGTTCCGCCTGAGTGGAATCGGAACGTGCCGTCGGGCATACAGCCCTCCAGGATGGTGGCACCCATGTCGCACAGGTTCTGCCGCCCGGTCGAGCAGTACCGACAGCTGCCGCAGCTGGGGATGAAGCAGCACACCACGTGATCGCCGGGTTTGACCTTGGTGACCCCGGGACCGACGTCCTCGATGATCCCGGAGCCCTCGTGCCCGCCGACGATCGGGAACCGGGACGGCCAGTCACCGTCGGCCAGGTGCAGGTCCGAGTGACACAGCCCGGCCGCGGTGAACTTGATCAGCACCTCGCCCGGGCCCGGCCCGTCCAGATCCAATTCCATGATCTCGAAGGGCTGATTTGGCGCATGCGCCACGGCGGCAATTGTTTTCATGCTCGCCATCCAACCGGCTCGGATGCCTGTGGTGGTCCGATTCAGCCGAATTACCGCGGCGGTCCCGGCTATACCTCTCTAACCGCCGGATTGCGTCACGAAGTCGATCAGTTCCTCGACCCGGCCGATCAGCTCCGGCTCCAGGTCGGTCCAGTTGCGCACCCGGCCACGGATACGCTGCCAGGCCGTCGCGATGTCGGCCTGGTTGGCGTGCGGCCAGCCCAGTGCGGCACAGATACCGTGTTTCCACTCCACGTTGCGCGGAATCGCCGGCCACTGTTTCAGCCCGACCCGCGCGGGTTTGACCGCCTGCCAGATGTCGACGTAGGGGTGCCCGACGATCAGGGTGTGCGCACCGCCCGGGCCGCGGCGCACCGTTTCGGCGATGCGCGACTCCTTGGAGCCGGCGACCAGGTGGTCGACCAGCACCCCGAGCCGACGGCCTGGCCCGGGCTGGAACTCGGCAACAATGCCGGCCAGATCATCGATGCCGCCGAGATATTCGACCACTACCCCTTCGATGCGCAGGTCATCACCCCACACCTGTTCGACGAGTTCGGCGTCGTGGCGGCCCTCGACGTAGATCCGGCTGGCCAGCGCCACCTTGGCGCGGGCGCCGGGCACCGCCACCGAACCCGAGGCGGTACGGGCAGGCGCCTTGGGCGCGCTGGGCCGTGGCTCGGTCAGGATGACCGGTTTGCCGTCGATCAGGTAGCCGGGGCCGACGGGGAATCCGCGGGTGCGGCCGTGCCGATCTTCGAGATCCATCCGGCCGTAGGCGACCCGCACCACCGCGCCGACGTAGCCGCTCTGGGCGTCTTCGACCACCATGCCGCGCTCCAGCGGCACCTCGACGGACCGGACCTTGCGGCCGGTGTGCGGGTTGTCGGCGAAGATGTCGGTTCCATAGCGGTCGGCCACCCGAGGCAGCCTAAGGCGCTTGGGCGGTGGTGGCCGTGAGGCGACCGCGCGCGTCGCCATCCCACCCGAATTTCACATCAGCCACAGCTGTCACTTCAGTAACAGCATTAATTAATGTCCTTCTAAATTTTTAAGAGATCTCTCGCAACATACGTAACAATTACAACTTAGTCAACTTCCGTCACTCTAATTGACTATTACCCCAGCTAACAACAACAAACTCATTTGCATCTTTAGGTGACCAAAATGTGCAATTTCATCAATTATCGCGTTATCCTCGTAAACCTCACTGATAGACAACTATCACGGAGGTTGTGATATGCACCGGACCACCGCACGGCGTGTCGGGAAGTTCGGCAGGCGGCACCTCGTCTGGTCGGCATCCGGGCTGGTCACCGGCGGGATCGTGGGCGCCCTACTGGCGTCGGCGGGCGTCGCCCACGCGGATGCCAACATGATGGGCTGGGACGCGGTCGCACAATGCGAGTCCGGCGGTAACTGGGCCGCCGATACCGGCAACGGTTTCTACGGCGGCCTGCAGTTCAAGCCGTCGACCTGGCGGGCGTTCGGCGGCGTCGGGTCGCCGTCGAAGGCGTCGCGCGAGGAACAGATCGCCGTCGCCAATCGAGTCCTGGATGAGCAGGGCCCGTACGCCTGGCCCAAATGCGGTCCGGGACGGGTATTCCCGTCATCGGTGAAGGGCTGGGTGCCGCCGGCGATGCGCAGCCTGCTCAAACCGTTCTGGTGAGACCGGCTACTTCGGCGCCAGCACCGCCTGCGTCTGGGTGACCCTGGCGACCGGCTTGCCGTTGTCGCCGGTCAGGTCGGTCTGCACCACGATCGTGGTCCGTCCCACGTGCAGCGGCAGGCTGGTCGCGGTGACGGTGCCCTCGCGCACCGCGCGGAAGAAATTGGTTTTCGATTCGATCGTCGAGGTGCTGGCGCCGTGGGGCAGGTTGGCGACCGCGCACACCGCCCCGACGGTGTCGGCGAACGCCATCAGCGCTCCCCCGTGCAGGATGCCGCCGGTGGTGCAGCGCTACGGCGCCCAGGGCATGGTGGCGCTCACCTGCTCGGGTGCCAGTGCGGTGATGTCGATTTCCAGCGCCGCCGCGAACGGCATGTTGGCGACGACCAGGCGCGCGAATTCAGCGGAGTCCACCCGCTCAGCCTGACGGACACGGCGGCGCCGTGTCGGCGTTTCAGCGCGGCTCGGGTTTGGCGTCGATCCCGGCTTCCTTGCGCTGGGCTGCGGTGATCGGGGCCGGCGCGTCGGTCAACGGGTCGATGCCACCGCCGGACTTCGGGAACGCGATGACCTCGCGGATCGAGTCCACTCCGGCCAGCAGCGCCACCACCCGGTCCCAGCCGAATGCCAGGCCACCGTGCGGGGGCGCCCCGAAACTGAAGGCGTCCAACAAGAATCCGAACTTTTCCTGGGCCGCCGCCTCATCGATGCCCATCACTTTGAAGACCTGCTGCTGGACGTCGCGGCGGTGGATACGGATCGAGCCGCCGCCGATCTCGTTGCCGTTGCACACCACGTCGTAGGCGTCGGCGAGCACCGCGCCGGGGTCGGACTCCACGCCGCCGGCGTGCTCGGGCTTGGGCGAGGTGAAGGCGTGGTGCACCGCGGTCCAGGCTCCCGAGCCCACCGCGACGTCACCGGCCGCGGTGGCGTCGTCGGCGGGCTCGAACAGCGGCGGGTCGACGATCCAGGTGAACGCCCAGGCGTCGGGGTCGATCAGGTCCAGGCGCCGGGCGATCTCGCCGCGGGCCGCCCCCAGCAGCGCCCGGGATCCCTTGGCCGGCCCGGCCGCAAAGAAGATGCAGTCCCCCGGCGCGGCGCCGACGTGCCCGGCCAGCCCGGCGCGCTCGGCGTCAGTGAGGTTCTTGGCCACCGGGCCGGACAGCTCGCCGTCGTCGCCGACCAACACATAGGCCAGGCCCTTGGCGCCGCGCTGTTTGGCCCACTCCTGCCAGCCGTCCAGGGTGCGGCGCGGCTGCGACGCCCCGCCCGGCATGACGACCGCACCCACGTAGGGGGCCTGAAAGACCCGAAAGGTGGTGTCTTTGAAGAACTCGGTGCACTCCACCAATTCCAGGGCGAAGCGCAGGTCGGGCTTGTCGGAGCCGAACCGGCGCATCGCATCGGCGTAACTCATCCGCGGCAGCGGCAGCGGCAGGTCATAGCCGATCAGGGCCCACAGCGCCTTGAGCACCTGTTCGGCGATGCCGATCACGTCTTCGGCGTCGACGAAGCTCATCTCCAGGTCCAGCTGGGTGAATTCCGGCTGACGGTCGGCGCGGAAGTCCTCGTCGCGGTAGCAGCGGGCGATCTGGTAGTAGCGCTCCATGCCGGCCACCATGAGCAACTGCTTGAACAGCTGCGGGCTCTGCGGCAGCGCGTAGAACGAGCCGGGCTGCAGCCGCGCCGGCACCAGGAAGTCGCGGGCACCCTCCGGGGTGGAGCGGGTCAGGGTGGGGGTTTCGATTTCGACGAAGTCATGCTCGGCGAGCACCGCGCGAGCGGCCGCGTTGACCTTCGAGCGCAGCCGCAGCGCTGCCCCGGGACCGTCTTCGCGGCGCAGGTCGAGGTAGCGGTGCCGCAGCCGGGCCTCTTCGCCGGGTGACTCGTCGAGCTGGAACGGCAGCGGCGCGGCCTCGTTGAGGACGGTCAGTGCCGCCGCGTTGACCTCGATGGCTCCGGTCGGCAGATCCGGGTTCTCATTGCCGGCCGGACGCACCTCGACGACGCCGGTGACGGCAACGCAGAACTCGGCGCGCAGACGGTGAGCTTGCTCCAGCACCGCCGCATCGCGGAACACCACCTGCGACACCCCGGAGGCGTCGCGCAGGTCGATGAAGATGACTCCGCCGTGGTCACGTCGGCGCGCCACCCAGCCGGCCAGCGTCACGCTCAGTCCGGCGTCGGTGGCCCGCAGTGAGCCGGCGTCGTGGCTGCGCAACACCAAAGAGCCCCTTTGTTCGAAGACGGTCGAGTAACGGTTCGACGGTCGCCAAGTCTAAGGCCAACGCGCAGCACTGCCCCGGGCCGGTAGGTGCTCTAAGCTGGCTCACTGTGACCAACGGCACCGATGACCTCGACTTCGACTACGACGACGAGGAGGACGAGGAAGAGGACTCCTCGCCAAAGCAGACCAACAGCCTCAAATGGGGGCTGGCCGCCGTGGTCGTGCTCGCTGTGGTCGCCCTAGTGCTGGTCGGGGTGGTGCTGCTCGGCGGTGACCCCGGCAAGGGATCGCTGGATGGCGCGAACTCCAGCCGCAACGCGGCGGCCTCGGGCATCGCCAGCGCCGACGACACCGGGCCGGTGGCGATCATCATCAACGACCCCAGTTGCGTGGCCTGGGGGTCGATCAGCGCCAACCTATCCAGCACGCTGTCCCTGCTGGGGCACGGCAAGTGGAACGAGCGCGATCAGTCGATCCCGGCCACGGCCTGGAACGACGAACAGAAAAAGGAGTACCTGGCCGCCGGACAGGTGGTGCGCAACGCCGCCGCGCAGACCGTCGGGCTGGTGAAGTTGACCCCGCACCGGGTGATGCGTGAGCTCTACGAGCAGTTCATCGCCTACGCCCGCGCGTTCGTCGAGCACATTCCCACCTACACCGAGCGCGACGCTGCGCTGGCCGGCACGGCGCACAGTGCGGCATCGGCATTGGCCGCGATCTGCGCGGCCAGCAACAACGGATCGGCGGCGACTCGCGCGCCGCTGGTCGAGGCGCAGTCCGCGCCCACCAAGACCGCCTCGCCGGGCAATCCCACCAACCCGCAGCGCTACCTGACCGGGCCGAACCCGGTGTGCGCGGACTGGAAGGCGGCGCTGGACAAGTTCGGCACCGACACCGCCGAGTGGACCGAGATCGACCCGAGCATCCCGGCGACCTATTGGAACCCGCAGCAGAAGGCGATCAACCTGGCGGTCGGCCCGGTGATGATCAGTCTGGCCAACAAGATGCAGCAGCTGGGCCGGCGCAGTAACAACCCCACCCTGCAGGACTTCGCGGAGCTGTCCGCGCAGTATCGGCGGGCGTTCGTGCTGTCGCTGCCGACCTACGATCCGTCGGACAACTATCTGGCCAATGCCGCGACGTTCCTGTCCACCACGGTGCTGGGCGGATGCGCGTCGATCCCGGCGGGCGGCGGGTAAACGCCTGAGCCCCAACGCAAGAACCGGCGCAGCCTGCAGGCTGCGCCGGTTCTTGGTTGGTACTGGCTTCGGTCAGGCCCAGCTGGAGCCGACGGAAGCGTCGGTGTTGGCCATGTTGTTGCCGGCGGTCTGCACCTTCTGACCG
>NZ_LZMF01000140.1:0-41288 GCF_001673565.1 Mycolicibacter sinensis
CCGCGAGCGGGGCTGGGTGGTCACCCACGGCGAGATCGAGCCCGGGACCTTCGGACTGGCGGTGCCGGTGCGCCGCCGCCCTCCCGCGCCGCCCACCTGCATCAACCTGATCTCGCATCGCGAGGATGTCGTGCTGGGTGGCCGAGCTGCCGTGCTGGCGGCGGCCGCCCGGCTGTCCGAGATCCTCAGCTGAGATCTGCCGAGAGGAAAACGCCAATGCCAAGCGGTGCGCACGGGTGGGACGACGACGATTGGGATAACGCAGTCGACGTGGTGGTGCTGGGCACCGGCGGCGCCGGGCTCACCGCAGCCCTCACCGCGGCGGTGAACGGCGCATCGGTTGCCGTCTACGAGAAGGCCGCGACCGTGGGCGGCACCACCGCGGTCTCCGGTGGTATTGCCTGGATCCCCGCGCACAACCGGGTTCCCGGATTGACCGTCGAGGCCGCCTTGGACTACCTGCGGGCGCAGTCGTTCGGCGCGATGGACGAGGAGTTGGTCGCGACCTTCGTACAGACCGGCCAGGAGATGGTCGACTTCGTCGAGAAGCACAGCGACGTCTGCTTCGAGGTCGCCTCCGGATTCCCGGACTACAAGCCGGAGCTGCCCGGCGGGCGCCCGGGAGGTGGGCGTTCGCTGAGCCCACTGCCCTACGACATGTCCCGGCTGGGCCCCTGGAAAGACTGGCAGGACCGCATCACCGCGTTCCCGGCCGACTACAGCAACGTCGGGTTCGACGCCGAGACCCGCGCCCGGCTGCACGCCGACATCGGCAACGGAGCCGACGATCTCTGCGTGGCGGGCACCGCGCTGATCGCCGGGCTGCTCAAGGGCCTGCTGGATGCCGGCGTGACGCCGGCGACCAACTGTCGTGGCGTCGAGCTCATCGCCGGGGCCGACCACGGCATCGCGGGCGTGCGGGTCGAGCACGACGGCATGTCGCGCCGGGTGCGCGCCCGGCGGGGCGTCATCCTGGCCAACGGCGGATTCGAATGGGACACCGCCCTGGTGGAGGCATTCCTGCGGGGACCGATGCGGGGCGCGGTATCACCACCGGCCAACACCGGCGACGCACTGCGCATGGCGATGGCCCACGGCGCCGACCTGGCCAACATGGGCGAGGCGTGGTGGGTTCCGATCGTCCGGATCCCCGGCGACACCATCGGCGGCCAGCAGCGCAGCCGCAGTGTTCGACTGGAGCGCACCCGCCCGCGCAGCATCATCGTCAACCGGTCCGGGCGCCGGTTCGTCAACGAGGCCTGCGACTACAACTCGATGGCAGGCGCCTTCCACTATCTGGAGCCCCGCGGCGGCTACGTCAACGATCCGGCGTGGATCGTGTTCGACGCCGAGCACCTGCGCCGCTACGGTTTCCTCGGCGTCGCGCCCGCCGGCACCCCACCGGACTGGTTCTGCGAATCCCCCGACCTGTCCAGCCTGGCCGCCAAGACCGGCATCGACGCCCAGGGTCTGCACAGCACGGTGGCGGCCTGGAATCGCGGCGTCGCGGCGGGCGGGGATCCCGAGTTCGGGCGGGGCGCGAGCGCCTACGACGGCTACTGGGGCGATGACCAGGCGGACACCCCGGCCGGGCGCACCCTCGGCCCGATCAACACCGCGCCGTACTACGCCGTGCCGCTGTCGGTGGGGGCGATGGGCACCAAGGGCGGGCCGCGCACCGACCACGACGGCCGGGTCCTGCACGTCACCGGGCGGCCGATCCCGGGTCTGTTCGCCGCGGGCAATGCGATGGCCGGGGTGACCGGCCGGGCGTACGGTGGCGCGGGCGGCACCATCGGCCCGGCGATGGTCTTCGGCTTCCGCGCCGGACGTGCGGCGGCCGCCGGCGATCCGGCGACCGGAGCGTAATTCGCTCGGCACCAACCGGGCGGAAATGCTATTCTTCCGCGCAAAGAATTTGAATCTTTGGCAGTGCCGCTCCGGCTGGCGCCCAGCAGTGGAGGAGCCCGTGAGAACCCGGTTGAACCTCGGCGCGCCGCTGCTGGCGGGGAGCGTGGCGATCGCTGCCACGCTGACGGCCGCTGCGCCGGCGAGCGCCGACGATGCGGCACCGCACCGGGTCCGCTACCTGGTCAGCGCGACACAAACCGCGCAGGCGTACATCTACTACCGCGAGGTCCAGCCGCCCAACTTCGGCGAGTACAGCCACAACCCCTACCAGTACAGCCCGCGGGCGGACGTCACGGTCGGGCCCAACCAACCCTGGATCTTCGAGACCACCCTGGCCGACCCGCAGGACTGGGCCATGGTGGTGGTGTCGCTGCCCGGGATGCATGCCGAGTTGGCCGCGCCCGGGTTCGTCTGCGAACTGCGCATCGACGACGTCGTGGTCGCCACCGACGCCGGCACCAAGGGGGCGCTCTGCTCGCTCCGCACCTGGTGAGAGCCCCGGTGCTACCGTTTCGGGCTGGGTGGACAACGGACAGGAGGGCGTATGCCGTCGCGTGATCCGGCGAAACCGGGCGGTCACGGAAAGCATGCCGCCAAGGGCGCCTCGAAGGATGCGCTGACGCTGGCGGAAGCCGAGGCCAAAGCCGCCGAGGCGGCAGCGGAGTTGGCCCGCGCCCGCGCGGAGCTGCTCAAGGCGCAGCAGGGGTCCGAGCCGGAATCCAGCCGCAAGGTCGAGCTGGAAACCACACCGGACGTCGAGGCGTCCGAAGGTGCCGAGCCGGACTCCGGCGCCGAGGAGGGTGCCGTCGAAAAACCGGCTGAGCAGCCGCGCACGTCCACCGGCATCTGGAGACGACTGCGGTGGGTGGCGGCGACGCTGGCCGTGCTCGCCATCGGCGGGTTCCTCGCCGTTGATGTGCTGATGCTGTCCCACCACCGCGATGTCGCACAGCGCCAGCATCAACTGGGTGAGTACGCCGCGGCCGCGCGGCAGGGCGTGGTGACGCTGATGTCGTTGAACTACGAGACCGTCGACGACGACGTCAAGGCGATCCTGGACAACTCGACCGGTGAGTTCAAGAAGGACTTCGAAGCCCACGCCGGCGACTTCGCCAAGGTGGCCCGCGAGTCCAAAACCGTCACCACTATCGACACGGCGGTCGCGGGCGTGGAGTCGATGTCGGACAACGAGGCGGTGGTGCTGGTCGCGGCCACTACCAAGGTCACCAATACCGCCGGAGCGAAAGAGGAACCGCGCAGCTGGCGCCTCACTGTGCACCTGGCGCGTGAAGGCGACCAGGTCAAGATGTCGAAGGTGGACTTCGCGGCATGAGCGAACCCGATGAAGACGACGTGACACTCGATGCGGCCGACGCCGCGGAGCCTGCCGAACAGGTGGCCGACGAGGCACCGGCCGAGCAATCCCAAGCCGGCCCGACCGTCTCAACGGCGCGCTGGATCGCTGCCGCGCTGGGCGGGCTGCTGTTGGCGTCAGCGGCGCTGGCCGCCTGGCTGTACTTCGGTGTGCTGCGGGCAGATCAACAACTCGGCCCCGCGGGCGAACAGGCCGTGATGGCCGCTGCCGCCGACGGCGCGGTCGCGGTGTTGACTTACGCGCCGAAGACGATGGAGCAGGACTTCGCCGCCGCCGAGAGCCACCTCACCGGTGACTTCCTCTCGCATTACACCGATTTCACCCAGAAGGTCGTCACCCCGGCGGTCAAAGAGAAGGAAGTGCAGACGATCGCCGCCGTGGTTCGCAAGGGCATCGTGTCATTGCGTCCCGGCTCCGCCGAAGTGCTGATCTATCTCAACCAGACGACGATCAGCAAGACGAACCCCGACGGCTCCTACTCGATGAGCAGCGTCAAGGTCGGCTTGGAGAAGCACGGCGACCGGTGGCTGATCTCCTCGTTCGATCCGGTGTAACCGTCTACATCCGCACCAGAGCGAACGTCCAGGTGTTCACTCCGGCGGGACCGTTCATACAGCCCACGTCGAAATGTGATTCGACGACGCCGGCCAGCGTGTTGGCATCCCAGGTGTAGGTGTCGCGGGTCGGCATCGAGGGTCCGAACGGACAGTTCAGACCGTTGGGGTAATCCGAGGTGAAGGAGTATTGCCCGTTCACCAGCCGGGCGGTGCCGCCGTAGTATCCGCGGCCGAAGAAGTGCGGCCGGTCGATCGCGCTGACCTGAACACAGCCGGCCGGCAGGTCATCGAACTTGCCCATCGTCTCGCACGGGTAGGCCGCCCACACCCAGGTGGCGTCGGTCCACCGGTTGGTCAGCACGTCATAGTTGCCGTAGCGCATATCGGCCGCGGCGGGCGGCGCCACGGCCGTGGCAACCGCCAGCGCGCCGAGCGCTGCACCGACAGTGGTTCGCATCATGGGCCGAACTCCCTCGAATTGCCAGGACTGATGTGCCGCTAGAGGTCTCCGCGACGCCACAACGACTCGCCATCGGCGACACAGGTCAAGAAAAGCCCGTCGGGTGCCTGCGCCACCTCGCCGGAATATTCGTCGCACTTGCTGTTCTCCTCCTTGATGCCGTGCATCTCCGGGGAGCGGAACCAGCGCGGCTCGTAGCGGCGCGGCGACGCGCAGTACACCAGCCTGCCCGGCAGAGTGGAAGGCCCGGCAACAGCGGACCCGAAGACGAAGTAAGTCGTGTTGGAGCACGGCGCACCCAGCACAACATTGGGTGCGATTCCGGGTGTGCACGCCGGGACATCGCACATCGGCACATACGGGTCGGCAACCGACGGCGCCGCGGGCGTCACGGCGGCGACCGCCCCGGCGCCAAGTAGCGCCGCGACAAGCGCTTTCGTCACGTGAGTGGTCTGCATGGTCTCCCCTACCGCCTAGAGCCGCCGCACGCTCAGCGGCAGGACGATCACCGTCGGCTGGTTGCGTCCACACGCCCCCGAGACGCCGATCGTTCTGTCGTAGCCGACGAGCAGGTCGATGTTGCGTTTGTTGTACTGGCCGTTGGTGTCGCTGCCCTGGAACTGGTAGCGCTGCCGGCCCGGCGAGGTGGTGCCGTCCGGGCAGGTCTGCCAGTTCTCGTGGAAGCGGTCGACGATCCACCGCGAGGTGCGAAATTCCAGCGGCGCGGTCCAGCCCTGGTCGCTGCTGACCTGGCCGGTGCAGACGTGTGCGTTCTCGCAACTGGAACTGAACGTCCACACCGACGAGACGGTGACTTCGTTCATGAAAACCTCGTTGGTCTTGGCCCAGTCCCCGTTCGAGGTGACCTGGTAGGGGCCGTTGAGCTCGAAGCCCAGGGCGGCCTGCGCCGGTGGCGCCGGTGTCGACGCCAGGACGAGGCCGAAAGCCGCTGCGACGACGGTCAATTCAAGTGCGCGCATGTTTTGTCCTCCTTCGGCTAGGACGGCATCAGGTCGGTCCACGTCTTGGGGCCCGATCCGGGCATTAGGTTCGTCTGCTGCTCGTAGCGCCCGTCGGGGGTCATGTACTTGCCCGTGTTCGGGTCGTAGGGCAGCACCGCGACCGACGGTCCCGGGCCGGCGTTCGCCGAGGGAGCCGCACCCGGTGCTTCCGGGGGCGGCGCCGGCACCACCGGCCGCGGGGAATCCGGTGATGTCCCCGACGGCGTGGCCCACGGCGGCAACGGGGTGCCTCCGGTCGGGGCGAAGATCCGGTCGTTGAAATCGACCCGGTCATCGACCGGGATGCCCTGCTTGACCAGGTTCGGGTCGAACGGTCCGGGGCCGGTGAGGTGCTGACGCATCGCGATGGGCACGAACCCCTTCGGGTCGTCGCAGAGCTCGACCGTGGGCGCGCGCTTGCCCGGATGCTCGATGCACGGGAAGTTGCGGGCACCACGCACCGATACCGGTGAGTCCTGCGGCAGTTTGCAGTACAGGCCGTCGGGGGTGTCGATCGTGGTGGTGTCGGCCGGAGAACGCCAGGATGACGGAGGCAGAAACCCGACGGTGCACGGGTTGGGGTCACCGAAAGTGAGGGTGAAGTCGCCCTGCGGCAGACCGGTCGGGTTGTTCTTGGGCAGACCGAACGACTGCTGGGCGGCAATGTATCCGGGCAGCAGCACCATCAACTGTTCCAGCGACGGGTTGTAGACCATCAGCACTTGCCCGAGGGTGTTCAGGTTCGCCAGCAGGATCGGCAGGGTGGGCTTGAGATCCTGCATCAGACCGGACACTTCGTCGGCGAATCCGGGGCCCCGTTGCAGGATGGCGCGCAACTGCGGGTCGTTGACGGCGATCTGTTCGGAGATCCCGGCCACGCTGCGCGCCCAGGTCCGGATCGCGTCGGTGCTTCGGTCCTGGGAGTCCAGCAGTGGCGCAGCGTCATCGATCAGCCTGCGTACCTTGTCCGAGACCCGGTTGGCGTCACCGCTGATGGTGGTCGCCGAATCCAGCAGTGATTGGAAGTCGTAGCCGGCGCCTTCGAAGGCTTGGAAGGTCTCGTCGAGCAGGCCGCTGAGCCGGTCCTTGGGGATACTGTCGACCAGGGCACTGACCTGATCGAGCATCGGCCCGACCTGTTGGGGCACTTGGGTGTTGGACGCCGCGATCACCGAACCGTTCTGCAGGTAGGGGCCGTCATCGCTGCGCGGCAGCAGGTCGACGTACTGCTCGCCGATCGCCGACACGCTGCGCACCGAGGCCACCAGGTCGGCGGGGATTTTCGGCGATCGATCCAGGGACAGCGTGGCCCGTACACCGTTGCCGGTCAGCGCCACGTCGGTGACTGTGCCGATCTGCACGCCGTTGTAGGTGACGTTGGAGAATCGGTAGAGCCCGCCGGTCTCCGGCAGGTCCAGCTTGACCGTGACTCGGCCGATCCCGAGCAGGGTCGGCACCTGCATGTAGCCGAAGATCATGGCTCCGACGCCGATCACCGAGGCCACCAGGAACAGGATCAGCTGAATCCGCACAAAACGTGTCAGCATCTAGCCACCGCCTCCCGAACCGAGCGCCCCCGGCGGTAAGCCCTGGCTCGACGACCGCAGGATCGGTTCTTGCAGCGGGTCGTAGGAATAGTTCAAGTACCACGGGTCACCGGGCGCCGGAACGAGTTTCGCGTCTTCATCACCCCATTGCGTGCCGGCGAACATGGCGCGCTTGAGTCGCGGTTTGGTGAGGTCGAAGACGGCGAACAGGTTCAGGAAGTCGCCCCGCACGGCCCGCTCGATCGCATTGGGCCCGTAAGGGAAGGCCGAGGCGTAGGCCACTGCCGAGTTGAGTTCCGGACCGATATCGGCCAGCGAACGCAACGCCGGTTCGATGTGGATGAGGTCGGACACCAGTTGGTGCCCGGAGTCGTTGACCAGGCCGGCCGACAGGTCGCCGAACTGGCCCAGCTTGGTCATCGCGGTGACGAACTTGGGACGCTCCTTGATCAAGACGTCGATGGCCGGAGGAATCTTGTCCAGCGCACGGTGGATCGTGTCGCGCTGCCCGGCGAAAGTCGTGGCCGTCCGGTTCATCTCTTGGATAGCATCGACGATGTTGTTCCGCTGCCGGTCCAGCGCGCCGGTGAAGTTGTCCAGCCGGACGATCAGGTCGCGAATGTCGGCTTCCCGTCCCGCCATGGACGCGCTGAAGTTGTGGATGATGTCACCGATCTGGCCGAGCCCGCCCCCGTTGACGATCACCGCCAGCGACGACAGGGTCTGCTCGGTGGACGGATAGGTCGACGAGTCGCTCAAACCGATGGTGGCTCCGGACCTCAGCCGCCCCGTCGGCTGCTCTCCGATCGGCGGGTTGAGTGCCAGGTGCATCGAACCGAGCAGACTGGTCTGCCCTACGGTCGCGACTGCATTAGCCGGGACCTCGACGCCGGGGTTGACCGCGATGTCGACGTTGGCATGCCAGTTGCTGACGGTCATCTTGCCGACGCTGCCGATCACCACGTCGGAGAGCAGCACCGGCGAATTGGATTCCAGCGTCCCGACATTGGCCAGCTGCACGGTGAAATGCTGCGCCCCGGAACCTCGACCCTGAACACCGGGCAGCGCCACCGAGTTCAGCCCGCCGAAGGCACAGCCGGTCGTGGTGACGGCGACCAAAGCCGCGACCGCCGCGCTGCGCCGCAGGGAACGAAGACCGATCATGGCGTGGGCCCCCCTTCCGCGGGCAACGGACCGGGCGGCGGCCCTGGCGGCAGACCGCCCGGCAGCAGCATCCCGTCGAAGGTGGTCGGACTGGGCAGCGGCGTTCCGGGAATCAGCGGCGGCGTCGCTGCGGCGGGCAGCCCGTCCGGCACGTAGGAACCCCGCGGCTGCAACGGATCCGTCCATCCCGGTGGTGGCGGGACGTCGCCGTGCAATCCGGTGAAGGCCGAGATCGACGGCTCCTGTTCCGGCAAGTTCCCCGGGTGCTCGGCGTGCGGCATCAACGCCGGGTCGGTGTAGATCAACTTCTCCGGGCTGGCCGCCTTGGTCAGGTACGGGGACATCGGGAACGGGAGCCCGTTGAAATTCAGCAGCCGCATGGCCGGCCCGAGGTACTGCTCGCACAGCTTGCCGGTCTCCGTCGACGTCACGTTGCCGATCGCGCCGTTCATCGTGCAGATCGCCTGAACCGGGTTGCTGAAGTTGGCGAACGCGAACGAACCCACCGGGGTCCCGCTGGTCACGTTGTACATGTTGAGCGTGTTGGCGATCGCGTTCGGGGTGATATGCAGAATGTTGCGGAGCGCATTCTTCGAATCGACCAGCGTCTGACTGACATTGGCCACGCCCTGCAGCGCCTCGGCGGTTTCGGCGCGACTCCCCGCCACGAAATCCCGCACCGTGTCGATCGCGCCGGCGAAGTCGGTCAGAGCGGCATCCAAGTTGGATCGGCTGTCGTTGACCACGCTCGTCAACGTGGCGAGCCGCGACTCGAACACCACGATCTGCTGATCGCTGTCACGTAGCGCCGTCATGAACGTCTGGAGGCCCGAGATGATGTCGACGATGTTGCCGCTGCCCTCGGCGAAGATCCGGGCCACGCCGGACAGTTGCGCCAACGTCTCGCGCAGCTTGGCGCCGTTGCCGTCCATCGCATCGGCCGCGCTGTCGATGAAGCGCGACGCCGACGTTCCCGAAACACCGCTGCGCGGGCCCAGTTCCGCGGCAAGCCGGTTCAACTGGGTCTTGACCTCATCCCACTCGACCGGGACCGCGGTGTGCTCGCGCGGGATCACCGCGCCGTCAGCCAGGGTCGGCCCGTCGCCGCGGTGGTAGGCGGGGGTCAGTTGGACGAACCGGGCCGCCACCAGGTTGGGCGCGACGATGACCGCTTTGGCCGCGGCCGGGATCGGCACCTTGCGGTCGACGCGCAGGGTGAGCTTGGCCTGCGTGCCCTGCGGTTCGATGCGGTCGATAGTGCCGACCTTCACCCCGGCGACCCGGACCTCGTCACCGGGATAGATGGCGGTCGCGGTGGAGAAGTACGCGGTGATCCGAGTCGGTTTCAGGATGGTCTGGCGAACCAGGATGCCCGCACCCGCCAGTAGCAGCAGCGCCGCCAGGGCGACCGCCGCCATCTGCAGTGGTTTACGAGTCTTCATCGGGGCGGCAGGTCTCCTGGTTGCGGAATCCCATTGACCGGGAACGGCAGTTCGGCACGCGGCCCGGCATTGTCCGGCGGCTGTCCGGCGTCGACGCCGCGCCGGAAGCCGAAGATGTAATCGAGGAACGGCTGGAGCAGCTGCGGCAGGAACAGGTTCGGCACATAGGCGCTGTAGTAGGCCCCGTTGGACACCGTCTCGCCTTGGGTGAGTTCGTATTTCGCCAGGCCTGGCAGCGCTTTGGCGAGGTTGTCCCGGTTCTTCTCCAGGATCTTGTTCAGCTCGATGATCTTCGCCAGCGTCGGTTTGAGCTGTTCGTTGTTCTGGGCGACGAGTTCGGACAGCTGGCGCGACACCGCCGACGTGCTGACCAGCAGGTTGACGATCGCCTGCCGTCGGGTGTTGAGCACATCGACGAGACTGTCGGCGTCCAGGATCAGCGAGTTGATCTGCTGGCTGCGTTCGGAGAGCACACCGGTGAGCTCGGCGGCCGACTTCAGCAGGTCGGCAAGGCCCTCGTTGCGGCTGTTCACCGCGCGGGACAGTCTGCTCAGACCGTCGAACGTCGGCCCCAGCTGCGGGGCGATCTGGTCGATGGTGTCCGACAGGGTGTCCAACGACCGGTTCAGCGACTCGGTGTCGGTGCCGGCGGTATTGGAGGTCAGTTCGCCGACGACGTCGACCAATGAGTACGGCGACGACGTACGGGTGAGCGGGATGACCTCAAGCGGGCGCAGCTTGCCGCTGCCCGCCGGCTCCACGGTCAGCACCCGCTCGCCGAGCAACGACCCGGTGCGGATGTGCGCGGTGGTCTGCGAGCCCAGCGGGTATTTGCCGGCCAGGGTGAACGTCACCAGGGCGTCGCCGTTGTCGAGTGCGACATCGGTGACCGAGCCGACCTTGATCCCCGACAGCGTTACGTCGGCACCAGTGCTCAGGCCACCGGCTTCGGCGAACCGGGCCTGGTAACGCACGCAGGTGGCCCACTGGATCAGTTGCTCGGGCTGCAGCCCGATCGCGACGACGAAGGCTACGACCACGATGCCGATCAGGCCCATCCTGCTCAGATGGCTGCCGCGGTATCTCAGCATCAGCGCGCCCCCCGCCGTACCGGCGCGGCACCGGGCAACACGCTGCTCAGTCGGTGTCGCTGCATCGGCCCTCCTCCGCTTTGATCCAGGGGAACACCGCCGTACGGCCCTGGGTATCGCTGACCCGGATCTGCACAGCGCAGAGGTAGTACTGGATGAACCCGCCGTAGGCGCCGAGGCGGATGGCCTTGCGGTAGTTCTCCGGCGCCTTCTGCAACGACATGTCCAGGCCGGCCAGGTCCGCGTTGATGGCGGTGGTCAACCGATCGACCTGAGTGATGGTGTTGGTCAACGGATCCCGCGCGTTGCCGAGCAGATCGGCCAGCGATGCGGTGCCGCGGTCCAAGGCCGTCACCGCGGTCCCGATCGGGTCGCGGTCGGCCGCCAAGCCGGCGACCAGTTTGTTGAGTCGATCGATCGCCCCGGAAAACCGCTTGTCGCCGTTGGACAAGGTGGCCAGCGTGGTGCGCAGTTGGTCGATCAGGGACTCGATCACCTGGTTGTTGTCGGCCAGCGAGCTTGAGAACGACGACGTCCGAGACATCAATGATTCGATGGTGCCGCCTTGGCCCTGCATGATCTGGATCAGCGAGGCGGTAAGCGAGTTGACGTCCTGCGGATTCAGTCCGCGGATCACCGGCTTGAGGCCGTTGAGCAGCAGGTCCAAATCCAGTGCGGGCGCGGTCCGCTCCAGGGGAATCTCCGAGCCGGCCGGCAACAGCCGGGTCGAGCCCGGTCCGTCCGTCAGTTCCAGGTAGCGGTCGCCGACCAGATTCAAGTAGCGCACCGAGGCCTGCGTCCCGGTGGTGAGCGAAATGTTGCGGTCGGCCTGGAATTTCACCAGCACCGTGCCGTCTTTGCGTAGGGACACGCCCCCCACCGTGCCGACGCGCACGCCGGCCACCCGCACGCTGTCCCCGGATTTCAGCCGGGAGGCGTCGGAGAACACCGCCTGGTAGCCCACGGTCGGACCGGTGCGGACCTCGGCGAAGATCGCGAACAGAAATATCGTCGCCAGCACCATCACCGCGGCGTAGATGCCGAACTTGACCAGGGGTCCCAAAGAGCGTGTCATCCCGGCATCCCCACCTGGGCGCTGTTGCGCGGCGGCCCGCCGATCGGTCCGAACAGCGCCTGCTTGAGGCCATCGGAGTTGAGCAGGATGCCTTGGTTGCCGTATTCATACGGGTTGGCTCCGGTGTCGGCGATCAGCGCGGGCACCCGGTATTCCGGCGGCACGTCGGGCAGACCCAGTTCCGTGCAGTAGGAGCGGTCGGAGCGGGCCGCCACCTTCGGTAGGTGGTCGGGGTAGCGGTAGCGTTCCTTGGCCAACGTGAAGCTGGCGGTGATGATGATGCCGGGGACGTTGAACGGCGGCGAATTGGCGAAGGGCACCAAGCCGCCGATCGAACAGCCGAGTTCCTCGTGATATTTGTCCAGCAGCGCAGCAGTCGGCTCCAGCACATGCGTCAGGTCGGTCAGGGCCTGCCGGTTCTCGCCCAGCACCTCGTTGCCGGTATCGGCCAGACCGATGGCACTGAGCAGGAAGGTGTCCAGACTGTTGCGCTCAGCCACGATGCTGTCGCTCATGGTGCTGGTGGCGTTGAGCGCAGCGGTGAGGTCCGGTGCCGCGTCGGCGTACGACCGGAACACCGGCGGCATGGTGGCGGCCTCGTGTTCGAGAGTGTTCAGGCTGGGCTCGATCTCGGCCAGCAGCTTGTCGAAGTCGGTGAGCGCCTGCCCGATCTTCTGCCCGCGTCCGTTGAAGGCCGTCGAGACCGCGCTCAGCGTCTCGTTCAGCTTCTTCGGGTCGATCTTGTCCAATACCCGGACGAGCTGCTGGAACACCGTGTTGATTTCGACGGTGACGTGTTCGCCCGCCAGCACCTGACCGGCATGCAGCCGCGTGGCCTCCGGATCCGGCGGGGCCACCAACTCGACGGACTTGGCCCCGAACACCGTCGTGGAGGCGATCCGGGCGGTGACGTTCGCCGGAATCAACCGCAGTTGGTCGGGTTGCATCTCCAGCCGCAGCACCGCGGTGCCGTCCGGTCGAGGATCGATGGCCCCGACCTTGCCCACCTGAACCCCGCGCAGCTTGACCTTGGCGTCGGGATACATCACCAGACCGGCCCGCTGCGACACCACGCTGACCGGGACCGTGCGGGTGAAGCTGCCCCGGAACAAGCCGATCGCCAGCCCGACGACAGCCGCGATCGTCACGATGGTCACCAGCCCGATCAGTGGCCGCAGGTAGGCCGGTTGCTTCCCTCGCTGCGAGCCGGGCCGATGTCGTCCCGCGGCGGAGCCCCGGTGAATCCCCTCGTCGGATTCCCGGTCCATCGGCGGATCTGCGGTCGCTCCGAGAACCATTAGGCCGCCGCCACCGCGACGTCAGCGTGATCCATCGCCGCCGCCCCTTTCCACGATGGTGACCGCCGATACCGCAGTCGGCCCCCCGATGTTGTGCGCCAAGCCAATCCGGGCGCCATCGACTTGATTGACCGCCGTACCGCGCAACTGCTCGAAGAGTTCTACGCACTGTCCCACACCGGTGGCACCCGGCGGGTGGCCTTTGCACTTCAAGCCTCCGCTGGGGTTCACCGGCAGCGCGCCCCCGACGCTGGTCGCCTCGGTTTCCAGCAGCTTGTAAGCCTCGAACCGGTCAGCGAAGCCGAGATCTTCGTAGCTGATCAGCTCCACCCCGGTGAAATAGTCGTGCACCTCCGCGACGTCGATGTCGGCTGGCGTCAATCCGGCCATGGCGAACGCCTGCTTGGCGGCGCGCACCGTCGCCGGAAACGTGGTCATGTCGCGCTTGTGCTGATGCATCACCGAGTCCAGCCCCAGGCCGACGCCGCGGATCCACACCGGTCGATCAGTGAAGCGGTCGACCACCTCCTCGGCGGCCAGCACCAGCGCCGCGGCGCCATCGCTCTGCGGCGCACAGTCATAGACCCCGAACGGCGACACCACCGTGGGCGCCTCGAGGGCTTGTTCGAGGGTGATCTCGAAGCGCAGCCGCGCCTTGGGGTTGGCCACGCCGTGCCGGTGGTTCTTTACCGCCACCATCGCCAGGTGTTCCCGGGTGGCGGGCGATTCGTGCAGGTAACGCTGCAGATGCAGGGCGAAACCTGCGGGGGCGACCAGGCCGAGCGGGTAATCCCACGCCATATCGCGCACTGCCCCCTCCCAGGCCCACAGCATGTCCTTGGTGGCGATCTCACGCAGCTTGTCCGCGCCGATGACCAGGGCGACGTCCACCGCCCCGGAGGCGACCGCGAACAGTGCGTTGCGGACCGCGTCGTTGCCGGTGGCGCAGGAGTTCTCCACCCGGGTCACCGGCAGGTCCGGCAGCCCGAGGGTGTCGGCCAGGATCCCGGACGGAAACCCGTCGGTGGTGCCCAGCGCCCCGAACCAGGCCGCCTGGACATCGGTCTTGGCCATTCCCTTGTCGACGGTGGCGGCGCACTCGGCGAAGGCCATCGGCAACAGGTCCTTGATGCCCAGCGCGAAATGCTCCCGAAATGGCGTCATACCGGCGCCGACGATTCCTACGCGCCGCATGCGACCGCCTCGGGTTGATCCGCCGGGTCGAAGGGTTCGAAGGCGTAGCCGTAGTCGGGCACCCCGGAGCGCATCGCGATCCGGCGCAGCACCAGACGGCCGCGGTCGCCGATCCAGGCGCTGCCGGCTGGGGCTCCGGTCACTTTCACCAGCGCACGGACCGCCACGTCGTCGAGTTCGACGATCACCAGCGAGTAGGGCGTCCGCAGGCCGGGCACCGGCAGGTGCACGCTGACCTCGGTGTAGACGGTGCCGGTGCGCGGTAGTTCCACCAGCTCGTAGTCGGTGCTCAGCGTGCTGTCGTCGCCGACCCGGTAGCGGGGCGGGAAGTCGAGTTCGTCGCTGTCGGGGTGCTTGCCCGCCTCCCAGCGCACTTTGGCCTCGAAGGCCCGCTCGTAGGCGGCCAGTGAGATCGGCAGGTCCGCTCCCGGCGTCATCACGCTCGGCGGTACCGGCCGGGCCACCGGTTCACGACGGTGCATCGCGACCTCGCCGCCGGCCACATTGATACCGGACAGGTTGGCCTGCTCGACGGCGACCAGCGGTCCCTCGGTCTGGGTCTCGGCCAGCACCGCCAACGCGAACAGCCCCGAGCTGGCGCCGGTCGTCGGCAGCGGCGCGGGCTCGCCGCTGCACAGGGCGACCGCGCGCTCGTGCTCGACACCGGCCAGCATCACCGGGGTGTCGGCCCAGGCCTGGGCCAGCGATGTCACCACCCCGCGCTCGTGCAGCAGCCGCGGGTCACCGTAGTCGTGCACCACCCCGACCGCATTGCGGGTACGCACCGGCAGGCTGCGCGCGATCCGGGCCGCGGTGCGCACCCGCAGTCCGCTCTCGGCGGTGAGTACTGCCACGGCGCCGCTCCCATGCGGCGGTCCCAGCTTCGCCTCTCCTCCGTCGAGCCTCGCTGAACCGCCGGCAGGATCCAGATCGACACCGATGACCAGGGTCCGGGGCCGCGCCGAGCTCAACGCGTCGAGTGCGGCGGGCGCACCACCGAGTCGTTCGACCACTTCCAGTTCCGGATCCAGACCCAACCCCGCCAGCAGCACCGCGGCGTTGCTGCTCTCGGTCAGCGGAAGATCGCGGCTCACGACCACGAGCCGTTCCACCGCACCGCCGGCGGCCAGCGCGGCGCGGCCGGCCTCGACAGCCAAAGTGATGGCGTCCTCGTCGTCACCGGCCAGCCGCCGCAGGGGGGTTCCCCAGCACGGCAGGTAGGTGCCAATCGAAGCTACGTACGGCATCGCGATCCCAGACTTCTCAGGTGACCGCGCCGACGGTCTTCAGCTCGATGATGCGGTCCCAGTCCAGTCCGAGGTCGGCCAGGATCTCGTCGGTCTGCTCGGCGAAGCCGGGGGCCGGGCCGGTTTCCGCGGCGGTGACATCGAATTGGACCGGGTTGGCGACCAACTCGAGCTCGCCGGCCTGCACGATGTAGTCGTTGGCGCGGATCTGCGCGTCCTGGGCGGCCTGCAGGGTGTCCTGGACCGGCGCCCACGGGCCGGCCAGCGTGGCGAAGCGCTCACTCCACTCGGGCAGCGTCCGCTTGGCCATCGCCTCGCGCAGGATCTCCACGGCCGCCGGGGTGTGCTCGGCGAACGACTGCGCGGTGGCGAACCGCGGATCGTCGATGTAGGCGTCGAGTTCCATGTGTTGGCACACGTCGGCCCAGAACTTGGTGGGCTGCATCATGACAAACGAGATGTAGCGCTCGTCGGCGGTCGCGTAGACCCCGACCAGCGGGTTGATCGGCGAGCCGTGCACACCGGGCGGCTGTTGGACCAGACGCTCGCCCAGATGACTGGTCAAGGCGACGGTGTGGCCCATGGCCCACAGGCCGCTGCCCAGCAGTGAGACGTCGACGACCGAGGGCTCACCGGTGCGCTCCCGCTTGAACAGTGCCGCCGCGATACCGCCGGCGAGGTTGGTGCCGGAGATGGTGTCGCCGTAGGCGGGCCCCGGCGGTGCGATCATGCCCGCGATACCGGGGGGGGTGATGGTGGCCGCGGTACCGGCGCGACACCAGAAGGCGGTCATGTCGTAGCCGCCTTTTTCCGATTCGATGCCGCGGGGCCCCAGCGCGCTGCCGCGGGCGTAGATGATCTTCGGGTTGACCGCGCGGATGTCTTCGACGTCCATGGCGAACTTCTTGCGGTGGCCCGGCAGAAAACTGGTCAGGAAAACGTCTGCCCGCTTTGCCAATTCGAGCAACACTTCGCGGCCTTGCGGTATCGACACGTCCAGGCCGATGCTGCGCTTGCCGCGGTTGGCGTGCTCGATGTTGGGGTTGGGGTCGCCCTCGACCCGCAGCATGCCGGTCTGCCGCAGCCCGCGCTGTGGATCGCCGGTGACCGCGTGTTCGACTTTGATGACCTCGGCACCCCATTCGGCCAGCACCGCACCGGCCGACGGGACGAAGCCGTACATCGCGACCTCGAGCACCCGGATGCCCTCCAGCGGCCTCATTCGGCGGCTCCCACGGGCGCTGCGAAGGTCTTGCTCTCCAGGAATTCCTCCAGCCCCGCGACGCCCATCTCCCGGCCGATGCCGGACTGCTTGTATCCCCCGAACGGGGCGTCGGGACTGAAGTAGTTGCCGCCGTTGATGGAGAACGTTCCGGTGCGGATCCGCCGGGCCAGCGCCACCGCCCGATCCTGGCTGCCGAAGACCGCGCCGGACAGCCCGTAGATCGAGTTGTTGGCGATCCGCACCGCGTCGTCGTCATCGTCGTAGGCGATCACCGTCAGCACCGGCCCGAAGACTTCTTCCTGGGCGATCTCGCTGTCCGGGTCGACTCCTGTGAGCAGCGTGGGGGTGTAGAAGAAGCCGGGGTCAACCTTTTCGCCGCCGGTCACCAAGGTGGCTCCCGCGGCGACCGCGCGCTGCACCATGCCGTCGACCTTGTCGCGCTGTTTGGCGCTGATCAGCGGGCCCATGTAGGTCTTCGGATTCGTCGGGTCGCCGTAGCGCACGTGGGAGAAGTTGGTCTTGATCAACTCGACGATCTCGTCGTGATGGGTATTGGGCACCAGCAGCCGCGACGTCAGGGCACAGCCCTGGCCGGCGTGGGTGACCATCGAGAACGAGGCGAAGACCGCGGCCATGTTGAAGTCGGCGTCGTCGAGCACGATCGCCGCGGACTTGCCGCCGAGTTCGAGGAAGACCCGCTTGAGCGTCTCGCTGGCGGCGGCCATGATCGCCCGCCCGGTGGGGGTGGATCCGGTAAAGGTGACCATGTCAACGTCCGGGTCGGTGGTCAGCACCGCGCCGACCTGCGCGTCTGACGAGCTGAGCACATTGACGACGCCGGCCGGGATGTCGGTGTGGTTGGCGATGAGCTCCCCGAGCGCCAACGTCACCAGCGGGGTGTCGGGGGCGGCCTTGAGCACCAGGGTGCAACCGGCGGCCAGCGCGGGGGCCAGCTTCGCCAGCGCCAGCTGGTTGGGGTAGTTGTAGGCGATGATCGCGGCGACGACGCCGGCGGCTTCTTTCTCCACCCAGCGGTGGTGCAGCATCCCGCGACTCTCGACGTTGCCGAGGTCTTCGGTCAACGGATAGTCGCGGAGCAGATCGGCGTAGTAGCGCACGATCGCGATCGGCTGATCCAGCTGAGCGCCCTGGGTCAGCGCCGCCGTGGCTCCGACCTCGGCGATGGTGAGCGCGGCGAGTTCGTCGCGGTGCTCGACCAGAGCCGTGTGCAGTTGGTCCAGGCAGCGGATCCGCAGCGCGGTGTCGGTGGCCCAGTCGCCGGTGTCGAATGCGCGCCGCGCCGCCGCGACGGCTGCGGTGGCCTGCGCCACCTCGGCGTCGGGCGCGTAGCCCAGGACTTCCCCGGTGGCCGGGTTGAGCGACGCGAAAGTACGGTCGGCGCCCACCAGCTTGCCGTCGATCAGCAGTTGCCGGGCGGCAACCTGCTCGGTGGCCTGCGCGCCGCCGGGACCATCGGCGATGGTCGCTGCCGTTTCCTGCGAACCCATGCAAGCCTCCCGCCGGGTAACTACATTCTCATGTGCGGCGAATCATACATCTCGTCAGGGAGAACTCAAGCGGAGTCGGAAACCTGTCAGCCCTACCGCTGGGCGACACCTCAGCGCCGCGATTCCGCATCATCCCTGATGAGAGCCGGTTCGTCCGAGCCTTGCCAGAAACAGTTGTACGAGAGTACGATTCTCACACCTTGGAAAGGGGATTCTTTGTGGGCGAGACGGGCCTCGTGAGAACGGCTGTAGTGACCGGAGGCGCCTCGGGCATCGGCGCGGCCGTGGTGAGCCGCTTGCGCGCCGAGGGGCACCGGGTGGCGGTCATTGACCTCAAGCCGGGCGAGCAGGATCTCGCCTTCGCCGCCGACGTCACCGACCGCGGACAGATCGACGCCGCCTTGTCGCAGATCCGCCAACAGCTGGGGCCGGTCACCATCCTGGTCAACGCCGCCGGAAAAGACGGCTTCAAGAAGTTCAGCCACATCAGCTTCGAGGACTGGCAGCAGATCATCGACATCAACCTCAACGGTGTCTTCCACACCGTCCAGGCGGTGCTGCCCGACATGGTCGAGGCCGGCTGGGGACGCATCGTCAACATCTCCTCGTCGAGCACGCACTCCGGCACCCCATATATGGCGCACTACGTCGCGGCCAAGTCCGCGGTGAACGGACTCACCAAGACCCTGGCTCTGGAGTACGGGCCGAGCGGCATCACCGTCAACGCCGTGCCGCCGGGCTTCATCGACACCCCGATGCTGCGCAACGCCGATCGCCAGGGGTTCCTCGGCAACATCGAGGACAACATCGCCAAGACCCCAGTGCGCCGGATGGGCAGACCCGAAGACATCGCCGCGGCGTGCGCCTTCCTGATCTCCGAGGAGGCCGGCTACATCACCGGGCAGATCCTGGGCGTCAACGGCGGTCGCAACACCTGACATTCGCCGCACCGAGGCATTCGATAACGAAAGGAACAGCTGTGGGACGCGTTGCCGGAAAGGTCGCATTCATCACGGGGGCAGCCCGTGGGCAGGGCCGCAGCCACGCGCTGCGGCTGGCCGAGGAGGGCGCCGACATCATCGCGGTCGACCTGTGCCAGGACATCGAGACGATCGGCTATCCGATGGCACGGCCCGAAGACCTCGAGGAGACCGCCAAGCTGGTCGAGAAGACCGGTCGCGGCATCGTCACCGCGCAGGCCGATGTGCGCGACGCGGCAGCGCTGAAGACCGCGCTGGACGCCGGGATCGCCGAGTTCGGCAAGCTCGACATCGTCGTCGCGCAGGCCGGTGTGGCCGGCATGAAGGGAAATCCGCCCCTGCAGGCCTGGATCGACGTCATCAACACCAACCTGGTCGGCACCATCAATGGCATCCAGGTCGCACTGCCCCACCTGGGCGAGGGCGCGTCGATCATCGCCACCTCCTCGGCGGCGGCGTTGATGGACGCCCACCAGAAGGCCAATCCCGGTAACGACCCGGGCGGCATGGCCTACATGACCTCCAAACGCCTTATGGCGCAGTACGTTCACGATCTGGCCACCGAGCTGGCGGTGCGCGGTATCCGCGCCAACGTCATCCACCCGACAAACTGCAACACCGACATGTTGCAGAGCGAGCCGATGTACCGGTCCTTCCGCCCGGACCTGGAGCACCCGACCCGCACCGACGCCGAACCGGTGTTCTACGTGCAGCAGGCGATGAAGGTCCCGTTCATCGAACCCGAGGACATCTCCAACGCGGTGCTCTGGCTCGCCTCCGAAGAGGCCCGCTACGTCACCGGGATGCAGTTGCGGGTCGACGCAGGCGGATACCTCAAGTGGTACGACTACCACGTCTGATTGCGGCGCTGGGAAATTCGGCACGTTCGATAGGAGCAGCATGAAAGTTTGGGTTGACCCGGAGCGCTGTCAGGGCCACGGCCTGTGCAAGATGATCGCGCCGGATTCCTTCGACCTCGACGACATCGACGGTCACTCCACGGCGGCAAATGAGGTCGTCCCCGCCGACCAACAAGACCTGGTACGTGAAGCGGCCCGGTCATGCCCGGAGCAGGCCATCATCCTCACGGACGACGCCAGTCAGTAACAAGGGAGCAATGCCTTGAGCATCAACGAAGCCGTCACCAACAGTGCCCACAAGAAGGAACGGGCGTACCACTTCGACCGGCACACCTCGGAGTATCGGCTGAACTTCCAGTCCATCACCGAAGAGATGCACGCCAAGTGCCCGATGGCGTGGAGCGAGACGTACGACGGCCACTGGGTCGCGGCCGGCGCGCAGGAAGTCTTCGAACTGGCCCGGTGCCCGCATGTCTCCAACGACCACGACGTCAACAACGAACGCAAGGGCTACAAAGGGATCTCCATCCCGCCGGCCAAACGAGCCGTCGGGGTACGTGGCGGCATGCTGGAAATGGACGGCGAAGAACACCGCTTCTACCGCAACGTGGTCAACCCGTACCTGTCCCCGGCCGCCATCAAGCGCTGGGAACCCTTCATCGACGACATCGTGCGCGCCTGTATCAACGAGAGGATCGAGGAAGGCCGCATCGACTTCGTCGATGACCTGGCCAACATCGCGCCCGCGGTGTTCACGCTGGCGATGCTCGGCATCCCGCTGAAGAACTGGACGATCTACTGCGAACCGGTCCACGCGGCGGTCTACACGCCCGAGCACGACCCCGACTCGGTGCGGGTCGCCGAACTGCACCGGCAGATGGGCATCGACCTTCTCACCAATTACTTTGAGATCAAAGAGAACCCGCGTCCGGGCATCGTCAATGCACTGGCCACCGCCCGGATCGACGGCGAACCGGTTCCCGACATCGACGCGCTCGGCATGGTGGGACTGGTCATCGGCGGCGGTTTCGACACCACGACGGCGCTCACCGCTCACTCGCTGGAATGGCTTTCGGAGAACCCCGACCAGCGGGAGTTGCTCAGCACCAAACGCGACACCCTGCTGGACCCCGCCACCGAGGAGTTCCTCCGTTACTTCACCCCCGCCGCCGGCGACGGGCGCACCTTTTCCGAAGACGTCGAGGTGGAGGGCACCGCGTTCAAGGAGGGTGAGCGACTCTGGCTGTCCTGGGCGATGGCCAACCGCGACCCCTCGATATTCGAGGACCCCCACAGCATCATCATCGATCGTAAAGGGAACCGGCACTTCAGCTTCGGCCTCGGTGTGCACCGCTGCATCGGCTCCAATGTGGCCCGCACCGTGTTCAAGTCGATGCTGACCGCGGTCCTGGACCGGATGCCCGACTACCGCTGCGACCCGGAGGGCACCGTGCACTACGACACCATCGGCGTCATCCAGGGCATGCGGCACCTGCCCGCGACATTCACCCCGGGCAAGCGGATCGGGCCGGGGCTGGAGGAGACCTTGGAGAACCTGCAGCGGATCTGCGACGAGCAGCAGTGCGCCCTGCCGATCACCGAGCGCAAGGAAGCCGTCGTTCTCGACTGAATCCTCGGCCACGAGAATTTTTCATGACGCACGAAGGGCGTAGGCGGCGGTGACGACACGGTGCTCCGGGAAGGTGGCTCTGGTCACGGGGTGCAGTCGGGGTCTGGGCAAAGCGATCGCCCAGCGCCTGGCCGACGAAGGCGCGACGGTGGTGCTGACCGCCCGAACCGCTCAACCCGATCCCAAGTACGACGGTTCGCTGGCGCAAACCCAGGATGAGATCTCCGGCCGCGGCGGTACCGCGATCGCTATCGCCGCAGACTTGTCCAAGGCCGCCGACCGCGAGCGGCTGTTCGCCGAGACAGTGGCCCAGGTCGGCCCGCCCGACATCCTGGTCAACAACGCCGCCGTGACGTTTCTGCGCCCGCTGGACACCTTTCCCGAGCGGCGAATTCAGCTGATGCTGGACATGCACGTGCTGGCACCCTTGCATCTGGCGCAACTCGCGATCCCCGGCATGCGCGAACGCGGCCGAGGCTGGATCCTCAACATCACCTCGGTGGGTGGGGACTTGCCTTCCGGCCCGCCGTTCTCCGAGTTCGACCGCACCGCTGGCTTCGGGATCTACGGGATGGCCAAGGCCGCCTTGAACCGACTGACGAAAAGTCTTGCGGCCGAACTGTTCGACGACGGCATCGCGGTCAACGCCGCAGCCCCCACCAACCCGGTGGCCACTCCCGGAGCCGGGAGCCTCGACCTGGCGAAAACGGATACCGAGGACATCGAACTGATCACCCGTACGGCCCTGCTGCTGTGCACCGCCGACCCGGTCACCATGACCGGCCGCATCGCGCACACCCAGTCGTTCTTGCGCGAGATGGGCGCGCTGAGCTGAGTGCCGATGTTCTCGCCGGGCTGCGGCAGCGGCTCGCTCCTATCTCGGATCTGGGGGCGCTGGCCGGCGGGGCGTCGAGCCTGACGTTCGCCGGTGCGCTCGCCGGACGCCGGGTCGTCGTCAAAGTCGCCCCACCCGGCCTGCCGCCGGTCGGCCACCGTGACGTGTTGCGCCAGGCCAGGATTCTCCGCACTCTCGCGGGCACGGCAGTACCGGTGCCCGAGATCGTCGCCGAAGACCACGGCGAGCCACCGGAAGTACCGCCGCTGTTCGTGATGTCCTTCATCGATGGTGCGGCGGCCGAGCCGCTCTTCGATGCCGTCGACGCGGGTCCCGCTGAGGTGATCGCGCAACGGTTTCAGCACGCCGCGCAGCTGCTGGCGGCACTGCATCGGCTGGTCCCGGCTGAACTCGGGCTGGGCGATGAGCCTGTGGTGGCGCCGGGGGCCGAACTCGACAAGTGGTGCCGCAGCCTGGCCACTGTGCCGGAGGAACTGGTGCCGGATTGGCAGCACGTCGCCGCGACGTTGCGCTCGACGACTCCGGCCGCCAGCACGCCGGCACTCGTGCACGGCGACTTCCGATTGGGCAATCTGCTGTCCGTCGGCGGGCGGATCACCGCCGTCGTCGACTGGGAGATCTGGTCGGTAGGCGATCCGCGCGTCGATCTGGGCTGGTTCCTGATCAACGCCGACCCGGGCACCTACGGCCGGGCCACGCCGTACCGCGGGCTGACTCCCCCGGTGCCCGAGCTGGCCGCGCACTACCGGCGCGCCTTGGGGCGCAGCATCCCCGATCTGGGCTGGTTTCAGGCACTGGCCTGTTTCAAATCGACGGCGACCTGGTCGTTGATCGTCAAACACAACCGTCGCCGCACGACACCGGACCAGGAGCTCGAGCAGATGGCCGCGGCGCTGCCACGGCTGCTGGGCAGGGCTCTGCAACACCTTGCGTGCTGAGTGGGCTTCCAGCGCAGCGCTATTCGCGCGGGATGCCGGCGAGTTTGTCCGCGAACTTGGCTTCAGCGGCTGCCCGCAGCCGCAGCAGGTGCTCGCTGGGGAAGACGTCCGGTGCCGGCGTGGTGTCGGCGAGCAGCAGCCGCGCCAGCGTCACCTTGTGCACCTCGGTGGGCCCGTCGGCCAGACCCAGCACGAAGGACTCGGTCAGATACTGGACGAACGGCATCTCGTGCGAGGTGCCGAGCGAACCGTGGATCTGCAGTGCCCGAGCCGAGACATCATGCAGCACCTTCTGCATCATCGCCTTGACCGCGGAGATATCGGCGCGCACCGCGCGATAATCGTTGTGTTGATCGATCTTCCACGCCGTCTGCAGGGTGAGCAGGCGGAACGCCTCGATCTCCATCCACGAGTCGGCGACCATCTCCTGGACCAGCTGCTTGCGGCTCAGCGATTCGCCTTGGGTGTGGCGCGAGACCGCCCGTTCGCACAACATGTCGAAGATCCGCCGGACCAGCCCCACGGTGCGCATCGCGTGGTGGATGCGACCGCCGCCCAGCCGGGTCTGTGCCACTGCGAACGCTCCACCGCGCGGCCCGAGCATGTGATCTGCCGGCACCCGGACGTTCTCGTAGCGGACGTAGCCCTCTCGTCCCCCACCGCCGAGCGGCTGGTAGCCCAGTCCGACGTCGCGCAGCACGTTGATTCCCGGCGTTTCGGACGGCACCACGAACATCGAATGCCGTTGGTAGGGCGGTGCGTCCGGATCCGTCACGGCCATCACGATCAGAAACGACGCCATCGACGCGAACGACGAATACCATTTCTCGCCGTTGATCACCCAGTGGTCCCCGTCGGGGACCGCGGCGGTGGTGAACACCTTGGGGTCGGCGCCGCCCTGGGGTTCGGTCATCGAGAAGCAGGAGATGATGCGGTTTTCCAGAAGCGGTTCCAGGTAGCGGGTCTTGAGTTCCGGGGTGCCGTAGTGCGCCAAGATCTCGCTGTTGCCCGAATCGGGCGCCTGCGAACCGAACACGATGGGCGCGCATTCCGAGCGGCCGAGGATCTCGTTGAGCAGAGCCAACTTGACCTGGCCGTAGCCCGGGCCGCCGAGGTGCGGACCCAGGTGGGTGGCCCACAGCCCGCGCTCCTTGACGATTTCTTGCAGCGGCGGAATCAGCGCCTGGCGCACCGGGTCGTTGAGGTCATGGGATTCCTTGACGATCAGGTCGATCGGCTCGCATTCCGCACGGACGAATTCGTTCACCCACTCCAGTTGCTCCGCCCACTCCGGGTCCGTGGAGAAATCCCATGCCACTGAATCAATCCTTTCGCTACTGCTGTGTCCATTTACTGCGACGGGCACCCGCATCCTCGGTGGCGTGGCTGAGGACCTGGTTGCGGTTCTCCAGTTCCAGTGCCGCGCCCAGCCCGCCGGCATCGATATTGACCTGCAGGGCCCGCTTGGTCAGCTGCACTCCCAACGGCGCCAATCCGGCTACGTGCCCGGCGATTTCCAGCGCCCGGTCCATCAGCTCATCCGGCCCGACCAGTTGACTCACCAGCCCGCGCCGATCGGCCTCCTCCGCCGACACGGTGCGCCCGGTGAGCATCCAATCCGCCGCGACCGAGGCGCCGACGATCCGGGGCAGGTGATAGCTCATGCCCATCTCCGCCCCGGAGAGCCCGAGCAGGATCGCGGCGTTGCCGAACGTTGCGGCGGTGGAACACAGCCGGATATCGGCCGCCAGGCACATCGCCAGGCCGGCTCCCACGCACGGCCCGTTGACCGCGGCGATCACCGGCTGCGGCAGGGCGTGGATCGCGTGCGCCAAGCCGGCCATGGCCTCCTGGAAGCGCAGCCGGTCGATCGCCGGATCATCGGCGTCGAGCATCCCCGGCCCGAAGTCGCGCATATCGATACCGGAACAGAATCCTCGGCCCGTCCCGGTGACCACGACCGCCTTCACCGCTGCATCGGCGGCGATGTTCGCCAGTGTTGCCGTGATCTCGTCGCGCATGGTCTCGTTGACGGCATTGAGCCGGCTCGGGCGATTCAAACGCAGGACCCGCACACCGGGAGCCGGGGACTCGATATCGAGGGTTTCGGCTGTGGGCGTCATCGGATTCGCTCGATGATCGTCGCGGTGCCCATGCCGGCACCGGTGCACATGGTGACCAGACCGGTGGCCAGGTCGCGGCGCTCCAGCTCGTCGAGCACCGTGCCGATCAGGATGGCGCCGGTCGCGCCGATCGGATGCCCCAGCGCGATGGCGCCGCCGTTGACGTTGACCCGTTCCGGATCCAGGCCCAGATCGCGAATCGTCTTGAGCGGCACCGCGGCGAACGCCTCGTTGATCTCCCACAGATCGATGTCTGCGACATCCATTCCCGCCTTGGCCAGGCATCGCTGCGCCGCGGGGCCCGGTGCGGTGAGCATGATGATCGGCTCGCTGCCGATCGCCGCGGTGGCACGGATCCGGGCACGCGGTGCAATGCCGTGCGCGTTCGCCCAACTGGGCGAAGCGATCACCGCCACGGCGGCGCCATCGACAACACCCGACGAGTTCCCGGCGTGGTGAACGTGGTCGATCCGGTCGATTCCGGGGTAGCGGTTCAGGCAGATCTCGTCGAAGCTCAGCTGCTCGCCGGGGACTCGGGCGCTGCCGGCCTGCTCGAACGCCGGCCGTAGCGTCGCGAGTTTGTCCGCGGTTGTTCCCGGCCGCGGGTGTTCGTCGATACCGGCGATGATCTCACCGGACTCTGAGCGGACGGCGATCAGCGACTTGTCGAAGTATCCCGCCGCGATGGCCTCGGCCGCGCGTTGCTGGCTTGACGCGGCGAAAGCATCCACGTCGGCTCGGGTGAAACCTTCCAGCGACGCGATCAGATCCGCCGAAACCCCTTGCGGAACCGTCGGGTACATCGCGCGAAAGGAGGGGTTGGCGCCGTCGATGGTCGGTACGCCGACGGTGACATCCCACCGAGACATCGATTCGACGCCGCCCGCCACGACCAGGTCCTGCTGCCCGGCGGCGATCCCGGCGGCGGCCACGGTGATGGCCTGCTGGCCCGATCCGCAGAACCGGTTCAGCGTCATTCCCGGCACGGTCTCCGGCCAGCCGGCCAGCAGCAGCGCCAATCGGGCTATGTCGTCCCCGTGATCACCGGCCATGATGCCGTTGCCGGCGATCACGTCGTCGACGTCGGTCGGATCGAAGCCCACCCGGTCGGCGGCCGCGGTGAGGCATTGCCCCAGCAGGTCCTGGGGATGAACACCGTGCAGCGCGCCGTCGGGACGGCCCCGACCACGCGGTGTGCGCACCGCGTCAACGATTAGTGCATCCACGCTCTCCGAATCCCTTCTCTGAAACGCAGGCTCGCGCCCTCACAGCGGAAACCTAGTGCGAATACCGTTGAAGCGCTCCCACATCAGTGCGCGGCGCTCGGCCACCGTGACCCGCGCGGTCTCGCGGGGCAATACCGCAGCGAGATCGGCATGTCTGACCAGCCGGGTTTCCAGCGGCACCGGGTGACCGGCCAGCATGTGCCGGTAGGTGAGGTTGCCGCGTTCGAAACCCTGCGTGTCGAGCCAGTTGCGCACGCCCGGGTCCCGATGCGCCAGCACCAGGCGCACCTTGCCGTCGGGGTCAACCGAGGCGCGGCTCGGGGTGTAGCTCACCGGCCGGTACAAGAAGTCCATGCTGGTGAAGAACACGCCCATGTTCGTCACCATCCACAGTCCTTCGTGGGCGTCGAACTCGACCACCAGCGCCTCATCCGGCGCCAGCTCCCAGTACATGTTGGCGGCCGCACGACCGCGTTTGGCGTCCGCGTCCGTGGTGGTGATCTCCGGGAATCGGTTCGGGCGTGTCGCGTCGACTCCGCCGTACGTGAAGGGGAACTCGGGCCAGTCGGCCATCGCCCCGGTGATGAACTCCGCCGCCCATCCCATCGCTTCGATCAACGCCTCGGGGCCGGGGACCGGTTTCGGTGCGGTCATGTCCACCCGCTCGATGCACAGGCGCGCGGGCTGCTCATCCCAGCGATCGAAACCCTGACGGATGAATAGTTTTCGCGTCTCCGGAGTGGTCGGCAGCCAGTTCGGCCCACGTTCGGTTCCACCGAGGTAGAGCTCGAAGGTGCCGTCCGGTTCCGCGGTCAGCTGGTGGCCGAAGAGGTTGGCTTCCGGTACATCGCCGAACGGCTCGTGGAGGACGCCAGGGCCCGGGGGCCGGCGCCCCTGCACGGTCATATTGAAAAACGGTGCGGTGCCGCGGGTCCCGCTGACCCGGTAGGTGGATTCGCCGTCGATCCAGGCTTGCTGGTAGGTGAAGTCGGCGCAGTCGCCGCCCAGCTTGCGGGTCGGGTTGCAGAAGGTGTGCAGCGTCGGGTAGCGGGTGTCGCGGGTCTCCAGCGCCAGGTCGAACGCCTGCCCGAGATTCTGGGTGAGGAAGCGGAACGCGTCGGCTCGCTGCACGCCAGCGGTCGCGTTGTAGTCCTTGAAGGATTGCCGGCCGGCCGCTTTCAGCTGGTCGCAGAACCGGCGCCACGCCGCATCGAGCGCCGCATCGTCGGGACCGTCGCCGAAAGCCATCGTCGAAACTCCTTCCTCAGCAGCCCAGTTCGGCGAGCATCGCGGTGACTGTTGTCCCGGCCCGCTGCGCGGCGGCCAGCGGTCCTTCGCGGTCGATGCGCGGCCCGAGCAGTTCGAGGTCGAACCCGAACGGGTAGCCGGCGGCCAATGCCTGCGCCAGCACCGGCCGGATCGGGATCGCGCCGTCGCCGGGGACGGCGCGGGCCGGAAGCGCGCGATCGCCGAGCACGTAGTCGCTCAGTTGGATCAGCCGGGTCCGGGGCAGCGCCCGTGCCATCAGCTCGCTCAGCCCGGCTTCGGCCCAGCAGTGAAACAGGTCCACACAGATGCCCAGGCCTGCCATCTCGGCAAGGGTGATCGTGTCGCGCAGAGTGTGTCCCAGATGAAGATCGGCGTACAGGCTGGACGCATTCTCGACCGCCAGGTCGACGCCGGCCGCTTCCGCGCGCCTCGCACAAGGTTCGATTGCGGCGCTGAAGCGCTCGGCGGCCTGCTCCCAGGTGAGTGGGCCGCGGCCGCCGGTGAGCAGGTAGATGCACCGGGCCCGAGCGGCTGCGGCGGCGTCGATCAGCCGCGCCAGCTCTGTTCGGGCGGTGCGGATCTGCTCGGCATCCGCCGGTACCCGGCCACCGCCGAACAGGTGATAGACCGCCTCGATGCGGTAGTCGCCGGCGGTGACCAGACCGGTGAAGCCGCGATCGAGCAGTTGGCTGTCCAGGATGCTCAGGCGCCGCACACCGAGCGTTTCCCAAAAACCGCGCAGCTCGGCGGGACTCGCACCCAGGAAGGTGACGTTGTGCACCGACAGCCGCTCGTGCATCGCCAACTCACTCGCGCTTCTCGATGAGGACACCGAAGCGTTCCCGGAACGGCGCGAACTCATCGTGCAACGCGCCCAGGTCCTCGCCGATGTCGGTCAGCACGCTGGTCGAGTAGTGGAACTTGCCGTGCCGGTCGCCGCGGTTGTGCGCCAGATAGTGGCGCATCGCGGTTTCGGCCTCGCCGGTCAGCGGCCGGCCGCAGAACCGGTAGTAGCGTTGCACGGTCGCGACCGGGTCGGCGATGAAGTCGGTGTAGGGGACGTGCAGGATCCGCGGGTCGTCGACCAGGGGATCCGACATGGTGTTGGCGATGCCGGCCCGCGTCATCTCGAGGTGCTTCTTGGCCTCCACCGCCAGGTCGACCGGCCCGACGATGCCGTCGAGGATGTCGGCCATCATCATCGTGCGTGACGCCGCGACCTGTACCGGGTCTCGGTGCAACCACACCAGGTTCGCATCGGGATAGGCGGCGAACAGCTCGGCGAGCCGAAACCCGTGGAAGCCCTTGAGTACCCAGTACTTGTGCGGCCGTGCGTACTGGAGCTGCTGCAGCATGGCCTTGTGCAGGCGGTACTGTGCCGCCGCGTCGACGGGCAGACCGGCGACCACCGCCGGCATCGGCACCCGCCACCAGGCGGTCGGTGTCATCACCCGGAAGTCGAACGCCCAGGTGCGTTCGTCCTCGGGCAGACCGTCGCCGAGCATGTCGTTGTAGGGATGGCTGTGCAGCCACTTGGGCAGCCGGGCGTTGATCTCGCGCCAGTCCGCATCGGCGCGTGCGCGGCGGGGGTCGTCCGGCCCGGCGAGGCCCGGCGGCGGCGAGGGGTACATCACCTCCCAGAACCGCAGTGCGCGGGCGTTCGGATCCACCGACATCAGCGCGTGCATCAGCGTGGTGCCCGAGCGCGGTTCACCGGTGACGAACATCGGCCGGTCGATGACTTCCTCGCCGATCGGGTGCCGGCCGCGGTCGGCGATCAGCTCCAGCCGGGAGGTGAGCAGCCAATGAGAGACCTGCCGGGCTTGTTCGGCGCCGTCGGCGTCCAAGCCGAAACCGTTCAATTGCGCCACGGCCACCGAGAAGCGCTCCGGCAGCGAAGGATCGCCGTAGTCGTCAGATCCGGTCTCGCGCTGGGCCCGGGCGAGCATCGCGGCGGCATCGAGTGTCGTCATGCGGTCCGGCCTTCGCACAGCGCCGCGAGTTCGTCTTCGGTCTCGCGTACCCGTGCCGCGGACGCGGCAGCGAAGTCCAGTCCGGCCATGGCCGAGTAGTCCAGGATCTTGGGGACCCTCAGGCCCGCATCGACGTACGTCTTGATGATGCGGGCGACATCTTTCGGTGTGCCGTGCGGCACGATCGCCAGCAGCGCCTCCGCCTCGAACCGATCCAGGAAGCCCAGAATGCGCTCCCGTGACAGCAATGCCGGGTCGATGTCGTGGAATCCGCCCCAGTCCTCGCCCATCGGATGATCGAACCCGAAGCGCCGCAACACCTGCGCGGACACCTGCAGCAGGAAGGACGCCACCAGTGGCGTCCGGGCGATCTCGGCAAGCGCGTCGTCGTCGTCGCCGATGAGACAGACCTGGACGAAACACGGCGTGATCGCCATCGGGTCACGGCCGGCGCGCTGCGCCGATTCGCGCACTGCGCCCAGCATCTCGCCGTACTGCTCGGGGGTCCACGCCCCGGCCGGCCACCATCCATCGGCGTAGCGTCCGACGATGTCGAGCATCCGTGGGCCGCTGGCACCGATCCAGATCGGTGGGACACGCCCATCGTGGGGCTCGGTGTCCATTCGAGCATGGTCCAGGCGGTAGAAGGCGCCCTGGAAGTCCACCGGTCCGTCGCTGTCCCAGAGCAGCCGGATCACCTGCAGCGCTTCCTCGAAACGGCTCACCGGCCGGTCGTAATCAAAGCCGTAGGGCACGATGTTCTCCCGCTCACCGCTGCCCAGTCCGAGGATGAAGCGGCCTTTCGACAAGTGGTCGATGGTCAGCGCGCTCTGGGCCAGCGATGCCGGGTGGCGGCGCACGGTGTCCACCACACTGGTGGCCAGGGGCACCCGCTCCGTCAGAACGGCTGCTGCGGCTGCGACCGCCAGGGCATCGAGATGGCGGTGCGGCGAGGGCGAGACGGTGGCCAGATCGGTGAATTCCGGTGTCCACAAGGCATCCGGCCAGAAGCTGACCATATGGTCGGGCATCCAGACGGAATGGTATCGGCCGGTGTCGAACTCGGTCAGCGTCGACAGGTCCAGGGGCAGGGTGGTCCGCAGGAACGCGGCCGGCCGAACGCATGACATCGGCGTCCTATCGCGTCAACCGCGGGGCAGGCCCAGCACCTGCTGGGCGACGATGTTGCGGTGGATCTCCGAGGTGCCGCCGGCGATCGTGCCCGAGAAACTCCGGGCGTGCCGTTCGAACCAACTGGCGAAGTAGCTGTCGAGGTTCATCGGCGCATACGCCCCGGAACTGGCCGGGTGGATCAGACCCGATGACCCCGCGGCGTCCAGTGCGTAACCGGTGGCGTACATCTCGGCTTCGGAGCCGAGCAGCTTGAGCACCGACAGGGCGGGCACGTCCTCCTCGCCGCGGGCGGCCCGGGCCAGCGCCCGGGAGCCGAGCAGGCGCAGCGCCTGATAATCCATGACGGCCGTGGCGAACTGGTCGCGTTCCAGCGCACCGTCGGGGCGAAAATCGGCGATCACATTGTCGAGCCGGTCGGCGAAACCCAGCCACATCATGGTGCGTTCGTGCCCGAGGGATCCGTTGGCCACCCGCCAACCGCCGTTGAGCGGGCCCACGAGGTTCTCCCCCGGCACCCGCACATCGGTGAAGAACACCTCGTTGAAGTCTTTGTCGTCGATCCCGCAGATGGTGGGGAACGGGCGGCATACCACGCCCGGGGTGTCGGTGGGGATCAACAAGACGCTGATGCCCTTGTGCTTGGGTGCATCGGGATCGGTGCGCACGAACGTCAGCAGCACATCGGCGTCGTGAGCACCCGAGGTCCACACCTTCTGGCCGTTGACGATGAAATCCTCACCGTCGCGGTCCGCCCTGGTCCGCAGCGACGCCAGGTCCGAGCCGGCGCTCGGCTCGCTCATCCCCAGCGACGCGGTGATCTCGGCACGCAGAATCGGCACGGCCCAGCGCCGCTTCTGCTCATCGCTGCCGAACGAAAGCAACGACGCCGCAATGATATTCACACCCTGTGGATTGAAGCTGTGATAAATCCGGCGCCGACACAGTTCTTCCAAGTGGACGAACTGCTGCAGCAGGGTGGCGTTTCGGCCGCCGAACTCCGGCGGATTGCCGGGCAGCAGCCAGCCGTTGTCGAACAGCAACCGCTGCCAGCGGCGCGCCCACTCCGGCATGTGCGACACCGACCGCGGCCGCTCCAACGTGTCGGCCTCGGCGGGCAGATTGGCGTCGAGGAAGGCCGCGAACTCGGCACGGAACTCCTCGACCTCGGGATCAAACGTGAGCTGCAAGGTACTCCTCTGCGATGGCCGCGCGGTGCTCCGCGGCACCACCGAGCATCAGCTCACCGGCTTTAGCCCGCTTGAGCGCGAACTGCAGGTCGTTCTCCCAGGTGAAGCCCATCGCGCCGAACAGCTGCAGCCCGTGCCGGAAGACGACCGACTGACATTCCCCGGCCGCCGCCTTCGCCATCGCCGACGCCATCCGCCGCCGGGGGTCGTCGGCCGCGATCGTCAGCGCCGCGAAATACGCCAGCGCCCGGGCACGTTCGATCGCCACGTGCATGTCGGCCGCCTTGTGCTGGACCGCCTGGAACGAGCCGATCGGCACCCCGAACTGCTGACGACCGCGTACGTGCTCGAGTGCCAGATCGAGGATCCGCTGGCAGGCGCCCACCATCGTCATCGCCATCCCGGTGAGCGCGACATGGCGGGCCCGCTCGACGTCGACGCGCATCCGCGCGGTGTCAGGCACCTCGACGCCGCTGAACGACACGTCGGCCACGTGCAGGGTCGGGTCGAACACCGAGGCTGTCCGCGTCGTCACCGCGGCGGCGTCGACCAGAAACACCCCGGCATCGGCGACCACCGCCAGCCGTTCGGCCCGATCACCATCGAGCACGTTCAGCGCGGTTCCGTCCAGCACCCAGCCGGCGGCGTTGCGGTAGGCGCTCACGCCGCGGTACACCGCCGCGCCGGCCGAACCGTCGCCTCGATGGTGCTCACCGACCAGGGGGGCGAACTGGGTCATGGTCGCCAGGAACGGCGTGGGGTCGGTGGCGCGGCCCAGTTCTTCGAGGACGATCGCCAGCTCTACCGCGGTCTCCGGCTCGTGCAACTCGGTCCAGCCCAGATCGACGTAGACCTTCCACAACGAGTCGATCGCATCGTCCGAGCCGGCCACGGCCTCGGCCACACCGCGCACCAGCGAGGGCGAGCACTGCTTGCCCACCACGTCGCGCACTGTGCCCTGCCACAGTCGCTGATCCGCATCGAACTCCAACAGCATTGCGTCACCTCCTCCACGCGCCCGTCGAGAATAACATTCTCGTTAGCGAATGTAACGATCTCAATCTGAGATACCGTGCTGCCACACCGTATCGCGGGCTGGAAGCGGTCGCCGTGCCGCCTGCCTGCACCGGCCGCTCGCCCCACGTATGAGAATCCAGTTCTTGCAAGCAAAGAATACAGCTATACAATGGAGTCCGGCTCGTGGTGACTCCCCGCAGCACGCTCTGTGGCGGGCGCAGGGTCCGGCGAATGAAGGGCGGAGTTGATGATCGAACACCCGGACGGCACCGGGACGCCCGTCGTCGACGCCAGCGTGCACATCTTCGCGGCGTCCAACAAGGATCTGCGCAGCTACCTGCGGGAGCCCTATCGCAGCCGCGGCTTCCCCGACTACGAGATGGACTGGTACGGGGCGCCGGGCGGCGAGTATGCCCCGGGCACCGAGGGCGCGAAAGGCCAATACCCGGGCTCGGACCCCGACGTGGTGGCCCAGCATCTGTTCGCCGACCGCGGTGTCGACGTGGCGGTGCTGCACCCGATGACGCGCGGGATCATGCCCGATCGGCACCTCGGGTCGGCGATCGCCGCGGCGCACAACGAGATCCTGGTGTCACGCTGGCTGGACCACCCCGAGCACGGCGAGCGCTTCCGCGGCACGATCCGGGTCAACCCAGACGACATCGCCGGAGCGCTGAAGGAGATCGACCGGTGGAAGGACCACCCGCGGGTGGTGCAGATCGGCGTTCCGTTGCAATCCCGCGAGCTGTTCGGCAAGCCGCAGTTCTGGCCATTGTGGGAGGCGGCGATCGACGCCGGCCTGCCGGTGGCCGCGCACATCGAGGTCGGCTCGGGCATCGCCGCCTCCCCGACGCCGTCGGGGGGCACCCGCACCTACGAGCAGTACGTCGGATTCATGGCGTGCAACTACCTGTACCACCTGATGAACATGATCGCCGAGGGCGTGTTCGAGCGGATGCCGGCGCTGAAGTTCGTCTGGGCCGACGGCGGCGCGGATCTGCTGACCCCGTTCATCTGGCGGATGGACACCTTCGGCAGGCCACACCTGGAGCAGACACCGTGGGCACCCGAGATGCCCAGCGACTACCTGCCCGAGCATGTGTACTTCGTGCAGGGCGCCATGGACGGTCCCGGAGACACCGAGTTCGCCGGGGAATGGTTCGGCTTCACCGGCAAGGACGACATGGTGATGTATGGGTCGAGCTATCCGCACTGGCAGCGCAATGAATTGGCGGTGCCGAGCACGTTCAGCGCCGAACAACGCGACAAGCTGTGCTGGCGCAATGCCAGCCGGCTTTACGGCATAGAAATCCCGGCCGTTCCGGCCGCCGCGGGCGCACACTAGAGAACAGCTGGATCAAGGGAGAGCACCATGACCGTGACAGCCACAGAGCGCAAGCCGGCGGCCGAGCGTGTCGCCGTGCGATGCGTGGACTCCGACGTCCATCCGGTACCGCGGCGCGGCGAGCTGACCCCGTACATTCCCGAGCCGTGGCGTAGCAAGTACTTTCTGACCCGCCGGATTGGCGAACAGATCTACTACGACGCCCCCGACTACGCGCACGCATTCGCGATGCGCGTCGACGCGTTCCCGTCCGACGGTGAGTTCCCCGGCAGCAGCCCGGAGTTGGCGTTCAAACAACTGATCATGGAGGCGGGCTCCGACTTCGCGATCCTGGAGCCCGCCGCCTACCCGGCACGGATCCTCGAAGCCCAGCACGCGATGTCGTGTGCGCTCAACGACTGGCAGGCCAACCACTGGCTGGACAGCCACAACAACTGGCACCAGCGGTGGCGCGGGTCGATCTGCGTCGCGATCGAGGACCCGTCCGGCGCGGCCGCCGAGATCGAGAAGTGGGCCGGCCACCCCTACATGGCGCAGGTCCTGATCAAGGCCGAGCCGCGGCCGTCGTGGGGCGATCCCAAATACGACCCGATCTGGACCGCGGCCACCAAACACGACATCACCGTCAGCTGTCACCTGTCCCGCAGCCACCACGAAGAGCTGCCGATGCCGCCGGTGGGGATGCCCAGCTACAACCACGACTTCATGGTCACCTACTCGCTGCTCGCGGCGAACCAGGTGATGAGTCTGGTGTTCGACGGCGTCTTCGACCGGTTCCCGACCTTGCGCATCGTGCTCGTCGAACACGCCTTCACCTGGATCCTGCCGCTGATGTGGCGCATGGACGCCATCTACGAGGCGCGCAAGTCGTGGCTGGACATCAAACGCAAACCCAGCGAATACGTCAAGGACCACATCAAATTCACCACCCAGCCGCTGGACTACCCGGAGGACAAGACCGAGCTGATGCGCGCTTTCGAGTGGATGGAGTGCGAGAAGATTCTGCTGTACTCCTCCGACTACCCGCATTGGACGTTCGACGACCCGCGCTGGCTCGTCAAGCACCTGCCCAAGGCGGCCCGCGAAGCGGTGATGTTCAAAAACGGCTTGAAGACCTACCACCTTCCCGACACGGTCCCGGCCCTCGAGGGTCAGGTACGGGTGTTCTGAATGAGCCACGACGACCAGCGGCCCCGGCTGGCCCAGGGCCGCGAGCACATCGTTGCCACTGTCGACGAAATCCCGCCCGGCACCCATAAACTCGTGCCGATCGGGCATCACGGCGTGGGCGTGTACAACATCAACGGGACGTTCTACGCGATCGCGAACTTCTGTCCGCATCAGGGCGGGCCGCTGTGCGCCGGGCGGCTGCGCGGCCGCACCGTCGTCGATGAGACCGCGCCGGGAGACGCCGCTACGGTCCGGGACTTGGAATACATCTACTGCCCTTGGCATCAGTGGGGTTTCGAACTGGCCACCGGCACCACCGCGGTCAAGCCCGAGTGGAGCATCCGAACCTACCCGGTGCGGGTCGTCGGCGACGACGTCCTGGTCCAGGCCTAGCACACAGGAGTTTTCGGTGCCCGCAGTCGAAATCAACGGTGGAAACGTCGTCTATGAGATCCTCGGCGACGCAGGCGATCTGATCGTCTTAACCCCCGGCGGCCGGTTCTCCAAGGAGATCCCCGGACTGCGCCCATTGGCCGACAAACTCGTCGAGGGTGGCTACCGGGTGCTGCTGTGGGACCGCCCCAACTGCGGGGCTTCCGATGTGCAGTTCTACGGCCAGTCCGAATCGCATATGCGCGCCGAAACGTTGCACGGACTGCTCACCGCTCTGGGCACCGGGCCGTGCATCATCGCCGGCGGCTCGGGCGGCGCCCGAGACTCCATGCTGACCACCATGCTCTATCCAGAGCTGGTCACCAAGCTGGTGCTGTGGAACATCGTCGGCGGCGTGTACGGCTCCTTCGTGCTGGGGTCCTATTACGTGGTGCCCAACATTCTGGCGGTACGCGGCGGCGGCACCCAGGCGCTGGTGGGCCTGCGCGAATGGCAGGAGCGCATCGAGGAGAACCCGGCGAACAAGCAGCGGCTGCTCGAGCTGGACTCCGACGAGTTCCTCAAGGTGATGCTGCGCTGGCTGAACGCCTTCGTCTCCAAGCCGGGGCAGACGATTCCCGGTGTCGACGACGAAATGTTCGACCGCATCAGGGTTCCCACGCTCATCATCCGCGGCGGCGAGAACGACTGGGATCACCCGAAACGCACCTCGCTGGAGGTGAGCTGTCTGATCAAGGGATCCGAACTGATCGACCCGCCGTGGCCCGAGGACGCCTGGGAGCGGGCCGGCGAGGAGCGCGCCGCCGGAAAAGTCAGTCACTTCAACATGTTCGACACCTGGGTGCAGGCCGCCCCGGCCATCCTGGAATTCCTGGGTCGCTGATGACCTCAGCGGCTGTGGATATGAACCTCGCAGTTCAGCGACGCCTCCAGCGCGGTGTGGATGCGACTCTCGCCGACCCGCGCCACGTCCGATTCGGCCAGGGTCACGTGGACGACGTCCAGACCGTTCGCTCCCGGTGTCCGGCCGATCTCGCCGGTCAGCCCCAGCCCAGCCAGCACTCCGTGCGCGTCGTCATCGGTGCCCCTACTCACGTAGGTCACCACACCGGGCTTCGGCGCGGTGTCGAAAGCCTTGGCGCACAAGCGGGTACCGGTGTCGACGAGGTCGGTGTCGGCCCCGGTGATCAGCAACCGGACCTGGCGCCGGCCCGCCGGCATCGCCGCAACGTCGGTCTCCACCAGCTCGACGCCGGCCCGCCCGGCCAGGTCACGCAGCGTCGCCATTCCGGCCGCCAACTGCTCACGGGTCAGCTGCCCGGTCGGGTCGATGTCGACACGCACCACCGCTGTTCTCACGTCCGCGAGCCTAGCCAAACGAGGTGGCAATGACGACAACTGCCGCGAGACCGGATATCACTGTCGCCACCTGGCCGGACTGTGCACCGCGTCTGTTGCGTGAGGGCATCGAGGATGGTGCCAGTTACATCGCCGCGGGCGGCTACCGTGCGCTCGCCGACGCCGACGAGTTCCTTCAGGAGGTGGAACGCAGCGGCCTGCTCGGGCGCGGGGGCGCGGCCTTCCCGCTGGGAGTCAAGTTGGCGTCGGTGCGCGCCGCCAGCGCCCGCCACGGCCGGGACGCCGTCGTCGTCGCCAACGGCGAGGAGGGCGAACCGGCGTCGATCAAAGACCGCTGGCTGCTGCGCAACCGCCCCCACCTGGTGCTCGACGGCCTACGTCTGGCGGCCGCCACCGTGGCCGCCACCCGCGCCTACGTCTACGTCTCCGACCTGGCAGCGGCCCGTAGCGTTGAGGATGCGCTGGCCGAGGTCGGCCCGGAAGTCCTTGGCGGGATGACGATCAGCGTGTTCACCGTCGACGCGGGTTATGTGGCCGGTGAGGAGACCGCAGCGGTGCGGGCGATCAACGGCGGCCCGGCCAAGCCGACCGACAAACCGCCACGCCCCTACCAGAAAGGGGTCGCCCAGCGACCGACGCTGGTCTCCAATGTCGAGACGCTGGCGAATCTTCCGTATCTGCAGCGGCACGGCGCGGTGGCGTTCCGCTCGGCCGGGACCGCGTTGTCCCCGGGAACGTTCCTGGCGACGGTGACCGGCGGCGGCCGGCCGCCCGTGCTCTACGAGCTGCCGCACGGTATCGCGGTCTCCGAACTGCTGCAGTTGCACGGGGTTCCGCTCGGCCAGGTCCGTGGGTTGCTGATGGGCGGCTACTTCTCCGGCCTGTTGAACCGCGAAGCGCTGGACGCCACCCTGGATCACGAGACCCTGCGTGCCGGCGGCAGCGGCCTGGGCTGCGGCGCGATGGCGGTGCTGACCGACGACTGCCCGGTCGCGGTGGCGGCCTCGGTGCTGGCCTATTTCGGGCGGGAGAACGCCGGGCAGTGCGGGTCGTGCTTCAACGGCACCGCCGCGATGGCAGCAGTCGCCGAGGCGCTGAGAGACGGGGCAGCGACCGCCGAGGAGGTCGAGCGGCTGCAACGCTGGGCCGGGGTACTGCCCGGGCGCGGCGCCTGCGGCACGCTGGACGGCGCCACCAATGTGGCGGCGAGCCTGTTGATCCGGTTCCCGGAATCGGTGGCCGAGCACCTGGACGGCGCCTGTGCGACCTGCGGCGGTAGCGCCTTCCGGGCCGAACGCCCCTACGCGGTCGAGGAGGTGACGCCATGAAGATCCGGCTGGATCGCACCATGTGCGACGGATTCGGGTTCTGCGCCAAACACGCATCCAAGTACTTCTCCCTCGACGACTGGGGCTACGCCTCCCTGACCGGCGACGGCACGGTGGACGAGGCGGACGAGCATGACGTCATGCGCGCCCTGCTGGACTGCCCGGTACACGCCATCATCGAGATCACCGAGGACGATGCCGAATGAGCGCACCGGGCCGCCCCCTGCCCTCGATCACCCTCGAGAACGAGTTCTTCTGGACCGCAGGTGCCGACGGCGTGCTGCGCATCCAGGAGTGCCGGGACTGCGCGGCGCTGATCCATCCACCGCAACCGGTGTGCCGGTACTGCCGCAGCCAGAACATGGGCGTGCGCGACGTTTCCGGGCGGGCCACCCTGGCCGGGTTCACCGTCAACCACCGGTTCAGCCTGCCCGGCATGCCGGCGCCCTACGTGGTGGCGCAGGTCGCGATCAATGAGGATCCCCGAGTTCGACTGACCACCAACATCCTCGACTGCGATCCGGGCCAGCTCGAGCTCGGCCAGCAGGTGGAGGTCGTCTTCGAGAACATCGAGGATGTGTGGCTGCCGCTGTTCCGGCCGGTGGCCGACAGCACGGAGACCAAGCCGCTGCCCGCCGACGAGATCGCACCCGAGGACTTCGCACAGCACGTGCGCCCGATGGTGAGTACCGAGAAATTCGAAGACAAGTCGGCGATCACCGGGGTCGGCGCTTCACGACTGGGCCGTCGACTCATGGTTGCGCCGCTGGCACTGACCGTGGAGGCATGCCAGGCGGCCGTCGCCGATGCCGGGCTGACCTTCGATGACATCGACGGGCTCTCAACGTATCCGAGCCTGGACGTAGCCGGCATGGGCGAAGGCGGCGTCACGGCACTGGAGGGCGCTTTGGGATTGCGCCCGACCTGGATCAACGGCGGCATGGACACCTTCGGGCCCGGTGGTTCTGTTATCGCCGCGATGATGGCCGTTGCCGCCGGACTCGCGCGCCATGTGCTGTGTTTCCGAACCGTGTGGGAATCGACGTTCAGCGAGCTGCTCAAGGCCGGCAAAGCCTCGCCGCCGGGCGGACAGCGCACGACCAGCTGGCAGATGCCGTTCGGCGCGACCTCCGCGGCGCACACGCTGGCACAGAACGCCCAGCGGCACTTTCACCGTTACGGCACCACCCGCGAGACGCTGGGCTGGATCGCGTTGAACCAGCGGGCGAATGCCGCGCTGAACCCGGCAGCGATCTACCGCGACCCGATGACCATGGACGACTACTTGTCGGCCCGGATGATCACCACGCCGTTCGGGCTCTATGACTGCGATGTGCCCTGCGACGGCGCGGTGGCGGTGATCGTCTCGGCGGTAGACGCCGCCCGTGATCTGGCCAAGCCGCCGGTGCTGGTGGAGGCGGTCGGCACGCAGATCATCGAGCGGACCGACTGGGACCAGAGCACGTTGACCCACGAGCCTCAGGTGCTGGGTCAGGCCGCGCATCTGTGGTCGCGAACCTCACTGCGCCCGGCTGATGTCGATGTCGCGGAGCTCTACGACGGCTTCAGCTTCAACTGCCTGTCCTGGATTGAGGCGCTGGGCTTTTGCGGTATCGGTGAGGCCAAGAGCTTTCTGGACGGCGGCACCAACATCGCCCGCGACGGGGTGCTTCCGCTGAACACCCACGGCGGTCAGCTCTCCCACGGCCGCACCCACGGAATGGGGCTGATCCACGAGGCCGTCACCCAGTTGCGCGGCGAGGCGGGCGAGCGTCAGGTGTCCGGCGCCCGGGTCGCGGTGACGAGCAGCGGCGGGCTGACCCCCAGCGGGGTCATGCTGCTGCGGACCGACACATGAGTCCAGCCGTTCGCCCGCGGACGGTCAGCGCCGACGGCATCCCGATGTCGGCGCTGCTGGTCGAAGTCCCCGAGCCGCGCGCCGTCGTGGTCGCCCTGCACGGCGGCGGAACCACGTCGGCGTATTTCGACTGCCCGGGCCAGCCGCACCTGTCCCTGCTGAGAGCCGGTGCCGCGCTGGGTTACACCGTGATCGCCCTGGACCGGCCAGGCTACGGCGCTTCGGCGCTGTACCCGGAGTCGATGGACGACCCTCAGCAGCGCGTCCGGCTCGCCTACCGGGCGCTCGAGCGGATCCTCGGCGATCGGGACCGGGGCGCCGGACTGTTCGTCCTGGGCCACTCCAACGGGTGCGAACTGGCGCTGCGCATGGCAGCCGATGAACGCGGCGACGAATTGCTCGGCCTGGAACTGGCCGGCACCGGGCTGCACTACCAGGCCGCCGCGCGCGACGTGCTGAGCAAGGCCGGTCCCGGCCAGCGACCGGTCGGCCTGCGCGAACTGCTCTGGGAGCCGGCATCGTTGTATCCCGACGAGGTGCTGCGCGG
>NZ_LZMF01000141.1:0-46538 GCF_001673565.1 Mycolicibacter sinensis
TCCTGCGCACCCTGCGCGATGACCCCGCCGATGCCGAAGTGCCCAGCCACAAGCTGCTGATCCGGGCCGGCTACGTCCGGCCGATCGCTCCCGGGCTGTACAGCTGGCTGCCGCTGGGCCTGCGGGTGCTGCGCAACATCGAACGGGTGGTGCGCGAGGAGATGAACGCCATCGGCGGCCAGGAGATTCTGTTCCCGGCGCTGCTGCCGCGCGCCCCGTATGAGGCCACCAACCGCTGGACCGAGTACGGCGAAACCATGTTCCGGCTGCAAGACCGCCGCCGCAACGACTACCTGCTCGGGCCCACCCACGAAGAGCTGTTCACCCTGACGGTCAAGGGGGAGTACGGCTCCTACAAGGACTTCCCGGTGCTGCTCTACCAGATCCAGACCAAGTACCGCGACGAGGCGCGTCCGCGCGCGGGCATCCTGCGCGGCCGCGAGTTCGTGATGAAGGACTCCTATTCCTTCGACGTCGACGACGCCGGCCTCAAAGCCGCCTACGACGCGCACCGCGAGGCCTACCAACGGATCTTCGACCGGCTGGCAGTGCGCTACGTGATCGTCTCCGCGGTGTCCGGCGCGATGGGCGGCTCGGCCTCCGAGGAGTTCCTGGCCGAAAGCGAGGTGGGCGAGGACACCTTCGTGCGCTGCGTGGAATCCGGCTACGCCGCCAACGTCGAGGCGGTGACCACCGCCCGCCCCCCGGCCCAACCGATCGAGGGCCAACCGGAGGCGCAGACCTACGACACCGGTGACACCCCCACCATCGCCACCCTGGTGGACTGGGCCAACGGCGCCGGCCTGGGCCGCACCGTCACCGCTGCCGACACCCTGAAGAACGTGCTGCTCAAGGTGCGCCAGCCCGACGGGGAGTGGGAACTGCTGGGCATCGGGGTGCCCGGCGACCGCGAAGTCGACGAAAAGCGGCTGGGCGCTGCTCTCGAGCCCGCCGAGTACGCATTGCTCTCCGACGGCGATTTCGCCAAGCACCCGTTCCTGGTGAAGGGCTATATCGGACCGAAATCGTTGCAGGACAACGGTGTTCGCTATCTAGTCGACCCCCGTGTGGTGACCGGCACCAGTTGGATCACCGGCGCGGACGCGCCCGGCAAGCACGTTGTCGGCTTGGTGGCCGGACGTGATTTCACCGCCGACGGCACGATCGAAGCCGCCGAGGTTCGCGACGGTGACCCGTCCCCGGACGGGGCGGGCACGCTGGTCAGCGCCCGTGGCATCGAGATCGCCCACATCTTCCAGCTCGGCCGCAAATACACCGACGCGTTTGCCGCCGACGTCCTCGGCGAGGACGGCCGCCCGGTGCGGCTCACCATGGGCTCCTACGGTGTCGGCGTGTCCCGGCTGGTCGCCGTCATCGCCGAACAACAGCACGATGAGCTGGGCCTGCGCTGGCCGGCGTCTGTCGCACCGTTCGACGTGCACCTGGTGATCGCCAACAAGGACGAGGCCGCCCGCGCCGGGGCCACCGACCTGGCCGCCGAGCTCGACCGGCTCGGGATGGACGTGCTGTTCGACGACCGGCAGGCCTCACCGGGAGTGAAGTTCAAGGACGCCGAGCTGCTCGGCGTGCCGTGGATCGTCGTGCTGGGACGCGGCTGGGCCGACGGGATCGTCGAACTGCGCGACCGGTTCTCCGGGCAGGCTCGCGAGCTGTCCGTCGGCGCCGACCTGGCCCGGCAGATCCTCGCCGCGATCCGCGGCGAGGACACCTAGTCCTGGCCGCCCGGGAACGCCCGGGTGATCGGCCAATTGCCCAACGCCTGGTTCCAGTGCGCGGCCAGCACCGCGGTTTGGCCCAGCGCGGTGGCCGCGAACTCCCGGTCCGAGGCTTCGCGGGCCTGCTCGACGACGGCGCGCCAGGCGGTCGCCGTGTCGTTTTCCATCCGGACCGCCAGCCGCACCGCGTCGTCGGACGTGCTCAGCGGCAGGGGCAGCTGGTATCCGGCGGCAGCGGGCGGGACCGGAACCGAGCGGGCGGTCAGGATCGCGATGGTCGCGTCCCGGCGCTCGCGGTGCTGACGGATGGTGGGGACCACCAGGTCGTTGAGCTCCGGCACGGAGTACGCCGACACCATCCCGTAGCCGTAGACGACCCCGTATTCGGTGGCCAGAGCATCGCACAGGGCGGTGTCGGGGCCGCTGAGCGCACCGGGTTCGACCGACGTCATGACTGCGTCACCAAGGCGACCGCGTAGGAGGCCGTGCAGGCCGCTGCGATGGAGGCCAGCAACCCGGCCCGGTAACCCGACGAGGCGATGGCCAGCTTTCCGGCGCTCTCAGCCGCGGATCGCAAGGCGTTGACCACCTGGGACACCGTCGGGGCGGTCCCCTCCGGCGTGCTGGTCGAGGTGGTGGTTTCGGCGGCCTCCCGCGCCGGCTGTCCGGCGGCCCGGGCGATCTCGGTGGCCAGCGCGCGCGCGTGTTCGGCCCGTTCCAGCGACACCTGATCCAGCGCCGCGGCCAGCGCTTGCGAGCCCGGTCCGGTCAGTGCCGCCCCGGCCGCGGCCGCCAGGTCGCTGTCGCGCCGCGCCAGCTGCAACTGCGCTTCCAGGTCGTCGAGCGCCGGCGGCGTCGGGGACGAGCCGCACGCTGGTGCCGCCAGGGCGATCAGGGCGAGCATGCCGGCGCCGGTCAGCACGCGCCGCCGGTCGATGGCGGTCAGGGGGCCGGGCACCTGAGACATCCTGCCACCCCGGGGCCGCCGGAGGGTCGCGGCGTGGCCGGTAGCGGGGCCGACCGCTGGCGTGGCGGCGCTTTTCAGCGGTTTGCTGTGGCTGTGCACGCCACGGCGTATCGTTGGTGGCTGGTTCCCGGCCGCGCCAGTCGCGGGGGAAACGTCCGGACAACTCAAGACGAGGAGCTCGCCGTGGCCACCGGGCTACCTTCGCAGACACAGGTGATCGAGCTGCTCGACGCTGAGTTCACCCGCGCCGGATATGAGATCGAAGACGTCGTCGTCGACGACCATGCGCCGCTGCCCCGGATCACCGTGGTCGCCGACGGCGACACCCCGCTGGATCTCGACACCGCTGCGGCGTTGTCGCGCTCGGCGTCGGACCTGCTCGACGGCCTCGACTTCGACGGCCAGTACGTGCTGGAGGTCAGTTCCCCAGGGGTGCAACGACCGTTGACCACCGCGAAGCATTTTCGGCGCGCGCACGGCCGCAAGGTCGAGGTGACCTTGTCCGACGGAACCGGTGTGACCGGTCGGGTCGGTGTTGTCGAGGACGACGTCGTGACGCTGGTGGTGCGCGCCGGCCGGGACTGGAACCGGCGCCGGTTGCCGCTGAGCGACATCAGCAAAGCGGTGGTGCAAATCGAGTTCTCGCCGCCGAGCGCACGTGAGTTGGAGTTGACGGGCCGTAAGGCCGGGGATGCGGGAACGGAGGCGGGCGGATGAATATCGACATGGCTGCGCTGCACGCGATCGAGGCCGACAAGGGCATCCCGGTCGACGTCGTGGTGGAAACGATCAAATCGGCATTGCTCACCGCGTACCGGCACACCGAAGGGCACCAGGCCGACGCGGTCATCGACGTCGACCGCAAGACCGGCATGGTGCGGGTGCTGGCCCGGGAGACCGACGTCGACGGCAATGTCATCAGCGAGTACGACGACACGCCCGAAGGCTTCGGCCGGATCGCGGCGACCACCGCCCGCCAGGTGATCCTGCAGCGGCTACGCGACGCCGAGAACGAGAAGGCCTACGGCGAGTTCTCGGCGCGGGAAGGCGACATCGTCGCCGGCGTCGTGCAGCGCGATGCCCGGGAGAACGCCCGCGGCGTCGTCGTGGTGCGCCTGGGCACCGAAGCGAAGGGCTTCGACGGTGTCATCCGGCCCGCCGAGCAGGCGCCGGGCGAAGGCTATGAGCACGGCGACCGGCTGCGCTGCTACGTGATCGGCGTGACCCGGGGGCTGCGCGAACCACGCATCGAGCTGTCGCGTACCCACCCGAACCTGGTGCGCAAGCTGTTCGCCCTGGAGGTCCCCGAGATCGCCGACGGGTCGGTGGAGATCGTCGCGGTGGCTCGGGAAGCCGGTCACCGGTCCAAGATCGCGGTGGCCTCGCAGGTTCCCGGGCTCAACGCCAAGGGTGCCTGCATCGGCCCGATGGGCCAGCGGGTGCGCAACGTGATGAGCGAGCTGGCCGGCGAGAAGATCGACATCATCGACTACGACGAGGACCCGGCGCGGTTCGTCGGTAACGCCTTGTCGCCGGCCAAGGTGATGTCGGTGACGGTGATCGACCAGGCGGCGCGTGCCGCCCGCGTAGTGGTTCCGGACTTCCAGCTGTCGCTGGCCATCGGCAAGGAGGGCCAAAACGCCCGGTTGGCGGCCCGGCTCACCGGCTGGCGTATCGATATCCGCAGCGACACCCCCGAGCCTGCCGCCAACGGCGCCGAGCACGAGGCCGGCCGGGGCGTGGCCCAGGAGCACTGACCCGGCTTCGGATTCGGGTGGTTCAGACGACCGCCCGAGTATGGGTAGACTAAGCCGTGATCCAGCGCGAGACTTCGGCAGCCGCCTCGCGAACGCACCGCTCCCCGCGGGGACCGGTGCGCACGTGTGTCGGGTGCCGGAAACGCGAGTTGGCCGCCGAATTGCTTCGGGTGGTCGCTGTGTCGGGGAACGGCAACGAGGCCGTCACCGTTGACAGGGCGGGCAGCCAGCCGGGCCGGGGTGCATGGCTGCATCCCAGGCCGCAGTGCCTGCAGGCGGCGATCCGGCGACGAGCGTTCGCGCACGCGCTGCGGATCAGCGGTTCCCCGGATGTATCCGGGGTGGAGGAGTACTTCGATCAACAGATCGGCTCACCGCCCCGGGCAACAGAACAGGTAGCGAAGAACATGAGCACACCGTGAAGTCCCGATGACCATGCGTCATAGCTAAACCCGAGGCGCGGCCCACCACCGCTGTCGCCTCATAGACAGGAGAAGTAGTGGCAAAGGCCCGCGTACACGAGTTGGCCAAGGAACTCGGTGTCACCAGCAAGGAAGTCCTCGCTCGTCTGAGCGAGCAGGGCGAATTCGTCAAGTCGGCGTCCTCGACCGTGGAAGCCCCCGTCGCGCGGCGGCTGCGCGAGTCGTTCGGCGGCGGCAAACCCGCAGCCAAGAGCGAGGCGCCCGCGCCGGCGGCGCCCGCCAAATCGGCCGCTCCGGCCGCGCCGGCTCCCGCGCCGGCCGCAGCCGCTGACAGCCCGGCCGTCAAGGCCGAGGCCCCTGCGGCCCCTGCGGCCCCTGTGGCTCAGCCGTCGGCTCCGGCCTCACCCGCCGCCGCGGCCCCGGCGCCCGCTGCGCCGCCGTCTGCGCCGGCGCAGCCCGGCCCGTCGCCGGCTGCTCCCGGCCCCCGTCCGGCAGCACCGGGTCCCAAGCCCGGCGCCCGGACACCGCGCGTGGGCAACAACCCGTTCTCGTCGGCGCAGCCGGTGGAGCGCGCCATCCCGCGTCCGCACCCGCAGGCACCCCGGCCGGGGGCACCCCGGCCCGGCATGCCGCGTCCCGGCGGCGGCGCGACACCGGGCAACATGCCCGGCCGCACCAGTAACTTCGGCGCGCAGGGCCGCCCCCGTCCCGGCGGCCCGCCGCGGCCCGGCGGCGGTGGTCGTCCGGGCGCTCCCGGCGGCCGCCCCGGTGGTCCCGGCGGCGGTCCCGGCGGTAACTACCGCGGTGGCGGTCCCGGCGGCGGTGGCGGTGGTGCCCCCGCCGGCGCCGGCGCCGGCGGCTTTCGGGGTCGTCCCGGCGGCGGTGGTCGTCCCGGCCAGCGCGGTGGCGCGGCCGGCGCGTTCGGCCGTCCGGGCGGCGCGCCCAAGCGCGGACGCAAGTCGAAGCGGGCGAAACGCGCCGAATACGAGAACATGCAGGCGCCGGTCGTCGGTGGTGTGCGGTTGCCGCACGGCAACGGCGAGACGATCCGGTTGGCCCGCGGCGCGTCGCTGTCCGACTTCGCCGAGAAGATCGACGCCAACCCGGCCGCGCTGGTGCAGGCACTGTTCAACCTCGGTGAGATGGTCACCGCGACCCAGTCGGTCGGCGACGAGACCCTGGAGTTGCTCGGCAGCGAGATGAACTTCGTCGTGCAGGTGGTCTCGCCCGAGGACGAGGACCGCGAGCTGCTGGAGTCGTTCGACCTCTCCTACGGCGAGGACACCGGCGACGAGGAGGACCTGCAGAGCCGCCCGCCGGTGGTGACCGTGATGGGTCACGTCGACCACGGCAAGACCCGCCTGCTGGACACCATCCGCAAGGCCAACGTGCGCGAGGGCGAGGCCGGCGGCATCACCCAGCACATCGGCGCCTACCAGGTGGGCGTCGACTTCGACGGCTCCGAGCGGCTGATCACCTTCATCGACACCCCCGGTCACGAGGCGTTCACCGCCATGCGTGCCCGCGGTGCCAAGGCCACCGACATCGCGATCCTGGTGGTGGCCGCCGACGATGGCGTGATGCCGCAGACGGTGGAGGCGATCAACCACGCCCAGGCCGCCGATGTGCCGATCGTGGTGGCGGTCAACAAGATCGACAAGGAAGGCGCTGACCCGCAGAAGATCCGCGGCCAGCTCACCGAATACGGCTTGGTGCCAGAGGAATTCGGTGGCGACACGATGTTCGTCGACATCTCGGCCAAGCAGGGCACCAACATCGCGGCCCTGGAGGAGGCGGTGCTGCTGACCGCCGACGCCGCCCTGGACCTGCGGGCCAACCCCGACATGGAGGCTCAGGGTGTGGCGATCGAGGCGCACCTCGACCGCGGCCGCGGCCCGGTGGCCACCGTGCTGATTCAGCGCGGCACGCTGCGGGTCGGCGACTCGATCGTCGCCGGTGACGCCTACGGCCGGGTGCGGCGGATGGTCGACGAGCACGGCGACGACGTCGAAGAGGCGCTGCCGTCGCGGCCCGTGCAGGTCGTCGGCTTCACCTCGGTTCCCGGCGCCGGCGACAACCTGCTTGTCGTCGACGAGGACCGGATCGCCCGCCAGATCGCCGACAAGCGCAACGCGCGCAAGCGCAACGCCCTGGCAGCGCGGTCGCGCAAGCGGATCTCGCTGGAGGACCTGGACTCGGCGCTGAAGGAAACCAGCCAGCTGAACCTGATCCTCAAGGGCGACAACGCCGGTACCGTCGAGGCGCTGGAAGAGGCCCTGATGGGTATCCAGATCGACGACGAGGTGGCACTGCGGGTGATCGACCGCGGTGTCGGTGGCATCACCGAGACCAACGTCAACCTGGCGTCGGCCTCGGACGCGATCATCATCGGCTTCAATGTGCGTGCCGAGGGCAAGGCCACCGAGCTGGCCAACCGCGAAGGCGTGGAGATCCGCTACTACTCGATCATCTACCAGGCCATCGACGAGATCGAGAAGGCTCTCAAGGGCATGCTCAAGCCCATCTTCGAGGAGAAGGAACTGGGCCGCGCCGAGATTCGCGCCATGTTCCGGTCCTCGAAGGTCGGCAACATCGCGGGTTGCCTGGTCACCTCCGGCATCATGCGCCGCAACGCCAAGGCGCGGCTGCTGCGCGATTCCGTGGTGGTCGCCGAGAACCTCACGGTCTCCTCGCTGCGCCGGGAGAAGGACGATGTCACCGAGGTCCGCGACGGCTACGAATGTGGTCTGACGCTGACCTACAGCGACATCAAGGAAGGCGACATCATCGAGACCTACGAGCTCGTAGAGAAGGCACGGACCTAGCCATGGCTGACCCGGCACGCGCGCGCCGGCTGGCCAAGCGGATCTCCACGATCGTCGCGTCGGCGATCGAGTACGAGATCAAGGATCCGCGGCTGGCCGGAGTCACGATCACCGATGCCAAGGTGACCGCCGACCTGCACGACGCCACGCTGTATTACACGGTGCTGGGCCGCTCTCTGGACGAGGATCCCGACTATGGCGGCGCTGCCGCCGCACTGGAGGGCGCCACGGGCGTGCTGCGGTCCAAGGTCGGCGCCGGCACCGGGGTGCGGTTCACCCCGACCCTGACGTTCGTCCGCGACACCGTGCCCGACGTCGCCCACCGGATGTCGGAGCTGCTGGCGGCGGCCCAGGCGGCCGACGCCGACCTGGCCCGCATCCGGGAGGGCAAGCAGCCGGTCGGGGACCCCAACCCCTACCGGGAGGCGCCGGCGCAGCCGGGCGCCGAAGACAGCGGTGACGGTGAGCGATCGCGCGCCTGATCCGCTGCCGCCGGGTCGGCGCGTCGACGCCGCCGGTGCCGTGGAGCTGCTGGCGGCTGCAGGCACGCTGGCGGTGATCTGCCATGTGCATCCCGACGCCGACACCATCGGTGCCGGGCTGGCACTCGCGATGGTCTTGCGCCGGTGCGGCAAGGCGGTCCAGGTCAGTTTCGCCCGCCCGGCTTGCCCCGCCGAGCTGCCGCAGTCGCTGCGGTCGCTGCCGGGCGGCGAGTTGCTGGTCAGCCCCGAGACGATAAGCCGCGAGGTCGATCTCGTGGTGACCGTCGACGTCTCGAGCGCTGATCGGCTCGGGGCGCTCCAAGAGCTGGCCGCCGCCGGTTCTGAGTTGCTGGTGATCGACCACCATGTGTCGAATCAGCTGTTCGGAACGGCGAATTACGTTGACCCGTCAGCGGATTCGACGACGATGATGGTGGCAGATCTGATCGACGCATGGGGCGAACCGATCGACGAAGACGTGGCGCACTGCCTGTATGCCGGGCTGGTCACCGATACCGGCTCGTTCCGATGGGCCAGTGCCCGCGCCTACCGGCTGGCGGCGCGGCTGGTCGGCGTCGGCGTGGACAACGCGGCGATCACCCGCACCGTGATGGACACCCATCCGTTCGGCTGGCTGACGATGCTCTCGCGGGTGCTGGCCGACGCGCAACTGCTGCCGGATGCCGCGCATGGTCGCGGGCTGGTCTATGCCGTCGTCGACTACGCCGAGTGCAGCGCCGCGCGGCCCGAAGAGGTGGAGAGCATCGTCGACATCGTGCGCACCACCGAGCAGGCCGAGGTGGCGGCGGTGTTCAAGGAGGTCGAGCCGGGCTGCTGGGCGGTGTCGATGCGGGCCAAGTCGGCGGTGGACCTCAGCGCGGTGGCGGTGTCGTTCGGCGGCGGGGGACATCGGCTGGCCGCCGGCTATTCGGTCACCGGCGGCGCGGACGACGTGGTCGCTGCCCTGGTCGCCGCGCTGGCTTGATCCGCCCATGACGGACATGCCCGACGCCGTTGAGTCGGCCGGGGCCCGCCGGATCGCGGCGCTGGCGCTGCCGGCGCTGGTGGTGCTCGCCGCCGAACCGCTGTATCTGCTGTTCGACACCGCGGTCGTCGGCCGGCTCGGCGCCCGGGGGCTGGCCGGGCTGGCGATCGGCGGGCTGATTCTGGGCCTGGTCGCCTCGCAGGCCACCTTCTTGTCCTACGGAACGACGGCGCGCTCGGCGCGGCACTTCGGTGCCGGCGACCGCGCCGCCGCGGTCGCCGAAGGGGTGCAGGCGACCTGGCTGGCGTTGGGCCTGGGCGCACTGATCGTCATCGGGGTGCAGGCCGCAGCGGTGCCACTGGTGTCGGCCGTCGCCGGCCATGACGACATCGCGCAGGCCGCGCTACCTTGGCTGCGGATCGCGATCTTCGGCGCTCCGGCGATCCTGGTGTCGCTGGCCGGCAACGGCTGGCTGCGCGGTGTGCAGGACACCGTACGTCCGCCGCGCTATGTCGTTGCCGGATTTGCGCTTTCGGCCCTGCTGTGCCCGCTGCTGGTGTTCGGGGCACTGGGTATGCCGCGCTGGGGACTGGCCGGCTCGGCGGTGGCCAACTGCGCCGGTCAATGGCTGGCGGCGCTGCTGTTCCTGCGCGCACTGCACTGCGAGCGGGTCTCGCTGCGGCCCGACCCGGCGGTGCTACGGGCACAACTGGTGATGGGCCGTGACCTGATCGTGCGCTCGCTGGCCTTTCAGGCCTGCTTCGTCTCGGCGGCCGCGGTCGCGGCGCGATTCGGGGCCGCAGCGCTGGCCGCGCATCAGATCGTGCTGCAGCTGTGGACGTTTTTGGCGTTGGTGCTCGATTCGCTGGCCATTGCCGCGCAAGCGCTGGTCGGAGCCGCGCTGGGTGCCGGCCACGCCGGTCACGCCAAGTCGGTGGCGGCCCGGGTGACGGTGTTCTCCACGGTGGCCGCGGTGGTGCTGGCCGCGCTGCTGGCCGCCGGCGCCGGTGCGATACCCGGACTATTCACCAGCGATGCCGCGGTGCTGGCCGCAGTCGGCGTGCCGTGGTGGTTCCTGGTCGCCCAATTGCCGCTTGCCGGAATCGTTTTCGCTCTCGACGGGGTCCTGTTGGGCGCCGGCGATGCGGCGTTTATGCGCACCGCCACGGTGATCAGCGCGCTGGCCGGCTTCCTCCCGCTGACCTGGTTGGCGCTGATCCTGGACTGGGGACTGGCCGGGATCTGGTCGGGCCTGACCACGTTCATCGCGCTGCGGCTGGTGTTCGTCGGGTGGCGCGCGCTCTCGGGGCGATGGGCGCAGAGCGCGCGCCAGTAGGATCAGCCGGCATGAGCGGTCAGCGGGATCGGATGCTCCGCGGGCAGCGGTATCGTCCCGATGATCCCGACTTGGTCGCGGACCGCCGAGCCTGCCGGCGTTTGGTTGCCACGTTCAACGACACCGCGCCCGACGATGACGACCGGCGCCGCGACCTGCTGGGGCAGCTGCTCGGATCATTCGGGGCGGGTTCGGTCATTGAGCCCAGATTCTGTTGCGACTACGGCAAACACATCAGCATCGGCGCGAACTGCTTCATCAACTACGACGCCGTCCTGCTCGACTGCGCGCCGATCACCATCGGCGACCACGTGTCGATCGGCCCCCGCGCCCAACTGGTTACCGCCCTGCACCCGATCGACGACATCGAGGCCCGCCGCGCCGGCTGGGAGTCGGTGGCGCCGATCACCATCGGCGACAACGCCTGGCTGGCAACGGGTGTCATCGTCTGTCCCGGCGTGTCGATCGGAGCCGACACGGTCGTCGGCGCCGGCAGCGTGGTGACCCGGGACCTCCCGGCCGGGGTGCTCGCGGCAGGCAACCCCTGCCGGGTCATCCGGTCACTCGGCTAGCCGAGTGACCGCGTCTCACCGCACTTGCGCGCGACCGCGATTCAGTACGGCCTCCCGGTTGGCGGCGACATCGGCGCCGCTCACCTGGCGCAACCACCGCCGCGATGCCTCCGCCTCGATCCACAACCCGGCCGCTGTCTGCGCTTCATCGATGCGGTGATAGGTGCCCAGCAGGGCCCGCACCGCGTCCTGGTTGTTGCCGACGATCGCCGCAGCGGTCTTCCGGGCGGCCGGCAGCAAATCGGCGTGCGGCACCACCTCGGTGACCAGGCCGGCCCGCAACGCGTCGGCCGCCGACAGGTAGTCACCGGTCAGGCTCATCCGGCGGGCCAGGCCCACCCCGACACGTTGGGGGAGCCGTACGGTGAGACCCCAGCCGGGCAGGATCCCGACCCTTGTGTGGGTGTCGGCGAAGCGGGCCTGCTCGGAGGCGATCAGGATGTCGCAGGACAGCGCCAGTTCCAGCCCACCCGTCACCGCGGCGCCGTTGATCGCACCGATAACCGGTTTGGTCAGCGTCGGCCATTGTGGAGAATCGCCGAGCTGTGTGGTGGATGCGCTGGGTTGATGCGGCGGTCCCAGCTTCGCCTCTCCTCCGTCGAGGTTCGCTGAACCGCCGAGCTCCTTGAGGTCCACACCGGCGCAGAACACCGGATCGGCGCCGGTGAGGATCACCACGTCGACGTCGTCGTCGGTGTCGGCCTCGGCCAGCGCGTTGAATGTGGCATCGCACAACGCCCGGGACAGCGCATTGCGGGACTGCGGGCGGTTGAGGGTCAGGGTGCGGATGCGGCCCTCGGTCCGAACCAGCAGGATGTCGTCGCTCACCGCTTCACCGTAGCCGGGCGCGCAACTGCCTATCGTGGAGGGCATGTGCGCCGCTGCGAGTACTCCCGCACTCAAGGAGTGGAGCGCGGTGGTGCATGCGCTGCTGGCCGGGCGGCAGTCGATCCTGTTGCGCAAGGGCGGAATTCACGAAAAACGCTTTGCCGTGGCCGCCGACGACTTCCTGCTGTTCCCGACGATCGCGCACAGCCACGCTGAGCGGGTACGGCCCGAACACCGTGACCTGCTCGGCGCGGCCGCCGCCGATTGTGAAGATGACCGGGTGTTGGTGCGCGCGGCGGCCAGGGTCGTCGCGGCACTGGCGGTCAACCGTCCCGACGGGCTCGCCGCCATCGAAGATCTGCATATCTGGACAGGTGAATCGGTGCGGGCCGACCGGCTGGACTTTCGGCCGAAACATCGGCTGGCCGTGCTGGTCGTGCAGGCGGTGCCGCTGGTGGAGCCGGTCTGGCTGACCCGGGCCCCCGCCTACGCCGGCTGCAAAAGCTGGCTGCAGGTCCCGATACCCCGCAAACAGTCCGCGCCGGTGTATGACGACCGGACGCTGGGGAAAGTGGCGGCCCGGGTCCGCGCTGCGGTGGGCTAGCGGGTAGCCATCGGTGACATTCACCGACCGGCCGCGTGTGACGACCGCGTCAATCGGGACGAACAAGTCGACGTAGGCGATGCCCGAGCTGTGGGCCCGGGTGGCGGTCAGGTCCACCCAAGTGAACAGCATTACCGTTTTCGAACAGTCATCAGAAAAACGAAAAGTTTTTCGCGAGCCTATCTATACATTCAGGTTACTCAACGGTAACGTACCGCTGGTTGTTAGGGCTGCCACATGACGTCGCTGGGGCGGCGTGGGCGCTCATCTCGGATAACGCACGGAACTAGGAGATACGGAATGATGAATCATCGGTTGATTACCGCAGGTCTAGCAGCCGGAGGCGGACTGCTGACCGCGGCGTTTCTGCAGGCGGCTCTCGCGCTCGCGGACGCCAACGAGGTCGCCGGCCCCAGCGCTGACGGTGCTGACGCCTTCACGATTGGCGGCTACACCTTCGACCCGTTCAGCAACTTCACAGGCGCCGATGTCGAAGGTTTTTCCCTGGTTCACCCGCTGACCAGCGCGCCGCCGCTACTGACGCTGGGCGGCGGGAACGTTCTGGGTACTACGACCGCTCCGCAGGATTTTGCGGTGTACAACGCCGACGGCACCGAGCTGGGCAGCATCAACTCCAGCGTGGTGGTGACCAACCTCGCCGGCTTCACCAACACCGAATTCACCGTCACCGACGTGACCGCCGCCGATGGCGCGTCCGCGGCGGACCTGCCCACCGAGGGGGCGGTCTATGACGTCTTCAACTTCGGCGGCGGCTTCGCCAACATCTACACCGCCGTCCCGGGAGCCGACGGTGCCAACGCCACCATCACCGACACCTTCGTGACGCCGTTCGGGAGCATGGACCTGAGCTCGCTGTTCGCCGGCATCGATGCCTCGGCGCCGCTGCAACCGGGCGATGCGTTCGCCGCGCTGCACACGGGAGCCTCCGGCGGCGGCGACGACGCCTTCGCGATCGGCGGCTACACCCTGGATCCGTTCACCGGTAGCGGCGACTCGGTGCAGGAGGGCTTCGCCTCGATTCCCGCGCTCGGCGGTGCCGCGCCCTTCTTGTCCATCGGCGGCGCCTCGATTCTCGATCCCACCAACCTCGGCAACGATCTTGCGAACCAAAGCTTCACCGTCTACGACAGCACCGGCGCCAGCCTCGGCACCCTAACGACCGGCGTGGACGTGACGAACCTGCTGGGGATGACCAATACCCAACTGATAGTTGCCACGCCGCTCGGCGTTCCGACCGAGGACGGTCTGCCGGCCACTGGGACGGTCTATGACGTGTTCAACTTCGGTGGCGGCTTCGCCAACGTCTATATCGCCACCCCGGGCGAACACGGCACCGTCACAGACACGCTGGTGACGCCGTTCGGCAACATGGATCTGAGTTCGCTCTTCGCCGACGTGAACGTCGCCGGTCAGTTGGACCCGGGTGCCGCGTTCACCGGGCTGCAGGCGGGCACGGTCGCCGGCGGCGAGCAGGCCTTCGCGATCGGTAGCACCACCTTCGACCCGTTCACCGGATCCGGTGCCGACACGGTCGAAGGCTACGGTCCGGTCTATCAGACCATCGGTTCGCCGCCGCTGCTGAACATCGGCGGTGGCACCCCCGGTCTTCCGCTCGGCGGCATGTGGTTCGGGCTCCCGATCGCGCCGCAGGACTTCAACATCTACAACGGCACGGGTGCCAACGCCGAGCTGCTGGGCACTGTGAACGCCCAGGAGACTGTGACGCAGCTGCTGGGCCTGACCAACACGTCGTTCGTCGTCGGTGAGGTCACTCCCGCCGACGGTGTCGACGCGGTGAATCTGCCGGCGATCGGTTCGGTGTATGACGTGTTCAACTTCGGTGGCGGCTTCGTCAACATCTACACCGCGATCCCCGGCTTGGACGGCGCCGTGGCCACGGTTACGGACACCTTTGTGACGCCGTTCGGGGACTTCGATCTGAGCTCGCTGTTCGGCGGCTTCGACGCCTCCGCGCTGCTGGACCCGGGCGACGCGTTCCTGGGTTGGTAGCGGGTTCTGCTCACGCACCCGTCCCGGGCGGCGCACCTGCCGCCCGGGACGGTGCTTTTCTCAATGCAGTTGGGCGCGACCGCGTTCCAGCACGGCCTGGCGGTTGGCGGCGACATCATCGCCGCTGACCCGGTTCATCCACTGTTTGGCCGCGGTCGCCTCCATCCACAACCCGGTGGCGGTCTGCGACTCGTCGATGCGGTGATAGGAGGCCAGCAGCGCCCGCACCGCGGCCTGGTTGTTGCCGACGATCGCCGCAGCCGCAGCGCGCGCCGTGGGCAGCAGTTCGGCGTGCGGCACCACCTCGGTGACCAGGCCTGCTCGCAGCGCATCGGCCGCCGACAGGTAATCACCGGTCAGGCTCATCCGGCGGGCCAAGCCCACGCCGACCCGTTGCGGCAGTCGCACGCTCATACCCCAGGTTGGCATCAGCCCGACTCGGGCATGGGTGTCGGCGAACCGAGCCTGTTCCGAGGCGATCAGGATGTCGCAGTACAACGCCAACTCCAGACCGCCCGTCACCGCGGCACCGTTGATCGCGCCGATCACCGGCTTGGTCAGCGCCGGCCACTTCGGTGAGATATCCGGCAGCGCAGCTGAATCGCTGAACTCCTTGAGGTCCAGTCCGGCGCAGAACACCGGGTCGGCGCCGGTGAGGATCACCACGTCGACATCGTCGTCGGCATCGGCCTCGGCCAGTGCGGTGAAGGTGGCGTCACGCAACGCAGTCGACAGCGCATTGCGGGCTTGTGGGCGGTTGAGGGTCAGGGTGCGGATCCGGTCCTCGGTTCCGACCAGCAGGATGTCATCGGTCACCGCACCACCGTAGGCCGCGGCCTTAGCGCCGGGACCGAAGGGTGCGGATGATTTGTGCGGACAAGTCCGGGTCGCAGAGCAGTTGGTCGATCAGGGCGGTCATGACCTCCTGCCCGGTGATGCGGGCGCAACCCACCCGGTCGGCGGCGTCGCGCTGCCAGAGGTCGAGCGCACGGTGCTGGGCCGGTGACAAGTCGACGGTTCGGCGCGTCCGGGTCTGACGGAGCGGGATCGGTTCGGTGGGCTTCATGCCCGGCTCACGGGCCGGGCCCCAGTCGGCTGTTCGCTGAACGCCGACACTGCGCTTATCGAGTGGGTCGTTGGCAGCGCTCATTGGGTGACCTTCGGTTGCGGTGGGGCCTCACTACCTGCCGCCAGCGTAGCCCGGTAGCTGACTGGGCGTCGCGGAGCGGATCAACTCGACGTTTCCTATTTGATGCGGCCAACGGACTTCGATATCCCTGCCGGAATTATTCTGATTCGCCTATATAAGACATTTGTGCGGCACTGATCACGTCATATTTTCAGGAAATAAGGAAGCTCGTGAATCAGTGCTTCAGTACGTCAGTACATACTTGTTGACCTGCTATGGCCGCTCAATCGTAACGGTTTTCGGCTCGGATGCCCAATTATATGCAAGGCGGAAAAACATTTACTGCCTCCCTGTTTGAGACGCGGTCACGGTGCTAGCATCCGAATATCGCAGAGAATTGACCACAGGCCAGGAATGAAGGAGGATCTGATGTCGATTTCACTGAATTCGCGCCGCCGCGTGGCGGCCGGAGCGATCGGCGTCGGCATGTTCGCCGGCGCGCTGTTGGCCGGTGCTGCGGGCTCGGCGCAGGCCGCCCCGGAGGGGTTCTCGGCGTCACCGCCGGCGACGGTCCAGATGGCCGACGCTCCGGCTGTGCTCGGCGGCCAGCTGCAATCTGTCGGCCCCACGATGCTGGCCGGCGACTGGCACGCCGGGCCGATGCCTCAATGGTGGGGGCATCACTGGTGGCACCATCACCACTTCTGGCACCACTGGTGGTGGTGGTGGTGACCGCGGTCGAGCCGGAACCTGACCGCGGGCGGCGCGCTGTTGGCCGCCGCGGGCTGGCGGTGGTGGCGGCACTCGGCGCGGGGGCAGCCCTCGCCGGGTGCGGCCCCGGCGCCGAGCCGGATTCGGCTACCCCTCGACCGGCCGCTGCCGAACAAGCGGCGCGGTATGACATCTCGCGGGTGGACGCCGTCAAGGACGACTTTCCAGCGGGCTTCACCGCGGCGGCGCACCCGGCCAAGACGCTGGGGGAGCAGGACATCGCCGGGTCGGGTGTCGCCGCGTTCACCGACGCCCGGGTCGATCCGCCGCAGTGCCGTTCGGTGGTCATCCCGCGGTATGCCGATCCGACGGTGGGCACCCAAGCCGCCGGTGTGATCGCCCAGGGGGATCAGGGCAACATGTACGTCGTTGCCCTGCGGTCACCGAACCCGGTTGCGGCCGGGGATGATCCGGCAGGCTGCGATCGGATCTCGCTGTCCGGCTCGCCGCAGGCGACCGGGACCGTCGAGCGCCTTCCGGGACCCGGCATCGCCGGTGCCACCACAACCGGGGCCAAGCTGACCGTCGAGGATCCCCAGGAAGATCCCGACTACCTGTACACCGCGGCACTCGACGACCGAACGTCGATCGTCGTGATGGGCAGTGCGGACGCCCAGTTGGATCCGCAGCGGCTGATGTCGGACCTACTGGTCAAGGCCGTCGCCGCGGTCCGCGGGCAGCAGCAGTCGTGATCGGCCGAAACGCAGCGTGTGTGTCGCCGGTTGCACCCGCGTGGCGCTGATCGGCGCTTCACCGGTGCCCGGGTTCGCCGCGTAGCGGGGGTGGTTTCCGCCGCCGATCAGCACCCGGATCCGGGAGCCGGCGGGGAAACGGCGCGCCAGGGCGTCCAACTCGATGCGCACCGGCCCGGTGTGCTGCCGCAGCCGTCGGTAGCCGTCGGTGACATTGACCGAGCGGCCGCGCGCGTCGAGCTCGCTGACCCGGACGAACAGGTCGACGTGGCCGGTGTCGGAGCTGTGGTCCAGCTCCAGCACCGGGACACCGCACACGTCCAAGTCTTCGGTCAACGCGGCGCTGGTGAAGCTGAGCATGTCGGCGCGCCGGTGCAGCCGGCTGTCGTTGCGGTAACCGCCGGCTGCGGACAGCAGTCGCCCGCCGATCGTCGGGGGCGGATCGCGGGGATCGAAGCGGAAAGTGGCCGGCGGGGCGGCCGCATCCGGTGCGGTGGCCGCGAGTGTGCCACCGGGCTGCAGATACCAGGGGCACGCGGCGTCGGCCGGCGCCCAATCCGACCGGTCTTCCCAGCCCCGACCGGCCGTGAAGATCCGGACCCGGCTCGGCCGCGGCGTCGTGGTCGAGCCGCGCAGATGGGTGTCCAGCCACTGCAAAGACTCGGCGGTGACCAATCCCAGGCCGGCGGTCAGCATTTGGTTGTGCGTCCAGGGCCCGATGGTCATCGCGACCTCGGCGCCCCGGTCGCGCAACGCCCGGTACTGGGCCAGCGTCTGATCCAGGAACAGGTCTTGCCAGCCGCCGAGCAGCAGCACCGGAACCCGTGATTGCTCCAGCGCCGCGGGGTGGCGCAGCACATCCCAGAACGGGTCGTCGGCGTCGGGGTGTTCGACCCACGACTCATACCAGGCCGAGCCGTCGCCCAGCAGTTTCCGGCCGGCCGCACCCAACGGCCGGCCGGCCGCGGCGCGCTTCACCTTGCGCTGGGCGGTCAGCTGGTGGACACCGGCCCGGATCCGCGGGCGGTCTTCCTGGTGGGCCATCAAGTGGCTCCAGCCCAGGAAGTCATTGAGCGCGAACGACCCGGCGCCCCAGGTGGACTGGTAGAGATCGTGCGGCCCGACGGTGATGACCGAGGCCGCCAGCTCCGGTGGCGGATCGGCCAGCAATGCCCACTGGGTGAAGCCGAGATATGACAGCCCGATGGTGCCGAACGAACCGGTGAACCACGGCTGGGTGCGCAGCCACGCCACGGTGTCTGCGCCGTCGGCGGCCTCGTTGACCATGGGCTCGAACACTCCCGCCGACCCGAAGGTGCCGCGGACACTCTGCAGGATCACCCGGTAGCCGCGGGCGGCGTACATCCGCCCGAACACCAGCGCGAACGGAAAGCCTCGGCCGTACGGGCAGCGAACCAGCAGGGTGCCGCCCACCTCGCCGGTCGGTTGGTAGTGGTCGGCCGTCAGGGCGACACCGTCGCGCATTTCGATGCGCTCCCGGCGCACGGTGTAGCCGGTGGTGGGCGCGGGCAGCCGACGTAGCGCCCGGTTCAATACGACATCGGCGAGGCGCGGGGCAGTCTTCACCAAGGGATCAGTATTTGTAGTGCGGCGCCAGCTGGTGGGCGCGCATCAGGTTCTCGGTGGGGCAGTCCACGTCCGGGCTGGAGTAGACCGGCGAGTAGTACAGCGACTGCTGGATCACGCCGTAGCTGGTCTTGAACGCCACCATGCACGAGTACCACCAGCGGTTGTTCCACTCGGTGGGCTTCATCACCCAGTACTGCGCCGCACGGTGCCCGCCGATGTTCATCTCGATCGCGTCGGCCGGCAACGTCTCGTCGTAGCTGCGCCACACGAACGTCTCGACGGCCATTTGGTAATTGCCGGCATCGAACTCGCAGCGCACCCCCTCGACCGGCTTGGGCGGGGTGAACGCCAGCCCCAGTTGGGCGATGACGTCGAAGGGGATGTCCTCGCAGGCGTCGAACGGCCGCGGGTTGGTGAGGTTGACCGGTTTGCTCGAGGTGGGCGGTGGCGCCAGCGGCATCGCGGTGGAGCGCAGCTGCACCCCGCCTTCGCCCGAGACGCTGCCGGGAGGGGATTGCTGCCCCACCATGACGACGGCCATCACCAGCGCGCTGACCGCGGTGATCAGCCGCAGTTTGGTGAGCATGACACTCCTCGCTTCCGCCCGGTGTTCTGCCGGGAGTGTACAAGTTGTGGCGCCGGCCACTCCCACGAAGGCGAGAACACGTTCCAGTTCGCCGGACCCGTTAGGCTCGAACCCCGTGACCACCCGTGAGCCGACGGCCTCGCACGGCCCGACCCTGTGGGCGATCTCCGATCTCCATACCGGCCACATGGGCAACAAGCCGGTTACCGAGTCGCTGCATCCGGCCACCGGTGACGACTGGCTGATCGTCGCGGGTGATGTCGCCGAGCGCACCGATGAGATCCGGTGGTCGCTGGACCTGTTGCGCAAGCGCTTCGCCAAGGTGATCTGGGTGCCCGGCAACCACGAGCTGTGGACCACGACCAAGGACCCGATGCAGATCTTCGGGCGCTCGCGCTATGACTACCTGGTCGACATGTGCGACCAGATGGGCGTCATCACCCCGGAGCACCCCTTCCCGGTCTGGACCGAGGAGGGCGGCCCGGCCACCATCGTGCCGATGTTCCTGCTGTACGACTACACGTTCCTGCCCGCCGGGGCGACCAGCAAGGCCGCGGGTCTGGCCCTCGCCCGGGAGAACAACGTGGTGTGCACCGACGAGTTCTTGTTGTCGCCCGAGCCGTACGGCACCCGCGACGCGTGGTGCCGTGACCGGGTGGCCGTCACCCGCAAGCGGCTCGAAGACCTGGACTGGATGACGCCGACCGTATTGGTCAACCACTTCCCGATGGTGCGCGAGCCCTGCGACGCGCTGTTCTACCCGGAGTTCTCGCTGTGGTGCGGCACCACCGAGACCGCCGACTGGCACACCCGCTACAACGCCACCTGCTCGGTCTACGGCCATCTGCACATCCCGCGCACCACCTTCTATGACGGGGTGCGCTTCGAAGAGGTTTCGGTGGGCTACCCACGGGAGTGGAAGCGACGCCCGCCGCACCGCTGGCTGCGGCAGGTACTGCCCGACCCGCAGTACCCGCCCGGCTATCTCAACGAGTTCGGTGGCCACTTCGCCATCACCGACGAGATGCGTGCGGCCAGCGCACAGTTCCGGGAACGCCTGCGGCAGCGGCAGTCCCGATGAGCAAGCTGCTGGACACGGTGCTGGATCCGGTGCCGGGGCATTCGCTGGCGTGGGCCGAACGCTACGACGACCCACCCGGATTGGCCCCGCTGCCCGAGGAAGAGCCGCTGGTGGCGCGTTCGGTCGCCAAGCGCCGCAACGAGTTCGTCACAGCGCGCTACTGCGCTCGGCTTGCGCTCGAGGAGCTGGGCCAGCCGCCGGTGCCGATCCTCAAGGGGGAGAAGGGCGAACCGTCCTGGCCCGACGGCGTAGTCGGCAGCCTGACCCATTGCGCGGGTTTCCGCGGCGCGGTGGTGGGTCGCAGCGCTGACGTGCGGTCGGTAGGCATCGACGCCGAGCCGCACGACGTGCTGCCCGACGGAGTGCTGAACGCGGTCAGCCTGCCGGCCGAGCGCGCCGAGCTGGCCGCGCTGTCAGACGGTCAGCACTGGGACCGGATCCTGTTCTGCGCCAAGGAAGCCACCTACAAGGCCTGGTTTCCGCTGACCAGGAGGTGGCTGGGCTTCGAGGACGCCCACATCAGTTTCACTGTGACCGGCGAGGCGTCCGGGGCATTCGTGTCTCGCATCCTGATCGACCCCGCAGCCCTGGCCGGGCCGCCACTGACCGAGCTGCGTGGCCGGTGGTCGGTGACAAACGGGCTGGTGCTGACGGCGATCGTGCTGTGAGCACACCGGTGCAGCCCGGCTTGGTGATCGTCGACAAGCCGGCCGGAATCACCAGCCACGACGTGGTTTCGCGGTGCCGCCGATTCTTCTCCACCCGCAAGGTCGGCCACGCCGGCACCCTGGACCCGATGGCCACCGGCGTGCTGGTGATCGGCATCGAACGAGCCACCAAGATTCTCGGCCTGCTCACCACGTCGGTGAAGTCCTATGCCGCCACCATCCGGCTGGGTCAGACCACCTCCACCGAGGATGCCGACGGCGAAGTGCTGCAGACTGTTTCAGCCACGCACCTCGCCGACTCCCAGATCGTCGACGCGGTTTCGGACCTGCGTGGGGATATCTTGCAGGTGCCCTCGGCGGTCAGCGCGATCAAAGTCGCCGGCAAGCGCTCCTATCAGCTGGCCCGGGAGGGTCGCGCCGTCGAACTGCCGGCCCGCCCGGTGCGCATCGATCGCTTCGAAGTCCTCGCGGTGCGCCGCACCGGGCAGTTCGTCGATCTGGACGTCGAGGTGGATTGTTCGGCGGGTACCTACATCCGGGCGCTGGCCCGCGATCTCGGCGGCGAGCTGGGGGTGGGCGGGCACTTGACCGCGCTGCGGCGTACCCGGGCCGGCAGCTTCGGCCTGGATCAAGCCCGCACCCTGGAGGAGCTGGGAGACGCCCCGCGGCTGAGCTACAGCCTGGATGAGGCCTGCCTGCAAACCTTTCCGCGCCGCGGCCTGACCGCCGACGAGTCACTCGACGCCAGCCACGGCCGGCCGCTGGCGCCCGCGGGCCTCGACGGCGTCTATGCGGCTACCGCCCCGGATGGGCGGGTGATCGCGCTGCTGGAGGATTCCGGGCGGCGGACCAGATCGGTGGTCGTCATTCGCCCGGCAACGCTTTAAACCGTCTCGACGACCTGCTGCAGGAACCGGGCCAGCTGCGCCCGGGCCCGGGCGTCCTCGGGAAGCGGCTGCATCAGACAAACCTGCCAATATGAACGTAACTCCGCCTCGCGTCGCTGCCGCAGGTATCGTTGAGCGGCTGATGGCGGGAAGGGGAGCGAGATGGCGACCGGTGTCGACGAGCAGCGCGGGCGGCGCACCCAAGCGCAGCGCAGTGCCGCGATGCGGGTCCGGCTGCTCGATGCCACCATCGACTGCCTGGTGACCTACGGCTACGCCGGCACCACCACACCGCGCATCGCCGAACTGGCCGGTGTCACCCGAGGCGCCCAGGTCCACCATTTCCGGTCGAAAGAAGACCTTGTCGTGGCCGCGGTGGAACACCTGGCGCAGCAGCGCACCCAAGCCGCCATCCGCGAACTCGGTCAGGTCGACTCGATCCCCGATCCCGTCACGACAGCCCTGGATTTCCTCTGGGAATCGCATCAGGGGCCGATGTTCATTGCGACCGTGGAACTTTGGGTGGCCGCCCGCACCGACCGGATGCTGGCCCGGCACATCGAACGAGTGGAACCCGTCGTCAACGGCACCCTCATCGCGGCGATCGCCCAGTTGATGCCCGGGCATCCCGCCCAGAAGGAGATCCGCAACGTCGTCTACACCGCGATGGATGCGTTGCGGGGCATCCTGGTGTCAAGCTTCATCGACGACGATCCGCAACGTGCCCGGCGGCGCTGGGAGCGGGCCTGTGTGCACTTGCGCCAGGTCGCCGCCGGCGTCTTCCCGCAAGCCGACTGATCGCACCGGGCCGGCGAGTCGCTGCGCAGGCCGTTCCGGGCGTCTCTGCACCCTCTTGTAAAGATGCAATCAGGTCTGTATGTTTCTAGCCACCTGGTGGATGCGGAGGAGAACCATGGCGAACAAGGTGTATGTGATCGGCGTCGGGATGACGAAGTTCGAGAAGCCGGGCCGGCGCCACAACGACGACGGGTCGGCGTGGGACTACCCGGACATGGCCCGCGAATCCGGCACCAAGGCGCTGGCCGATGCCGGGATCGACTATCGCGAGGTGGAGCAGGGCTACGTCGGTTACGTCTACGGTGAGTCCACCTCCGGGCAGCGGGCGCTGTACGAGCTGGGCCTGACCGGGATCCCGGTCGTCAATGTCAACAACAACTGTTCGACCGGTTCGACCGCGCTCTATCTCGCCGCCCAGGCGATCCGGGGCGGGCTGGCCGACTGCACCATCGCGCTGGGCTTCGAGAAGATGAAGCCCGGCTCGCTGGAGTCCACCTACGACGACCGTGCCCAGCCGATGGAAAAGCATGTGCTGGCGCTGGCCGAGATCTCCGAGGTGCTGTTTCCGGTGGCGCCGTGGATGTTCGGCGCCGCCGGCCGCGAACACATCAAGCAATACGGTTGCACCGCCGAGCATTTCGCCAAGATCGGTTACAAGAACCACAAGCATTCGGTGAACAACCCCTACGCCCAGTTCCAGGACGAGTACACCCTCGACGACATCCTGGGTTCCCGAATGATCTATGACCCGCTGACCAAGCTGCAGTGCTCGCCGACCTCGGACGGCTCGGGGGCGGCGATCCTGGCCAGTGAGGCGTTCGTCGATAAGCACGGACTGGCCGGGCAGGCCGTCGAGATCGTCGGGCAGGCGATGACCACCGACTTCGCCTCCACCTTCGACGGCACCGCCAAGAACCTGATCGGCTATGACATGAATGTGCAAGCCGCCCAACGGGTCTACGACCAGTCCGGGCTCGGGCCGCAAGACTTTCAGGTCATCGAGCTGCACGACTGCTTCTCGGCCAACGAGCTGCTGCTCTACGAGGCGCTGGGCCTCTGCCCCGAAGGCGAAGCCCCCAAGCTGATCGACAACGGCGACACCACCTACGGCGGTCGCTGGGTGGTCAACCCCTCCGGCGGGCTGATCTCCAAGGGCCACCCGCTGGGTGCCACCGGCTTGGCGCAGTGCTCCGAGCTGACCTGGCAACTGCGGGGCACCGCCGACAAACGACAGGTCGACGGCGTCACCGCCGCTCTACAGCACAACATCGGGCTCGGCGGCGCCGCCGTGGTCACCGCCTACCAGCGCGCCGAGCGCTGAATCGAAGGAGAAAGCATGGGACACATCGAGGCCACCAAACAACTGGCGGTCGGCCCGGAAGCACTGTGGAACACCGTCTGCGATCTGTCCAGCTGGGACAAGTGGTTCACCATTCACGAAAAGTGGCTCGCCGAGCCGCCCGCCACGCTGACACCGGGTGCGACGTTGACCGCCAAGATCGTCATGCTCGGCATGGCCAACAAGATCGAGTGGACGGTCGATAAGGTCTCCGAAAAGGGGAGCGCCGGAAGCAGCCTGACCCTGTCCGGCACCGGGATGGCCGGGGTCAAATGCCGGTTCGAGTTCTCGGTGACACCGTCCGGAGACGGTGCGCAGTTCAGTGTCGCCGGCGATTTCGAGGGTGCGCTGATCAAGGGTGCGCTGGGCAAGGCGGTCGAAAAGGACGGCGCCAAACAACTCGACAAGACCCTCGCGCAGCTCGAGGCGCTGGCCGCGTCGGCGGTCTGAGGCGGCCTGGGATGTCTGACGATCTGGCATTCGACGATGCCGGGCTGGACAAGTGGAGTGACGAGGACCGCTTCGAAGTCACCCGGGAGCGGATCGTCGAGTACGCCGAAGCGACCAACGATCCGATCGCCGCGCACCGCAGCGGCGACCTCGCACCGCCGGTGTTTGGGATCGTGCCGGTGTTCGAGTCGCTGCTGGTTCCCGCTGTCGAGGTGGCACCGGTCGAGCTGATCCCCCGGGTGGTGCACGGCGAGCAGGACTTCCATTTCCACCGGCCCATCCGACCGGGAGACAAGCTGGTCTCCCGCGGCAAGATGATCGGCTACGAAGGACTGGAGAAGGGCACCCGCGCGGCGATCCTGCTCGAATGCCGCACCGAGGAAGGCGAACTGGTCAACGAGCAATACGTGACCTGTTTCTTCCGCGGACACAATGCGGGCAAACGGATCGGCGAACTGGGACCCGGGCACAAGTTCGATGACGCACTGCGGCAGCGGGCTCCGATCGGCAAGGTCGTCGGCCACGTCGACACCGACCAGACGTTCCGCTACGCCCCGGCATCCGGCGATCCGATGCCGATCCACCTCGATGAGGACGTCGCCAAGTCGGCCGGCTTGCCGGGCATCATCGCCCACGGGCTGTGCACCATGGCGTTCGCCTCCTGGGCGGTGCTCACCGAGGCCGCCGACTCCGACGTCACGCGCCTGCGGCGGCTCGCGGTGCGGTTCTCCAAGATGGTGCTGCCCGGCGACGACTTGGAGACCCGGATCTGGAAGGCCGATTCGACCGAGGGCGCAACGACATACGCGTTCGAGACCGCGCGGGTAGGCGCCGACGAAATGGCGATCACCGACGGCTTGGCCGTCATCACCGACAGCTAGGAGACTTTGATGGGCGCATTGGAAGGCCGGGTCGCGGTGATCACCGGCGCCGGACGCGGGATCGGGCGCGAACACGCCCTGCTGTTCGCCGCCGAAGGGGCCGCCGTGGTGGTCAACGACCTGGGCGGGAGCAACGCCGGAGAGGGCGCCGACACCACCACCGCTGCGCAGGTGGTCGAGGAGATCGTGGCCGCCGGCGGGCGGGCGGTGGCCAACACCGACAACGTCGCCGATTGGTCGTGCGCGAAAGGCGTTGTCGAGCAGGCGATCGACGAGTTCGGCCGGCTGGATGTGCTGGTCAACAACGCCGGAATTCTGCGGGACTCGTTCATTCCGGGCATGGAGGAGTCGCAGTGGGATGCGGTGATCGCGGTGCACCTCAAGGGGCATTTCGCGATGCTGCATCACGCCGCGGCGTACTGGAAGGCGCAGTCCAAGGCCGGTGACCAGCCCAACGCCGCCGTGATCAACACCGCCTCCGGGTCCGGAGTCACACTGCCCAATCCCGGTCAGGCGAACTACGGCGCGGCCAAGGCGGGCATCGCCGCGCTGACCCTGATCGCTGCCGAAGAACTGGACCGCTACGGGGTGCGGGTAAACGCCATTGCCCCGATCGCGCGTACCCGCCTGACCCTGGCCACTCCGGGCATGGGTGCGCTGATGGCCGAGCCGGAGGACGGGGAGCTGGACTTGTTCAGCCCGGCCAACATCTCCCCATTGGTGGCCTATCTGGCCACCGACAAGTGTCCGGTCACCGGCACGGTGTACGCGGTGCAGGGCGGCGCCATCTCGCGGCTGGCCGGCTGGCACGACGTCGAGACCATCGAGACCGACGGCATCTGGCAGATCGACGACATCGCGGCACGGCTGCCGCACTGATCCTTGGGAGAACACCGATGTTCGAGTGGTCCGACACCGACCTGATCATGCGCGACACGGTGCGGGGGTTCATCGACAAAGAGATCCGCCCGCACCTGGATGCGCTGGAAAGCGGTGAGCTGTCACCGTATCCGATCGCCCGCAAATTGTTCAGCGAGTTCGGCCTGGACGTGCTGGCCGGCGAAACGGTCAAGAACATGCTGGAAAAGCAGCGCGCCGCAACAGACGCACCGGCGGCCGACCGCGAGTCATCCGGCGGCCTGGGCGATTTGGGCGGCCAGCTATCCATGGCGGCGGTGATGGTCGCGGAGCTGTCCGGGGTCAGCATCGGGCTGCTGAGCACCGTCGGCGTCAGCCTGGGATTGGGGGCGGCCACCATCGCCAGCCGCGGCACCCTGGCGCAGAAGGAGCGCTGGCTGCCCGACCTGATGACGCTGGACAAGATCGCATGCTGGGCCATCACCGAGCCGGACGCCGGCTCGGATGCCTTCGGCGGGATGAAGACGTACGTCAAACGCGATGGAACCGACTACATCCTCAACGGGCAGAAGACGTTCATCACCAACGGGCCCTATGCCGATGTGCTGATCGTCTACGCCAAGCTGGACGACGGCTCGGGTGCCGATCGACGGGATCGTCCGGTGCTGACCTTCGTGCTCGACGCCGGGATGCCGGGACTGACCCAGGGCAAGCCGTTCAAGAAGATGGGCATGATGTCCTCACCGACCGGTGAGTTGTTCTTCGACAACGTGCGCATCACCGGCGACCGGTTGCTCGGGGAGACCGAGCAGCACACCGGTGGCGACGGGCGGGAAAGCGCCCGGGCCAATTTCGTCGCCGAACGCGCGGGCGTGGCGCTGATGTCGCTGGGCATCATCGACGAATGTCACCGGCTGTGCGTCGATTACGCCAAGAACCGCACGCTGTGGGGACAGAACATCGGTGCGTTCCAGTTGATCCAGCTCAAGCTCGCCAAAATGGAGGTGGCCCGGATCAACGTGCAGAACATGGTGTTTTCGACGTTGGAGAAAGTGCGGGCCGGCAAGATCCCGTCGCTGGCCGAGGCGTCGGCGATGAAGCTGTACTCCTCGGAGGCGGCCACCGAGGTGGCGATGGACGCGGTGCAACTGTTCGGCGGCAACGGCTACATGGCCGAATACCGGGTCGAGCAATTGGCCCGCGACGCCAAGTCGCTGATGATCTACGCCGGAAGCAACGAGGTCCAGGTCACCCACATCGCCAAGGGCCTGCTGAGCGGCTGATCCGGCGTGATCCGGGGGCTCAGGTGTACAACGTTTCGAATCGCTTGATCGAACTCTCGATGTCGCCCTTGACGGCGCGAGCGGCAGCCGCCCCGATCGGGCCGAACAGCGGACGGCCGCCCATGTCCAGCCGCAGCGTGAAACGCGAGCCCGCGCCGGCCGGGGAGATCGCCAGTGACAGACCGTATTTGGTGCCGCCCACCCCGTCACCGGTGAGTTCCAGCAGCGCCGGCGGATCGAACTTGCGGACCGTCCAGGTGACCCGGTTGCGCATGCCCTTGGCCCCGGCGACCCCGACCAGCGTCGTTCCGACGGCGAGTTCGTCGGGCAACTCGCAGCGCCAGCCCTGGTGCATCGACAGCCAGTCGCCGAGTTCACTGAGGTTGGACGCGTGGGCCCAGGCTTGCTCGGGCGGCAGTGACAGCTCGCGGGACAGTTCGAGTTTGGCCATCCACCGATGCTAGACGCCGACTTGATACCTTCGGACGCCGTGGTGGCCGCCGAAGCTCCCGCCCAGGGGGCGCACTGGGATGTCCCGCGACCGGTGGCGACCAGCAGGCATCTGATCGAAGCGGCAGGCCTGCACGGGGTGGCCGTGACCGACTGCCTGGCCGGCACCGGTGTGGCGGCGGCCGACATCGACGACAGCGACACCGAGGTTCAGGCCGGCCAGGAACTGGCGATCCTGCGCAATATCCTTGCCCGCCTTGCCGACCCGCGGGAGTTCGCCCGCGACGTGGGTGTCCGGTACAACTTCGCCAACATGGGCATCCTCGGCTACGCGCTGCTGGCCAGCCCGACCTGGGGCGACGCGGTCAACGTCGCCTGCCGCTTCGCGACGCTGTCATCGAGTTTCCTTCGGATCACCCGCTGCGACACCGACACCGGCACCGTCATCGAGTTCGACGACAGCCAGGTGCCCGCTGACGTGCGGCAGTTCATGCTCGAACGCGACCTCTACGCGCTGATCAACCTGGCGCCGTTGCTGATCGGCCAACTGGAATCGGCCGTGCCGATCCGGGTCGAGGTGCCCGGGATCGAGGTGCCCCAGGGCCGTCTCGACTTCGCCGGGCTGGCTATCGAGGTCGACACGTCGTCATCCCGCAGCGCCATCACGATCCCCAACGAGGTGCTGGCGCAGGCGATGCCGGCCGCCGATGCCGTGACCGCGCAGGTCTGCGTGCAGCAGTGCGAAGAGCTGTTGACGGCGCGGCGCCAGCGGCGCGGGATGGCCGCGCTGGTGCGTACCCGCCTGGTCCGCGACCCGGGCCGGCTGCCGTCGATGGCCGACATCGCCGCCGAGCTCTGCATCACCGAACGCACCCTGCATCGCCGGCTGGCCGCCGAGCACACCAGCTACCGTGCCCTGGTCGACGAGGTCCGGGTGACGCTGGCGGCGGCCCTGCTCGAATCCGGGCTCACCGTCGAGGAGACCGCCCGCCAGCTCGGCTACTCCGAGACCGCCGCATTCACCCGGGCCTTCGGCCGGTGGACCGGCACGCCGCCGAGCCGGCACCGCCGCAGACCCTGACGCGGTGTCCGAATCGGTCAAATAGCTGTCCGGTTCGCGCATTACATCGATCGGCCCGCCCGGTCAGAGTGAGACCATGACTGCATCTCACGACGTGGCCTACCCGGCGGTGCGCCGGATGAACTTCGGGTTCGGCGCGGCCGACACCGACAAGTACTTCGCCGACGACAACATGGTGTTCAGCCACCTGATCGCGATACTGTCGGCGATCTTCCCGCCGGGCGAAGAGATCTTCGTGCGGTCGGTACGCCGCTACCAAGACCAGATCGCCGACCCGGACCTGCGCAAGCGGGTGGCCGGATTCATCGGGCAGGAGAAAACTCACGGGCGCGGACACCGCGAGCTCAACGAGCAACTCACCGCGATGGGATATCCCACCGCGTGGTTCGAATACCTGCTGGAGAGCACCGAGCGGATGGAGAAGTTCCTCGACAAGCAGTATCCGAGCCCGGACCGGCTGCCCCGGCTCCGGCACTTCTTCCTCGGCTTCACCGTGGCCGCCGAACACTTCACCGCGGTGTGGGCGGAGAACATCCTCAAAAGCCCCGAGATTCAGGCGATGATGTACGACCCCGAGATTCGCAACCTGCTCAACTGGCATGCGTTGGAAGAACTGGAACACAAGTCGGTCGCCTTCGACGTGTATCGGGCTGTCGGCGTGCCGGAATCGACGCGCATCCGCTGGATGCGCTTCGCGCAGAACTGTGGCATCCCGATCCTGGTGCTGTTCGCCTGGCTCTCGATCGCCACCACCGACCGGGAGGGTCGCCGGCACCCGATCCGGATCCTGCGGGAGACCGTGCAGATGCTTTGCACGCCGATGTGGACGGGCTTCTACTCCGCGATGAGCCCGTTCAAAAAGCCCGGATTCCACCCGTCCCAGATCGACACCACGGAGCTGGAAGCCGCATGGCGTCACAAGCTTTTCGGAGAGCAAGGACAGCTCGTCGGCCACCTGAGGTGATCCGGCCGATCACACCACCCAGATCGCCTGTGCCGCAGGGCTTCCCAGGTCTATGGTCGCCTGCTCGCCGGCGGGCGACTCCAAGGCCACCGAGATGATCCCGGCGAACTCGCGGCGGGTCAGCACCTGCACGCGGGCATCGAGGCTGATGCCCACCCCGTCGAAGTAGCGCAGCATCTCCGGGTCGGCATCGGAGATCCGGGCCACCGTGCCGGAGTCGCCGTCGGCGCACTCCCACAACTGCCGGGCCGGTGGGGTGGGCACCTGCCCGTCGGCCGCCGGGATCGGGTCGCCGTGCGGGTCGCGCTGCGGAAATCCCAGTTTGGCGTCGATGCGGTCCACCAGCGCATCGGAGACCGCGTGCTCGAGCACCTCGGCCTCGTCGTGCACCTCATCCCAGCTGTAGCCCAGTTCGCGCACCAGAAACGTCTCGATCAACCGGTGCCGGCGCACCATGGCCAGCGCCGCGCGGCGTCCCTCCTCGGTGAGGGTGACCGCGCCGTACTTCTCGTGGTCCACCAGGCCGGCTTCGGCGAGTTTGCGGATCGATTCCGATGCGGTGCTGGCCGATACACCGATCTTCTCCGCCAGCATCTTGGTGCTGACCTTGTCGGGTGACCATTCCTGCGCGGTCCAGATGACCTTCAGGTAGTCCTGGGCGACGCTAGTCAGCCCGTCCGACTGCTCCCAAGGGCTCACGGCACACAGTTTAGGCTTGCTGATGTGCAGCGGTGGCGGGGGCAGGACGAGATCCCCACAGACTGGGGCAGGTGCGTGCTCACCATCGGCGTGTTCGACGGTGTGCACCGCGGCCATGCCGAACTGATCGCCCATGCGGTCAAGGCCGGTAAGGCCCGTGGTGTGCCGACGGTGCTGATGACCTTCGACCCGCACCCGATGGAAGTGGTCTATCCGGGCAACCATCCCGCGCAGCTCACCACGTTGGCGCGCCGTGCCGAGCTCGTCGAAGAAGCCGGCGTGGATGTGTTCCTGGTGATCCCGTTCACCTCCGACTTCATGAAGCTCCCCCCGGACCGCTACATCCACGAACTTCTGGTCGAGCACCTGCACGTGGTGGACGTGGTGGTGGGGGAGAACTTCACCTTCGGCCGCAAGGCGGCGGGCAACGTCGAGACGTTGCGCCGCGCCGGTGAGCAGTTCGGTTTCGGGGTGCAGTCGGTGTCGCTGGTGGCCGAGCGCGCCGACACCGACCCGGCCCAGTCGGTCACCTTCTCTTCGACCTACATCCGGTCCTGCGTGGACGCCGGCGACGTCGTCGCCGCGGCCGAGGCCCTGGGCCGGCCGCACCGGGTCGAGGGACTGGTGGTGCGTGGGGATGGCCGCGGGAAGGACCTGGGCTTCCCGACCGCCAACGTGGCGCCGTCGGCGTATGCGGCCATTCCGGCCGACGGCGTGTATGCGGCGTGGTTCACCGTGCTGGGGCACGGCCCGGTGCCCGGCACCGTCATCGCCGGTCAGCGCTGCCGGGCGGCGGTGTCGGTCGGCACCAACCCGACCTTCTCCGGGCGGGCCCGCACCGTCGAGGCGTTCGTACTGGACCAAACCGCCGACCTGTACGGCCAGCGGGTCGCCGTCGATTTCGTCAGCCGGATCCGGGGCCAGGAGAAGTTCGACTCGGTGGCGGATCTGGTGGCGGTGATGAACACCGACGTGGAGAAGACCCGCGCTCTGCTGGCCGAAGACTGACTGATCGGGCCTGGATCGGGCCGGGATTGGTCTGGGCCGCCCCGGCGCTGCTAGACTCCCCGCTCGGTGTGCTGCAGTCCGCGGTGGCCGCCGTAATGACATTCGCGGGACCGATTGATGGAGATGTTTTCGTGGCGCTGACAGTCGAGCAGAAAAAAGAGATCCTGGGCAACTACGGTCTGCACGAGACCGACACCGGTTCTCCGGAGGCGCAGGTCGCGCTGCTCACCAAGCGGATCGTCGACCTCACCGAGCACCTCAAGACCCACAAGCACGACCACCACTCCCGGCGCGGCCTGCTGCTGCTGGTCGGCCGGCGGCGTCGTCTGCTCAAGTACCTCGCCCAGGTCGATGTGGCGCGTTACCGCTCGCTCATCGAGCGCCTGGGCCTGCGTCGCTGACAACCGGCGGCAACCGCCGCCGTGTAGAGTGAGACCGTTCCGGGCCCCGCCCGGAGATCGGTGTGGCCCACGCAGTCCGCGTGCGTCACTCCGGCACGTCACGACGGGACACGTTCGGGGCGATCAGCCCAGACCTGAGTCGGGCGGTCTTCGGTAGTGGCAGCCGGGTCGAGGAGTACTAGAGATCCGGCCGCTTCGATCGACGACCGTAGCCGCATCCAGGTCCGCACTGGTCCACGTCTGGCGTTGCGAAACAGCTGAACGAACCAGGAAGGCCGTACGGGCGTCCATGTCTGCAATTGAAATTGAAGAAGGCGTTTTCGAGTCCACCGCCACCATCGACAACGGGAGCTTCGGCACCCGCACCATCCGCTTCGAGACCGGCCGGTTGGCCCAGCAGGCGGCCGGCAGTGTCGTCGCCTACCTCGACGACGAAACCATGCTGCTGTCGGCGACCACCGCCAGCAAGGCTCCCAAGGAGCACTTCGACTTCTTCCCGCTCACCGTCGACGTCGAGGAGCGGATGTATGCCGCCGGGCGCATCCCCGGCTCGTTCTTCCGCCGCGAGGGCCGGCCGTCCACCGACGCGATCCTGACCTGCCGGCTCACCGACCGCCCGCTGCGCCCGTCATTCGTGGACGGCCTGCGCAACGAGATCCAGGTCGTCGTGACGGTGTTGAGCCTGAACCCGAACGACCTGTACGACGTGGTGGCGATCAACGCCGCATCCGCCTCCACTCAGCTCGCCGGCCTGCCGTTCTCCGGCCCGGTCGGCGCGGCCCGGGTGGCGCTCATCGACGGCAGCTGGGTGGCATTCCCCACCGTCGAGCAGCTCGAGCGCGCGGCGTTCGACATGGTGCTGGCCGGACGTGCAATTGAGTCCGCGGACGGGGGCACAGACGTCGCGATCATGATGGTCGAGGCCGAGGCCACCGAGAACGTCATCGAGCTCATCGAAGCCGGTGCCCAGGCGCCGACCGAGACGGTGGTCGCCGAAGGCCTGGAAGCGGCCAAGCCGTTCATCGCGGCGCTGTGCAAGGCCCAGCAGGAGCTGGCCGACGCCGCCGCCCGCCCGACCGCCGACTACCCGCTGTTCCCCTCCTACGGCGAGGACGTGTACTACTCGGTGGCCTCGGTGGCCACCGAGGAGCTGGCCAAGGCGCTGACCATCGCCGGTAAGGCCGAGCGCGACGACCGCACCGAGGAGATCAAGGCCGAGGTGGTCGCGCGGCTCGCCGAGACCTACGAGGGCCGCGAGAAGGAGATCAGCGCGGCCTACCGCAGCCTGACCAAAAAGCTGGTGCGCCAGCGCATCCTGACCGACCACTTCCGCATCGACGGCCGCGGCATCACCGACATCCGGGCATTGAGCGCGGAGGTCGCGGTGGTGCCCCGGGCGCACGGCAGCGCGCTGTTTGAGCGCGGCGAGACCCAGATCATGGGTGTGACCACGCTGGACATGATGAAGATGGCCCAGCAGATCGACTCGCTGGGACCGGAGACGTCCAAGCGCTACATGCACCACTACAACTTCCCGCCGTACTCGACCGGTGAGACCGGCCGCGTCGGTTCGCCCAAGCGCCGCGAAATCGGCCACGGCGCATTGGCCGAGCGGGCCCTGGTTCCGGTGCTGCCCAGCATCGAGGAGTTCCCCTACGCCATCCGGCAGGTCTCGGAAGCCCTGAGCTCCAACGGATCCACCTCGATGGGCTCGGTCTGCGCCTCCACGCTGGCACTGCTCAACGCCGGGGTGCCGCTGAAGGCTCCGGTCGCCGGCATCGCGATGGGCCTGGTCTCCGACGACGTCGAGATCGACGGCAAGACCGAGCGCCGGTTCGTTGCGCTCACCGACATCCTGGGCGCCGAGGATGCGTTCGGCGACATGGACTTCAAGGTCGCCGGCACCAAGGACTTCGTCACCGCGCTGCAGCTGGACACCAAGCTCGACGGCATCCCGTCCCAGGTGCTCGCGGGCGCGCTGGCGCAGGCCAAGGACGCGCGCATGACCATCCTCGAGGTGATGGCCGAGGCCATCGACGCCCCCGACGAGATGAGCCCGTACGCACCGCGGGTCACCACCATCAAGGTTCCGGTGGACAAGATCGGCGAGGTGATCGGGCCCAAGGGCAAGATGATCAACTCGATCACCGAGGAGACCGGCGCCCAGATCTCCATCGAGGACGACGGCACCGTGTTCGTCGGAGCCACCGACGGCCCGTCGGCGCAGGCCGCGATCGACAAGATCAATGCGATCGCCAACCCGCAGCTGCCCAAGATCGGTGAGCGGTTCCTGGGCACCGTCGTCAAGACCACCGACTTCGGCGCGTTCATCTCGCTGCTGCCGGGCCGCGACGGGCTGGTGCACATCTCCAAGCTGGGCAAGGGCAAGCGCGTCGCCAAGGTCGAGGACGTCGTCAAGGTCGGCGACAAGCTGCGGGTGGAGATCGCCGACATCGACAACCGCGGCAAGATCTCGCTGGTGCCGGTGGAGGACGCCGCCGAGTCGGCCCAAGAAGCGGGGTCCACCGAGCCTGCCGATGCCGCTCCCACTGAGAGCTGACATCGCGCAGGCCGCACTGCGACGTACCACGCTGCCGGGCGGGCTGCGGGTGGTCACCGAGTACCTCCCTGCGGTCCGTTCGGCGTCGGTGGGCGTCTGGGTCGGCGTCGGATCACGTGACGAGGGCGCCACGGTGGCCGGGGCGGCGCACTTCCTGGAGCACCTGCTGTTCAAGGCCACCCCGACCCGCACGGCGGCCGGCATCGCCCAGGCCATGGACGCCGTCGGCGGTGAGCTCAACGCCTTCACCGGCAAAGAGCACACCTGCTACTACGCCCACGTGCTCGACACCGATCTGGAGCTGGCCGTCGCGCTGGTGAGCGACGTGGTGCTCAACGGGTCCTGCGCGGCCGCCGACGTCGATCTCGAGCGCGACGTGGTCCTCGAAGAACTCGCGATGCGCGACGACGATCCCGAGGACGCGCTGGGCGACGTGTTCTTGTCGACGCTGTTCGGCGACCATCCGATCGGACGGCCGGTGATCGGCAATGTCGAATCGGTGTCGGCGATGACCCGCGCCCAGCTGCGCTCGTTTCACCAGCGTCGCTACACCCCGGAGCGCATGGTGGTGGCGGTGGCCGGCAACGTCGATCACGACACCGTGGTGGCGCTGGTCCGAGAACACTTCGGGCATCGGCTGGTTCGCGGTCAGCGGCCCGCTACCCCGCGGCGGGGGACCGCCCGGATCCCGGGTTCTCCGGGGCTGACGTTGGTTAACCGGGACGCCGACCAGACCCACATGTCGCTGGGGGTGCGCGCCCCCGGGCGGCACTGGCCGCACCGTCAGGCGCTGGCAGTGCTCAACACCGCCCTCGGCGGGGGGTTGAGTTCGCGGTTGTTCCAACAGGTTCGGGAATCGCGCGGGCTGGCGTACTCGATCTACTCGTCGGTGGACACCTTCGCCGACGCGGGTGCACTGTCGGTCTACACCGCCTGCCAGCCGGAGCGGTTCGCCGAGGTGGCGGCGGTGACCACCGAGGTGCTCGACTCGGTCGCGCGCGACGGCATCACCGCCGAGGAGTGCCGGATCGCCAAGGGATCCTTGCGCGGCGGACTGGTTCTGGGACTGGAGGATTCGGGTTCGCGGATGAACCGGCTCGGCCGTACCGAACTGAACTACGGACGGCACCGCCCCATCTCCCGTACCCTGCGGGAGCTGTCCGCGGTCACCCTCGACGAGGTCAACGCGGTGGCGCACCGACTGTTGGGCGGGCCCTACGGGGTGGCGGTGCTCGGTCCCTACCGATCGAAGGGGGCGCTCCCCCGCCGGCTGCGGGCACTGGCCGGTTGATGGCAGGCTAGGGGGATGGCTTTCAGCTTCTCCGAACTCGCGGTCCCACTGCTCGGTGCGCCGATGGCCGGCGGTCCCAGCACACCGGCGCTGGCGGCCGCCGTGTCGCAGGCGGGCGGGCTGGGTTTCGTCGCCGGCGGTTACCGCACCCCACAACAGTTGGCCGACGACATCACCGCGGCACGCAGCGCCACGGCCGGCCCGATCGGGGCCAATCTGTTTGTGCCGCAACCCAGTGATGCCGATATGGTGCTGCTCGACGAGTATGCCGATCTGCTCGAACCACTGGCCGAGCATTACGGCGTCGAACTGGGCCGGCCCCGCTTCGGCGACGACGACTGCTGGCCGGAGAAGCTCGACGTGATCGCCGACCTACGGCCCACGGTGGTGTCGTTCACGTTCGGGACCCCGGCGCCGGAGGACCTGGCGAGGCTGCGGGCGCTGCGCATCATGACTCTGGTCACGGTGACCTCGGCGTACGAGGCCGGTATCGCGGTGGCGCACGGCGCCGACGCGTTGGTGGTGCAGGGCCCTGGCGCCGGCGGGCACCGTGGCAGCTTCGCGCCCGACGTGCGGCCGGGCAGCGAGCCGCTCGAGGATCTGCTGGCCGAGATCGGCCACGCCCACGGTGACGTCCCGCTGGTGGCGGCCGGTGGTCTGGGCACCGCGGGCGATGTGGCCGGGGTGCTGGGACGGGGTGCGGTGGCCGCCCAGGTCGGTACCGCACTGTTGCTGGCGGACGAGGCGGGTACCAACCCGACGCACCGTGCGGCGCTGACCAACCCGGAGTTCATCAACACCACGGTGACGTGTGCGTTCTCGGGCCGCTACGCGCGCGGACTGGAGAACGACTTCACCCGGACCTTCGACAACGTGGCGCCGGTGGGGTACCCGGAGATCAACCACATGACCAAACCGATCCGGGCAGCGGCGGTGGCGATGGATGACCCGCACGGGACCAGCCTGTGGGCTGGGACCGCCTACCGGACGGTCCGCGGGGCGCCGGCCGCCGACATCGTGGCGGCATTGGCGCCGGGCTGATCCGGTCGGGCCCGGTTGCTCTGGTCCATCCATCCCTCCGGCGCGTTCAATGTAGGCAGTACCGGTGGTATCGTTGTACCCTGGCTGATCATCTGTCCAAGGCAAAGACAAAGTATGCTTCTTTGTAAACGTGATGGGGGTTGACATGCTCAAGGTCGACGACAGCGCCGCGGGCCCGCATGACGGCTCACTGGACCACGAGCGGATCGTCCTACAGGCCCGTGACGTCGGATTCGACTGGTCGGACCTGCCGGTGCACTACCTGCCCGGGGAACCCTTCGCCACCCATTTCTGCAACGTGCTGCACCTATTGCTGCCCGCCGGCGAGGAGTTCTTCGTCGAGGTGTTCAAGCAGGCGCTGCCCTTGATCAAAGACGACCAACTGCGCCTCGACGTCCAGGGGTTCATCGGGCAGGAGGCCACCCACGCGCAGGCGCACACCGGCGTCGTCGAGGCGCTGGCCGCCCGCGGCATCGACATGTCACCGTTCACCGCCCAGATCAAGTGGCTGTTCGCTCGCCTGCTCGGCGACCGACCGCACTGGAGCCAGCGCCGCCAGCAGCGCTGGCTGCTGGAACGGGTGGCGCTGGTCGCCGCCGTCGAGCACTACACGGCGATCCTGGGGGAGTGGGTCCTCGACAGCCCCGCGCTGGATGCGGTCGGCGCCCATCCGGCGATGCTGGACATGCTGCGCTGGCACGGCGCCGAAGAGGTCGAGCACAAGGCCGTCGCCTTCGACGTGATGAAGCACCTGCGGGCCGGATACTTCCGGCAGGTGCGCACCCAGTTGATCGTCACGCCGATGATGCTGTGGCTATGGGTGCGCGGCCTGCGGTTCATGTACAAGGCGGACCCGCAATTGCCGGCCGGAACCAAGCCGCGCTGGCGGGACTGGTTCACGGTCTCGCGGCGTGGACTGGTTCCCGCTCCGTTCGAATTCATGCCCGCCATCGCCTCCTACTACCGGCCGGGCTTTCACCCGGCCCAACTCGGCGGGGTCGAGAAAGCGGTCAACTATCTGGCCATTTCGCCCGCCGCCCGCGCCACGCACTGACCACCGACAACAGGGGCCACATGAGCACTCTCACCGCATCCGACGGCGTCACGCTGGCGGTGCACGCCTACACCGACTTGGACCCGAGGCGGCCGACGATCCTGGCCGTTCACGGCTACCCGGACAACCACCACGTGTGGGATGCGGTGGCCGAGGAGCTCGTCGAGACGGGCCGCTACAACGTCGTCGCCTACGACGTGCGCGGTGCGGGCGCGTCCGCGGCGCCGGCGGACAGGTCGGGCTACCGGCTGCCTCAGCTGGTCGACGACATCGGTGCGGTGATCGAGCACCTGGGGGTCGAACAGGTCCATCTGCTGGCCCACGACTGGGGTTCCATTCAGGGCTGGGCGGCGGTGACCGACGCCGCCGTGGCAGCCAAAATCGGTTCCTACACCTCGATTTCGGGGCCCCATCTGGAGTACGCCGGCCGGTTCCTGCGGTCGCCGCGCAGCCTGCGGGCGTTCGCGGATGTGGTCCGGCAGTTGCTGGAGTCGACCTACATCTGGCTGTTTTTGACCCCGCGGTTGCCCGAGGCGCTGTTCCGGTCCGGATTCGGCGGCAGACTCATCGAGACGCTGGAGCGGATCGGCCACTCCGGCGGCCCGCGTCGGGCCACCCACCGTGCGGAGAACGACTACGTCAACGGCCTCAACCTCTACCGGGCGAACATGCCGCGACCGATGATGAAGCCATCCGTGCCGCTGCCCTCCACCGAGGTGGCCGTCCAGGTGCTCGCACCGCGCCTGGACCTGTTCGTCAGCCCCGCCCTGCAGCGGTTCACCGGTGCGATCCCGCCGCGCAACCGGGTGCTCGACATCGACGGTGGGCACTGGGTGGTGACCGACCGCCCCGAGGTGATCGCCCGGCTCACCGGCGAATGGGTGGACCAGCATGTGGCCGGCAGCGCAGACGCTCCCGACACCGACATCCCTGAGATCCGGCAAAGCTGAAATGCCGCAAGACATCTGGCGTTCGCGACCCCCGGACCTCTACGGCCGGCGCAAACATGACCGGTTCTTCAGCCTGCTCTGGGGATCGGTGACGATCTTCAGCGGCATCTCGGGGCTGTCGAGGTGGAAGCCGTCGCGGGTCGCGCCGGTCTCGCGGACCATCGCCGCGGTCGTCACCAAGCGGGAGATGCTGACCCCGGACGTCGTGGCGCTGACGATCGCCGACCCTCACGGCCTGCTGCCGTCCTGGACTCCGGGCGGTCATATCGACGTGCAGCTGCCGTCGGGCCGTCGCCGCCAGTACTCGCTGTGCGGGGTGCCCGGCCGACGCACCGAGTACCGCATCGCGGTGCGGCGGCTCGACGACGGTGGCGGCGGGTCGGTGGAGATGCACGAGTCCTACGCTGTGGGCGACACCTTGGTGTTCGAGGGTCCGCGCAACGCGTTCTATCTCGGCACCGATGAGAGCGACGTGCTATTCGTCATCGGCGGGATCGGGGTAACCCCGATGCTGCCGATGCTGCGCGAGGCCGCGCAGCGCCGAATCAATTGGCGCGCCGTGTATGCCGGCCGCAGCCGGGCCGACATGCCGCTGCTCGACGAGGTGCTGGCGGTGGATTCCGAGCGCGTCACGGTATGGGCCGACGACGAACACGGGCGGTTCGCCGGCACCGACGAACTGCTGGCCGATGCCGGTCCGCAGACCGCGGTGTATGTGTGCGGGCCGACCGCGATGCTCGAAGCGGTGCGCGCCACCCGCAACGAACACGCCGATGCGCCGCTGCACTACGAGCGGTTCAGCCCGCCGCCAGTCGTCGACGGCGTGCCCTTCGAACTCGAGCTGGCCCGCTCGCGGCGATTGCTGCTGATCCCGGCGGACCGTTCGGCGCTGGATGTGATGCTCGACGCCGACCCGACCACCGCCTGCTCATGTCGGCAGGGGTTCTGCGGCACCTGCAAGGTCAAGGTGGTCTCCGGTGATGTCGACCGGCGAGGACGCACCGCGGAGGAGTGCGACGAGATGCTGGTCTGCGTATCCCGGGCCCGCGGCGGCCGGATCGTCATCGACGCCTGAGCGAATTGGCGTTAACTTCCAGGCGGTTTCGGCAAATCACGGCGCGTTCCTCTAGGCATCCCCCTAGACTGCCCGGATGCTCGGAGCCGCTTCACTTCATCGCGCAAGCCTGCCCGCCAAGCTGATCTACGGGGTCGCCAACGCCGTCACCCCGCGCCTGCTGCGGCGGCTGGTGCTGCACGCCGGCAGCGGAACGGTCGCCGGCCGGGTGACCACGGTGGGCCGCCGGATCAACACCGTCGCCAAGCTGCAACGGGTCCGGCCGTTCGTGGGAGTGGGCTTCGTTCGCGGTGCGGGCGCCGACGTCCCGATTGAGGTTGTCCGCGCGTCTGATCGCGGCCGGGCCCTGGGCGAGGCGTTCGCCGACGGCGCCATCCTGTATTTCCACGGCGGCGGCTTCGTCACCGGGGGCCTGGACACTCACCTGCATGTGGTGGCCAAGCTCGCCCGACGCACCGGGCTGCCGGTCGTTCACGTCGACTACCGGCAGTACCCGCAGGTGACGGTGGACGGATCGGTGGACGATTGCATCGGCGCCTACCGGTGGCTGCTCGGCCTCGGCGCCGACCCGGACAAAACGGTGCTCGCCGGGGACTCCGCCGGTGGGTTTTTGGCATTCGCGACCGCGCTGACCGGCCAGCAGCGTGGCCTGCCGGCCCCGGCCGGGGTGATCGGGATCTCGCCGCTGCTGGAGCTCGACGGGGTCGCGCGCACGACGCACAGCAATTTGCGCGCCGACGCGTTCGGGATACCGGCGGTGCTGCCCGACATCATCGATCTGGTGTGCCCCTCGGCGAAGCTGCGCCACGATCTGTCGCCGATCAACGGCCGGCTGGAGACCATGCCGCCGGCCCTGCTGATCGCGGCCGAGTCGGAGATTCTGCGCTGCGATGCCGAACGGCTGCACGCCGTGCTGCAGCGGCTGGGCCGGCCCAGCCGTCTGGAGGTGTGGGCGCGCCAACTGCACGCATTCCCGGCGTTGTTCCCCTTTCTGCCGGACAGTCGGGCGGCGTTCGATCTCATGTGCCGGTTCGTGGCCGAGCGCCTGGCCGCAGCCGATCGGCCCGAGGAGGCCCGCCGGGAGGTGTCCTGACGCTTGCTGCCGTGTTGAGGGCGGCGGCCCGCTGCGCCCGGCTTCGCCGCGCTCGCAGTCCCCGCTAGGGTGGCAGCCATGCGGGTAGCAGTGCTGGGCGCCAAGGGCAAAGTCGGTGCCACGATGGTTGCGGCGGTGCGCGCCGCCGATGATCTGACCCTGTCCGCGGAGGTCGACGCCGGTGACGAGCTGAGCCTGCTGACCGCCGGCGACACCGAGGTCGTGATCGACTTCACCCACCCGGACGTCGTGATGGACAATCTGAAGTTCTTGATCGACAACGGGATTCATGCGGTGGTCGGCACCACCGGATTCACCGCCGAGCGGCTCGACCAGGTCCGCTCCTGGTTGGCGGCCAAACCCGGTGCGTCGGTGCTGATCGCACCCAACTTCGCCATCGGCGCGGTGCTGTCGATGCACTTCGCGGTGCAGGCCGCCAGGTTCTTCGAATCGGTGGAGGTCATCGAGCTGCACCACCCGCAGAAGGCCGATGCGCCGTCGGGCACCGCCAGCCGCACCGCCGCGCTGATCGCCGAGGCCCGAAAAGGTCTGCCGCCCAACCCCGATGCGACCAGCACCGGCCTGCCGGGAGCGCGCGGCGCCGACGTGGACGGCGTTCCGGTGCATTCGGTACGTCTGGCCGGGCTGGTCGCCCACCAGGAGGTGCTGTTCGGCACCCTGGGCGAGACGCTCACCATCCGCCACGACAGCATCGACCGGACGTCGTTCGTTCCGGGGGTGCTGCTGGCGGTGCGGCGCGTCGCCGAATTCCCGGGCCTGACGATCGGCCTCGAACCCCTCCTCGACCTGCAGTAGGCGTGGTCACAGTGTCGGCGGCCGCCCGGATGAAGGCACTCATCGCCTTCATGTGCCTGGCACTGTTGATGTATCTGGTGTTCTTGGGCCGCATCGCGGTGCTGCTGATCACGTCCGGCTCGGCGCCCGCGGTCGGGTTGGGGCTGGCGCTGCTGGTCATGCCGTTCATCGGCCTGTGGGCGATGATCGCCACCCTGCGCGACGGCTTCGCCCATCAGCGGCTGTCCCGGCTGATCGCCGACGACGGTATGGAACTTGACGCCAGCGCGTTGCCGCGACGGCCGTCGGGTCGTATCGAACGCGACGCCGCTGATGCCCTATTCCACACGGTGCGCGCCGAACTCGACGCCGACCCGGATAACTGGCGGCGCTGGTACCGGCTGGCCCGCGCCTACGAGTACGCCGGGGACCGGCGCCGCGCGCGGGAGACCATGAAGACCGCGGTCCGGCTGCAGGACAGCCGATGAGCAAGACCCTGTTGATCGTTCACCACACGCCGTCGCCGTACTGCCAGGCCATGTTCGAGGCCGTGTTGTCCGGGGCGACCGATCCCGAGATCGAGGGGGTCGAGGTGGTGCGCCGCGCGGCGTTGGCGGTGTCGCCGGCCGACATGCTGTCCGCCGATGGCTACCTGCTGGGCAGCCCGGCCAACCTGGGCTATCTGAGCGGCGCCCTCAAGCACGCCTTCGACGTGTGTTACTACCCGATCCTGGATTCGACCCGCGGCCGGCCCTTCGGGCTGTATCTGCACGGCAACGAAGGCACCGAGGGAGCCGAACGTGCCGTCGACTCCATCACGACCGGCCTGGGGTGGGTGAAGGCCGCCGACTACGTCGTGGTGTCCGGCAAGCCCACCAAGGCCGATATCGAGGCGTGCTGGAACCTCGGCGCAACGGTCGCGGCGCAATTGATGGGATCGATGTGAGCGGACCCGGAAGCCGTTGGGCGATGCGTCCACCGCACTGAGTGCGGTCGCCGCGCTAGGCGTTGCCACGCGGTGGCGGCTGCACCTCGACACCGCCGTAGTCGTGTTCCGGCCCGGCATCAGGGTGTTCGGCGGGTAGTCGGTCACGGAATCGGCTGGCCTCGCTGGGGCCGCCGGGGCCGGTTCTCCGCTCGGGGCTGTGGTATGGCCCAGGCTTCGGCCGAGGTTTCCCGCCTGGGAATGCCAACCGGAAGATACTGCGGTGCACCGTAAGCCACTGTTTGGAGAACCGCCCGGAGTTGTAGGGCAACGCGTAGCGCTCGCAGATATCCTTGATCCTGGGCGCGATCTCGGAGTACCGGCTACTGGGCATGTCCGGATACAGATGGTGTTCGACTTGGTAACCCAAGTTGCCGCTGATGACGTGGAACAGCGGACTGCCCTCGATGTTGGCTGCGCCGATCAACTGGCGGACGTACCACCCGCCGCGGGTCTCGTTCTCCACTTCCTCTTCGCTGAATGTGTAAGTCTGGTCGGGGAAATGCCCGCAGAAAATGATGGCGTGAGCCCACACATTGCGGATGAGATTAGCCAGTGCGTCGGCGGCCAGGGTGCGCAAATAGGTACTTTCGACACCCGGCAACAGCCGATCCAGCATATTCGCCGTGGCGCCGATCCGGCCCTTGCTCGAGATCTTCCGAAGCCGCCGGCCGACACGCGACTTCGCCGGCTGATCAATTCGGCCACGGAGGGCCAGCTGGGCCAAGGCAAACGCGCCGGCGCTGATCGCCGGCCAGCCGAGATAGTCCTTGACAATCTGCGCGCGCGCCTTACCTCGGATTCCCTTGAGCTCTTGGCGCACCTCCGACCACGGCTTCTCACCGCGCTGTGCGGCGCGGAAGTCGATATCGTGAACGGCCACGCCCCATTCGAACAAAATCGTCAGCAAAAAGTTGAACAGTGGTTGGGCGAGCCAGACCGGATGCCACGGCTGATTCGGGTCGATCCTCATTATCTCGTAGCCGAGATCGCGATCCTTGCCCCGGATGTTGGTGTAGGTGTGATGGATGTAGTTATGCGAGTGTTTCCACGCTTTCGCCGTTGAGGCGGTGTCCCAGTCCCACACCGAGGAATGGACGTCTGGGTCGTTCATCCAATCCCATTGGCCGTGCATGATGTTGTGGCCGAGTTCCATGTTCTCCAAGATTTTGGCCATACTCAGACATGCCGTGCCGAGCACCCACGCAGTTCTTGACCGCGATGCCAGCAACAGCACACGTCCGGCCACGACGATCTGGCGCTGCACCGAAATCACCGTCTTGATGTAGTGGCGGTCGCGATCACCGAGCTCAGCGAAAACCTCGTCGTGGATCGCATCGAACTCTTTGGCAAGTTTTTCCAGTTCCTGCTCGCTCAGACGGGCGAGCGGGCTCTCCGCGGTAGTGGTCACTGTGGCTCCCTTCGATCACAGTTCGAGTTCGACGTCACCTTCGGCAGTGTGGATACAGATCCGCACGTCTTGTCCGATCGGCTCGCTGACATCCCCGGAACGCAGGTCGCGCACCTTGCCGGACTTCAACCTCCCAACACAGGTGTGGCAGATGCCGATTCGGCAGCCGTACGCGAGGTTCAGACCGGCTTGTTCGCCGGCTTCCAGAATGGGTGTGCCTCCATCGCATTCGACAGCAGTCTCGCTTTCGAGGAAGGCAACCTTGCCCCCTTCGCCTGCGCCGGCGTTGCCGCCGATCTTCGGCTGGAACCGCTCATAGTGCAGCCGATCAGGGTCGCCGTTGTCCTCCCAGTGCTGGATCATCGCATCGAGCAATTCGCCCGGACCCGAACAGAACGCTTCGCGTTCGCGCCAGTCCGGACACAACTCGTCCAAGTCGCTCGGCGACAACCGGCCGCGTTCGGCCGTGAGCCGCAGATCCAGCCGCATGTGTTCGTGGCGGCGGTCGAGATCTTCCAGTACCGGCAGGAACATCACCTGCTCGCGGGTGCGGGCGGAATGAAACACCACCACGTCGTCCAGCTCACCGCGGTGATCCAGGCTGCGCAGCATGCTGATGATCGGCGTGATGCCGCTGCCGGCGCTGATGAACAGCATTTTCGCGGGCAGCGGCTCGGGCAGGGTGAAGACGCCCTCTATTTCGCCGAGCCGTACCAGCTCTCCGGGCTGAATTTTCCGGACCAGGTACGGCGACACCACGCCGCTGTCCACCGCCTTGGGCGTGACGCTGATCAGCCCGTCCTCTGGCTGCGGATCCGAAGTCAGCGAATATGCGCGCCAGTGGTACCGGCCGTCGATGACCAAACCAAGCCGTACATACTGGCCCGGCTTGTGGCCCGGCCACTCATACCCTGGGCGAATCAGTACGCTGGCCGCTTCGGAGCCCTGCGGCTCGACCCGCTCGACCCTGCCGCGCAACTCTTTGGTCGTCCAGAGCGGGTTAACCATCTCGAGGTAATCGTCAGGGCGCAACGGACTGAACAGATGCCGCACCGCTCGCAAAAACAATCGACGGCCTCGTGGGACGTTGGGTTCGGCACCTCGTTCGGCCATATCCCGACTCCCTCCGGGCTGGCCGTGCGAACCGCCCTTGAACATGGCAGGCCTAAACCTGCTTGGCGGTAGGTAACCCGGTCTGGGAGGTGTTGAAACCCGACTACGTGTAGATGCATAGCGCCGCGCTGGCGGTGTCGCCGGCCGGCATGCTGTCCGCCGACGGCTACCTGCTGGGCAGCCCGGCCAACCTGGGCTCTCTGAGCGGCGCCCTCAAGCACGCCTTCGACGTGTGTTACTGCCCGATCACTCGGAAGCGCGCTGGGGGCCGGCTGAGCACAGCTAGGGGCCGATGTGGGTCTCCGGTTGATAGAACGAGTGGAACGGGTACTGCCGGCCCAGCGGACCCATCTGGTGGCAGTCCTGCTGCGACGGCGGGGATTTCGGCGGCTCGTAGTAATAGATCACGCAGCGCTGCCAGCTACCGTCGGGCTGAAGTGGCCCATCGCACTTCTGGGCGGTGGAGAAGAACAGCAGCGGATTGTCCTGGCACCCGGCACGGGCCGCCGGCGCCGCGCCGAGCCACCCGGTCATCAGCGCCGCGGCCCCCAACACGGCGGTCAGCCCACCCGTGACGTAGCGCTTCACGGCCATTCCCTTCCCGTCCCAGTGTGTTGCCGAGAGACTATGCCGGATGTCGCCGGGGTTCGGCAGATTTGCGCCCGCCGTTTCCGCCCAGTTCCCAGAGTGAGGCGATAAGCTGCGATGCCGTGACGCAAGCAAACGACACCCAGGCCACCGCCGACCTGCTCGCGCGCACGCTGGAATCGGTGCGTGCCGCCCATCAGGACCTCTCGGAGTTGGTCAAGCACAAGGACGGCATTCATGCCGTGGCGCACACCGCCAGGGGCACCGCACTCATCCACGACCTGCGCAAGGAACTCGACCAGCTCAACAAGATCCTGCCCTTCAAGAGCTAGTTGCCGCCTGCTCGTCAGGGTGGGGCTTTGTTGAGTGCGCGTTCGGAGTTGATGCGGTGGGCGCGGTCTTGGATTCGGGTGCGTTTGCG
>NZ_LZMF01000142.1:0-24177 GCF_001673565.1 Mycolicibacter sinensis
TGACTGGTAGTGACACCCCCAGCATCCGCCGGGAACGTCACGAGGAGCGGAGGCCCCGCCCCTTCATCGCATCAACGCAAGGGTTAGGCCTTCCGGAACACCAGGCTGGCCTTGAGCCGGGTCCGGTTGCCGACCATGCCCAAAAAGTTGCCCTCCACGGCGAACTGCTTGCGGGTGACGGTCGTCTCGGTGGTCAGCCGCACGGCCCCGTCGCCGATCGGGGTGACGTCCACCTTGAGCGGCAACGGTCCGGTGATCCCCTTGACGGTCAGTTCGGCATTGAGCCGGGCGGCGTCACCGCCGGCCGGCTCCCCACTGGTGACCTGGACGGTGATGTCGGGGTAGCGGTCGGTGTCGAAGAAGTTCGACCGGCGCAGATCATGGTCGCGGGTACCCAGGCCGGTGTTCACCGAGGCAGCCTTGATGTCGACGCGGCCGGACACCGTCTTGGCGTCCTTGATCTCGCCGCTGCCGGAGAAATCGGTGAAAGCGCCACGCACCTTCAGCGCGCCCCACATCGTGCCGTTCTCGAACCGAATACTCGACTGCCCGGTATCCAGATCCCAGGTGCCGACCGCCTCGGGGCTACTGAGAAATGTTGTGACAGCTGACATCTCATCTCCTCTACCGATGGCGCGTGGAGCCCGCGCCCGGCGGCACCAGCTCGCTCTCGATAATACGCAGCACACCCCGCTAAATCCGAGACTCGGCGCATATGCTGAAACCCATGAGCACCGTCTTCACCAAGATCATCAACCGGGAACTGCCGGGCCGGTTCGTCTACGAGGACGACGACGTCGTCGGTTTCCTGACCATCGAACCGATGACCCAGGGCCACACGCTGGTGGTGCCGCGCGCCGAGATCGACCAGTGGCAGGACGTCGACGGCGCCGTCTTCGCTCAGGTGATGGCCGTGGCGCAGCGGATCGGCAAGGCGGTGTGCACAGCGTTCGACACCGAGCGCGCCGGGATGATCATCGCCGGCCTGGAGGTCCCGCATCTGCACGTGCACGTCTTTCCGACCCGCAGCTTGTCCGACTTCGGCTTTGCCGGTGTCGACCGCAATCCGGCACCGGAATCCCTCGACGAGGCGCAAGCAAAGATCAAGGCCGCGCTGGCAGAAATGCGCTGAGGCTCAGCGAATCTCGACGGGCAGCTCGGCTATGTCGACCGACGTGTCGGCAAGACGCGGCACCGCGACGCGAAACGTGCAGCCTTGGCCGGGTGGGGAACTCACGGTGACGGTGCCGCCATGCGCGCGGGTCAGCGAGTCGACGATCGAGAGTCCCAGCCCGGTGCCGCCACTGGCGCGCGCCCGCGACGAGTCGGTGCGAAAGAACCGCTCGAAGGCCCGTTGTACGTCCTGTTCACTCATCCCGGGCCCCTGGTCGACGACCTCGAGGATCGCGTCGTCGCCGTCGGTGCCGACCCGCACGGTGATCGCAGCCTCTTCGGGGGTGTGCTGCAGCGCGTTGGACACCAGGTTGCTCAGCACCTGGCGCAGCCGGGCCTCGTCACCGAGCACCTCCGGGGTACCCGGGCCGTCGAAGACCTCCAGTTCGACGGTCCGATTCGGCGCGATGGCGCGCGCGTCGTGCACGGCGTCGGTGGCCAGCACCAGCAGGTCGACCCAGTTCCGGTCCAAGGGCCGCTGGGCATCCATCCGGGCCAGCAACAGCAGATCCTCGACCAGCAGGCCCATCCGGCTCGCTTCGCTTTCGATGCGCGACATCAGCAGCTCGACGTCGCGGGCCGCGCCCTGGCGGTACAGCTCGGCGAAACCGCGGATCGTGGTCAGCGGTGTGCGCAGCTCATGGCTGGCATCGGTGATGAACCGGCGCATCCGCTCCTCGGAGACCCGCGCGTTGTCCGCCGAGGCCACCGAGGACGCCACCGCCTGCTGAATCTGCGCCAGCATGCCGTTGAGCGCCAGCGAGAGTCGTCCGACTTCGGTACGCGGATCGCGCTCGGGCACCCGGCGGTCCAACTGGCCGGCGGCGATCGCCGCGGCGGTCTGCTCGACTTCGGTCAACGGGCGCAGGCTGCGGTTGACCACCACATAACCGGCGGTCCCCAGCACCAGCAGCACCCCGACACCGATCGCCACCCGCGACCAGGCCAGATAGCGCAGCGTGGCCTTGGGGTCGGAAAGATCCCTGGCCACGGTGATCAGCCTGCCGTTCTCACCGTGCACCGACAGCGCCCGCCATTGCACGCCCGACCCGTCGACCGAGCCGATCGTCACCGGTACCGAGCCCACGTCGTTGTCCGGCGGCAACTGCGGCTCGGCGTTCTGGTCGTTGACGACGGTCCAGACGCTGCCATCGGGGTCGACGTCGCGGACGTAGAAGCTCGTCGGCGGCCGGCCGGTGTTCGGATCCTCGTCCTCCTTCGACGGCGGCCGCCCACGCTGCTCCAGCGCCCAGCCGTGGGCCGCGTCGATCAGCGTGGCGTCGATCCTGCTGATCAGCCGGTGCCGCAGGATGGTGGTGACGGCGTACCCCTGTGCCAGCAAGCCGATGGCCACCATCGCCAGGGTGGCCGCGACCATGCTGACCCGTAGTGGCAGCACACCACGAGGGGGCTTGACCATGCCCATATTCTTCGCCTATACCCAGCGGCCGGCCATCACGGGCAACATTGATTCAGCGCGGCTCGCGGAGCACATAGCCCACCCCGCGCAGCGTATGCAGCAGGCGCTTCTCGCCGGTATCGATCTTGCGGCGCAGATAGGAGACATAGGACTCGACCACGTTGACGTCGCCGCCGAAGTCGTAGCGCCAGACGTGGTCGAGGATCTTCGGCTTGCTCAGCACGGTGCCGGCGTTGATCACGAAATAGCGCAGCAAGGTGAATTCGGTCGGCGACAGCGACACCGGCTGGCCGGCCTTCCATACCTCGTGGGTGTCCTCGTCGAGTTCGATGTCGGCGAAGGTCAGCCGCGAGTTGCGCGGCTCCCCCGCACCCTTGCCCGCCCGGCGCAGGATGACCCGCAGCCGGGCCACCACCTCCTCCAGGGAGAACGGCTTGGTCACGTAGTCGTCGCCGCCAAGGGTCAAGCCGGTGATCTTGTCCTGCAGCGAGTCGCGCGCGGTCAAGAACAACGCCGGGGCGTCGATGCCGTCGGCGCGCAGCCGGCGCAGCACGCCGAAGCCGTCCATCCCCGGCATCATGACGTCCAGGATCACCGCGTCGGGCCGCACCTCCCGGGCACGGTCCAGCGCCGCCGGCCCGCTGGAGGCGGTGTAGACCTCGAACCCCTGGAATTTGAGGCTGACCGACAGCAGCTCGACGATGTTGGTCTCGTCGTCGACGACCAGCACCCGGGCCTCTGGCGCAGCGTCTTGCGCAGCTGTTGCTCCCATGGGGTCAATTCCCTCGTGGTCGGGTGAAAATGAACTGGATATCAGCTGTGTGTTTGTTGTCAATCAAACTACCTGATATCGGTGCTGGATCGCCCATACACTGGCCAGATGAACCTGGCCAGACAGCTGATCGCCGTATCGACCGCGCCGGCGCGCATCGGTCTGTCGATCGCCGACGCCGGGCTCGGCGTCGCCACCACCGCGCTCGGGCTGGCCCGGCAGACCCTCGGGGAGTCCCCAACTCAAGGACCGGCCAACTCCATGGCGCACATGCTGGGGCTGGAGGACACCATCGCCCGGGCCAACCGGCTGGCCAAGCTAATGGACGACGACGCCCCGCTGGGGCGCGCGCTGGCCCCCGACGGCCCGGTGGACCGGTTGCTGGCCCCCGGCGGGCTGGTCGATCAGCTGACCGGGCCCGGCGGCGTCCTCGACCGCCTCACTGCCGAGGGCGGTGGCTTGCAGCGGGCGCTACAGCCCGGCGGGCTGGTGGATCAACTCACCGACGAGGACGGGTTGATCGAGCGACTGCTCTCCGAGGACGGTCTGGCCGACCGGCTGCTGGCCGAGGGCGGGCTGATCGACAAGCTCACCGCCCGCAACGGGCCACTGGAGCAGCTGGCCAACGTCGCCGACACATTGAGCCGGCTGGCGCCGGGGATGGAGGCGCTGGAGCCGGCCATCGAGACGCTGCAGGAGGCCGTCATCGCCTTGACGATGGTGGTCAACCCACTGAGCAATATCGCCGAGCGCATTCCGCTGCTGCCCCGCCGGTCCGGCCGGCGCCCGTCGTCGCGGCCGGTGCGCTCCCAGCGGGTGATCGACGCCGACATCCCGGGGGCGGAAGGCCACTGACTGTGCGAGTGAGGCTGGCTTCACGTTCCGCGGCCGGCTCCCGTTAGGCTGGCACCGGCTAGACCCGCCTCCTTAGCTCAGTGGTAGAGCGTCGCTCTTGTAAAGCGGATGTCGTCGGTTCAATCCCGACAGGAGGCTCCGAGATTCAACCGGCGTTCGAGCTGGTCGGCGCAGCCGGTTGCCCCTGGAGCGTGTCAGGACACAGCTCGCGTTGCGCGGCGTTCACCCACGCCCAGCCGTCGTCGAACCTATAAGACTCGGCGGTCACGTTAGGCGGCGTGCCGGTCTTGATCGACGTGCAGATCTGGTAACCGCCGGCCAGTCGACTCGCGTCGGTACTCCACATCGAGAAGTAGTTGCGTGGCGGAATCTGCTCCAGGAACGCCTGGTCGTCGGCCTGCGCGACCCCTGCCGATCCGACCAGCAAACCCAGCGATGCTGCGGTCACCCATGCCAAGTGCGCCATTGCACCAGTCCTCTTCATCGACGAAACCGCACATTAACCCCAACGCACGACTCAGCGCAGCGATTCGCCCGGGCAAACATCGCGTCGACTCCGCTGACTAGTCGCGAGTCAGAAATTCCAGCACCACCCGGGTGAAGGCCTCCTTGGCCTCGATCATGGCCCAGTGCCCGCAGTTGGGAAACACGTGCACCTCGGCGTTCGGGATGGTGCGCATCGGGATCAGCGCCATGTCCAGCGGGCTGACCCGGTCATCGCGACCCCAGGTCACCAGCGTCGGGCATTGCACCCGGTGCAGCATCGCCCACGGCATCGGAGCCTTGGATGCCGCCATCATCTGCATCATCGCGCTGTACGCCTTCTTGCCGTACATCCGTCGGGCGCTGGCCAGTGTCTCGGGGTCGGTGGCCAGCGCCCAGCGCTCCTCGATCAGCTCCTCGGTCACCACTGCCGGGTCGTAGACCATCGACTCCAGCCAGCGCACCAGCGATTCGCGGCTGGGGTTGTCGGTGAAGTCCTGCAGCAGCCGGACACCCTCCGTGGGCCCCGGCGTCAGCAGGTTGGTGCCGATGCCGCCGATCGTCGCCAGCCTGCGCACCTTGTCCGGATTGGCGGTCGCATAGTTGACGCCGACGCCGCCGCCCATCGAGTTGCCGACGATGCTGAACTGGTCCAGACCCAGCGCCTCGGCGAAGGCCGGCACCGCGCCGAACGCCGTCACCATCGGGTGCCCGCCGAAGTCGTCGCTGACCCCGAAGCCGGGGAACTCCAGCACCAGGCAGCGGAAGTGCTCGGCGAAGGCCGGCAGCACGCCACGGTAGTTGCGCCACCCGGTGACGCCCGGCCCGGAGCCGTGCAGCAGCAGCAGCGTCGGGCCCTCGCCGGCCTCGTGGTAGCGAAGCACCCCCTGCTCGGTGGTGACCTCGCGCAGGGTGTCCTGATGGCTCAGCTGTGTCGTCATGTACCTCACGCTAACGTCGAGATCGGCGGCTCGGCCTACCGGCCCAGCATGTCCCGCACGGCCAGGTGGCTGAACAGCATGCTGGCCCCGATCGGGTTGCCGCCGCCGGGATAGGCGGTGCCGCTGGGCGCCGCCATGGTGTTGCCTGCCGCATACAGGCCCGGGATCGGGTTGCCCGCCGCGTCCAGCACCCGTGCCGCGGTGTCGGTGCGCAACCCGCCCTTGGTGCCCAGGTCGGAGATGCCGAACACCGCCGCGTGAAACGGCGCGCGCTCGAGCGCGACGAGCGGGGAGGCGCCGCCCGAGAACGCTCGGTCGTAGGCCTCGTCGCCGCGTCCGAAGTCCTCGTCGACGCCGGCGGCGACAAACGCGTTGAACCGCTTGACCGTCGCCACCAGGTTGTCCGCCGGGACACCGATCAAACCCGCCAGCTCCTCCAGGGTGTCGGCGGTGTGCCACAGGCCCGCCTCGATGTAGCGCTCCGGTTCGGCCATCGACACGTTGGTCGCCTTGACCGGCGGGACCGGACCCTGCGCGTCGTCGTAGATCATCCAGTACGGCAACGTCATCGCCCCGTCGCGTAACCGGTCGAGGATGGCGCGGCCGATCCGGTCGTAGGCCGCGGATTCGTTGACGAAGCGCTGACCGTCCTGGTCGACGAAGATGCCGCCGGTGAACCACAGCGCGAACGCCGAGCGCCCGTCTGGGTGGGTCATCCCGGGCGACCACCAGGCCTGGTCCATCAGGTCGGTGTCCGCGCCGATCGCGATCGCCGCCTCATGGGCCTGGCCGAGATTTCCCCACGGCCCCATGGTGTCTCGCGCGAGGCCCGGCACGCCGTAGCGCTGGCGCATCGCGTCGTTGCCCTCGAAGCCGCCGGCGGCCAGCAGCACCCCGCGGCGGGCCCGAATGGCGCGGCGCTGTCCGGCGGTCTCGACGACGGCGCCGAGCACACCGCTGTCGTCGCTCACCAATTCGACCAAGGCGGTGTTCAACCGCACCGAGGCCGCCTGATATTTCGTGGTTGCGGCGAGAAACCGCGCGATCAACGCCCGCCCGCCGATGAAGTAGTCCTCGGGCGGCTCGGTGCCGAACCGGTCGGTGTCCAGCGGGCCGCGCACCTGATCCCGCAGTTCCGGCGCCTTGGCGACGGCCAGTGGCTTGGCCGCGATATGGCGTTGGCCGTCGAGGCGCGCCTTGGGCGCCTTGCCGAAGTAGTCGGGCCACGGCAGCACCGAGAACTTCAGGGCGGGGTCCTCCTCGAGGTAGGCGATCAGTGGCGCGCCGCCGCGCACGTAGGTTTCCTGCAGTTCCCGCGGAGTGCGGTCGCCAACCACCGCGTGGTAGTACTCCAGCGCGTCCTCGATCGTGTCGTCGGTGCCGGCCCGCAACAGCACCGGGTTGCACGGAAACCACACCCCGCCGCCACCGGAATAGGCGGTGGTGCCGCCGAACTTGTCGGTCGCCTCGACCAGGATGACGTCGAGTCCCTCTCGGGCCGCGGTGTAGGCACCGGTGACGCCACCGCCGCCGGACCCCGCGACCAGCACGTCACATTCTTCGTTCCAGTCCACCATCATTCGGCCTCCATCGAGACGCTTACGCCGGGACGATCGGGATTCGGCCCGCGCTGGCGCCGCCGTCCACCGCCAGTTCCGCACCGGTCATGTACGACGACGCGTCCGAGCCGAGAAAGGCGACGACGTCGGCGACCTCTTCGGGAGCCCCGACCCGGGTCAGCGGCGCCCCGGGATGGCCGCCGGGTCCGCGCTCGACGTCCAGGTGCGCGACCATCGGAGTGTCGATCATGCCGGGATAGACGGTGTTGACCCGGATGTTGAACGGCCCCAACTCGATTGCGGCGACCTTCGACATGCCGCGCAGGCCCCATTTCGACGCCCCGTAGGCGCTGTACCCGGCCAGCCCCTGCAGGCCGGCCTGCGAGGACACGTTGATGATGGAGCCGCCGCCGCCGGCCTTCATCGGGTCGACGACCGCCTGCATGCCCAGGAACGGCCCGATGAGATTGACCCGCAGCATCGTCTCGAAGCCGTCCACGCCCTGTTCGACCAAGGGGACGACGCGACAGATCGCGGCATTGTTGACAAGCACATCGACGCGGCCGAATTCGCTGATGGCGGTGTCCACCACGGTGGCCCAGCCACTTTCATCGGCGACATCGTGCGCCAGGAAGCGGGCGGCATCGCCGATCGATGCGGCTACCTCGCGGCCTTTGTCGACGAGGACGTCGGTGAGCACCACCCGGGCGCCCAGGCCCGCGAACAGGCGGGCCTCTGCGGCGCCCTGCCCCTGGGCGGCGCCGGTGATGATCGCGACCTTCCCGGATAAGTCCACGCCCGCCATCAGTCGCTGTCCTGGTCGATACCGGTCAGCATGAGTTCGGAAACCCGGCGGGGGAACTCGGTGAACTTCGCCATCGGAATGATGTTGCGCGGCAGTATGACATGGCGGCGGTTGCGTTCGATCGCCTCGGCGATGGCCACCGAAACCGCCACCGGGTCCAACGACTCCCGCGGGATCATCCGCCACCGGATAGACCGCTCAATGGTGCGGCGGGCCGGGCCGAATGCCCGGATGTGGTCGATCATGTCGGTCTTGACCTCGCCGATCTGCACCAGCGTGGTGCGGACCGGTTTGCCGCGCAGCTCCCCGCGGATGCCGGCGGTGAAGTGACTCAGCCCGGCCTTCGACGAGCCGTACAGCGTCAGCCCGGGCCCCTGCGAGATGGCGCCCATCGAGGACACGTTGACGATGTGGCCACGGCCGCGCGCCACCATGCGCGGTATCAGCTGGCGGCACAGTTCCATCGGCGCTGCCAGGTTGACCTGCAACAGGTTACGGACCTGCTCGGGGGTGACTTCATGGAACCGGCCGACATGGTCCACGCCGGCGTTGTTGACCAGAATGTCGACCGGGCCGTCTACCTCGACCCGGTCGATCAGACCCTCCACCGCCGCCGGATCGCCCAGATCGGTCGGATAGGCCTTGCCGTCCAGCTCTTTGGCCAACACCTCGAGCGCGTCGCCGTCCCGCGCCACCAGCGCCACGTCGACGCCGCGTGCGACCAGTACCTCGGCGATGTGCTTGCCGAGCCCACGGCTGGCACCGGTGACCAGCGCCCGGCTGTTGTGCAGTTTCATGGCGGCCCTTTCGCGGATTCCGGTTGTCGGTGTCTCAGGAGGACTTGCTGCCCAACGCATCACGCAGTACGGCGCATACGTCGTCATTGGCTTCGCGGGCAGCCGGCAGGTGGTCGGCCAGGTTGAAAAAGCCGTGGAAGCCGGCTTCATAGCGCCGTACGGTGGCCCGAACGCCCGCGCCGCGCAGCCGGCCCGCGTAGTCCTCACCCTCCTCGCACAACGGGTCCAAGGCGCCGGTCACCACATGGGCGGGCGGCAGTCCGGTGAAGTCGCCGAGGATCGGCGAGGCCAGCACGTTGGCACGGTCGCCTTCGCGCCCGAGGTACTGCTCGGTGAACCACTGCATGTGCGACGCGGTCAGCACACCGTTTTCGGTCTGCTTGCTGGGCGTCGACGATTTGCGTCGCTGGTCGACGACCGGATAGATCAGCAGTTGGAAGGCGATCGCCGGCCCGCCGCGGTCCCGGGCGAGCATGGAAATCACCGCGGCCAGGTTGCCTCCGGCGCTGTCACCGGCGATCACCAGCCGCGCCGGGTCGGCGCCGAGCTCGTCGGCGTGTTCGGCCACCCATTCGGTGGCGGCCCAGGCGTCGTCCACCGCGGCCGGGAACGGAGATTCCGGCGCCAACCGGTAGTCGACCGAAACCACGACCGCCCCAGCGCCATTGGCGAGGCGGCGGCAGCACGAGTCGTGCGAGTCGAGGTCGCACAGCACGAACCCGCCGCCGTGGAAGTAGACAAGCACCGGTGGGCGCTGCGCGGGTTCGTCCGCGAAGGGCTCGAAGGGGAAGTAGATCCGCACCGGCAGTGACACCTCGCCGTCGGGTCCGGGGATGAGCCGTTCCTCGACCCGAGCCACCGGGACCGGCTTGGCCGGCCGGCGACTGGCCTTCAGGCTGGCCCGGACCTCAGCCGCGTTGCCGTTACCGGCGGCGACCGATGCGAAGGCCGCACTCATCCGGTCGGCGACCTCTCGCTTCATCGAGCCGGTGGTGGGCTGGGGTGTGGCTGGCTTCACGAGGTGCACCCTATGGCGGCAGCTGCCGCAACCGGAGCGGTACGTCTCACTAGCCGAGACAACTTGCCTCCTACGACACCTGACGCTGTAAGAGTGACTCATGCCACAGTCAGGTGGCGCGACAACCGCGACAAACACAGCAGTCAATTTCAGCCAGCGAGGTGAGAAATGCGGCGCCTGAAGGGTGAGGACAACAGTTTCCTCGCGTGGGAAAGCGACGTGCAACCGCAGTACACGATCAAAGCCGTCGTACTCGACCCGAGTCAGGGTCGCGAGCCGGTCACCCGCGCGACGGTTCGCGCGGCGATTCCCGCGCTGGTGGAGCACGTCGAACCACTGCAATGGCAGTTGCTGATGCCACGGCTGGGCTTCGGCCGGCCGTGGTGGATCGCGCGGTCGGAGATCGACCTCGACTACCACGTCAAGCACGCCACCGTCGCGGCGCCAGGCGGCGATCGGGAACTCGCGGCGGTCATCGGCGACATCCTGGAGGCCGATACCGACCGCCGCCGTCCGCCGTGGCAGCTGTGGTACGTCGACGGCCTGGCCGGCGGCCGGGTTGCCTTCGTGCTGAAGGTGCACCATGCCATCGCTGACGGCATGGCCTCGCTGCGACTGCTCGAGGCCATCTACAGCACGGACCCCGAAGCGCCCCTTCGGCAATCGAGACCCGGTCCGCCGACCGACGAACAGCGCCCGGCGTTGCGGGCATGGCTGCCGATGGTGCTGCGCCACCAGGGTACCGCCGCGCTCAACTTTCCCCGGATCATCACCCGCAGCGTGCGGGTCGCCGGCATCATGCGCCGGCGCCAAAAGGCCGGTAAGCCCGGCTATGCCGCCGCATTCTCCGCGCCCGGGACCCGGTTCAACGCCCCGCTCACCACCGACCGCAAGTTCGCGTATCACACCGTCGACATGGCGACCATCAAACATGTCGGCAAGGCCTTCGGTGTCACGGTCAACGACGTGTTTCTGGCCGTCTGCAGCGGTGCGCTGCGCGATTTCCTGGACCGCCACGGTGAACTGCCCGTCGAGACGCTGACCGCGGTGGTGCCGGTGTCAATGCGGCCCCCCGGCGCCGAGACGGGGTGGGGCAACCACGTCGCGCGGTGGAACGTGGTGCTCGCGACCGACATCGCCGATCCGGTCGAGCGGCTGCGTGCCATCGCCGACGCCACCACGACGGCCCGCGAAGTGCAGGCCGAGCGCGATGCGCTGCTGCAGCACGACTGGATGGAGTACTGGCCGCTGTTCTGGTTCTATTCGCGGGCCTTGCCGCTGGTCAGTGAGCGGATGACCCGCCGGCCGACGTTTAGCCTGATCGCGTCGAACATGCGGGGACCGCAGCGCCGGCTGTACTGGGCCGGAGCGCCGATCGAAAAGCTCATCTCGACCGGCCCGGTGGTGTTCCCGATGGGCCTGAACTTCACCGGGTGGAGCTATGAGGACCAGATGACGATCTGCACGCTGGTCTGCGGTGACCACGTGTCCGACCCCTGGGAGATCGCCGACGGTCTGCCCAGAGCGCTCGCCGAGCTCGCGGCGCTGGCACCCGCGCTGCCCGAGTCAGTCGAAAAGGCCGTCTGACAGTCCGTGCAGCAGCTGGGTGGTCAGCTGGAAGCAGGCGTGCGTACCCTGCCAGAGCCGGGTGATCGGGTCCGAGGCCGCCAGCGCGTGCCGCCTGCTGGCGGCCAGTAGTTCGTCGGCCGCCTCCCGCGCCCGGGCGGCCGCCTGCAGCTGCTGCCACGCCGCCGCGCCCTCGGCGGTGCCCGCAAGCGTTTCAGTGAGCTGAAGTTTGGCGGCGTCGATGTCGCAGGCGGCCCGGGCCACCTGGATCGTCGACGACGGTCGATCCATCACGTCCTCACCGCCGTAGGACGCCGACAGACGCTGGCGGATCTCCCGGACGTGCCGGTGCCACATCCCGTCGGCTGCCCCGACCACCGTCGCTGCCGCCCCCGCGCCGGCCATAGGCGAACCAGACTCGAAGATCCGGCGTGCCGGTACGGCAACGTCAGCCGCGGTGACGTCGCAGATGTCGGTCCCGAAGAGTCCCGACGGATTGCGGGTCGGCGTGGTGCTCACCTGCTCACGGGGCAGCAGCACCCGGTAACGGCCACCGGCATCGTCGTCAGCGGTCAACAACAACCAATCGGCGAGGTCCGCACCGCCGACCGAGTGCCAGCAGCCGGTCAATCGGAGGTCGTCGCCACCGACCGCCAGGCGCCCCTCCGGGCGGTAGCCGGGCGCGATCAACGCCTGCGTGTTGGCGCCCCACACCTCGTCGGCCACGGCGCCGGGCAGACCGCCCACTTCATCGGCCGCCGCGTTGAACATCGCGGTGAGCCAGCCCAGCGATGCGTCCAGCGCGGCCAGCTCCCAGACCGCCGAGATGAACTCGTCGGCGGCCACCGCCAGCCCGCCGTACCGCGCCGGTTGCAGCATCTGCCATCCGCCACGCTGCTGCAGCGCAGCGATCAATTGCGGTGTCGACGGCTGCTTTTCGTCGCCCACGGCGAGGATCGGCGCCACCGCGTCGACGATCTCACGCACGACGCTGTGCTGTGCCGACGGCCCGGTCATTCCCACCTCTCCTCGTGCGCGATGAGGAATGGTATCCAAGTTTGACCGAACCAAGCTGCGGTTGACCACGGTTCACTAGTCTGACCGCATGCTTTCGGAGCGCGTCCTCGGAGTCGCATGACGGTCGAGGCGGTCCGCGCACTGCTTCCGGCGATCGCGGAGGCGGCGGCCGACGTCGACCGCAACGGCGCCGTCGACCCGGACATCATCCGCGGGCTGCACGACGCGGGTTTCTTCGCGATGCTGCGGCCTACCGCATTCGGGGGCCTGCAGGCCGACCCCGAGGTGTACCTGACCGCCAGTGGCGATATCGCCGCTGCGTGCACCTCGACGGGGTGGCTGGCGGCGATGCTCGGCGTCCACGCCTGGCACCTTGCGCTCTTTGATGAACAGGCCCAGCGCGACGTGTGGGGCGCCGATCCGCGGGCGTTGTTGTGCGAGTCCTACGCCCCGACCGGTCGGCTCGAACACGTCAACGGCGGCTTCCGCCTCTCCGGGCGGTGGAGTCGCTGCGCGGGTGCGCACCACGCGTCGTGGCTGATGGCCGGCGCGGTGCTGGTCGGCGAGGACGGCGCCGCACAGGATTTCACCGTCGCGCTGGTGCCGCGCGAGGACTTCACCATCGAGTCGAACTGGGATGGCGTAGGACTTCGCGGGATCGGCGCCGACGAGGTGGTGGTGTCGGGAGCGATGGTGCCGCACTACCGCACGTTGGGGGTCAGCCAGCAGCCACGCGCCACGCTGGCGCCGCTGTACCGGCTTCCACAGACGGTGCTGTATACCCATGCCGGGACCGTACCGGTGGTCGGCGCCGCGCTGGGGCTGCTGGCCGCACGCACCCCGGAACTCGCCGGGCCCCTGGATGCGATCGCCACCGCGAGTGCCGGCGTGCAGTTGTCGATACATCAAATGCGGCGCAATCTAGCCGAATTCATGAGCTGCGCCGCCAGTGATGCGTTCCCGGACGCCGAGTTGCTGTTGCGCGGCCGCCGTGACCAGGTGGTGGCATTCGAACGTTCGGTGCAGCTGATCCGCTGGTTCGTCGAGCGGTCAGGAGCCGACCTCGACGGGTTGGTGGACCGGGTCTGGCGTGACGTACAGACAGCCCGCATGCACGTCTCCAACGACGCCGAACGGGTGCTGTCGGTTGTCGGTCAGTTCGAGTTCGGTTTGAAGGTCGACGAATTCATCTTGTGACCCCGGGGTATTTCTAGACCCACGCGTCGGAGGTCAGGGTGCGCAACACCCGCGAGAGCATGGTGTCGGTTTCGCTCACCGGGGCTTGCGAACCGCGCACCGCCGCTTCGGGATCAGCTCGGCCCAGATGGTGCGAGATGCGGCCGACGGCGCGCATGACGAAGGGTGCGGTGCGCTGCAGGCGGTGTGTCGGCAGGGCGCCGGTCAGTGACAAGCCGGCCACTTCGCCTTCGCCGATGCGGATCGGTGCGGCGATACTGCACAGGCCGACCGCTAATTCCTCGTTGTCGTAAGCCAATCCGTGACGGGACCGGATCCGGGTCAGCTCATGGTGCAGGGTAGCCAGGTCGACAATCGTGGTCCGGGTGAGTTTGCTCAGCGGCCCGCTGAACACCGCGTCAACCTCCTCCGCCGGCAGCTGCGCAAGCATCGTCTTGCCCAGTGCGCTGGCATGGGCCGGGGTCCGGCCGGCGACCCTGGTCGGCGTCACGACTCCGCTGCGGCCGGCCACCTTGTCCAGATACACGACTTCACCGCCGAGCAGCACGCCGAGGTGGACCACCAGTCCGGTGTCGGCGTGCAGCCGTTCCAGGGTGCGCGAGGCGACGGCACGCAACTGGGAGTACTCGACCATCCGGGTCACCGGCAGCGCGGAGGCGGCCAGGCCGTACCCGTCCGGACGGTGGCGCAGCAAGCCGGCCGAATGCAGCTGGCTGAGGATGCGATGTACCGACGACCGGGGCAGCCCGGTGCGCGACACCACTTGATCCAGCCGCAGGCACTCCCCCGGCTCGAATACGTTCATGATCAGAGCGACCCGGGCGACCATCGAGGTCGGCGGATCCGCACTGCCGGCAGCTGTCACAGACCCCACGATCCCATCCGGCTCGCTGCTGCGAGGCTGAAACCCCGCCCCTTCTTATTGGCCCATCGCGTATTTGACGGTCGGACCCGCAGTCCAGCCGCCGTCGACGGCGATCTCGGCGCCGGTGACGTAGGCGGCGTCATCCGAGAGCAGGTAGGTGACCGCACCGGCGATTTCCTCGGGAACGCCGACCCGGCCCATCGGAGTGTTGGGATAGTTTCCCTCACCGAGTTGGATCCCGACTTCGGCGGTCATCGGGGTGTAGGTCATGCCGGGGTGCACGGAGTTGACCCTGATCCGGTCGGTGCCGAGTTCTGTCGCCGCGATCTTGGTCAGCCCCCGCACACCCCACTTGGAGGCTCCGTAGCCGGCGGTGAGCGGGAGGCCCATCAGGCCGGCCGCCGAGGAGATGTTCACGATCGAGCCGCCGCCGGCAGCACGCATCGGAGCGATGACGGCCTGCATGCCGTTGAACACGCCGACCAGGTTGATCTCCAGCACGGTGCGGAAATGATCGACGGGTTCATGCTCGATGAACTGCCCGGTCGCGATGCCGGCATTGTTGACCAGCCCGTTGACGGCCCCGAATTCGGCGCTCGCGTAGGAGACCACATCGGCCCACTGCGCGGTGTCGGTGACATCCAGGTGCAGGTAGCGCGCGGCCGTACCGAGTTCAGCGGCCAACTGGTTGCCCTCATCGTCGAGCAGGTCGGCGATGACGACCTTGCCGCCCGATCCGACGATGCGGCGGGCGAATGCCGCACCGAGTCCGCGCGAGCCGCCGGTGACCACCGCGACCACCCCAGCGAGTCGCTCCGAATCCGGTTTCATCTCAATAGGCTCCTTTTCTACGGCCGATCATGAGCCGTCCTGGCGTGAGCTCACACAACCACAGCGGATGACCCCACCCTCGACGATTCCCACTCTGCGAGACAAGCCCTGGTCAAGGGCCCGACGGCGCCGGTAGTTTGCTGGGGATGAATAGGTCGGTTGACGTCGTGGTGATCGGTGCCGGTTTCGGCGGCTTGTATGCGATCCACCGCTTTTGTCGGGACCGACTGTCGGTGCAGGCCTTCGAGGCCGCCGACGGCGTGGGCGGCGTCTGGTACTGGAACCGCTACCCCGGAGCGCGCTGCGATGTCGAAAGCGTCGACTACTCGTACTCGTTCGACGACGACCTGCAGCAGGAATGGGACTGGTCGGAGAAGTACGCCACCCAGCCGGAGATCCTGGACTACCTCAACCATGTCGCGGATCGCTTCGACCTGAGGCGGCACATCAAGTTCGGCACCCGGGTCACCGAGATGGTGCTCGACGAGGCCACGCTGCGCTGGGAGGTCCGCACCGAAGCCGGCGACGTGGTTTCAGCGAAGTTCTGCGTGCTGGCGGTGGGCCCGCTGTCGAACGCGAACATCCCGGCGATCGATGGACTGGATACCTTTGGCGGGCAGGTGTATCACACCGGACGCTGGCCGCATGACGGTGTCGATTTCACCGGCAAGCGGGTCGGCGTGATCGGCACCGGCTCCTCCGGCATTCAGGTGATCCCGCCCATCGCTGAGCAGGCAGCACACCTGAGCGTGTTCCAGCGCACCGCGAATTACAGTGTGCCGGCCGGCAATATCCCGCTCGACGACGCCACCCGGGCAGCCCAGAAGGCCGGCTACGCCGAACGCCGGCGGCTGTCGATGGACAGCGGCGGCGGTTCGCCGCACCGACCGCACCCGAAGTTGGCGGTCGAAGCCTCCGCCGACGAGCTCCGGGAAGCCTACGAGAAGCGCTGGCAGCTGGGCGGTGTGCTGTTTGCGAAGACCTTCGCCGACCAGGCCACCTCCATCGAAGCCAACGACACCGCGCGGGTGTTTTGGGAGGAGAAGGTGCGCGCCGTCATCGACGACCCCGCGACGGCGGAACTGCTGATTCCCAAGGACCACCCGATCGGCACCAAACGGATCTGCACGGACTCGAACTATTTCCAGACCTTCAACCGCGACAATGTGTCGTTGGTGAACCTACGGGCCACGCCGATCCAGCGCATCGATGCTTCAGGCGTGCACACCAGCGATGCGTACTACGAACTGGATGCGCTGGTGTTCGCGACGGGTTTCGACGCGATGACCGGATCGGTCGAGAAGCTGCGGATCGTCGGCCGCGACGGCCAGACACTCAACGAAGCCTGGCGCGACGGCCCGAATACCTACTTGGGCTTGGGGATTCCCGGCTTCCCCAATCTGTTCAATCTGACCGGTCCCGGCAGCCCCTCGGTGCTGGCCAACATGGTGCTGCATTCGGAGCTGCACGTCGACTGGATCGCCGACGCCATCCGATACCTGGCCGACCACGACGCGAGCGCACTCGAGGCACGCCGCGACGCGGCCGCCGAGTGGGGTGCGGAATGCTCGCAGCGGGCGGCGGGAACCCTGATGACGCAGGCGAACTCGTGGTACCTGGGCGCCAACATCCCGGGCAGGCCGCGGGTCTTCATGCCCTTCATCGGCGGATTCGGCGTGTACGGCCAGATCATCGCCGGGGTCGCCGAGGCCGGCTACAAGGGATTCGACGTCCTCGAAGCCTGAGGCGGTTCACGAGCCTCGACGAAGGAGAGGCGATGCTGGGACCGCCGCATCAATACAGTCACCAGAACTCGACCGACACGCCTCCGATACCGGCCATTTCGGCGCGGAATCGATCGCCCACGGAGACGTCAAAGGCTTGGGTGCACGCCCCGGACAAGATGGTGTGACCGGCCTCCAGGCGCGCCCCGGCCCGGGCGAGGGCGCGGGCCAGCCGGGCCACCGCTGCCATCGGATTCCCCTGGACCGCACCGGTGTTGCCGCGGGTGACGACCACCTCACGCCATGGGTAGCCGGAACAGAGCAGGACGTCGACGTCCGTCAGATCCAGGGTCCGCGGTGGGCATCGCTGTCCACTCAGGACGACCCCCGCGGCGCAGGCGTTGTCCGCGATCGCGTCGAGGCTACCGATGCGCCGGTCCTGGATACGACTGTCGATCACCGCGATCGCCGCGGTGACGTAGTCGGTGGCTTCGAGCACATCGCGCTCGGTGCAGCGGCGGCCGGGCAGCCGGTCGCCCAGCACGAACGCAAGATCGACTTCGATGCGGGGCTGGTACCGCCCGGACAGCTTCACCGTGTCGCCGTCGTCGGCCATCATGTCGGTGAGCAGGTGGCCGTAGCACGCTTCGTCCGACAGCCCCACTTTGTATCCGCAGATCGCCGCGGCAGCGCGCCCGGATACCTCGGCGATGCTGGTCACTGGCGACACGCTTGTTCTCCCCTGGCAGTCGGTTGGTCAAGTGTGCGAAGCACGGCCGCGCCACTCAACGTGGAGTCCCGCTGAGCGGTACGGGCGGTATCAGCCGGCAAGGACGCCGGCGATGTCGGCCCACAACGTCTGTCGGGCGCGCTGCGCCAGCTGCAGCATCGGCATGGTCAGAAAACCATGGATGGCACCCGGATAAGCCCGGTGCGTGGTCGCAATCCCCCTGGCCGCCAACGCCTCCGCGTAAGCCTGGCCTTCAGAACACAGCGGGTCGCAGCCCGCGGTGACCACGACGGCCGGCGGCAGCCCGACGAGCACGTCCTGGATCGGCGAGGCGTAGCGGTGACTGCGATCGGTGACGCGGGGCACGTACTGGTCCCAGTACCAGGCCATGGCCGCGGCGGTGTTGTAGAAGCCTTCCCCGAACCTCCGATACGAAGCCGTGGTGAAGTCCGCGGCGATCACCGGGTAGAGCAGGACCTGACAGGCGATGTCCGGTCCGCCGCGGTCGCGAGCCATCACCGCGGTGACCGCGGCCAGATTCCCCCCGGCGCTGTCCCCGGCGATGACGAGCCGTCCGGGGTCCGCGCGCAACTCCTCGGCGTTGTGCGCCACCCAGCAGGTGGCCGCGTATACGTCGTCGGCGGCCGCCGGCCAGCGGGCCTCGGGCGCCAGCCGGTAGTCGACCGATACCACCACCGCGCCCAGTCCGTTCGTCATGGCGCGGCAGAGTCCGTCGTGCGAGTCCAGGTCGCAGAAGACGAATCCGCCGCCGTGCGCGTACACCGCCACGGGCAGCATGCTGTCGGAACGCTCGGCCGGCCAATAGATTCGGATCGGGATCGCTCCGCCGAGCCCGGGTACAGTCCGCTCTTCGACACCGCCCACCGGCTCCGGATCGGCGGGCTGCAGCCGGGCACGCACTGCCGCCCGCGCCTGCGAGCCGGTCATCGTCTCCACGCGTGGAAAGCCTGCGTTGAGGACAGGCAGCAACTCGGCGATCTGCGGGTCCTGTCCGGCGCGGACGGTGATGTCGTCGAGAACCCAGATGGGTGCCGGCGAATTCATTGCCCGAGTCCCTCGTTGACCGCCAGCACGATCTTGCCCCGAACGTGGCCGTCCTGAATACGGCGGTGGGCATCGGCGACCTGGCCGAGCGGCATCGTGGTGATCTCCGGTGCGACGAGCCGGCCGTCGGCCATCAGCTCGACCAGCGCACGCAGCTGCCGGCCCTGCCGCAGATGGTTGGACATCGTCGGCACCACCGAGACTCCGAGTTCGCCGGCACGGTCTGGATCGCAGTGCGGCTCATCACCGATGAGGGTCGCGATCGGAGCAACGATCCCCCCGCGTGCGACCGCCTCGATCGCGTCGACCAGGGTGCCCTGACCGACGGTGTCGACGACGAGGTCGACTCCGTCCGGCGCCCACGCCCGAGTCGCTTCGACCACATCCTCGGTGTGGTAGTCGATGACCCGTTCGGCGCCGAGGCCGCGAACATAGTCCGCATTGCGCGGGCTGCAGGTGGTCGCGACCTGCGCGCCGGCGATCCGGGCGATCTGGATGGCAAAGCTCCCGGTTCCGCCGGCTCCGCCATGGACGAGCACGCGCTTTTCCGGACCGGCGCGGCCCACCTCCATGACCGCTTCGTAAGCGGTGACCGCGGCGGTGGGAATCGCCGCGGCGGTGGCGAACGGAATCTGCTGCGGCAGTTTGACCACCCGGTCGGCGTCCGAGGCCACGAATTCGGCATACGTGCCGCGCTCGCCGTGTCCCTGGTTCGACGAAGTGACGACCCGGTCGCCGACGGCCAGTCCGGCCACACCATCGGCGACCTCGGCGATCACCCCGGCCGCGTCGAAACCGAGTACGAACGGGAACTGGTAGTCGAAGAAGGCCGACAGCCAGCCCTCGCGCGCCTTCCAGTCAGCGGGGTTCACGCCGCAGTAGGCGACTTTGAGCACGACATTGCCCGGCCGTGCGATCGGCCGCTCGATGCGTGCATCGCGTAGCACCTCGGGACCACCGAAGCAGTCGATCACGATGGCGCGCATTTGTTTTGACATCTCGCTGCTTTCTCGACAGACGCTGTGCCCACCGGCGGCCTTGCGGTCGCGCGGTGGGCACAGCCGTGACGGCCCGAAGGCCTCAGATCGCCGCGGCGAGGTCGCCCACCGATCCGGCGAGGTCGGTGGCGACGCCGGCGGCGGGGGTCGGGTCGACCGTATCCGTGAGGATGTTCCACACCGTTTGGGGGAACTGCACCATCTCGTTCCAGACGTCGGTGGCACCGGTGCTGAACGCGCTGGTGATCTGGTCCGGGTCCAGGCTGAGCAGTGCCTTCTCGATGTGGAACATCGCCATCTGGGGCACCGTCATCAGGTCCCGGAAGGCGACGAAGAGCTGCGTCGCGGTGTCCGCGGGCGCGACGTCTATCCCGTCCCAGCTGACCAGGGTCCAGCCGTCGGTGGGATTGCCCTCGAGCACCACCTGACTGGTGTTCGACAACGGGTGCTCAAGGATGAGCGACGGATCCGGGTTCTTCACGTTCATCATCACCCAGACCATGATTGAGCCGCCGTGCGAGAACGCCACGTCCTTGTCGGTGGGGTCCTCGGCGTTCATGCTGGTGTCGTAGATCTGTTGCACCGCTTCACTGAACCGGTCCTGGAACGCCATCCCGTTGTAGTCCGACGATCCCAGCAGCGGCACCGAGTACAGGCCGTAGGTCCACAGCATGGGGGCGGCCAAGTACGACAGGGCGACGTTCTTGAACGCGTCTCCGCTGCTGGACTGGATGCCTTCCCAGATGCCGGCGTTGATCTCGTTGAGGCCCGACAGGTTCGTGACGTTCATGCCCATCAGGCCGGCGAACGGCGCCGCGGTTTCCTGGGTCCTGACCAATCCCGAGGCGAAGATCCCGTCGATACCGGGGTCGGTGCCGTTCGGACCGTAGATGCCGTACAGCTTGTCCCCGACCGCTTCGGCCTGCAGTTCGCCGTTGTAGGCGAGCGGGTAGTTGGGGCCGCTGGTCAGGTGCGCCCCCGGCGCCACCGTGCCGTTGATGAGCTGAACATTGTCCGTCGACGTCCCGTGCCGCACGAACTCCAGCACGATGTCCTTCGCTTCGCCGGCGGTGAGCTGGATGTCAGCCGCCAAGACCTCCAGCGGTGGCGCGACGGCCGGTGCGGCAGCGATCCCGGTGGCCCCGGCCAGAACGACTCCGGCGGTGATCAGAGAGCGGGTGGCGAGGTGCGGCATGACAGTCTCCGTTTCTATGGCATCCAAGGCCTCGACTGTGATCGAGTTCACAGCGACGAAACGCTAACTGATGAGGGCATGAGAGAAATAGCGATTGTCTCAGTGAATGAGATAATAGGTTTCGCTCGTCGTGCACACCCAGGTTGTCCGCTCAGCGGGACAACCCCTAGCGGTGAGAGCGCGAATCTCCTAGTTTCCCCGACATGACGCCTCGCCAATTGGCCGACACCGGCGAGGACGGCCGGCACCTCGTCACCTGTCCGCTCTGTGAAGCCATGTGCGGCTTGGAAGTTCACGTCGACGGCGGGCGCGTCACCCGAATCCATGGCAACCGCGACGACGTCTGGAGCCGCGGCCACCTCTGCCCGAAAGGCGCCTCACTCGGTGCGGTCCACGAGGACCCGGATCGCATCCGAGAGCCGATGATCAAGGTGGACGGCCAGTGGCAGCAGGTCAGCTGGGAGGCCGCCTTCCGCCGCTGCACCGAGCTGCTGCAACCCGTCATCGCCGAACACGGCATCGAGGCCGTGAGTTCCTACGTCGGCAATCCGACTGCGCACACCTTCTCGCTGGGCCGCTACATCGGAATGCTGCTCGGAATGTCGGGCATCCCGACCAGCTACTCGTCGGGAACGGTGGACCAATGGCCCAAAAACCTGACCTCCCACCTGATGTACGGCGGCTGGTGGGCCATCCCGGTGCCGGACATCGCGCACACCGACCTGCTGGTGATCATGGGCGCCAACCCAGCGGTGTCGCAGGGTTCGCTGCTGGCCGCCCCGAACATCAACGCGCTCATCAGCGACATCCGCAACCGCGGCACCGTGATCGTCATCGACCCGGTGCGCACCGCCACCGCCGCCAAGGCCGATGAATGGCTGCCGATCACCCCGGGCACCGACGCCGCGCTGCTGCTCGCGGTGATCCACACGCTGTTCGACGAGGACCTGGTCCGACTAGGAGCCGCCGGGGAGTACATCGACGGCGTCGACACCATGCGGGCGGTCGCCGCGGACTGGTCGCCGCAGCGCGTGGCCCCGGCGACAGGTATCAGCGCCGACCGGATCCGCCTACTGGCACGGCAATTGGCCGGCACCGACAAGGCGGTGGTGTACGGCCGAATCGGGTTGTGCACCCAGGAATTCGGCACCCTCGCCAGCTGGCTCGTCGACGTGGTCAACATCCTCACCGGGCATTTCGACACCCGCGGCGGTGCGATGTTCCCGCGTGCGACGGCGTGGTCGCTGACCACCCAACAGCTACCCGGGTTGGAAGGCGGCCGGTCGGAGTTCGGCCGGTGGCGCAGCCGGGTCCGGGGCGCCAAAGAGGTACTCGGGCAGACCCCGGTGTCGTGTCTGGCCGAGGAGATCGCCACCCCCGGCGAGGGCCAGGTCAAGGCACTGATCACCGTCGCGGGCAATCCGGTGTTGTCCAGCCCCGCCGGTCACGAACTCGATGCGGCGTTGCCGATGCTGGACGCGATGATCGCGGTGGACTGCTGGCTCAACGAGACCACGCGGCACGCCGACGTGTTCCTGCCCGGTCTCTCGCCGCTGGAACAGCCGCACCACGACGACCTGCTGCTGCAATTCGCGGTCAGCAGCATCACCAACTACTCACGCGCGGTTTTTCGCCCCGACGACCCTGACCGCCCCGACGAGTGGGAGATCCTGATCCGGCTCACCGGCCTGTGCACCGGGACCCCCGCCGAGGACGTCGACGTCACCACGCTCGACGACGGCTTCTTCGACGTCTTGTGCTACCTGCAGGGCTTGACCGGACCGGAGATCCGTCAGCACTACGAGTCCGGCGGCCCCGAACGGATCCTCGACCTGACCCTGCGCACCGGGCCGTTCGGTGACCGGTACGGCGAGAACCCGGGCGGGCTGACTCTGGAGAAGGTCAAAGCCGAGCCGGACGGCATCGACTTCGGCCCGATGGTGCCCCAGTTGCCCGGCATTCTGAGCACCCCGGAGGCGAAAGTTCGGCTGGCACCGCAGTATCTGCTCGACGACCTGCCGCGGCTGGCTGCGCGGCTGGATCGCCGGCCCGACGAGTTGGTTCTGGTCAGCCGGCGCCACTTGCGCTCCAACAATTCCTGGATGCACAACTTCGGGCCGCTGATGAAGGGCAGAGACCGCTGCACGTTGCTGATGCACCCCGACGACGCGGCGGCGCGTGCCCTGCGCACCGGGGACTGCGCTGTCGTCGCGTCGGCGACCGGACGCGTGGAGGTTCCGGTCGAGGTCACCGATGCCATCAAACCCGGGGTGGTGTCGATGCCGCACGGCTGGGGCCATGGCAAACCCGGCACCCGCCTGGCGGTGGCCAACGGCTCGCCGGGGGTGAACAACAACATCCTGGCGCCGCCCACGTTCATCGACGAACCGTCGGGCAACGGCGCGGTAAACGGTATCCCGGTGACCGTCGAACCGGTCTGAGCGCTACGACTTCGACGTCCTGGCGAACGACCTCATCCGCAGCAGGTACTTCCCCACCCGGCGTGCCGGCACCGCACGCGGCCAGTCGTCGGCCCGGAAGAACGCGTCGGTGCCGCCGTCGACGAAGATGATGCTGCCGCAGAGGAATTCGGCGGCGTCCGACAGCATGAACAGGATCCAGTCGGCCAGCTGTCCCGGGTCGCCGAACCCGCCCACCGGGACCGGGAACTTGCGGACCGCGGCGGCCTGCCCCGGGGTTTCGAGCTGACGTTCCAGCAGCGGCGTCATGATGGCACCGGGCGCCAGGGCATTGAGCCGGATACCCGCACCGGCCCATGTCGGCTCAACTGCCTGGCGGCGCACCCAGCGCGAGACCGCGATCTTGGATGCCGCGTACGCCATCGTGGGTGCACCCGGGCCGAACGGGCGCAGCCGGCGCACCGCTTTGGCGCCCTTGCCGGCCAGCAGTGCGCGCACCGCGGGCCGCGGCACCGCCGGCACCGTGGTGGCCGAATTGCTGGCGATGACAACGACTTTGGCGGCGCCGCCGGCCGCCAGTGCTGGACGCCACGCCTGCAGCAGCTCCACGACCCCGAAGTAGTTGACTTGCAGGATCAGCGGCGCTGCCCGCGGCGTGGGTCCGATACCGGCGGCCAGCACCGCGCCGTCCAAGCGGCCCCCGCACGCCGCCAGCACCGCTTCGGCGCCCGCGGCGCGGCCGTCTG
>NZ_LZMF01000143.1:0-66619 GCF_001673565.1 Mycolicibacter sinensis
CGGGGTGCTGTACCGCTCGGTCGAGCAGACCGCGGCCGGCCTGGGCCGCGACGGCGGCCGCTGGCGACGTCTGTTCGACGGTCCGGTCGCTCGGTTCGATGCGCTCAACGAGGACATCATGGGCCCGCTGCTGCGGTTGCCGCACCACCCGCTGACCCTGGCCCGCTTCGGTGCCCCCACGACACTGCCCGCCTCGGCGCTGGCCCGCTGGTTTCGTACCCCGCAGGCACGGGCGCTGTTTCTCGGCGTGGCCGCGCACGCGTTTCGGCCGCTGCACTATCCGATGACCTCGGCGATCGGGCTGGGCATCCTCACCGCGGGCCACCGGCACGGCTGGGCCGTGGCCGCGGGGGGATCGCAGGCGATCGCCGACGCGATGGCCGCCGCGCTGATCGAACTGGGCGGCACCATCGAAACCGGCGTGCGGGTGGCTTCGGCATCGCAGCTGCCGCCCGCCGACGTGACGCTGTTCGACCTGGCCCCCGACGCCGTCGCGCAGATCCTCGGCGACCGGTTGCCGAGCCGGGTGGCGCGGGCCTACCGGCGGTTCCGCCGGGGGCCGGGGGCCTTCAAAGTCGACTTCGCCCTCGAAGGCGGGGTGCCGTGGACCAACCACGATGCCCGGCTGGCCGGCACCGTGCACCTGGCCGGCACGCACCGCGAGCTGGCCGCCACCGAACGCGACGTCCACGCCGGACGCATGCCCGAGCGGCCGTTCGTCCTGGTCGGTCAGCAGTACCTGGCCGACCCGCAGCGATCTGTCGGCGATGTGCACCCGGTGTGGACCTACGCCCACGTGCCCCACGGCTACACCGGGGACGCCACCGCGGCGATCATCGCCCAGATCGAGCGGTTCGCCCCGGGTTTCCGTGACCGCGTCGTCGGTCAGGCCGTGCGCAGCACCGGCGAGATGGCGGTCTACAACCCCAATTTCGTCGGCGGTGACATCATGACCGGCGCAAAAGATGTTCGCCAGTTGGCCTTTGGCCCGCGCGTCACACTCTCGCCGTACAGCACCGGAATTCCCGGCACCTATATCTGCTCGGCGGCGACCCCACCGGGGCCAGGCGCGCACGGCATGTGCGGCGCCAACGCCGCGCGCCTGGCACTGCGCCATCTGTAGCCGAATCCGGCTGTCGCGGCCCGAATTGCAGCCCGGCGGTGTGAGCAGGTTGTGACATGTCCGCAACAGCGCGGCGCTGCAGCCGAAACAACCACTACGCATTGTTTGACCAACTTGATCTACATATCGCGCAGCTGGGTCGGCGAGGAGGTCTGGACACTTGGATCGTTTTCCGATTTTGGGGGTGCCGGACACCGGCGATACCGCCTGGATGCTGATGAGCGCCGCGCTGGTGCTACTGATGACACCCGGTCTGGCGTTCTTCTACGGCGGGATGGTGCGCGTCAAAAGTGTGCTGAACATGATCATGATGAGCGTCAGTGCCATGGGTGTGGTGACCGTGTTGTGGGTGCTCTACGGGTATTCGCTGGCCTTCGGTGAGGACGTGGGCAATGTGCTTGGCCGCCCTACCGATTACTGGGGCCTGAAGGGACTAATCGGTGTCAATGCGGCGCCCGCCGGTTCGGGCGGCACCAGCTCGGCGGTTGAGATTCCGGTCGTCGGTACCGTGCCGCAGAACGTTTTTGTCGCGTTTCAGTTGATGTTCGCGATCATCACGGTGGCGTTGATCTCCGGGGCGGTTGCCGATCGGTTGAGGTTCGGAAGCTGGCTGCTGTTCGCCGCTCTGTGGGTGAGTGTGGTGTACTTTCCGGTCGCGCACTGGGTGTTCGCGTTCGACGGAGCGGCGGCGGCCCACGGTGGCTGGATCGCCAACAAGCTGCATGCGATCGACTTCGCCGGCGGCACTGCGGTGCATATCAACGCCGGCACCGCCGCGTTGGTACTGGCGGTCATTCTGGGTAGGCGCAGCGGCTGGCCGGCGGCGATGCGTCCGCACAATCTCCCGTTGGTGATGCTCGGCGCGGCCATGCTGTGGTTCGGCTGGTATGGGTTCAATGCGGGGTCGGCGGTCAGCGCGAACGGTGTCGCGGGGTCGACATTCATCACCACCACGGTGGCAGCCGCCGCGGCAATGCTCGGTTGGCTGTTGGCCGAGCGAATCCGAGACGGGCATGCCACCTCGCTGGGTGCGGCGTCGGGGATTGTGGCCGGTTTGGTTGCCATCACCCCGTCGTGCGCCTCGGTAAACGTTGTCGGCGCCCTGGCCATCGGTGCCGTTGCCGGCGTCGCCTGCGCCTTGGCAGTGGGCTTGAAATACCGTTTCGGCCTGGATGATTCGCTTGATGTCGTCGGCGTACACCTGGTCGGCGGGTTCGTCGGTACCGTGCTGGTGGGTCTCTTGGCGGCGCCCGCGACCGCTGCGATCGCCGGTGGTGCCGGCGTATCTCCGGGCTTGCTCTACGGCGGCGGTACGCAGCAGTTGTGGCGCCAGATCATCGGCGCGGGCAGCGTTGCGGCCTATTCGGCGGTGGGCACGGCTGCCGTGGCATGGATCGTCAAATACACCATCGGACTGCGTCTGGGCGCGGAAGCTGAGGCCTCGGGCATCGACGAAGCGCTACATGCTGAAAGCGGCTACGACTTCGCGGTCGGCGGCAGCCCGGGTCCTGTCCATTCCGCCGAGGAGAGAAGTGAATATGAAGCTGATTACCGCGATCGTGAAGCCCTTCACGTTGGACGGCATCAGGACCGGCTTGGAACAGGCGGGGCTGCAGGGCATAACGGTCAGTGAAGTTCGGGGTTATGGGCGGCAGAAAGGCCACACCGAGGTCTATCGGGGGGCGGAGTATTCGGTTGATTTCGTGCCGAAGTTACGGGTTGAGGTCCTGGTTGAGGACGCTGCGGTAGAACAGATTCTGGACATCATCGCGCGCGCGGCACGCACCGGAAAGATCGGCGACGGCAAGGTGTGGGTGAGCCCGGTGGAAACCGTGATGCGGGTCCGCACCGGTGAGCGTGGAGCAGATGCCCTATGAGATCTGACCCGAGTTGACCTCGGTGGGCCGCGATGGCGCAACGCGAAGGGCAGCCCGCAACACGGTCAGTGCGATCTTTCCGCACGACCACTGATTTGGCGCGGGCACGGGCAGCGCTTCGCTCAGAGAGCGCGGACCGGCTGGATTCGGCTGGACTGCGGGATGAGTGGCGACGGCTGCACGAGTGCTGGTTGACCGCGAAGGCGGCGGAGATCGGCATCGTGGCAGACAGCGGATTCGCAATCGTGGCGACCGGTTCACTGGGCCGGTGCGAGTTGCTAGCCCACTCAGACTTGGACCTGTTGCTACTGCACGACGGCAAATCAGCCGAGGCAGTCGAAAAGGTTGCGGCGCTGTTGTGGTATCCGCTGTGGGACGCAGGAGTTCGCCTTGACCACAGCGTGCGTACCGTAGCCGAGGCTATCGAGGTCGCCGGGGCTGATCTGCTTGCGAACCTGGGCATGCTGGATGCGCGCCATATCGCCGGAGATGAGTGGCTCTCGACGCAACTGATCCGCGAGGTACGCCACCGGTGGCGGTACGGAATCGGTTCTCGCTACGGTGAACTCGTCGAAACGACGCACGCGAGGTGGCGGCGTAGCGGCGAAATCGCGCATCGCGTCGAGCCCGACTTGAAATGCGGACGCGGAGGGTCGCGCGATGTGCAGTTGCTCAACGCATTGGCGATCGCTCAACTCGCGGACCGTGCGACTGTCTGCAGTTCGGAGATCGCAGGTGGTTCGGTCGATGCGTCCTACGTCCGGCTGCTTGACGTCCGTACCGAGTTGCATCGAGTCTCCGGGCGCGGGCACGAGCTGCTGATGGCCCAATACGCCGACGAGATCGGTGCTGCGTTGCACATCGGCGACCGGTATGAATTGGCGCGCAGCCTGTCGGATGCGGCTCGCACCATCAGTTATCGCGTTGACGCGGGTCTGCGAATCGCTGCCAATGCACTGCCGAGACGCGGAATCGCAGCGGTGCGGCCACGGCTACGGCGACCGCTGGATGACGGGGTGGTCGCATTCGCCGGAGAGGTGGTACTGGCCCGCGACGCCCGGCCGCAGCGCGATCCCGGTCTGGTGTTGCGGGTGGCGGCCGCGTCTGCCCGCACCGGATTGCCCATCGCGTCAGCCGCATTGAGCCGCCTGGCCCGCGATCCGCCCGAGCTGCCGGAGCCGTGGCCTCGGGAGGCTCTCGATGATCTTTTGGTGGTATTGGCCGCCGGCCCGGCAACCGTGACAACCATCGAAGCGCTGGATCGCAGTGGGCTGTGGGGTCGGCTGTTCCCGGAATGGGCGATTGTCCGCGATCTGCCGCCCCGCGACCCTGTCCACATCTGGACCGTCGACCGACATCTCATCGAGACCGCGGTCCGGGCTCAGGCGTTCACAACCCAGGTGGCGCGGCCCGACCTGCTGGTCCTCGCGGCCTTGCTGCACGACATCGGCAAAGGCCGCAGTGGCGATCACAGCCTGGTCGGGGCTGAGCTGGTGGCCCGGATCGGTACTCGGCTGGGTCTGTGGCCCAGTGATGTCACGATGCTCTCCACTTTGGTGACGCACCACTTGCTGCTGTCGAAGGTCGTCACCCGGCACGACCTCAATGATCCGGACGTCATCGCGGGTGTTGCGGCGGCGCTGGGCGGAGACGTGGTGACGCTCGAGGTGCTGCACGCGTTGACCGAGGTCGACGCGCTGGCAACCGGTCCGGAGACATGGAACGGTTGGAAGGCAACGCTGGTCGCCGACCTGGTTCGGCGCTGCCGCCTCGTCATGGCCGGTGAGCCGCTACCGCAGGCCGACCCGATCGACGCCGAGTACGTCTTGCTGGCGAAAGCGGGTGACGTACACGTGGACCTGCGCCGCGACGCCGGCGGACGCGGCTACCGCGCGGTCATGATCGCCCCCGCGCAGCGCGGTCTGCTGTCGAAGGCTGCGGGGGTGTTGGCGATGAATTCGTTGCGGGTGCACGCCGCGACGGTCAATGTTCGGCATGGGGCGGCGATCACCGAGTTCGTGGTGTCTCCGCACTTCGGCTCACCGCCGGTTGCCCAGCTCGTCGGTGAGCAGTTCCGCCTGGCGCTCGCGGACGGTATCGACGTCCACGCCGGGTTGCAGCGACGCCACGACGAATCGCACCGGATCACCTACGGTGAGGTTCCCGCAGGGGTGCCGGTGAGCGGTCCGGCGGCCCCGCCTCGAATCTTGTGGTTTGACAGCACGCCCGGCCGGCCGATCATCGAAGTCCGTGCTGCGGATCGCCCCGGCCTCCTGGCACGGCTGGCGGCGGCGCTGGAACGGGCCGGCGCCGATGTCGTGTGGGCAAAGGTCACCACGAGGGGGTCGACGGCAGACGACGTGTTCTGTGTCGTCCTGCCTGCGCCGGTAAATCGAACGGTGATCGAGAAGCATCTGCTCACCGCATTGGATTGACTCAGTACGTTTCGGCCATTATTCAGGCCGCGGGCCGCCGTTTTCCTGTTCCCGAGTAGGCGTGGAGTTCATCGGTAATTCGAGTGTGTGCCGATTAATTGGCGCTCGCGTTAATTGGCGCTCGCGAAAAAGATCTGGTTCCAGGGCTTGTTGTATCTCGGGCAGGATCCCGGCGAATTGATCCAATAAGCGATTGGATAGTTGCATTCTCGCGAAATGGGCTGCCGGCGACCGCGGCAGGCCGCTCGGTGAGTGAGCCGCTGGCAGTCAGAGAGCTGCCAGGAATGCCGCGTAGCGTGTGAGCAGGGCGAAACACGGACGAAACATCAGGACGTGGTGATGAGGCTTTGCAGCACGATGACGTGCGCGCGGTTGGGTGCTGTCGGCGTGGCCTTGGCGGTCGGGTTCAGCGGTGCCCCCGCGTTTCTGACCGGGCCGGCGAGCGCGGCGACTGAGTCGCCCAGTCGGGTGCTGTCAGCGCCGAGCGCAGGTCCTGTTGGTCCCGAGGCATGCATCATCGGCCTCAACTGTGGCTGCATCCGCTACCGAACCTGTCCGGGGCATCGGCGTCCGCCGGCCCGTACCCCTGAGCCGCAGATGGACGGGAAAGCCCCCGCAGTGACCAGAGACCAAGGGGCCGCTCCGGCAGCTGTCACACGAACACTTGTTTGGGCATCACTGTCGGCTTGACGCCGTAGCGGGGCAGACCTGAACCGGACCCGGAGCGTCCGGCTGAGCCCGCTGACCCGATCCCGGCCGGCACGGCATGCATCGGCGCAGCCTCTTCGGCGGCAGCGGTCCAGCCCGAGCCTGTCGATGCCGCGACTTGCGTTCCCGCCGCTGCCGACCAAGAAGCCGGGACGGACACCTCGCCGATCGTGGCCGCTTGGCCCAGTCCCGCCACCACCGGCGCCGCGCCGGAAGCCATCGCCCCGGCCGGTTGCGCCATGCCGGCCAGCACCGCTGGGCTCAAACCGGCTGCGAGACCTTCGGCGCCGACAACGTCGGAAGCCAGGCTGGCCGGGCCCGCCAAGGCCAGGGTGTGGCCCAGCGACACCGCCGACGGGATCGCGGTACATACAAACCAAGCCGCAGTGTTCACGCCTCCGTTAATGGCATTCGAGAACAATGGGGTGCCGAGAAAGAGGTCGACGGCGTTGCCGAGGGGCATGGCCGCCGATGTTGACGATGCCAGCGGTGAGGTGACCGTCTGTAGCGCCCCCTGCAGGGTCGTGAGGGCGTGGGCCAGCTCCTGCTGTAGCCCGCCGGCTGCACTGGCGCCGGCGACCGCCGCGGGATTGGTGGGCTGCGGCGCCGGAGACATCGGCGACAACTCAGCTGCGCTGGCCGACGATGTGCTGTAGCCGAACATGGCCAGGGTGTCCTGCGCCCACATCTGCATGTAGTGGGCCTCGGTGGCCAGGATCGCCGGGGTGTTCTGCCCGAGCAGATTCGACGCGACGAGTGCTGCCAGCTGGGCCCGATTGGCAACGATCACAGGCGGGGGCACCGTCGCCGCGTGGGCGGCCTCGAAGGCTGCCGCCGACGCCATCGCCTGCGAACTGGCGTGGTGGGCGGCAGCGGAGGTGGTGTTCAGCCACGCCAGATAAGGCGCTACTGCGGTGGCCATCGCCGCCGCCGCCGGCCCCGTCCACAGTTCGTCGGTCAGCTCCGAGATCACCGACTGGGCGGACGTTGCCGAAGTTTCCAGCTCGGCGGCCAGGCTGCTCCACGCCGAGGCGGCTGACACCAGCGGTCCGGAACGGGCTCCGCTGTACATCCATGCCGACACGATCTCCGGCGGCAATGCTCCGAAATCGAAAGACATGCTGGTATCCCATCTCGTCGGCTGGACTAGACGGCGCGCTGCTTGGGAACGACGGTGGGCTTGGTGCCGTAGCGCGGTACGCCGAATCTTCCGACGCCACGGTCGCCCGATGCTGCTGACGGCAGGGCGGCCGGCACGGCTGCCATGGTTGGCGCGGTTTGCGGGACAGCCACGCTCGCGGCCGCCAGGCGAGCCGGAGTGGCGGCCGCGGCCGCCACACCGTCCCCGGCCCAACCCGGCGCGGTTGCGGCGCCCATTGCGGTGGCCGGCGCGACTCCAGCTGCCATCGGTGTCGCGCCCATGCCGGCCGTCGCGATCGGTCCCGCCATCCCGGCCAGCATGGCCTGGTCCAACCCGGTCAATCCGCCGGCATCGGCGGCGACCTCTTCGGGAAGGTCGAGAAGGCCGCCACCGGCCAGGCCGAGCAGGGCCGAGCCGGCTGAGGCCCAGTTGCCCATCCCGATGTTGCCGATGTTGGCGGCGTTTCCGGACAACAGCGAAGAACTGCCGCTGGTCGGGACACCGAGGACGTCGGTCAAGAACCCTTGGATCGCCGCGTCCAGCGATGTCGTGGATTGGTTGGTCGCCTCGGCGGCGGAGTACATGACGGCGTTCTGCCCGAGGGCCCGCACAAGCTGCTGGTGAACGACCGCCGCCTGGTCGCTGATCGACTGGTAGAGGCTGCCATAGGTCGCAAAGAGGGCGGCTTGTAGTTGCGAAACCGGGTCCGTACCGGCCGGGGCGATGGCGGTGGTGGGGATTCGCGCCGAGGCGCTCTGTGCGACGAGGACTTCGCCGATACCTTGGAGTTGTCCCGCGGCTGACGTCATGGCTTCGGGCGCCGCTTTCACAAATGACATGCGTTCTCCTCCCAAATTGCGGGCCCGACCGTCGAGTGATCCGCGGTGTTTGGTGCCACCCGCACGCTGAGAATTTCACGAATTCGGGTGGTTGGAAGAGGCGTAACATTCTGTTAGCGGCTGCATACAGAAGTATTAACGCAGCCAATGGTCCGTGAGTGCCATGAAACATTGCATTAATCGCCACGATTCGTCGCATTAACTGTGCGATATTTCTAACTTCGCAGTTACATTATCGCCAGGTCCGACTGCCGCCACCGCCTCGACCGCGCCCAGTTGGCCGACACCCTTTAGGCTGGCTGCGTGTTCGAATCATTGTCCGACCGGTTGACCGGTGCTCTTCAGGGCCTGCGCAGCAAGGGTCGTCTCACCGACGCCGACATCGACGCCACCGCCCGGGAGATCCGGCTGGCGCTGCTGGAAGCCGACGTATCGCTGCCGGTGGTGCGGGAGTTCATCGGCCGGATCAAGGACCGGGCCAAGGGCGCTGAGGTCTCCGGTGCCCTCAACCCGGCCCAGCAGGTCGTCAAGATCGTCAACGAGGAGCTCATCGGCATCCTCGGCGGGCAGACCCGCACGCTCACCTTCGCCAAGACCCCGCCGACGGTGATCATGCTGGCCGGTCTGCAGGGTGCGGGCAAGACCACCCTGGCCGGCAAACTGGCGACCTGGTTGCGGGGCCAGGGCCACACCCCGCTGCTGGTGGCCTGCGATCTGCAGCGCCCGGGCGCGGTCAACCAGCTGCAGGTCGTCGGCGAACGCGCCGGGGTCGCCGTGTTCGCGCCGCATCCCGGTACCTCCGCCCAGGCGCACGAGGCGCAGATCGGCCCCGGTGACCCGGTCTCCGTCGCCGCCGCGGGCCTGGCCGAAGCCAAGGCCAAGCACTTCGACGTCGTCGTCGTCGACACCGCCGGTCGCCTCGGCATCGACGAGGAGATGATGGCCCAGGCCGCCGCCATCCGCGATGCCGTCCAGCCCGACGAAGTGCTGTTCGTGCTGGACGCGATGATCGGCCAGGACGCCGTCACGACCGCCGACGCCTTCCGCGAGGGTGTCGGTTTCACCGGTGTGGTGCTGACCAAGCTCGACGGTGACGCCCGCGGTGGTGCGGCGCTGTCGGTGCGTGAAGTCACCGGCGCGCCGATCCTGTTCGCTTCCACCGGGGAGAAGCTGGAGGACTTCGACGTCTTCCACCCCGACCGGATGGCCAGTCGCATCTTGGGCATGGGCGACGTGCTGAGCCTGATCGAGCAGGCCGAGCAGGTCTTCGACGCCCAGAAGGCCGAGGAGGCCGCCGCCAAGATCGGGACCGGCGAGCTCACCCTGGAGGACTTCCTCGAGCAGATGCTGGCGATCCGCAAGATGGGCCCGATCGGCAACCTGCTGGGCATGCTGCCGGGCGCGGGCCAGATGAAGGACGCGCTGGCCGCCGTCGACGACAGCCAACTCGACCGGCTGCAGGCCATCATCCGCGGCATGACTCCCGCCGAGCGGGCCGACCCGAAGATCATCAACGCCTCCCGCCGGCTGCGTATCGCCAACGGGTCGGGGGTTGCGGTGTCCGAGGTCAACCAGCTCGTCGACCGGTTCTTCGAGGCCCGCAAGATGATGTCGTCGATGATGGGCGGCATGGGCCTGCCCGGCATGGGCCGCAAGAGCAGTACCCGTAAGGCAAAGGGCAAGGCGGGCAAGAAGGGCGGCAAGAAGCGGGGGCCCACCCCGCCCAAGGCGCGCAACCCGTTCGGTGCCATGCCGGCCGGTTTCCCCGACCTGTCGCAGATGCCCGAGGGGCTCAACGAGCTGCCGCCGGGGCTGGCCGATTTCGACCTGTCCAAGCTGAACTTCCCGGGCCAGAAGTAATTTGGCGGTGCACGTTCGCGGCCGCGGGCTGCCCGATGACGAACCGGTCGAGTACTGGATCGTCGACGGCGCGGTCAGCCTCGAGCCGGTCGACGACGCCGAGACGGTGTTCTCCGACGGCTGGATCATCCCGGGCCTGGTCGACGCGCACTGCCACATCGGGATCGGGCCCGGCGGCCCGGTCGACGCCGAGGAGGCGTTGCGCCAGGCCGAAACCGAGCGTCGCGCCGGGGTGCTGCTGATCCGCGATGCCGGCTCACCGATCGACACCCGCGCCTTCGACGACCGCGCCGACTTGCCGCGCATCATCCGCGCCGGGCAGCACCTGGCCCGCACCAAGCGCTACATCCCCGGGCTGGGCCTCGACATTGACGACGAGAGCAAGTTGCCGGAAGCCGTTGCGGCCCAAGCCCGTCGGGGCGATGGCTGGGTGAAGCTGGTCGGGGACTGGATCGATCGGGGGATCGGCGACCTGGCGCCGCTGTGGTCCGACGAGGTGCTCGCCGCGGCCATTGAGGCTGCTCACGCCAACGGCGCCCGGGTCACCGCGCACGTCTTCGGCGAGGATGCCCTGCCCGGCCTGATCAACGCCGGCATCGACTGCATCGAGCACGGCACCGGCATCACCGACGACATCATCGCGCTGATGCTGGCCCATGGCACCGCTCTGGTGCCGACGTTGATCAATATCGAGAACTTCCCCGGGATCGCCGATTCGGCGGCCAAGTACCCGACCTACGCCGCGCACATGCGGGCGCTGCACGCGAGCTGTCGGGAGCGGATCGGCGCCGCCCGAGAGGCCGGGGTGCCGATCTATGCCGGCACCGACGCCGGCGGCATGGTCGCCCACGGCCGGATCGCCGACGAGGTGCACGCCCTGACGGGGGTGGGCCTCAGTGCCACCGAGGCGCTTGGTGCGGCCTGCTGGGATGCCCGGCGCTGGCTGGGTGTCCCGGGACTGGAACACGGCGTCCCGGCCGACCTGCTCTGCTTCACCGAGGACCCGCGCCGCGGGCCGGCGGTACTGGGCCGGCCGGATCTGGTGATGCTGCGCGGGCGGGTGTACTGAGTCGCGCCGGCCTACAGGCTGCCGACGCCGCCGGACATCGGGCCCTGCGCGAAACCCCAGTCCAGCAGCGCGGAGGCCTGATCCCAGTAGGTCGGACCACCCTCGTGGATCAGCCCGTACATCATCGCGACCACCAGCCGCCGGCCGTCGCGGGCCGCCGCGCCGACATAGGTCTTGCGGGCCGCATCGGTGAATCCGGTCTTGCCGCCGAACGCGCCCGGATACCGGGCCAGCAGCTCGTTCATGTTGACGATCGGGCGCTCGCCGGTCTCGGTGGGAAACATCGCCGACGGCTGCGCGGTGATCTGCGCGAACACCGGGTTGGCCATCGCCGCCCGGAAGATCGCCGCCAGGTCGTGTGGTGTGCTGGCGCCAGGGCCGCCGGGGCCGTCCAGGCCGGACGGCGTGCTGGCGTGGGTGTTGGTCGCGCCGACCGCGGCCGCCTTGGCGTTCATCTTCGCCACGGTCACCTCGGGCCCGCCGAGCATGTCCGCGAGAGCATTTGCGGCGTCATTGCCCGACACCAGTAGCAGGCCTTCGAGCAACTGACGCGCGGTGTAGCCGCGGCCCGGCTTGAGCCCGACGCAGTTGCACTCCACCGCGGTGTCGGCCGGGGTGGCGACCACGGTGTCATCGAGGTTGAGCTCATCGAGCACCACCAGCGCGAGCAGCACCTTGATCGTGCTGGCCGGCGGGGTGACGGCGTACCCGTTCTGCTCGGCGAGCACCTGCCCGGAGTCCAGGTCGGCGATGAGCCAGTTCGGCGCGGGGCCGGCCGGAACCGGTGCGGAGCCCAGTGGCTGGGCGACATCGGCGGAGGCGGTCACGGCGGTGGTGGCGAGCACGGTCAGCACAGCCGCGATTGCGGCCAGAAGTTTCCGCATGGCGGGTCAGCCTACCGCCCCCTACCACTGCAGTGTTGAATCAAGGAATGCTGAGCCAGGCCGAAATGTCGGACCGGTGGCAGATCCAGCAGCTGCTGGTCGACTACTCCACCGCCATCGATACCCGCACCTTCGACGACCTCGACGCCGTTTTCACCGACGATGCCTACATCGACTACCGCGCGATGGGCGGTATCGAGGGGCACTATCCCCAGGTGAAGGCGTGGCTGGCGGAGGTGCTGCCGAATTTCGCCGGCTACGCCCACATGCTGGGCCTGCCGTCGATCCGGGTCGACGGCGACACGGCCACCGCGCGTACCTTCTGCTTCAACCCGATGGTGTTCGGTGGGGAGAAGCCGGCAACCATGCTGCTGGGCCTGTGGTACGACGACGCGTTCGTCCGCACCGCCGACGGCTGGCGGATGACCCGCCGCGTCGAGACCAAGTGCTTCGAGAAGCTGCCGTAGGGCGATTTCTGCGCAGCGGGCCGGTTCTGGCACAATGGGCGGCTGTCCGTCGTGTGACCGTGCCCTTATCAGGGCGTGCGGCGTCACGGCGCAACACGCGAGGCAAAACCGGATGGGGGCAAATCCGCCCGCATCGCTGAATTGCAGCGTGCTACTCAGGAGTGATTCATGGCTGTCAAAATCAAGCTGACCCGGCTCGGCAAGATCCGCAACCCGCAGTACCGCATCGCGGTCGCCGACGCGCGCACCCGCCGGGACGGCCGGTCCATCGAGGTCATCGGCCGCTACCACCCCAAGGAAGAGCCGAGCCTGATCGAGATCGACTCGGAGCGCGCCCAGTACTGGCTGTCGGTCGGGGCTCAGCCCACCGAGCCGGTGCTCAAGCTGCTGAAGATCACCGGTGACTGGCAGAAGTTCAAGGGCCTGCCCGGTGCCGAGGGCAAGCTGAAGGTCAAGCCGGCCAAGCCGAGCAAGCTGGAGCTGTTCAACGCCGCGCTGGCCGAGGCCGAGGGTGGCCCGACCACCGAGGCGACCACGGCCAAGAAGAAGAAGGCACCTGCCAAGAAGGCCAAGGGCGAAGCCGCCGAGGCCAAGGACGAGGCTCCCGCTGCTGAGGCCGCCGAGCCGGCCACCGAGAGCTGAGTGCGGCCGTGAGTGCCGTGGTGGCAGATGCCGTCGAGCACTTGGTGCGCGGCATCGTCGACAACCCGGATGACGTTCGCGTCGACATGGTGACCAACCGGCGTGGCCGCACCGTGGAGGTGCACGTCCACCCCGATGACCTGGGCAAGGTCATCGGTCGCGGCGGTCGCACCGCCACCGCGTTGCGCACCCTCGTCGCCGGTATCGGTGGACGCGGTATCCGCGTGGACGTGGTCGACACCGACCGATAGCCGGCCGGCTCATGGAGCTGACGGTCGGGCGGGTGGTCAAAGCTCACGGGATCACCGGCGAGGTCGTTGTCGATGTCCGCACCGACGACCCCGAAGAGCGTTTCGCTCCCGGTGCCGTGCTGTGTGCCAAGAAGCGCGGCGAGCAGCCGCGCGATCACGTGGTCGAAACCGCGCGCCCGCATGGTGCCCGGTTGCTGGTGCGCCTGGCCGGGGTGTCGGACCGGGATGCGGCCGACGCCCTGCGCGGCAGCCTGCTGGTGATCGACTCGGCAGACCTGCCGCCGATCGATGAGGACGACACCTACTACGACCATCAGTTGGAAGGTCTGCGGGTGCGCACCGAGGCGGGCGAGGACCTCGGCACGGTGACCGAGGTGCTGCACACCGGGGCGGGCGAGCTGCTGTCGGTCCGGCGTACCGGCGGCGGTGAGCTGCTGGTGCCGTTCGTGTCCGCGATCGTCACCTCGGTGTCGCTGGCCGAGCAGCTGGTGTGCATCGACCCGCCCGACGGGCTGCTGGACCTGTCACCGTGAGGGTCGACGTCGTCACCATCTTCCCGGACTACCTGGACCCGATCCGGCAATCGTTGCCGGGCAAGGCGATCCAGACCGGGCTGGTGGAGCTGGCCGTACACGATCTGCGGCGCTGGACCCGCGACGTACACCGCTCGGTCGACGACACCCCGTACGGCGGCGGGCCGGGGATGGTGATGAAGGCACCGGTGTGGGGCGAAGCGCTCGACGAAATCTGTTCGGAGCACACGGTTCTGGTCATACCCACGCCGGCGGGCACGCTGTTCGACCAAGCCACCGCCGAGCGGTGGAGCCAGGAACGGCATCTGGTGTTCGCCTGCGGCCGTTATGAAGGCATCGACCAGCGGGTCGCCGACGACGCCGCCCGGCGGATGCGGGTCGAAGAAGTCTCGATCGGCGATTATGTGCTGGCCGGCGGCGAGGCCGCGGTGCTGGTGATGCTCGAGGCGGTGCTGCGGCTGATGCCCGGAGTGCTGGGCAATCCGGTCTCCCGCCACGATGATTCGCATTCCCCGGATCGCGACGGACTGCTGGAGGGGCCGAGCTACACCCGGCCGCCGAGCTGGCGTGGCCTGGAGGTGCCGGAGGTGCTGCTGTCGGGCGACCATGCGCGAATCGACGCGTGGCGCCATGAGGCCGCGGTGGCGCGGACCAGAAAGCGCCGCCCGGACCTGTTGGGGGAGTAGCGAATCAGGCCGATGGCGGGGATCCGCTAGATCCGGCCGCCGGGGAAGATCGTCTTGACGGCCTGGGTGATGGTGGCGCGCGCGGTGGCGTCGTCGCTGGGCTGCAGCGACTCGATCACCACCACGTAGCGACGGTCCGCGCCGACCACGCCGGTCGACAGGTGCATCCAGTTGTTGCCGATGCAGCACATCCAGCCCTGCTTGACGGCCACCGGCTCGTTGTACAGGCCCTCGGGAATCCCGAACCGCTGCGGGTAGCCGTCGATGCCGGTCGGGGTGGACTGCGCCAGGTCGTTGACGATCAGGTTGGCCCGGTCCGCGGGCAGGCCACCGGAGCCGTTGAGCAGCATGTCGTAGTAGCGCGCCAGGTCCGGCGCGGTGCTGATGGTGTTCCACCAGGCGCCGTTGGACGGCGGCGCTGTGCCGGCCAGGCCGTAGCGGCTTGCCACCCGGGTGATGATCGCGTTGCCGCCGCCGGAGTTCCAGAACGTCTCGGCGGCCCCGTCGTCCGAGGCGCGCAGCATGACTTCCAGGGCGGCCTGATCATCGGCCGACAGGGCGGCCTCCGACTGGTGCATCAACAGGTCGTCGGCGATGAACAGCTTGGCCACCGAGGCGGTGGCGATCGACCGGGTGTTGCCGTTGGTGACCAGTTGGTGCGAGATCCGGTCGAGCACGGCCACCGAGATGTTGGCGCCGACCTTGGCGGCTTCCTCGGTCGCCTCCTGCATGCGTGCCGCCAGCCCGTCGACCACGGCGGCCGGGGGAATCGCGGGGGCGCGGGGCGCCTCGATCGCGGTCGCCACCGGCGCCACCTCCGGCGCCCGGTACTGCGGGGGCCGCGGGGCGGCGGCGCCGTAGACCTTCTCGTCGCAGCCGAACACCACCGTCGAGATCACCATGACGATGGTCAGCACTAGCATCGATGGCCGCACGGCGGGTGGCCTCCTCAACAGGTATTAGTCGCGTAAGACGCCGACATCTACGGGCTCGCCACACGTGCTGCCATCGGCCCGCCGGTTAGGTTACCGCGAGCGCACCCAGATCGCGCAGTCCGCCTTCCCATCAGGCTTATCACGATGCGGACGCTTCCCGCGGGAGCGACCAGCGGCGATTTGCACGATTTCACTGGTTGCGCCGCGTCTGGCACAATTGAGCAGTTGTTGCCCGGCAGTTGATTCTGCAGCGGGGGCCCGACGGCTCGCCGAACCGCACGATGCGACAATATGCCCGAACCCATCGGCTCGGTTACCGTCTGCACGCGCACCCGCGTGCGGCCCGGTCGGCAGCCGCGACCCGCGAGGAAGTGTTTCCGCAATGAACACGCTGGACATCGTCGACAAGGCGTCGCTGCGCGACGACATCCCGGCCTTCGCCCCCGGCGACACGGTCAACGTGCACGTGAAGGTGATCGAGGGCACCAAGGAGCGCATCCAGGTGTTCAAGGGCGTGGTCATCCGCCGGCAGGGTGGCGGCGTGCGTGAGACCTTCACCGTTCGCAAGGAGAGCTACGGCGTCGGTGTGGAGCGCACCTTCCCGGTGCACTCGCCCAACGTCGACCACATCGACGTCGTGGTCCGCGGTGACGTCCGCCGGGCCAAGCTGTACTACCTGCGCGAACTGCGCGGCAAGAAGGCCAAGATCAAGGAGAAGCGCTGACCCGCGCCTCCGCTCGGGCGATAGCCTCCGGTCGGTCTTCGGCGCTGCCGACGCGGTCACTACCCTGATCTCGTGACCGAAACCACGGGCTCGTCACCCGAGAACTCTCCCGAGGCCGACCAGCCCGAGGTCCCCGAGGCCGCCGAGGCCCCTGAGGCCGACGCCGCCGAGGCGCCCGAGGAACGCAAGCACTCCACGCTGCGCGAGTCGGTCGTGCTGGTGGCGATCGCGCTGGTGCTGTACTACCTGGTGCTCACGTTCGTCGCACGCCCCTACCTCATCCCGTCGGAGTCGATGGAACCGACGCTGCACGGCTGTCACGGCTGCGTCGGCGACCGGATCATGGTCGACAAGGTGACCTACCGGTTCAGCGCCCCGCGCCCCGGCGACGTTGTCGTCTTCCGCGGCCCGCCGTCGTGGAACGTGGGCTACAAGTCGATCCGGTCCGACACCACCGCGGTGCGCTGGGTGCAGAACGCCCTGTCCTTCATCGGATTCGTCCCGCCCGACGAGAACGATCTCGTCAAGCGGGTCATCGCGGTCGGCGGCCAGACCGTGCAGTGCCGCAACGACACCGGCCTCACCGTCGACGGCAAGACACTCGACGAGCCCTACTTGAACCCGGCCACCCTGATGGTCGACCCGATGGTCTACCCGTGCCTGGGCCCCGAGTTCGGTCCGGTGACCGTACCGGACGGCCGGCTGTGGGTGATGGGCGACAACCGCACGCACTCGTCGGACTCCCGCGCGCACTGCGACACCGTGGCCATCCAACCCGATCTGCAGCGCCGGACCCTGTGCACCGGCGAGAACGTCGACGCCGGCACCGTGCCGGTGAGCAATGTGATCGGCAAGACCCGGTTCATCGCCTGGCCGCCGTCGCGGTGGGGGCCGGTGAGAGCGATAAACCCGCAGCAGGGGCCGTAGGCGATGGCCCCGGCCTGGCCGCCGCGCACGGTGATCCGCCGCTCACCGGGGCTGCGCACCCTGGAGTCGGCGCTATATCGCAGTGGGCTGGGGCCCGTGGCCGGGGTCGACGAGGTGGGCCGCGGCGCCTGCGCCGGACCGCTGGTGGTGGCCGCCTGTGTGCTCGGGCCGAGCCGGCCCGCCGCGCTGGCGGCGCTCGACGACTCCAAGAAGCTCACCGAGAAGACCCGTGAACAGCTGTTCCCGGTGATCCGCCGGCACGCGCTGGCCTACCACGTGGTGTTCATCGCACCGGCCGACGTCGACGTGCGCGGCGTGCACGCGGCCAACATCGAAGGCATGCGGCGCGCGGTGGCCGGGCTGGCCCTGCGCCCGGGTTACGTGCTCTCCGACGGGTTCCGGGTACCGGGACTGCCGATGCCGTCGCTGCCGGTGGTCGGCGGCGACGGCGCGGCGGCCTGCATCGCCGCGGCGAGCGTGCTGGCCAAAGTCACCCGCGACCGGTACATGGCGGCGCTGGACGACCCCGGCTACGGCTTCGCCGAGCACAAGGGGTACTCCACCGCCGCGCACACCGCGGCGCTGACGGCGCTGGGGCCCAGCAGTCACCACCGCTACTCATTCATCAACGTGCGCAACGTGGCGGCGCTGGCCGCGGCGGCGACAGGGACAATGGAGACGAACCGAGCAGAAGGACAGCTGAGCCGATGAGTGCCGAAGATCTCGAAAAGTACGAAACCGAGATGGAACTCTCGCTGTACCGCGAATACAAGGACATCGTGGGGCAGTTCAGTTACGTCGTGGAGACCGAGCGGCGGTTCTATCTGGCCAACAGCGTGGAGATGGTGCCGCGCAACGCCGACGGCGAGGTGTATTTCGAGCTGCGCTTGGCCGACGCGTGGGTGTGGGACATGTACCGACCGGCGCGGTTCGTCAAGCAGGTACGGGTGGTCACCTTCAAAGACGTCAACATCGAAGAGGTCGAAAAGCCCGAGCTGCGGCTGCCCGAATAACACCCCAGCGTCACCGGCGGGTTCGGTCTAGGCTGACTGACATGACCGCTGTCGACCGTGCCGTCTCCCGTCGGGAGATCACCGATGCCCTGCTCAAAGCCATGGAACGTCGCCACGAGGTACTCGACGTGATCGTGGACGCCGAAGACCGCGCGTCGGCGGTGCAGGCGATCGCGAACCTGCTCGGCACCTCACCGGCGGGCTGCGAAGCGGTGATCGGGATGTCGTTGGATCAGCTGACCAAGGATTCCCGGAGCCGGATCGCCGCCGAACTCGACGACCTCAATAACGAGCTGACCTTCACCCTCGGCGACCGCCCGGCCAGCTCCGGGGAGACGCTGGTGCTCCGCCCGTTCGCCGGCGAGGCCGATCGTGACATCTTCGAGCTGCGCACCACCGACGTCGGCGCCAGCGGCGACGGGTCCGGCGCCCCGGCCGGCGTTCTCGACGACGAGATCCGCTCCGCGCTGTCCCGGGTCGATGACGAGGACGCCGCGCTGTTCGTCGCCATCGACGGTGCGCAGAAGATCGGCATGGTCTTCGGCGACCTCAGCCGCGGCGAGGTGAACGTGCGGATCTGGATCCAGCCCGAACATCGCAAGAAGGGCTACGGCACCGCCGCGCTGCGCCGTGCGCGCACCGAGATGGCCGCGTACTTCCCCGGTGTGCCGCTGGTGGTTCGGGCACCGGGCGCCCACGCCGGCTAGTTGCCGCTGCCTGAGCGGCTGTGGATGAAGACGCCGCTGGGGATAACCGACCGGGCTGCAGCCGTTTTCGGTGCGGCGCGGCTCGACGCTGTCGGTGCGATGACCGAACCTGACCGGCATGACAACCATGACGCGCGCCGAGCTCGGGGCGCTTGGGGAACAGCTGGCCGTTGACCACCTGCTCGGGCAGGGGTGGGCGGTCCTGGCCCGCAACTGGCGGTGCCGGTACGGCGAACTGGACGTGATAGCTGCCGATCCGGCAGCGCGCGCCGTGGTGTTCGTCGAGGTGAAAACCCGCACCGGTGACGGGTTCGGCGGGCTGGCGTACGCGGTCCCGCCGGAGAAGGTTCGCCGGGTGCGCCGGCTGGCCGGATTGTGGCTCGCCGGCCAGCAATCGCACTGGGACGAAGTCCGGGTGGATGTGATCGGGGTTCGGATCGGGCGGTGCCGCACGCCGGAGATCACCCACCTGCGGGGAGTGCTCTGATGACGCTGGGGCGGGCCTTCTCGGTCGCGGTGCGCGGCCTGGACGGGCTCATCGTGGAGATCGAGGCCGACATCACCTCGGGGCTGCCCGGCGTGCACCTGGTGGGCCTGCCCGATGCCGCCTTACAGGAGTCGCGGGATCGGGTGCGGGCGGCGATCACCAACAGCGAACAGAATTGGCCGAAATCCCGTCTGACCCTGGCGCTCTCGCCGGCGACGCTGCCGAAGATGGGGTCGGTCTATGACCTGGCGCTGGCCGCCGCGGTGCTTTCGGCGGACCGTGGCACACCCTGGTCCCGGCTGGAGAAAACGGTGCTGCTGGGGGAGCTGGCGCTGGACGGGCGGGTGCGGCCGGTGCACGGGGTGCTGCCGGCGGTGCTGGCCGCTAAGAACGAGGGCTGGGCACGTGCGGTGGTCCCGGTGGACAACCTCGCCGAAGCCAGTTTGGTGGACGGCATCGAGGTCCTCGGGGTGGCGACGCTGCGCCGGCTGCACGACTGGCTGGAGGGCTCGGCACGGCTGCAGGAACGGATCACCACTGTGGCTCCGGTAACTGAGCCGGCCGCGGACCTGGCCGAGGTGGTCGGCCAGGCCCAAGCCCGGTTCGCTGTCGAGGTGGCTGCGGCCGGATCACACCATCTGATCCTGACCGGTCCGCCCGGTGTCGGCAAAACCATGTTGGCGCAACGCCTTCCGGGTTTGTTGCCGCCGCTGACCGAAAGTGAGTCGCTGGAGGTCACCGCGATCCACTCGGTCGCCGGACTGTTATCCGGTTGCGCGCCGTTGATCACCCGGCCACCGTTCATCGCACCGCACCACAGCTCCAGCGTGGCGGCGTTGGTCGGCGGCGGCTCCGGAATGGCCCGACCGGGCGCGGTGAGCCGCGCGCACCGCGGAGTGCTGTTCCTCGACGAGTGCGCCGAGATCCGGGTCAGCGCCCTGGAAGCGTTGCGCACACCGTTGGAGGACGGCGAGATCCGGCTGGCCCGCCGCGATGGAGTGGCCTGCTATCCGGCCCGCTTCCAGCTGGTCATGGCGGCCAACCCCTGCCCGTGCGCACCGGCCGACCCGCGCGACTGCACCTGCAAGTCGATGGAGAAGCGGCGCTACCTCGGCCGGCTGTCCGGGCCGCTGCTGGACCGGGTGGACCTACGGGTGGAGATGCATCCGGTGCGCGCCGGCGCGTTCTCCGCCGCCGACGGCGAGTCGACCGCCGCGGTGCGTGCCCGGGTGGCAGATGCGCGTACCGCGGCGGCGACCCGCTGGGGGCCGCACGGCTTTCACACCAACGCCGAGGTCAGCGGCGCGTTGCTGCGCCGCAAGTTTCGGCTCTCCGGCGCGGCGATGGCCCCGCTGCGCACCGCGCTGGACCGCGGCCTGCTCTCGATCCGCGGTGCCAACCGCACCCTGCGGGTGGCCTGGACGTTGAGCGACCTGGCGGGCCGGAACTCGCCCGGCCTCGACGAGGTCGCCGCGGCCCTGAGCTTCCGCCAGCCGGGGGCGGCCCGGTGAGCGCCGAGGCGGCCGCCCGGCGAGCCTGGGCGTATCTGTCCCGGGTGGCCGAACCGCCGCGCCCGGATCTGGCCGCGCTGGTCGAGCGGGCCGGCCCGGTCGAGGCGGCGGAACGCATCCGGTGCGGCGCCGTCGAACCGGAACTGGCCAAGCACACCGAGGCCAGGCGCGAGATCGACTCTGCCGCCGAGGATCTGGAGTTACTGGCCCGCCGCGGCGGCCGGCTGGTCACTCCCGATGACGACGAATGGCCGCTGCTGGCGTTCGCCGCGTTCGACGGCACCGCGGCCACCCGAAAGCCGGACTGCCGTGCACCGCTGGCGCTCTGGGCGGTGGGCCCGGCCCGCCTGGATGAGATCGCCGAACGCGCGACCGCGATCGTCGGGACCCGGGCCGCGACCGCCTACGGCGAGCTGGTGGCCGCGGACCTGGCCGCCGGGCTGGTCGAACGCGACGTGGCGGTGGTCTCCGGCGGCGCCTACGGCATCGACGGTGCGGCGCACCGCGCCACGCTCGCCGCCGACGGCACCACGGTGGCGGTATTGGCCGGCGGCATCGACATCAGTTATCCGGCAGGCCATTCCGCGCTGCTGCACCGTATCGGCGGCAACGGACTGCTGGTCACCGAATATCCACCCGGGGTCCGTCCGGTCCGGCACCGGTTTCTGACCCGCAACCGGCTGGTCGCGGCGCTGGCCGGCACCACCGTCGTGGTCGAGGCCGGACTGCGCAGCGGGGCGGCCAACACCGCAGCGTGGGCGCGGCTGCTGGGCCGCCCGGTGGCCGCGGTCCCCGGGCCGGTCACCAGCGCGGCGTCGGCCGGCTGTCACGTGTTGCTGCGCGCCGGCGCCGAACTGGTCACCCGGCCCGACGAGGTGATCGAATTGGCCGGGCGGGTAGGGGAGCTGGCCGCCGTCCCGCCACATCCGGTAACCCCGCTGGATCCACTCAGCGCCGCCGAACGTCAGGTCTACGAAGCTCTGCCGGGCCGCGGCACGGCGACCGTCGATCAGGTAGCGATCGCATCCGGGCTGGCCCCGGCCCAGGTGTTCGGGCCGTTGGCGATGCTGGAGGTGGCGGGTCTGGTCGAGCGCCGTAACGGCAGTTGGGCGATAGTCCGGCGCAGACGGTAGCTCGTATAGTCGGCGGGAACAGCCGAAACGGGGAGGCAGCGTGGCAGGAAGACCGGTTCACACCTTCGCAGTGGTTCGCACCGAGCAACTCTCGGAACATATGGTGCGGGTGGTGTTGGGTGGCACCGGGTACGACACCTTCCGCCCGAGCGAATTCACCGACTCCTACGTCAAAGTCGTCTTTGTGCGCCATGGCGTCGACGTCGCCGCGCTGCCGCAGCCGTTGACGCTGGACAGCTTCGACGGCCTGCCGGACGAGGACCGTCCGGTGATCCGCACTCTCACGGTGCGGCGCGCCGATCCGGTCGCTCGGGAGATCGCCATCGACGTCTCGGTGCACGGCGACCACGGCGTCGTCGGCCCGTGGGCCACCGGCGCTCAGCCCGGCCAGGCCGTCTATCTGATGGGCCCCAACGGCGCGTACGCGCCCGACCCCGCGGCCGACTGGCATCTGCTGGCCGGTGACGAGAGCGCGCTGCCGGCGATCTCGGCCGCCCTGGAGGCACTGCCGGCCGACGCGGTCGGCAAGGCGTTCATCGAGGTCGCCGGCCCGGACGACGAGCTCACGCTGACCGCTCCGCAGGGGGTGCAGCTGAACTGGCTGCACCGCGGCGGACGTGCCGATCTGGTCGGGCAGGACCGGGCCGGCGACAACGCCCCGCTCGTCGAGGCGGTCACCACCACCTTGTGGCTGCCCGGCCAGGTTCAGGTGTTCATCCACGGCGAGGCGCAGGCCGTCATGCACAACCTGCGGCCCTACATCCGCAAGGAGCGCGAGGTGGAGGCCAAGTGGACCTCGATCTCGGGGTACTGGCGGCGCGGTCGCACCGAAGAGACGTTCCGGCTGTGGAAGAAGGAACTCGCCAGCAAAGAAGCAGCAGAAGCTGCGGCGGGCTAGCGACATGGCGTTCGGCGACTACCAGTTCGAGATCTATCTGCAGGGCCTGGCCGGGGTGGTGCCTGGGCTGCCGATGACCTACACCGAGTTGGAGGCCAAAGCCGCGGCGGCGCTTTCCCCGTCAGTGTGGTCGTATGTGGCCGGCGGTGCCGGCGACGAGCGCACCCAGCGGGCCAACGTGACGGCGTTCGACGGGTGGGGGCTCATCCCGCGGATGTTCGTCGGGGCCACCGAGCGGGACCTGTCCATCGAGATGTTCGGGTTACGGCTGCCCTCACCCATCTTCATGGCACCGATCGGTGTCATCGGTATCTGCGCCCAGGACGGCCACGGCGACCTGGCCAGCGCCCGGGCCGCGGCGGCCACCGGCGTCCCGATGATGGTGTCCACCCTGACCGCCGATCCGCTGGAGGACGTGGCCGCCGAATTCGGCGACACCCCAGGGATTTTCCAGCTGTACACGCCCAAGAACCGGGAGTTGGCCGAAAGCCTGGTGCGCCGTGCCGAGGCGGCGGGATACCAAGCCATCGTCGTCACCCTGGACACCTGGGTTCCGGGCTGGCGCCCGCGTGACCTGGCGACGTCGAACTTCCCGCAGCTGCGCGGGCACTGCCTGGCCAACTACTTCTCCGACCCGGTATTCCGTGCGGGGCTGGCCCAACCGCCCGAAGAGAACCCGCAGGCGGCCGTGTTGTCTTGGGTGCAGACCTTCGGCAACCCGCTGACCTGGGACGACCTTCCATGGCTGCGGTCGTTGACCGATCTGCCGCTGATCGTCAAGGGAATCTGTCACCCCGATGACGCCCGGCGCGCCAAAGACGGCGGCGTGGACGGCATCTACTGCTCCACCCATGGCGGGCGTCAGGCCAACGGCGGGCTGCCGGCCCTGGACTGTCTGCCGGCGGTGGTGGCGGCCGCCGACGAGCTGCCGGTGCTGTTCGATTCGGGCGTCCGCACCGGCGCCGACATCATCAAGGCGCTGGCGCTGGGCGCGACCGCGGTGGGAATCGGCCGGCCGTACGCCTACGGGCTGGCGCTGGGCGGGGTCGAGGGGATCGTGCACGTGCTGCGTTCGCTGCTGGCCGAGGCCGATCTGATCATGGCGGTCGACGGTTATCCGTCACGGCTTGATCTCACCCCGGACACGCTGCGGCGCGTCACCTGAGCACTTAGACGCCTTCTGCCACCGTGATCGGCGTGGACGCGATTCTCCAGGAGTTCGACGAGCACCTGGCTTTGGAGCGGGGACGGTCCGAGCACACCCGGCGTGCCTACCTCGGCGACCTGCGGTCGCTGTTCGTGTTTCTCGCCGAGCGCGGGCACAGCGGTATCGAGGCCCTGAGCCTGCCGCTGCTGCGTAGCTGGCTGGCCCAGCAGGCCGGCGCCGGCGCGGCCCGCAGCACGCTGGCACGGCGCACCTCGACGGTCAAGACGTTCACCGCCTGGGCGGCCCGGCGCGGCCTGCTCGCATCCGATCCCGGGGCGCGTCTTGCGCTGCCCAAGGGCCGCCGGACGCTGCCCGCGGTATTGCGCACGGACCAGGCGCACGCCGCGATGGTGGCCGCGAAATCCGGTGCGCAGCAAAATGACCCGCTGGCGTTGCGGGATCGTTTGATCGCCGAGTTGCTTTATGCCACCGCCGTGCGGGTCAGCGAACTGTGCGGTCTGGACGTCGACGACGTTGATTCCGGACGTCGGCTGCTGCGAGTGCTCGGCAAGGGCAACAAGCAGCGGACGGTGCCGTTCGGCGAACCGGCCGCCGAGGCGCTGCAGGCCTGGCTGGCCCGCGGGCGCCCACTGTTGGCGACCGCGGAGTCCGGCCCGGCCCTGCTGCTCGGTGCCCGCGGCGGGCGCCTGGACCCGCGGCAGGCCCGCACCGTCGTGCACCAGACCGTCGCCGCGGTCGGTGGCGCCCCCGATATGGGGCCGCACGGGTTGCGCCACACCGCGGCCACCCATCTGCTGGAGGGCGGGGCGGATCTGCGCATCGTGCAGGAACTGCTCGGGCACTCCAGCCTGGCCACCACCCAGCTCTACACCCATGTCACCGTCGCGCGCCTGCGTGCGGTGCACGAGCGGGCCCACCCCCGGGCCTAGCGCCACACCCCGCCGACCAGACACGAAAGCCCCCATTTCAGTGCTAAAAAGGGGGCTTTCGCGACTGCTCGCGCCATGGGAACTCACCCACCCAGCGGCTTGAGCCGGATCGGCGTGGAAGCCAGCAGTCCCAGCGGGTCGAGGTAGTCGGCGCGCGCGGCCGGGCCCCACATCGCGCCCCAGTGCAGGCAGGCCGCGGCACCGCAGCCCGGATGGCCGGGGTCCAGGGCGCCGATCACCGTCGTCGCGGCCACCCGCTGGCCGGGCCGCACCGACGCGCGAACCGGCTGATAGCTGGTGCGCAGTCCGCCAGGGTGGGCCAGCGACACCACCGGCACGCCACCCGCCAGGCCGGCGAAGACCACGGTCGCGCTCCCGGCGGCATACACCGGCTGACCTGCGGCGCCGGCCAGATCCACCCCCCGATGGCCGCGCTGCCAGTCCGGCCGCGGCGCATCGAACCCCCGCACCACCGCCGGCCGCGGACGCAGCGGCCAGTCCAGTCGCGCCGCGTCGCCGCGCGCCGGGGCGGCCAGCAGTAGGCTTGCGACCAGGAACAATGCCACGCACCGCATTCGCCCAGTTCACCCCGGCGGCCCGGAAACCGGCCAGTCACCGCTGTGGACAAAGCACCTGTTCGGGCGGTGTAAACTCATCTGCGCAGTTCGCGTATGCGGACTGACTTCGCGTGTCTGCAATACAACCGGATGCCGGCGGTCCCCGACAGGGGTCCGGCATCTCAGCAGTCACCAGGGCCCGGCCTCACCCGTCGCCGGGCGACAACCGACACAAAGGAATCATGGACTCATGGCTGTTGTAACCATGAAGCAGCTGCTGGACAGCGGCGCCCACTTCGGGCATCAGACCCGTCGTTGGAATCCCAAGATGAAGCGGTTCATCTTCACCGACCGCAATGGCATCTACATCATCGACCTGCAGCAGACGCTGACCTTCATCGACAAGGCGTACGAGTTCGTCAAGGAGACCGTCGCGCACGGCGGGTCGATCATGTTCGTCGGCACCAAGAAGCAGGCCCAGGAGTCGGTCGCGGCCGAGGCCACCCGGGTCGGCATGCCCTACGTCAACCAGCGCTGGCTGGGCGGCATGCTGACCAACTTCTCCACCGTGCACAAGCGTCTGCAGCGGCTCAAGGAACTTGAGGCCATGGAGCAGACCGGCGGCTTCGAGGGACGCACCAAGAAGGAAATCTTGATGCTGACCCGCGAGAAGAACAAGCTGGAGCGCAGCCTCGGCGGTATCCGCGACATGGCCAAGGTGCCGTCGGCGGTCTGGGTCGTCGACACCAACAAGGAGCACATCGCCGTCGGCGAGGCCCGCAAGCTGGGTATCCCGGTCATCGCGATCCTGGACACCAACTGCGACCCCGACCTGGTCGACTACCCGATCCCGGGCAATGACGACGCGATCCGCTCGGCGGCGCTGCTGACCAAGGTCATCGCCTCCGCGGTGGCCGAGGGGCTGCAGGCCCGGGCGGGTCAGGGCAACGGCGAGGGCAAGGCTGCGGCCGAAGCGGTTGAGCCGCTGGCCGAGTGGGAGCAGGAGCTGCTGGCGGGCGCCACCACCTCGGCGCCCGACGCCGACGCCGCAGCTGCCGGCGCCGAAACCACCACCGACGCATCGTAGGAAAGGCACACAACAGTGGCGAACTACACCGCTGCCGACGTCAAGCGGCTTCGGGAACTGACCGGCGCAGGCATGATGGACTGCAAGAACGCGCTGGCCGAGAGTGACGGCGACTTCGACAAGGCCGTCGAGGTACTGCGCATCAAGGGCGCCAAGGACGTCGGCAAGCGCGCCGAGCGCGCCACCGCCGAAGGCCTGGTCGCCGCCAAGGGCGGCGCCCTGATCGAGCTGAACTCCGAGACCGACTTCGTCGCCAAGAACGACGAGTTCAAGGCGCTGGCCGAAGAGGTCGTCACCGCCGCCGCGGCGGCCAAGACCTCCGATGTCGAGGAGCTCAAGAGCGCCAAGATGGGGGACCGCACCGTCGGTGAGGCCATCGAGGCGCTGTCGGCCAAGATCGGCGAGAAGCTCGAACTGCGCCGGGTCGCCTACTTCGACGGCACCGTGGAGACCTACCTGCACAAGCGGGCCTCCGACCTGCCGCCGGCGGTGGGTGTTCTGGTCGAGTACACCGGTTCGGACACCGAGGCAGCCCACGCGGTGGCGCTGCAGATCGCCGCGCTCAAGGCCAAGTACCTGAGCCGCGACGACGTGCCCGCCGACCTGGTGGCCAACGAGCGCCGCATCGCCGAAGAGACGGCCAAGGAGGAGGGCAAGCCCGAGGCTGCCCTGCCCAAGATCGTCGAAGGCCGGGTGACCGGCTTCTTCAAGGACGTGGTGCTGCTGGAGCAGTCGTCGGTGTCCGACTCGAAGAAGACGGTCAAGGCGCTGCTCGACGAAGCGGGCGTGAGCGTGACCCGCTTCGCGCGGTTCGAGGTCGGCCAGGCCTAAACGGTCCTGGTGGCCTTGCTAGCGTCAGGACATGCAACATGTCCACGCTTTCGGCGACGACGCGCTCGGTGACTCCGACACGGTCGGCCTGGTTCAGCGGATCCGATCAGGCGACGTGTCGCCCGCCGAGCTCGTCGACGCCGCGATTGCGCGCACCGAGGCGGTCAACCCGCAGCTGAACGCGCTGGCCTACCAGGCGTTCGACCGCGCCCGGACCGAGGCGACGGCACCCCGCGGGGGCTACTTCGCGGGCGTGCCGACGTTCGTCAAAGACAACGTCAACGTCGCCGGGATGCCGACCATGCAGGGCACCGACGCGTGGCAGCCGCACCCCGCTGCCGCCGACGGCGACTTCGCCCGGCTCTACCTCGGTACCGGGCTGATCGCGCTGGGCAAGACCCAGCTGTCCGAATTCGGGTTCAGCGCCGCCGCCGAGCACCCGCGGCTGGGCGCGGTGCGCAACCCGTGGAACACCGACTACACCGCGGCGGCGTCGTCGTCGGGTTCGGCGGCGTTCGTCGCGGCCGGGGTGGTGCCGATCGCCCACGCCAACGACGGCGGCGGCTCCATCCGCATCCCAGCGGCCTGCAACGGCCTGGTCGGCCTCAAACCGTCGCGGGGCCGGCTGCCGCTGGACAAAGACCTGCGCGCCATGCCGGTGCGCATCGTCTACAACGGGGTGGTCACCCGCTCGGTGCGGGACACCGCGGCCTTCTACGCCGAAGCGGAGCGGATCTGGCGCAATACCAAGCTGCCGCCCATCGGCGACGTCCGGGCACCGGGTGCCCAGCGGCTCAAGATCGCGGTGATCACCCAGTCGATCCAGCGCGAGACGTCGGCGGAGATGCGCGAGCTGACCTTGAAGACCGCCGCGCTGCTCGAGGAGCTCGGCCACCGCGTCGAATACCTCGACCGCCCGCCGGTGCCCGAGTCGTTCGCCGACGACTTCCTGCTCTACTGGGCGTTTCTGGCGACCGCGCTGGTGCGCGGGGGGCGGCGGATGTTCGGCCCCACCTTCGACCGCAGCCGGCTGGACAACCTGACGCTGGGGCTGGATCGCCATGCCTCCCGGCGCCTGCACCGGCTGCCGCTGGCGATCACCCGGCTGGCGAGTCTGCGCCGCCACACCGCGCGGTTGTTCCGCAGCTACGACGTGGTGCTCACCCCGACACTGGCCCACGAGACCCCCAAGGTCGGCCACCTGGATCCCACCGCCGACTATCAGCAGATCATCGACCGGTTGATGGACTGGGTGGCGTTCACCCCGCTGCAGAACGCCTCGGGTGACCCGGCGATCTCGCTGCCGCTGGCCGAGTCTGCGGCCGGATTGCCGGTCGGCATGATGTTCAGCGCCCATTTCGGCCAGGACGCCCGGCTGCTGGAGCTGGCCTACGAACTGGAGGCGGCCAAGCCCTGGCCCACGATCACCGGCCGAGGCTAGCGGCGGTCGCAAGTGCGGCGAAGCCGGGCGAAGCGGGCCGCCGCCATCAACACTGGTCGCCGATCCGTTCCAGCATCTGCCGGAACCGGTGCTGCTCGGCCGGGCTCAGGGCCGCCAGCACCCGGCCGTCGGCGACCCGCACCGCATCTTCCGCCTGTGTCAGCAGTTCGCGACCGGCGTCGGTCAGCGTCGCCGGCAGCGCTCGCCCGGACGGCACCGACTTCGGCCGGCTCACCGCGCCCCGGTTCTGCAGCCGGTGCAGCACGGTGTTCATGGCCTGGGGTGTGACGCTGGTGTGGCGGGCCAACTCGGCGCTGGACAACCCCGGGCGCAGCGAAAGCACCCGCATGCATACGAATTCGGAAGGCGTCAGCCCCAGCGGCCCGAGCACCGCCGAGACCTGCGGGCGCAGCGCCGAGCTGACCCGGTACAGCAGATAACCCAGCGGAGCGCTGTCCACCTCACCCATATCAAATATCCTGACATACCGGGTCGCGGTTACGAGCCGCTATAAATCGTTTCCCGCATACGACAGGTTGAAGCTTTTGTTCGTCAGCGGGAAGTCCGGGACGATGGTGTCGCTCATGCAAACCGGCAGTGCGGGCCAGTTGAACCAGGACGGGTCGACGATCTTGGCGCGCGTGATGACTCCGTCGGCGCCGATCTCCACCCGGTGCACGATGGTGCCGCGCCATCCCTCGACGATCCCGACGCCGCTGCGTGCCCGATTCGCCATGGGTAAGTCCGCCGTGAACTCGAGCGGCCCGCGATGGTTCTCGATCAGGTTGCGGCACAGCGCCACCGAGGCGGCGAACTCGTCGCGACGGACCGTATAGCGGGCGAGCACGTCGCCGGCTGTCGCCGTCACCTCGGTTACCGGCAGGTCGGTCAGCGGATGGTCGAGGCGGGCATCCGTGACCAGCCCGCTGGCCCGTGCCACATAGCCCAGTGTCGCAAGCGCTTCCGCGTCGACCCGATGCAGCACCGAGGTGCCGGCCAACCGGTCGTAGATCACCGAGTTGCCCAGCGTCAGTTCGGCGATCTCAGCGATGTCGTCGGCCAGCTCCTGCAGCTGCGCCGGATCGGGGAGTGTTTGCAGCACAACGCCTCCCGGACGGATCGCCTGGCGCAACAAGCGGTGGCCGGTCACGTGAGCGTTGATCCGCAGTAGCTGCTCGCGGGCGCGTTGGGCGTGGACGTTGGCCAACCCGAAGCTGACATCGTTGGCCAATGCGCCCAGATCGGCGGCGTGGTTGTAGAGCCGCTCGAGTTCAACGAGCAGAGCGCGCAACCGGTGCGCCGGATCCGGCAGCTGGAGCCCGAGGGCGTCCTCGACGGCCAGGCTGTGCGCCAGCGCGTGTCCGGCAGAAGTATCACCGCTGATCCGCTCGGCGAGTTCGACGGCGGCGCCGGCGGCCCGGCCGGCAAACAGTCGCTCGATTCCGCGATGCACGAACCACAGCCTCGCCTTGAGCCGCAGTATCGATTCCCCGACCACCGAGAAGCGGAAGTGTCCCGGCTCGATCAGGCCGGCATGCACCGGCCCGACCGGAATCTCATAGACACCGGCCCCCTCGACATTGAGGAACGGGAAACGGCCCGCCGCAACGAAATCCGGCGGTGGCCCGGCATCGTTGCGCATCGGGTGCCAATTCTCCGGCCAGTGCGCGTGCCGTACCAGGCGGCGGGGCTGCGGATGGCCGACCGGGGTGATCCCGTAGAGGTCGAGCATCTCCCGCTCGAAGCGGCCGGCCTGAAACGACAGCCCGGCCAGGGACGGTATCGACGGCCGCTGCGCCGGGACGGTCAGGGTCAGCTCGGTACGACGGTCCGGCCGGCCCGCCAGGAATAGATACACCACCCGCAGGCTGTCGCCGTCGTCGTGGGCGGCAACCAGTGCGAGCCGGAAGCCGTCGGCCAGCAACCCCGCGGCCGCGCCGGCCAGCTCGGTGTCGGTGACCGCAGCGCGGGTAACCGTCGCTGTCACAGTGCCCCCAGCTGGGTTGCGGCGGTGGTGAACAGGCCCGCCAACGGGCCCGCGGTTATTCCCAGGGCCACTGAGACCAGCACACCGGCCACCAGCGCGGCCGCGACTGTGGCCGGCACCCGGATCGCCGGTCCGCCGGCGCTCGCGGCGCCCAGCAGCATGCGGCCGGAGTTCGCGGTCAGCGCGGCGAACGCCACCAACAGCGCCGTCAGTGCCAGTGCCAAGGCCCAGGCCAGCTGGGCGTCGGCCAGCGACATTGCGATCGCCAGCTCACTGGCGAACATCGCGAACGGCGGCAAGCCGAGCAGCACCACCATGCCGACGGCGAATGCGCCGCCCACCAGCCGTGATCTGCCCAACACCGCGGTGATCTCGCCGATCGCTGTGGTGCCGTGGGCGGCCTGCAGCTGGCCGCCGGCCAGGAACAGCACTGTCTTGCCGACCCCGTGCGCCAGCACGTGCAGCAGCAGCGCGGCGATCGCCGGCACGGTGCCGGCCGCAGCGGCGACCGCGATCAGGCCCATCGTCTCCATCGACGAATAGGCCAGCATCCGTTTGAGATCGGCGGTGACGGTCAGCAGCAGCGCGGCGATGAGCATCGTGGCCAACCCGGTGATCAGCAGCGCGGTACGCAGGAATGTGGGGCCCACCGCGGCGTCGACGATCGGCTTGAGCCGGATCAGCACCGAGAACGCGACGGACAGCAGGACCCCGCTCATCAATGCCGAAACCGGCGCCGGTGCCTGACTGTGCGCATCGGCCAGCCAGCTGTGAAACGGTGCCAGACCCATCTTCGCGCCGTAGCCGATCAGCAACAGGGCACCGGCCAACCGGGTGACCGCCGGGTCGAGTCCGGCGGCATGGGCCACCAGGACGTCGAGGTGCAGCGCATCCTCGCTGCCGGCACCGGCATGGCGAGCGGCGAAGTGCAGCAGGACGGTGCCCAGGAACGCGATGGTGATGCCCACCGAACACACCATGACGTACTTCCAGGTGGCCTCCAGCGCGGCACGGCTGCGGTGGTGCCCGACCAGAAACGCGGTCACCACCGTGGTGGCCTCAACGGCGACCCACACCACCCCGATGTTGTTGGCCGACACCGCAAGAGCCATCGCAGCCAGGAACGCCGGGGTGAGGATGCCGTACAGCCGTGCGCCACGAGGATCGGTCACCCCGCGGGCCAGCTCGGCGTCGATGTAGCCGATACTCGCCCAGGTCGCCAGGCTGCCGACCACACCGATCACGATCAGCATGGTCACCGACAGCGCGTCGGCGCGCAGGAAGCCGTTCAGTGCCAGATGCGCGCGGTCGTCAAGCCGAAACCCCAGGGCGACCCCGCTCCCCAGAATCGTCAGCGCCGACACCAACGTCGCGACAGCGCTGAGCCGGCGCCAGCCGACCACGACGGAAATCAGCGACGCCACAACGGGTGCCAGAAACGGAAGCAGCATCAGTGGTGTCATCAGTCGCGCAACTCCCGCAGCAGGTCCAGGTCCACTCCGCCGAAGGCGTTGCGCAAACGGCCGGTCAGCACACCGAGCACGATCAACACGAACAGGACATCCAGCGACGCGCCGAGTTCGACGATCAGCGGGACACCGGCGGTCAGCAGGAAGGCGGTGGCGGCGATCCCGTTGTCCAGCATCAGCAGTCCGACCGCCTGTGAAATGGCATGGCGGCGGGTCGCCATCATGAACAGTGCGACCAACACGGTGGCGATAGCGGCCGGGGCGGCGTTGGTCGCGGTGCTGCGCTGCAGGTCGACCACCGGCTGGGCGATCGTGAACGCCGCGACCACCAGGGCGGTGACCACCAGCAGTGATGCGGCGGTGCTGACCAGGGGGGTGGCTTCGCGGCGTTCCTGCCGTTCGGCGCCCAGCGCGCGGGCCAACAGCCAGGGCAGCGCGACGGCGCGCACGGCGAACACCCCGACCCCCACCGCGATCAGGGCCCGATCATGGTCCTGCACACCGCGAATCACCGGGATGGCGGCCAGCGCAGCGCCCTGGGCGACGAGCAGCCCCCGCACGATCGCCGACAGGTCGCGGCGCCAGACGGCCAGCACCGCGGCCAGCAGCACGCCGCCGGCGGCCAGATCCAGCATGTTGTCGTAGCTCATCCGCCCGCCCCGGTGAAGAAGTTCGCTGCCGTGACGGCCAGCAACGCCAACACGAAGGACCCGGCCAGCAATTCGGGCACCCGGAACAGTCGCAGTTTGGCGATGAACACCTCGATGCCGGCCAGGGCGCCCGCCAGTAGGGCCACCTTGATCGCGATCGCACCGGCGCCCACCGCCAGGTCGACCGGGCTCGGATTCGCCCCGGCGATGCCCCACGGGAAGAACAGGTTGGCCAGCAGCGCCAGCAGCACCGTCAGCCGCATGCCGCCGGCCCACTCGATCAGGGCGAGCTTGGGGCCGGCGTATTCGAGCACCATGGCCTCGTGCACCATCGTCAGCTCCAGGTGGGTGGACGGATTGTCCACCGGCAGCCGGCCGGTCTCGGCGACGATGACGATGACCAGCGCGACGAACGCCAGCGCACTGGCTAACGAGATCATCTGGCCGGGGTGCTCGATGGTGTTGCCGACGATGGCGCCCAGATTGGCCGACCCCGCCGGAATCGACAGCGCGAACACCGCCAGCAGAATGGTCGGTTCTACCAGTGCTGCGATGGTGATCTCCCGGCTTGCGCCCATCCCTCCGAATGCCGTCGCGGTGTCGATTCCGGCCAGCGCCAGCGCCACGGTGCCCAGGAACAGCAGTCCCACCACGGTGATCAGATCGGCGACCGGGTCCAGCGGCGAGCCCGTCGCCACCAGCGGTGCGGTGGCGACGATGACCAGCGTGGTGGCGGCCAGTGCGGCCGGCGCCGCGGCGAACACCCAGGTGGTGCCGAGTGGCTTGAGCAGCTGCTTGCCGAGTAGCTTGCGCAGGTCGCGCCACGGTTGCAGGACTCCGGCGCCGGCGCGGCCTTCGGCGCGCGCCCGGACCTGTCGCATCAGGCCGATCACCAGCGGGGCGCCGAGTATGACACCGGCGACCTGCACGAAACCGGCCAGAAAAGTCATCGCGTTCATCGCGCCACCAGCGCAGCGATCAGCACGCCGAGCGTGCCGTAGGCCAGGTACAGGTGCACGCTGCCGGTGTGGGCGCGCCGCACCAGCTGCGCGGCCCCGGCGACGGCCCGCAGTACCGGGGCGTACCAGCGCTCCTCGATGACGTCGGCGACCCGCGCCCGGTAGGCGATTCGCTCGACCACATAGGTCGACGCTGCCTGGCCGCTCACCTCGACGTCGGTGTCGAAACGCAGCACGTCGTCGAAGACCTGCTGCAGCGGTTGGGCGAACGACGTCGCGGTGTACTGCATGCGCGGGGTCAGATCTTCGGCGCCGCAGGCCCACAGTGGCACCGTGGCCGGCTCGGGTCGTTGGCGCGAGCGCCATCGGGAACCGATCGCCACGATCAGCACGGCGGCGGCCAGCGCGGCGGCCAGCAGGGCCGGTGCCATGGAAGCGTGCAGGCCCGGCAGGTGCAGGAACACCCCGAGCGCCGGCGCCTCGCCGAACACTGGCAGCGTGTCGAGCACCCGGGTCAGCATCGGGCCCACCGCACCGGGGGCGACGGCCAGCACCACGCAGGCGGCCGCGGGCAGCGCCATCGCGGCGATCATCGTGCCGGGTGATTCTCGCGCCGCCGCCGCGGCATCCGAGCGCGGGCGGGCCAGAAAACCGATCCCGAACGCCTTGACCATGGCGGCCACACCCAGCCCGACGGTCAGCGCCACCGCCCCCACCGCCAGCGGCATCACCAGCGCGATGGCGACATCGTGGCCGGCCCGGGCGTGCATCAACGACTGGATCAGCAGCCATTCGCTGACGAAACCCGCCCCCAACGGCAAACCGGCGGCGCCGAGGGCGGCCACCCCGAACAGCGCGGTGGTCACCGGCATCCGGCGGGCCAGGCCGCCGAACCGGTCCAGGTCGCGCAGGCCGGTGGCGGCCAGCACCGATCCGGCGGCGAAGAACCCGAGACTCTTGAACGCGCTGTGGGCGATCAGGTGCAGCAGTGCCGCGGTGAGCGCCACCGCTGCGGCCGGCTGCGAGCCGGCGCCCGCCAATAAGGTCGCGGTGCCCAGTGCCAGGGTGATCAACCCGATGTTCTCCGTTGTCGAATAGGCAAGCAAGCGTTTGAGATCGGTGGCCACCGACGCCTGCAACACCCCGTACATCGCCGACGCGCCGCCGGCGATCAGCAGCGCCCACGCCCACCATCGGGGACCGGGCCCCAACAGTTGCAGGTCGATGCGGATGATGCCGTACACACCGAGATTGACCATGGCGGCACTGAGCAGCGCGGAGACCGGGCTCGGCGCTTCCGGATGCGCCCGTGGCAGCCAGGCGTGCAACGGCAGCAGACCGGCCTTGGAGCCGAAACCGATCAGGGTCAACACGAAGACCGTGTTGCGCACGCCGTCGGGCACCGCGCCGATCCCGGCGAACTCGTCACCGGCGGCCGCCGCCAGCATCACCATCCCCACCAGCAACGCCACGAAGCCCAGCTGCGTCATCACCGCGTAAATCAGTGCGGCCGAGCGCACCTCGCTGCGGTGTTGATCGGTGAGCACCAACACCAGTGAGCTCAGCGCCATCAGTTCCCAGGCGAACAGGAACGTGGTCACCGATCCCGCCGCCGGGACGGCCAGCAGCGTGCCGACGAACACCGGCAGGGCCATCAGCGGAATGGCGCCGAATTTCTCGTGCCGGGAGTAGCCGATCCAATACAGGCCGGCCGCCACCGCCACCGCACCGGTCAGCACCATGAAGAAGCCGCCGACCGGCTCCACCCGCAGCTGCACGCCCAGCAGCGGCAGCAGCCAGCCGATCCGGATCGCCGGCACGTCGCTGAACACGCCGGTCAACCCGACACCGACTCCGGCGGCGCCCAGTCCGATCGTCGTCGTACCGCTGAGTAGTGGGCCGACGGCGTTGCTACGCGAGAGGTGGGAGTCAGTCACCTTCCGGTCACCGACCGAAGTGCGGCGACGATCTGGTCGGGGGTGGGCGGGCAGCCGGGAATCTCGACGTCCACGGGCACGACCTCACCGACGGCGCCCACCGTCCCGTACGCCTGCGCGAACACCCCGCGGTTCAGCGCACAGTCACCGCAGGCGATGACCCGCCGCGGGTGCGGGGTGGCCTCGACGGTGTTGCGCAGTGGTTCGGCCATGTTGCGGGTGACCACCCCGGTGACCAGCAGTGCGTCGGCATGCCGCGGGGACGCGACGAGCCGGGCGCCGAACCGTTCGGCGTCATACACCGGACCGAAGGCCCCGGCGATCTCGATCTCGCATCCGTTGCATGATCCGGCGTCGACGTGACGTACCTGCACCGAGCCGGACAGCCCGCGGGGCGGGTCGGCGGGCGGGCGGGCGCCGGCCGGTTCGGTGATGCGGCCGAGCCGCAAGATCCTGCTGAGCCAGCTCATCGGCCGGCCCGCAGATCGTCGAGCAGGGCGACCTGATCGTTGAGCAGCCCGGTCAGCGCCTTGCGCGCCACCGCGAGCAGTTCGGTGATCACCGGCGAGGCGATGGAGTAGACCACCGTGTTGCCCTCCTTGGTCGCCACCACCACTCCCGCGCGCCGAAGCACCGCCAGCTGCTGAGACAGGTTGGACGCCTCCAACCCGATCTCGGTTAGCAGCTCGCCGACGGTGCGGTCGCCGTCCGCCAGCAGCTCGAGTACCCGAATCCGGGCGGGGTGGCCCAGGGTCTTGAAGAATTCGGCCTTCAGCTGGGGCAGCGAGTTCGGCACGGACCCGACCATAGCAGCGAAAACATCAATTGAAAATTTTTTCATCTGTTGTGGTCTTTTGCTGTCGGGGTCACCACCCCCGCGCACCGTTTGACCGGCCCGGTAGGGCAGGATGACAACTGCCGTCGCGGACGATTCTGCGATGGCGCTGTCATGCGCGGAGCCCCGAGGAGCCTGATGACGGAGCCGACGAGTACCGACCCGGTGTCACCGACCGGCCGCCCCCATTACTCGCGGGTGCTGCTCAAACTCGGTGGGGAGATGTTCGGCGGCGGGCAGGTCGGGCTCGATCCCGACGTCGTTGCCCAGGTCGCCCGCCAGATCGCCGAAGTGGTCCGCGACGGTGTGCAGGTCGCGGTCGTCATCGGCGGCGGCAACTTCTTCCGCGGCGCCCAGTTGCAGGAGCGCGGCATGGAACGGATGCGCTCGGACTATATGGGCATGCTCGGCACCGTGATGAACAGTCTTGCGTTGCAGGATTTTCTGGTGAAGGAAGGCATCGACACCCGGGTCCAGACCGCGATCACGATGGGCCAGGTCGCCGAGCCCTACATTCCGTTGCGTGCCCAGCGGCACCTGGAGAAGGGCCGGGTGGTGATCTTCGGTGCCGGCATGGGCCTGCCGTATTTCTCCACCGACACCACCGCCGCCCAGCGGGCGCTGGAGATCGGCGCTCAGGTGGTGCTGATGGCCAAGGCGGTCGACGGCATCTTCACCGCGGACCCGCGCCTGGACCCCGACGCCGAACTGCTCACCTCGATCAGCCATCGCGAGGTCATCGACCGTGGGCTGAAGGTGGCCGATGCCACCGCGTTCAGCCTCTGCATGGACAATGGCATGCCGATCCTGGTGTTCAACCTGCTGACCGACGGAAATATCGCCCGGGCCGTCGCGGGTGAGAAGATCGGGACACTGGTCACCACCTAAAAGAGGAGAGGCGCACATGATCGACGAGGCTCTCTTCGACGCCGAAGAGAAAATGGAGAAGGCCGTGGCGGTGGCTCGCGACGATCTGGCCACCATTCGCACCGGCCGGGCCAACCCGGGCATGTTCTCCCGGATTGTCATCGACTACTACGGTTCGCCCACCCCGATCACCCAGCTGTGCAGCATCAACGTGCCCGAGGCGCGGCTGGTGGTGATCAAGCCGTACGAGGCGTCCCAGCTGGGCGCCATCGAGACCGCGATCCGCAACTCGGATCTGGGCCTGAACCCCAGCAACGACGGTGCCCTGATTCGGGTGGCGGTGCCGCAGCTCACCGAGGAGCGGCGCAAGGAACTGGTCAAGCAAGCCAAGGGCAAAGGCGAGGACGCCAAGGTCGCGCTGCGCAACATCCGCCGCAAGGCGATGGAGGAACTGCACCGCATCCGCAAGGACGGCGACGCCGGTGAGGATGAGGTCGGCCGGGCGGAGAAGGACCTGGACAAATCCACCCAGCAGTACGTGAGCCAGATCGACGAACTCGTCAAGCACAAAGAAGGCGAGTTGCTGGAGGTCTAGCGGCCGCCAGCAGTCAAAACCCGTGGCAGACAAGGACACCGGTGCACCCACCGGTCAAAAGCAGTCGCGGGCGGGACGCAACCTCCCCGCCGCGATCGTGGTGGGGGCGCTGCTCGCCGGGATGCTGGTCTACACCCTGTTGTTCGCGCCGCGCTTCTGGGTGCTGATTCTGGCGGTGGCCACGCCGATCGCCACCCATGAGATCACCAGGCGCCTGCGTGAAGTCGGCTACGACGTGCCGTTCATCCCGCTGGCCCTCGGCGGGCAGGCGATGCTGTGGCTGTCGCTGCCGTTCGGGGCCCGGGGAGTGCTGGGCGCGTTCGGTGCCACCATCGTGATCTCCATGATGTGGCGGCTGGTCGACAAGGGGCTGCACCACGCCCCGGTCAACTACCTGCGGGACGTGTCGGCGATGATCCTGATCGCGGTCTGGGTGCCGCTGTGCATGAGCTTCGCGGCCCTGCTGGTTTTCCGCGACGACGGTCCCGGCCGGGTGCTGTGCCTGCTGTTTCCGGTGGTCTTCTCTGACATCGGCGGCTACGCCGTCGGTGTGCTGTTCGGCAAGCACCCGATGGCGCCGGCGATCAGCCCGAAGAAGTCCTGGGAGGGTTTCGCCGGATCGATGGTGCTCGGTGTCGCCGCGGCGGTGTTCGCGGTGACGATGTTCCTCGACCGGCCGTGGTGGGTGGGGCTGCCGCTGGGGGTGCTGCTGGTGTTCACCGGAGTCTTCGGCGACCTCATCGAGTCTCAGGTCAAACGCGACCTGGGCATCAAGGACATGGGCCGGCTGCTGCCCGGCCATGGCGGCATCATGGACCGGCTTGACGCGCTGCTGCCGTCGGCCGTGGTGACCTGGATCGTGCTGACCGTTCTGCCCTGAGTCACCGGCATACTGGAACGGATCATGACGCAACAGCTGATGTTCACCGCACCGCGGCGGGCCCTGCCGCCGCGCCATTTGGCCGACCTCGACCCGGCCGGGCGTGCCGCCGCCGTCGCCGAACTGGGCTTGCCGGCGTTCCGGGCCAACCAGCTCGCCCACCACTACTACGGCAGGCTGATCGCCGATCCGCAGCAGATGACCGACCTGCCGGCCGGGGTGCGCTCCGCGGTGGCCGACGCGCTGTTCCCCAGCCTGCTGACCGCGGCCAGCGAGATCGAGTGCGATGCCGGCGAGACCCGCAAGACGTTGTGGCGGGCACACGACCACACCAAATTCGAGTCGGTGCTGATGCGCTACCCGCGCCGCAACACCGTGTGCATCTCATCCCAGGCCGGTTGCGGCATGGCCTGCCCCTTCTGCGCGACCGGCCAGGCCGGGCTCACCCGCAACCTGTCCACCGCCGAGATCCTCGAGCAGGTGCGGGCGGCGGCGGTGGAACTACGGGATCGGGATCACGGGCGCCTGTCCAACATCGTGTTCATGGGCATGGGGGAGCCGCTGGCCAACTACGCCCGGGTGGTGGCCGCCGTCCGCCGGATCACCGAGCCGCCGCCCAACGGGTTCGGCATCTCGGCGCGATCGGTGACGGTGTCGACGGTCGGGCTGGCCCCGGCGATCCGCAAGCTCGCCGATGAGGGGCTGGGGGTCACCTTGGCGCTGTCGCTGCACACTCCGGATGACGAGTTACGCGACACGCTGGTCCCGGTCAACAACCGCTGGAAGGTCGACGAAGCGCTCGACGCCGCCCGCTACTACGCCGACGTGACCGGCCGGCGGGTGTCGGTGGAATACGCGCTGATCCGCGATGTCAACGACCAGCCCTGGCGGGCCGATCTGTTAGGCCGCAAACTGCACAAGGCGCTGGGGCAATTGGTGCATGTCAACCTGATTCCACTCAATCCGACCCCGGGCAGCGACTGGGATGCCAGCCCCAAGCCGGTGGAGCGGGAGTTCGTCCGGCGCGTGCGGGCCCAGGGCGTGGAGTGCACCGTGCGTGACACCCGCGGGCGCGAGATCGCCGCGGCCTGCGGTCAATTGGCGGCGGAAGACCAGTAAAGGCGCCCGGGGATCTGGCGCTTAGCGCAGCCAGCCCCGCTTGCGGCCGATGATGTCGCGCAGCACGACGAACAGCGACAGCGCGGCGAACGCGAGCAGGAAATAGTCCTCGACGTGGCCGATGTGGTTACCGCGCAGCATCAGCAGCAGGAATCCGACGATGCCGAGGCCGACGATGTGCCAGGTGCGGTGGTTGATCGCGCTCCAGCCCCAGGCCGCCGAGGGCACCTCGGCGGTGTCCACACCATGGCGTTCCACTTCGGTACCGGCCACTTCGACTCCCTACTTTCAGCTGAGCGACTGCGCAACATTCTGACATATGGCAACTCGGCCACCTACCGTGGAGGCCATGGCCACTGATGCCGTCGACGGGCCGCAGGTCTGGGATTTCGTAGTGGCGCCGCCGCGCACTGCGCCGGGCGTGACGTCGATGGTCGGCTACCGCGCGCTGGACGTCCCCGAGACCGTGCACCGGGGACTTCCGTCGTCGACCCTGACCTTCATCGTCAGCCTCGACGAGGGGGTCGAAGCCGCCGGGACCGCCGACGCGCTGCCGGCGGCGCGGCCGACTCCGATCATTCTCGGCGGCCTGCACGAGCAGGCCAGCCACGTGCGGCAGCGCCGCGGACAGACCGGTGTGCAGGTGGCCCTGCACCCGCTGGCCGCGCGGGCGGTGTTCGGCGTACCGGCCGCCGAGCTGAGCGTGACCGACTTCGACGCGGCGCCGGTGTTGGGCCGCGCGTCGGCGCGACTACATGAGCGGGTTGCCGACACCCGCGGGTGGCCCGACGCGTTCGCGCTGGTTGCGCAATATCTGATGGCCGGCCGCCGGCGCCGCGCCAGCGTGCGACCCGAGGTCGCCTACGCCTGGCATCTGCTGGAGCGCAGCCGGGGGCGCACGCCGGTGGCCGTCGTCGCAGACCAGGTCGGGCTGAGTCAGCGGCACCTGACCACGCTGTTCCGCCGCGAGGTGGGGCGAACCCCGAAGGCGGTGGCGCTGCTGATGCGCTTCGAATACGCCACCGCTCGGATGGCGGACGCGGCGCGCGGACGCCGCCGTGTCGATCTGGCCGGTATCGCCGGCGAGGCCGGTTACGCCGACCAGGCACACCTGACCCGCGAGTTCGTTCGGTTCGCCGGTGTGCCGCCGGGGGTCTGGCTGGCCGAGGAGTTCCAAAACATTCAAGACGGCGGCCACGCCGCAAGGTCACAGTGGTGTCATGACCACTTCGAATCCGACCGTTTGGTTGACCCTGCAGGCGCATGACGCTCGCAAACTCATCGACTACTACGTCGACACCTTCGGGTTCGTCGTCACCGCCCGCCACGGCGTCGACGGCGACACGGTCAAACATGCCGAACTGCTCTGGCCCGAGGGCACCGGCGGCATCATGCTGGGTAGCCACCAGCCCGGCAACGACTGGTGCCGTGAGCCTGGCACCGCCGGCGGCTACATCGTCACCGCCGACCCCGACGGCCTCTACGAGCGGATCGTGAGCCGCAACGCCGACGTCGTGTCGCCGTTGGCCGGCACCGACTACGGGGCCCGCGAGTTCGTCGTCCGCGACCCGGAGGGCAACCTGTTCAGCTTCGGCGACTACACCGGGGAACCACGCGACTGATCTCGGGCACAATGGGCAGGTGAGTGTGTCTGCGCGGCGCCGGACCAAAGTCCTGTTGTTGGGCTCGACCGGTTCGATCGGCACCCAGGCGTTGCAGGTCATCGCCGCCAATCCGGATCGCTTCGAGCTGGTCGGGCTGGCGGCCGGCGGCGGCCATCCCGAACTGCTGGCCACCCAGTGCGCCGAGACCGGCGTCGCCAACCTCGCCGTCGCCGACACGCAGGTCGGTGAGGCCCTCGACGCCCCCTACCGCGGACCCGAGGCCGTCACCCGGCTGGTGGAGGACACCGAGGCCGACGTGGTGCTCAACGCTCTGGTCGGCGCCCTGGGACTGCGTCCCACGCTGGCCGCGCTGGACACCGGCGCCCGTCTCGCCCTGGCCAACAAGGAATCGCTGATCGCCGGCGGCCCGCTGGTGCTGCAAGCCGCCCAGCCCGGCCAGATCGTGCCGGTGGACTCCGAGCACTCCGCGCTGGCGCAATGCCTGCGGGGCGGCACGCCCGACGAGGTCGCCAAGCTGGTACTCACCGCCTCCGGCGGGCCGTTCCGGGGCTGGAGTGCCGCGGATCTTCAACGTGTCACGCCCGAGCAGGCCGGCGCGCACCCCACCTGGTCGATGGGCCCGATGAACACGCTGAACTCGGCGTCGCTGGTGAACAAGGGACTCGAGCTCATCGAGACCCACCTACTGTTCGGCGTGCCCTACGACCGCATCGACGTCGTCGTGCATCCGCAGTCGGTCGTGCATTCCATGGTCACCTTCACCGACGGGTCGACGATCGCCCAGGCCAGCCCGCCGGACATGCGCCTGCCGATCGCGCTGGCCCTGGGCTGGCCGGCCCGGGTGCCCGGCGCGGCCGCGGCCTGCGACTTCACCAGCGCGTCGACGTGGGAATTCGAGCCGCTGGACCAGGCGGTTTTCCCGGCCGTTCAGCTGGCCCGCCACGCCGGTCAGATCGGCGGCTGCATGACCGCGGTCTACAACGCCGCGAACGAAGAAGCAGCAGAAGCATTCCTGCAAGGCCGGATCGGCTTTCCCGCGATCGTGAACACCATCGCCGATGTGCTGGCCGCGGCCGACCAGTGGGCGGCACAACCCGCTACCGTGGACGAGGTACTCGACGCGCAGCGCTGGGCCAAGGAACGAGCGGCTCGCGCCGTCGAGGCGACAGCTACGAGAAAGGTCGGAAGCACGCGATGATGTTCGCGATCGGCATCGCGCTGTTCGCGCTGGCCATCCTGGTGTCGGTGGCGCTGCACGAATGCGGTCACATGTGGGTGGCCCGCGCCACCGGCATGAAGGTGCGGCGTTATTTCGTCGGGTTCGGCACCACCTTGTGGTCGACGCGCCGTGGCGAGACCGAATACGGCCTCAAGGCGATTCCGGCCGGTGGCTTCTGTGACATCGCCGGCATGACCGCGGTGGAGGAACTGGCGCCCGACGAAGTCGACCGCGCCATGTACAAGCAGAAGACCTGGAAGCGGGTGGCGGTGCTGTTCGCCGGGCCCGGGATGAACTTCATCATCGGCCTGGTGCTGGTCTACGGCATCGCGGTGATCTGGGGCCTGCCCAACCTGCACGCGCCGACCACCGCCGTCATCGGCGAAACGGCTTGCGTGGCACCGGAAGTCGTCAAGGGCGAGCTGGGCCCCTGCGCCGGTCCCGGTCCGGCGGCGCTGGCCGGCATCCAGTCCGGCGACGTGGTGGTCAAGGTCGGCGACACGCCCGTGTCGACCTTCGAGGAGATGGCCGCCGCCGTGCGCAAGCAGCACGGCGTGACACCGGTCGTCGTCGAACGCGACGGCACCGAACTGACCAAATACGTTGATGTGACCCCGACCCAGCGCTGGATCGCCGATGGGCGCGACAGCGCGGCCGTACCCAGCACCGTCGGCGCCATCGGGGTGGGGGCCGCCCAGTTCGGGCCCACCCAATACAACCCGTTGACGGCGGTGCCGGCCACCTTCGCTTTCAGCGGCGACCTGTCGGTGCTGCTGGGCAAGTCGCTGGCCAACATCCCGTCCAAGGTCGGTGCGCTGATGCACGCGATCGGCAACCCGAACGGGGAGCGCGACCCGGAAACCCCGATCAGCGTGGTGGGCGCCTCGATCATCGGCGGCGACACCGTCGATCACGGCCTGTGGGTGGCGTTCTGGTTCTTCCTGGCGCAGCTGAACTTCATTCTGGGTGTGCTCAACCTGGTGCCACTGCTGCCGTTCGACGGCGGGCACATCGCGATCGCACTCTACGAAAAGCTGCGCAACGTGGTCCGGTCGGCACGCGGGAAGGTCGCCGCCGCACCGGTGAACTATCTCAAGCTGATGCCGGCCACGTACGTAGTCTTGGTAGTGGTGGTCGGCTACATGCTGCTCACCGTGACCGCCGACTTGGTCAATCCGATCAGGCTGTTTTGACAGGAGAGCCCTCATGAGCGTCGGCCTCGGTATGCCGGCGGTGCCGGCCCCGACCTTGGCGCCGCGCCGCAAGACCCGCCAGCTGATGGTTGGCGGTGTCGGGGTGGGCAGCGACCACCCGATCTCGGTGCAGTCGATGTGCACGACCAAAACCCACGACGTCGACGCGACGCTGCAGCAGATCGCCGCGCTGACCACCGCCGGCTGCGACATCGTGCGGGTGGCCTGCCCGCGGCAGGAAGACGCCGACGCGCTGGCCATCATCGCCAAAAAGAGCAAGCTGCCGGTGATCGCCGACATCCACTTCCAGCCGAAGTACATCTTCGCCGCGATCGATGCGGGTTGCGCTGCGGTGCGGGTGAACCCGGGCAACATCAAGGAGTTCGACGGCCGGGTCGCCGATGTCGCCAAGGCGGCCGGCGCCGCCGGGGTGCCGATCCGGATCGGCGTCAACGCCGGTTCGCTGGACCGGAGGTTTCTGGCCAAGTACGGCAAGGCCACCCCGGAGGCTCTGGTGGAGTCGGCGCTGTGGGAGGCGTCGCTGTTCGAGGAACACGGCTTCGGCGACATCAAGATCAGCGTCAAGCACAACGACCCGGTCGTGATGGTGGCCGCCTACGAGCAATTGGCCGAGCAGTGCGATTACCCGCTGCACCTGGGCGTCACCGAAGCCGGCCCGGCGTTTCAGGGCACCATCAAGTCCGCCGTGGCCTTCGGTGCGCTGCTGTCCCGCGGCATCGGCGACACCATCCGGGTGTCCCTGTCGGCGCCGCCGGTGGAAGAGGTCAAGGTCGGCACCCAGATTCTGGAGTCGCTCAACCTGCATCCGCGGGGCCTGGAGATCGTGTCGTGTCCGTCGTGCGGGCGGGCGCAGGTCGACGTCTACAAGCTGGCCAACGAGGTCACCGCGGGGCTGGAGGGGCTTGACGTCCCGTTGCGGGTCGCGGTGATGGGCTGTGTGGTTAACGGGCCCGGTGAGGCACGCGAGGCGGATCTGGGGGTGGCCTCCGGCAACGGCAAGGGCCAGATCTTCGTCAAGGGCGAGGTGATCAAGACCGTTCCCGAGGCGCAGATCGTCGAGACCCTGATCGAGGAGGCGCTGCGCTTGGCCTCAGAAATGGGAGCGATGGGCGACGGCGCATCTCCCGGCGGCCCGCCCACCGTCGCCGTAAGCTGAACGCAGCCGATCCGCCGACGGCGTGCGGCGGTTGAGTTCGCAAGAAAGAGTCACCATGTCGGCTCCGCCGGATTCTCGTCTCGAACAGCGACGGGTGTCCGTCGTGCGTGACGCCGCGGCGGTCTGGCGAGTGCTCGATGCGGATCCGGTCGGCTCCTGCATGGTGGCCGCCCGGGTCGCCGACCACGGCGTCGATCCCCGCGCGATCGGCGGGGAGCTGTGGACGCGCGGCGGTGTCGAGGAATCACTGTGCTACGCCGGGCCGAACCTGATTCCGCTGCGCGGGGCGGCGGCTGACCTGACCGCGTTCGCCGACAAGGCGGTCAGCGCCATCCGCCGCTGTTCGTCGCTGGTCGGCCGCGCCGAACTCGTATTGCCGATGTGGCAGCGCCTCGCCGACGTCTGGGGCCCGGCCCGCGACGTGCGCGAGAGCCAGCCGCTGATGGCGCTGCACACTATGCCCGGCTGCCCGATGGATCCGGAGGTGCGTCAGGTACGCCCGGACGAGCTCGACGCGTACCTGGTGGCCGCCGTCGACATGTTCATCGGCGAGGTCGGGGTGGATCCGCGGCTCGGTGACGGCGGCCGGGCCTACCGCCGGCGGGTGGCCAACCTGATCGCAGCGGGTCGGGCCTGGGCGCGCTTCGAGCGCGGCGAGGTGGTGTTCAAGGCCGAAGTGGGTTCGCAGTCGCCGACAGTGGGCCAGATCCAGGGCGTCTGGGTGCATCCGGATCGACGGGGGCAGGGCCTGGGCTCCAGCGGCACCGCCATGCTGGCCGGGGTGATCGTCGGCACCGGGCGCATCGCCAGCCTGTATGTCAACGATTTCAACGCGGTGGCCCGCGCCGCCTACGAGCGGGTCGGGTTCACCCGGGCCGGCACCTTTGCCACCGTGCTGCTGGACTGAGCGCGGCGCGTGCGACGGGCGCCCGGCGCGCCGAACGTGCAATCTCTGCGAAAAATCAGCGTGGTCTTCGCAATGGATGCACGCTCGGCGCGAGATCGGCGTGATCACATTCGGTCACGGTGCGCCTCCGGGCCTAGCCCGTGTCCGTTTCGTAACATCGGCACCAATGGCAACAAAAACAACATCAGTATCAGCTGTCCTGCTGATCGTGCTCGCCCTGGCCGGGTGCACCCCCCGCCCGGACGGGCCGGCGCCCACCGCCGAGCGGTTCTTCGCCGCGTTGGCCACCGGTGACACCGCGACCGCCGCCGAGCTCAGTGATGACCCCTCGACCGCCCGCAGCGCCCTTAACGCCGCCTGGGCCGGATTGCAGGCCGAGCACCTCGACGCGCAGGTGCTGGGCGCGCGCTACAACGACGACACCGGCACGGTGTCCTACCGCTACACCTGGCAGCTGCCGAAGAACCGGACCTGGTCGTATGACGGTCAGCTCAAGATGGTGCGCAACGAAGGCCACTGGGCGGTCCGCTGGACGGCCACCGGCCTGCACCCCCGGCTGGGGGAACACCAGACCTTCGCGCTGCGGGCCGACCCGCCGCGGCGGGCCTCGGTCAACGAGGCCGGCGGCACCGACGTGCTGGTGCCCGGCTACGTCTACCACTACGAACTGGACGCCGGCCGGGCCGGGAAGAACCTGATGCACACCGCGCAGGCGGTGATCAACGCGCTGCGACCGTTCGACGACACCCTGGGCGATCCGCAGTGGCTCGCCGAGCAGGCCAGCTCCTCGGTCACCCCGCTGGATCTGATCACGCTGCGCAAGAACGACCACGATCGCGTCGAAACCGCCATCGCCCACCTGCCCGGGGTGGTGATCACCCCGCATGCCGACCTGCTGCCCACCGACGACCGCTTCGCGCCGGTGCTCATCGGCGAGGTCAAGAAAACCGTCTCGGCTCAACTCGAGGGCGAGGCGGGCTGGCGCGTGGTCAGCGTCAACCAGAACGGTGTCGACGTCGCGGTGCTGAACGAGGTGGACCCGTCCCCGGCGCCGTCGCTGACGATCAGCCTGGACCGATCGGTGCAGCGCGCCGCCCAGAACGCGGTCAACACCCGCGGCGACAAGGCGATGATGGTGGTGATCAAACCGTCGACCGGCGAGCTGCTCGCGGTCGCGCAGAACACCGCTGCCGACGCCGACGGCTTGGTCGCGACCACCGGCTTGTACCCGCCCGGGTCGACGTTCAAGATGGTCACCGCCGGTGCGGCCATCGAACGCGACATGGCCTCACCGAACTCGATGGTGGGCTGTCCCGGCGAACTCGACATCGGCCAGCGCACCATCCCCAACTACGGCGGGTTCGACCTCGGCCTGGTGTCCATGTCGCGGGCGTTCGCCAACTCCTGCAACACCACGTTCGCCGAGCTGGCCAGCCGGATGCCGCCGAGGGCGCTGTCGCAGGCGGCCAGCCGCTACGGGATCGGGGTGGACTACCTGGTGGACGGCATCACCACCGTCACCGGTTCGGTGCCGCCGACGGTGGATCTGGCCGAACGCACCGAGGACGGGTTCGGCCAGGGCAAGGTGCTGGCCAGCCCGTTCGGTGTCGCCCTGGCCGCGGCGACGGTCGCCGCCGGCAAGACCCCGGTGCCCCGATTGATCCAAGGACGGCCCACCGCGGTCAACAGCCCGGCGGTTCCGCCGGTGAGCACCGAGATGCTCGACGGTCTGCGCCAGATGATGCGGCTGGTGGTCACCGACGGCACCGCGCGCGACATCGCCGGCTGCGGGCCGGTGTTCGGCAAGACCGGGGAGGCCGAGTTCGCCGGCGGATCGCATTCCTGGTTCGCCGGCTTCCGGGGCGACCTGGCCTTCGCCGCCCTGATCGTCGGCGGCGGCAGCTCGCAGTACGCGGTGCGGATGACCAAGGTGATGTTCGACTCGCTGCCGGACAACTTCCTACTCTGACGCGAGGCTGCGTACGGCGGTAAGTTGAGAAGCCATGACGGGCACTGATGACGACGTGGCGGCGGTGCTGCGCATCTCGGATGCCGACCGCAACGGGACGCTGCGCCGCCTGCACAACGCCGTCTCCCTCGGGCTGATCGACATCGGCGAATTCGAGGAGCGGGCCGCCCAGGTCTCGCAGGCCCGGATGCGCTCGGACCTCGACACGCTGATCGGGGACCTGCCCGGGCCGCGTGCCATCGTCACCTCGGCGGCCGACCGGGTCGAACTGCGCGGCTGGGCCGGCTCGCTCAAGCGGCACGGCGAATGGATCGTGCCCACCCGGTTGGCGTTGGTGCGCCGCCTGGGCTCGGTCGACCTCGACCTCACCAAGGCGCGCTTCGCCGGGCCGGTGGTCGTCATCGACCTCGACATGCGGTTCGGCTCCGTGGACATCCGGTTGCCCGACGGCGCGAGCGCCTCGATCGACGACGTCGAGATCTATGGCGGAAGCGCCCGGGATCGCCGTAGCGACCCACCCGCCGAAGGCACCCCGCACCTGGTGCTGACCGGGCGGGTGGTGTGCGGCTCGGTGGACATCAAGGGCCCCCGGCGGCCCTGGCTCAACCGGCACCGGCTGCGCCGCTAGCGCCCGAACAGTGCCGTTCTGAGCCCGCAGCAGCCGGTCCCAGCCGCGGGGCGCGAATCTACTCCGAGCCGCCGCTTTCTCCGGGGCCGTTAAGCTGGCGTGATGCCCGTTCGTGCCCCGCTTTCCCCCGGCGTGCTGTCCCCGACGCTGCCGGTCCCCAAGACGATCCCGCGTCCGGAATACGTCGGCCGATCCACCGCCGCGGAGGGTAGCGAGCCGTGGGTGCAGACCCCCGAGGTGATCGAGAAAATGCGGGTGGCGGGCCGGATCGCGGCGGGCGCGCTCGCCGAGGCGGGTAAGGCCGTCGAGCCGGGGGTGACCACCGACGCACTCGATCGCATCGCCCACGACTACATGGTCGACCACGGCGCCTACCCGTCGACGTTGGGCTACAAGGGCTTTCCCAAGTCGTGCTGCACCTCGCTCAACGAGGTCATCTGCCACGGCATCCCCGACTCGACGGTGATCGCCGACGGTGACATCGTCAACATCGACGTCACCGCCTACATCGACGGCGTCCACGGCGACACCAACGCCACCTTTCTGGCCGGAGCCGTCTCCGAGGAGCACCGCCTGCTCGTCGAGCGCACCCGGGAAGCGACGATGCGGGCCATCAAGGCGGTCAAGCCGGGCCGTGCGCTCTCGGTGATCGGCCGGGTGATCGAGGCGTACGCGAACCGATTCGGCTACACCGTGGTCCGCGACTTCACCGGACACGGGATCGGGACGACCTTCCACAACGGGCTGGTGGTCCTGCACTACGACCAACCCGAGGTCGACACCGTCATCGAGCCGGGGATGACCTTCACCATCGAGCCGATGATCAACCTCGGGGGCCTGGACTACGAGATCTGGGACGACGACTGGACGGTGGTCACCAGCGACGGCCAGTGGACCGCCCAGTTCGAGCACACCCTGCTGGTCACCGACGACGGCGCCGAGATCCTCACCCTTACGTAATCGTGGCTGGTGAGCTGCTGAGGGCCTGCGAAAACCGCCCGGTGCGGGCCCGCTGGCTGTAGCGTGGCGGAGATGCCTGGCACGATGATGACGATCGACGGGTTTCCGATCCCGGTCGATATCGCCGGCCCGCACAACGGGCCCGTCGTCGTCGTGCTCGCAGCCGCCCAGCACCCGCTCACCGCCTACGACGCGGTTTGTCAGCGGCTGCACACCGCCTCGTTGCGCACCATCGTGATCGGCGCCGACCCGCGGCTGACGCCCAAGTCCGTGGTCGGGATCCTGGATTCCCTGGGAGTCCAGTGCGGTGTACTCGTGGGGGACCGGACCGGCGGTGACAATGCCTGGGAGCTGGCGGCGACGCGCCCGGACCGCTTCACCGGCCTGGTGGTACTCGATCGGGGGCATCCGCGGGCACCGGATCTGGGCGGGGCGATCCGCGACGAACGCTGCCCACCGGTGGAGATCAACACCACCGTTCTGGTCAGTTCCCGGGCGTCGGCCTCGGTGGCCGACGCCAGCCAGCGGTTCGTCTACGGCGAACACCGCCTGGTGATGCTGCCGGGGCGCCGCAGCGCCCAAGAGTTCACCGCGCAACTCGCGATGGAGATCGTTTTGCGGGCCAGTACCTGGTAACGGTTGACAAGAAGAGTATTTTCAGAGGGCCGAGCGTCGTCGGGGGACCTTCGGCTGAAAAGAACCGATTGATCACGTGGGGGGTTCAAGTGTTGTCGTCGGCACAATCGATACCGGCACTGCTGCGTCAACGCGCTGAGCAGTGGCCGGACCAGCTGGCTTTCACCTTCATCGACTACGAGGTCGACCAGGCCGGGTACTCCGAGACCCTGACCTGGTCGCAGCTGCTGCAGCGCACCGAGGCTATCGCCGTCGAGGTGGCCGCGGTCGCCTCACCGGGGGACCGGGTCGCGCTGCTGGCGCCGCAGGGCCTGGAGTACGTCGTCGGATTCTTCGGGGTGATGGAAGCCGGCTGCATCGCGGTGCCGTTGCCGGTGCCGGCGTTCGGCAGCCACGACGAGCGGGTCACCGGGGCGCTCAAGGATTGCGCACCGGCCGCGGTGCTCACCACGTCAGCGGTGGTCGGCGATATCCAGAACTGCGTCGGCGCGATCGGAGGCCGTCCGCCGGCGGTCATCGAGATGGACCTGCTCGACCTCGACTCGCCCACCGGATGGAGCGGCGCCGGGGCGCTGACCACCAAGACCGCGCTGCTGCAGTACACCTCCGGCTCCACCGGCTCGCCGCGGGGCGTCGTGGTCTCGCACCGGAACATCTTCGCCAACATCGAGCAGGTGATGGCGGACTATTTCGTCGACGAGGGGGGAGCGCCCCCGCCCGACACCACGCTGGTGTCCTGGCTGCCGTTCTACCATGACATGGGCCTGCTGCTCGGCATCATGGGTGCGGTCTTGATGGGCCGCCGCACCGTGATCATGAGCCCGATCGCCTTCCTGCAGAAGCCGGCGCGCTGGATTCAGCAGCTGGCCATCAACTCCTGCTCGTTCACCGCCGGGCCGAACTTCGCGTTCGAACTCGCCGCGCGCCGGACCACCGACGAGGACATGGCCGGGCTCGACCTGAGCGGCGTGCACACCATCCTCAGCGGCAGCGAACGCATCCATGCCGCGACGATCCGCCGCTTCAACGAGCGGTTCGCCCGCTCCAATCTGCCTTCCAACGCGCTCGCGCCGTCGTACGGGTTGGCCGAAGCGATGGTCTACGCCGGGTCGGCGCCTCGCGCCAAGCGGCCGGTGACCTTCCGGCTCGACTACGAGAAGCTGGTAGCCGGTGTCGCAGAGGCCGGCCCGGCCGGCGCCGAGCTGGTCAGCATCGGCCCACCGCGTGCCTGCACGACGCGCATCGTCGACCCCGAGACACGCACCGAGAACCTGCCCGGCCAGGTCGGGGAGATCTGGTTGCACGGCGGCAATGTCTCCAGCGGCTACTGGCACAACCCGGAGGCGACCGAACGCACCTTCGGCGGGCGGATCGAGGATCCGTCCCCCGGCACACCCGCCCAACCTTGGTTGCGCACCGGCGATCTGGGCGTCATTCACGAGGGTGAGCTGCTGGTCGTCGGCCGCATCAAGGACATGTTGATCGTCGACGGCCGAAACCACTACCCCGACGACATCGAGGCGACGGTGCAGGAGCTCACCGGGGGCCGCGTCGCTGCCATCCCGGTCAGCGGGGAGGGTCGTGAGCAGCTCGCCGTCATCGCCGAGCTCAAGAGCCGCGGCACTCCAGAGGAGGAAACGCAGCGGCTGGCGGATCTGAAACGCGACGTGGCAGCGGCGGTTTCGCGGTCACACGGGGTGCGAGTGGCCGACCTCGTGCTGGTCGCTCCCGGCTCCTTGCCGATCACCACCAGCGGCAAGATCCGCCGGTCGACGTGCGCTGAGCGCTACCAGTCGCAGCAGTTCAGTCGGCTGGAGCCGATCGGCTGAGCACGGGCAGGTAACCTGACAGCACTCAAACGTCAGGGGGGCTGTCGTCGGTGAAGGAGCGCAATGACCCGGCCCGCGATGCTGTCCCAGGTCGAACTGCAGCAGCTGGTCGGGTGCGGCGAGATCGACACTGTCGTGGTGGCGCTCACCGACATGCAGGGCCGGCTGGTCGGTAAGCGGGTCACGGCGCAGCACTTCCTCGACGAGGTCGCCGGGCACGGCGTGGAGTGCTGCAGCTATCTGCTGGCGGTCGACGTCGAGATGAACACCGTTCCCGGCTACCCGATCGCCGACTGGGGCACCGGCTACGGCGATCTGGTGCTGCGACCGGACTTCGCGACGCTGCGGCGCATCCCGTGGCTGCCCGGCACCGCCCACGTGCTCGCCGACGCCTACTGGCCCGATGGCAACCCGGTGGCGGTGTCGCCTCGCCAGATCCTGGCCGCGCAGCTCGCGCGGCTGGCCGAGCGCGAGCTGGTCGCTTACGCCGCAACGGAACTGGAATTTCTGGTCTTCGACGACAGCTACCGGCAGGCGTGGGCCGGCGGTTATCGCGGCCTGACACCGGGCACGGACTACAACGCCGACTACGGCCTGGTCGCCGGCACCCGGCTGGAGCCGCTGCTGCGTGACATCCGCCTGGGCATGACCGGCGCGGGCATGCGCTGTGAGGGCGTCAAGGGGGAGTGCCACACCGGCCAGCAGGAGATGACCTTCCGCTACGACGAGGCGCTGGTGGCCTGCGACAACCACAGCGTCTACAAGAGCGGCGCCAAGGAGATCGCCGACCAGCACGGCAAGAGCCTGACGTTCATGGCGAAGTTCGACCAACGCGAGGGCAACAGCTGCCATGTGCACCTCTCCTTGCGCAGCACGGACGGATCCGCGGTGTTCGCCGACCCGGCTGCGCCACACGGCATGTCGGCGATGTTCCGCAGTTTCCTGGCCGGCGTGCTGGCCACCTTGTCCGAGCTGACGCTGTGCTACGCGCCGAACATCAACTCCTACAAACGATTCGTCGGCGGCAGTTTCGCTCCCACAGTGATCGGCTGGGGTCTGGACAATCGCACCTGCGCCTTGCGGGTGATCGGCCGCGGCGACTCGCTGCGGATGGAGTGCCGGGTCCCCGGCGGCGACGTGAACCCCTACCTGGCGGTGGCGGCCCTGATCGCGGCCGGCCTGCACGGAATCGACAACGAGCTGGAATTGCCCGACCCGGTCGAAGGTGACGCCTACCATGCCGGGTTACCGCATCTGCCGTCGACGCTGGCCGAGGCCGCCGACGCGTTCGCCGAATCGGCGATGGCGCGCAAGGCTTTCGGCGACGACGTCGTCGCTCATTACCTGCACGGTGCGCGAGTTGAGTTGGACGCGTTCAACACCGCGGTGACCGACTGGGAGAGGGTTCGCGGATTTGAACGGTTCTGAACCCGACCGTCCGGTGGTCGGCCTGACCACCTACCTCGACCGGGCGCAGACCGGCGTCTGGGATGTGCGCGCGGGCCTGCTGCCCGCCGACTACCTCGAGGGCATCACCGCCGCCGGCGGTATTGCGGTGCTGCTGCCGCCGCAGCCGGTGACGCCCGAGATCGCCGCACGGGTGCTCGACGGTGTTTCCGGCCTGGTGATCACCGGCGGCAGGGATCTCGACCCCGCCGGTTACGGCCAGGCGCCGCACGTCGAAACCGATCGGCCCGACACCACGCGGGATGCCTGGGAGTTTGCGCTGCTGGCCGAGGCGCTGCGGCGCGGGCTCCCGGTGCTGGGTATCTGCCGCGGCGCCCAGGTGCTCAATGTCGCGCTCGGCGGCACGTTGCACCAGCATCTGCCCGACGTACTCGGCAACAACGGGCACCGGGCCGGCAACGGCGTGTTCACCCCGATGCCGGTGCGCACCGTGGCCGGTACCCGACTGGCCGAGCTGGTCGGTGAGACCTGCCAGGTGCAGTGCTACCACCATCAGGCGATCGCCGAGCTGGGTGACAAGCTGGTCGTCAGCGCGCGTGATGACGACGGTTGCATCGAGGCGATCGAGCTTCCCGGGGAGAATTTCGTTGTCGCGGTGCAGTGGCATCCCGAGGCGTCGCTGGATGATCTGCGGCTGTTCACCGCGATCGTGGGCGCGGCGGAAAGGTATGCATGAGTACTGATCTCATCAACCCGGCTACCGGGGCGGTGTTCACTTCCGTCGAGCATGTCGACGTCGCGGCCGTCGACGACGCGGTGCGCCGGGCGCAGGCAGCGCAGAAGCGGTGGGCGCGACTGGCGCCGGCCGACCGCGCGGCAGCGCTGCGCGCCTTCGCCGCTACCGTCGACGCCCACATCGGCGAGCTGGCCGCACTGGAGGTGACCAACGCCGGACACCCGGTGTCGGCCGCCGAATGGGAAGCCGGGCATGTCCGCGACGTGCTGCAGTTCTACGCGGCCAGCCCGGAACGACTGTCGGGTCAGCAGATACCGGTGGCCGGCGGGCTGGACGTGACCTTCCACGAGCCGCTCGGCGTCGTCGGGATCATCACCCCGTGGAACTTCCCGATGCCGATCGCCGCATGGGGCTTCGCCCCGGCGCTGGCCGCCGGCAACGCGGTGTTGATCAAGCCCGCCGAGTGGACTCCGCTGACCACCATCCGGCTGGGCGAGTTGGCCGTCGAATCGGGTTTGGAGCCGGACCTTCTGCAGGTGCTGCCCGGCCCGGGTGCGGTGGTGGGCGAGCGACTGGTCACCCATCCGGATGTGGCCAAGGTCGTGTTCACCGGTTCCACCGTCACCGGCACCCGGGTGCTGACCGCCGCGGCGGCCGGAATCAAGCGGGTCACGTTGGAGCTCGGGGGCAAGAGCGCCAACATCGTGTTCGCCGACTGTGATCTGGAGCGTGCGGCGGCGACCGCGCCCTACGGCGTATTCGACAACGCCGGGCAGGACTGCTGCGCCCGCAGCCGGATTCTGGTGCAGCGCAGCGTGTATGACCGGTTCATGGAGCTGCTCGAGCCCGCGGTGTCCGGTGTTGTGGTCGGCGACCCGGCCTCCCGCGACACCGAGATGGGTCCGCTGGTGTCGCAGCCGCACTGGGACAAGGTGGCCTCCTATGTGCCCGACGACGCACCGGTCGCGTTCTGCGGTCAGGCGCCGGCCGGCCCCGGGTTCTGGTTCCCGCCGACGGTGCTGACCCCGGCGGCCACCGACCGGTCCGTCACCGAGGAGATCTTCGGCCCGGTGGTGACGGTGTTGCCGTTCGAGGACGAAGCCGATGCGGTGGCGCTGGCCAACGACACCGTGTACGGGCTGTCGGGCTCGATCTGGACCGATGACCTGTCGAGGGCGCTTCGGGTGTCGCGGGCGGTGGAAGCCGGGAATCTGTCGGTGAATTCGCATTCCTCGGTGCGGTTCAACACCCCGTTCGGGGGTTTCAAACAATCCGGGCTGGGCCGGGAGCTGGGGCCGGATGCCCCGCTGGCCTTCACCGACACCAAGAACGTATTCATCGCAGTAAAGGAGATGTGAGTGACCGATCTGACGCAACGTCTGGCGGGGCGGGTTGCCGTGGTGACCGGTGCGGGCGGGGGAATCGGCCTGGCTGCCGCCCGGCGGATGCGCTCGGAGGGCGCCCGCATCGTGGTCGGTGACCTCGATCCATCGACGGGCGCCGCGGTCGCCGACGAGTTGGACGGTCTGTTCGTGCCGGTCGACGTCTCGGATCAGGAGCAGGTCGACGCGCTGTTCGACACCGCGGCGGCGACGTTCGGCGCGGTGGACATCGCCTTCAACAACGCCGGGATCTCGCCGCCGGATGACGACTTGATCGAAAACACCGAATTGCCGGCGTGGCAACGGGTTCAGGACGTCAACCTGAAATCGGTGTACCTGTGCTGCCGGGCGGCGCTGCGGCACATGACGCCGGCCGGGCGCGGCTCGATCATCAACACCGCGTCTTTCGTGGCGGTGATGGGTTCGGCGACCTCGCAGATCTCCTATACCGCCTCAAAGGGCGGCGTGCTGGCCATGTCGCGGGAGCTCGGGGTGCAGTACGCCCGGCAGGGTATCCGGGTCAACGCGCTGTGCCCCGGGCCGGTGAACACCCCGCTGCTGCAGGAGCTGTTCGCCGCCGACCCGGAGCGCGCCGCGCGCCGGCTGGTGCACGTACCGGTGGGCCGGTTCGCCGAGCCGGAGGAGATCGCGGCCGCGGTGGCGTTTTTGGCCAGCGATGACGCCTCCTTCATCACCGGCTCGACGTTCCTGGTGGACGGCGGGATCAGCTCGGCGTATGTGACGCCGCTGTAAGCGGTTAAGGCCCGTCGGCGTGCCCGTGCTGGCGGCGACCAACCCTGGCGACGCATCTCCGGACGGGGCGATCCACGGCTTCCCAACTCGGCGCCCACTCTGCGGGTTTCTCAAACCGGCACGGGGTACGGAAATCAAACTCGTTCTCGCCGTTTTTTCGGTAGATCACGCGCATCAGCCAGGAGCCTGTGTCCGCCATAAACCCCTCTCTCGCACCCTCTCCGATGCACAACGCGATCGACTCCCACATCAGCCGTAAACCAACCATCGGATTGCTGACGTGTGAAAGCTTCTCTTCGCCCTGGCTACTTCCGGTGCGGCCGTAGACCCACAGGGCCGGGTCCTCACCCCGGAGCGCCAGGTACGCACCGAAGTCGGTGCGCGGGTTATGACGTGTCAGCTGGAAGGTGATGGTGTTCGGGATGTCTGCTGAATCCGTCTCGATCATGTGTTCATCGAACGTGATGCGCCACCATTCGTCCTGACCGCCGACGTCTGCCCAACCGCGAGCCGACGCGAGAAGGCTTGCCAGGTCATTGAGGCCGGGAACCGTGATGTCCTTGAGGCCAGGAACGAAGTCCTTTGCCGGAAACGCGGCCCGGCGTTTCTCGCCGGCCGCTGTGACATACCGGAATTCTTCTGCGACGAAATCGGCGGTCAACACATCGGTATTCATGCCGCTGGACGCTACGGCAGGCTACCGACAGTGGCTAGGGCACGTCTCCAGTGCCCGATCCAGGTCAGCGGTCAGCACGTCGAACACGTCGTGATCTCCTCCCGGCCATTCAAACACATGTGCTAATAGTAGCGGCGCGCACCGACAAGCCGCAGAATCCCTCCACAGGCAAAACCACAGTGACACAAGTGATCCCAGTGACAACCGGGCTGGCGCTCAGTCCAGTCGGGTGGCGGCTACCGACCACACCGGGAGATGGACGCGATGGTCCTCCAGCAGCGGTGCCAGCGCCGTCAGCTGATCGGGCAGCGACTTCATCTGCGGCGCCACGCCGTCGTCGGAATCCAGCTGCGCGAGGATGTCCACCGCCCGAGGGCCGAATGTGCCGACATAGGTGGAAGTCCCCAGGTGGTCTAGGCGCCAGCCGTTGGCGCCGAGCAGCCGCTCGAAGTTGTCGGCGGGCAAGCCGTCGAACCGCAATCCGTTGACGTGGTGGCGTCCCAGCTCGAACATGAACAACCGCGCACCGGATGCGGTGGCCCGGTGCAGCGCCCGAATGTAGCGCGCCTGCATCTGCTCGTCATGGGCGAACACGTGGTAGAACGCGCTGTCGACGACAGTGCCGAATCGGCCTTCGAATTCATCGAGCCGGGTCGCATCGGCCACCTGGAAGTCCACTGACACCCCGTTGCGCTCCGCATTGCGTCTGGCGTGCTCGATCGCTGCCGGTGAGGCGTCGATGCCGGTCGCTGAACACCCCTGCAAAGCGAAATAGATCGCGTGGTGTCCGGGGCCGGTGCCGGGGTCCAGCACTTCTCCACGTAGCGCGCCGTGGGCGACGAGGTCTTGCACCACCGGCTGCGGGCCGCCGATGTCCCACGGAACTACTCCCGCGATCGCCTGCTCTTCGCGATACATCGCCTCGAAGGTCGGGTCGGTCTGCATGAACGCCTGCTCTCTATCGGTGACCAAGAATGATCTCCCTCGGGTATACTTGGTCAGTGACCAAGGCGCAAGGCGGGGCGCGGCCCGGGCTCAGCATCGAGGACGTCGTCCGGACTGCTTTCGACGTATTGGACGAACAGGGCATCGCGAAGCTTTCGACGCGTGCGATCGCCGCGAAACTCGATGTCAGCATGAACACCGTGATGTGGCATATCGGCGCCAAGCGCCGGCTGCTGGAGCTCATGGCTGACGCCGTTGTGGCAGAGGTTGAACTGGGTCCGCTGCGGGGCACGTGGCAACGGCGGGCGGCAACGTTGCTGGGGCGATTGCGGCAGGCCATGCTGGGTCACCGTGATGGCGCGCTGGTCGTCGCCGGAACATTCCCGGCTTTGCCGTCGACGCTGGCATTCGGTGATCGGCTGGTGGGTGTCCTGCTCACGAGCGGTGCCACGAACCAGTCCGCGGCGTGGACGGCGTGGAATCTCTTCTACTTCACCCTGGGCCTGGTCCAAGAGGAGCAGCGCGCAACCGATGGGCTACCGCACAACCTCAGCGATGTCGTGGACGACGCGGAATACCCCAGCCTGCACCTGGTCCTGGGCGACTTCGTGTCGCCGGACTACGACGCCCGATTCAAGTTCGGCATCGGCCAGATACTGGGGTCCCTCGGCTGAATGTCACCCGGCCCAACTCAGAACCAGTCCGGCTGCATCTCGATCGTGGTGCGGTCCAGGCTTTCCAGCAGGTCGAGCTGCGGGCCGGTCTTGGGCAGTTCGTAGCGGAAGAAGTACCGGGCGGCCTGGCGCTTGCCGTCGTAGAAGTCGCCGGTGCGCCCGGCGGTGGCCAGCAGCTGCTCCAGCCACATCCAGGCGATCACCACGTGACCGAAGGCCTCCAGGTAGACGACGCTGTTGGCCAGCGCGGCATCGATATCGCCGGCACCGAACATGCCCGCGGTGACCGTGACCAGCCGCTGGAGCACGGATTCGAGTTGCCCTGCGACGTCAGCTGATTCACCGCCGGCCTGCCGCGCGGCCGCGATACTGTTCGACATCGCCCGCTGCACAGCGGCCAGGTTCGCCCCGCCGTGCTGGACCACCTTGCGGCCCAACAGATCCAGGCTCTGGATGCCGTGGGTGCCCTCGTGGATCGGATTGAGCCGGTTGTCCCGGTAGTGCTGTTCGACGTCGTATTCGCGGGTGTAGCCGTAGCCGCCGTGGACTTGGATCGCCAGGTCGTTGGCGGCCAGGCACCACTGCGACGGCCAGCTTTTGGCGACCGGGGTCAGGATGTCCAGCAGCGCCGTGGCGTGCTCGCGTTCGGTGTCGGATTCTGCGGTGCGCGCGATGTCGACGAGCCGCGCGCAGTACAGCGCCAAAGCGAGCGCCCCCTCGACGTAAGACTTCTGTGCCAGCAGCATCCGTTTGACATCGGCGTGTTCGATGATCGGAACCTGCGGTGCCGCGGGGTCTTTCGCCGATACCGGCCGGCCCTGGGGCCGGCTGCGGGCATAGTCCAGCGACTTCAGGTAGCCGGTGTAGCCGAGCGCGATCGCGCCCATGCCGACTCCCAGCCTGGCTTCGTTCATCATGCGGAACATGTAGCTCAGCCCGCGGTGCTCCTCGCCGACCAGATAACCGACGGCGCCCGGCTCACCGCCTGGTCGGTAGCCGCCTTCGCCGAAGTTGAGCACGGTGTTGGTGATGCCGCGGTAGCCCATCTTGTGGTTGAGTCCGGCCAGTACGACGTCGTTGCGCTCACCGGCAAGTCCGTCGGGTCCCACCAGATATTTCGGCACGATGAACAGCGAAATGCCTTTGGTGCCGGCCGGGCCGCCGGGAATCTTGGCCAGCACCAGATGGACGATGTTATCGGTCAGTTCATGGTCGCCGCCGGAGATCCACATCTTCGATCCGAACAACCGGAACGTGCCGTCGGCGCGCGGCTCGGCGCGAGTGGTGATGTCGGCCAGCGATGACCCGGCCTGCGTCTCCGACAAGCACATCGTCCCGGTGAAGCGGCCGGCGATCATCGGCTTGACGAAGGCGTCGATCTGCTCGGGGCTGCCGAACTCGGCGAGCAGATTCGCGTTGGCCATCGTCAGCATCGGATAGCCGGCGGTGCTGACGTTGGCGGCCAGCAGCCAGGCGAAACCGGCCTGGGCCACCGTCATCGGAAGTTGCGCCCCGCCCAGCCCGTAGTCCATCGCCATGCCGATCAGGTCGGCGTCGGCGCAGGCGGCCAGCGCCTCCTTGACCTCACCGATGACGGTGACGGTCTCACCGTCGAAGGTGGGCTCGTGGGCGTCGCTCTTCTTGTTGTGCGGGGCGAAATATTTACCCGCCAGCTGTTCGCACAGATCCAGCGCGTCGGAGAACGTGTCCCGGGAGTGCTCGGCGAACCGGGGGCGCGCGGTCAGCTCATCGATCCGCAACCAGTCGAACAGCAGAAAATCCAGGTCTTGCCGCGACAGCAGAAGGGACTTCATCGCGATCCTTTCACTTCAGGCCCAACAGCGCGTTCTCGACGACCTCCGGCAGTGCCGGGTGGATCCAGTACTGGCCGCGGGCCATCTCCGGCGCGGTCAGGCCGAAGCTCATCGCCTGGATCAGCGGCTGGATGATCGACGACGCCTGATGGCCCATGATGTGCGCGCCCAACAGCCGGCCGCTGCCACGTTCGGCGATCAGCTTGACGAACCCGGTGGTGTCCTCCATGGCCCAGCCATAGGCGACGTCACCGTAGTCCTGGACCTTCACCGAAATGTCGAAACCCTGTGCAATGGCCTGAGTTTCGCTCAATCCGACCGCCGCGATCTGCGGATCGGTGAACACCGCGAACGGCACGTAGCGGTGATCGGTGGCCCGCATCGAGGCGGTGTCGTCCCAGTCGCACAACAAGTTGTGCTGCACCACCCGGGCTTCGTGGTTGGCCACGTGCTTGAGCTCGTAGGGGGAGGAGATGTCGCCGAGCGCGAAAACCCCGGGCGCGCTGGTTCGTTGGTACTCGTCGACTATCACCCGGCCGGCTGCGACGTCGACCCCGGCCTGTTCGGCGTCGAGCAGATCCCCGTTGGGCACCCGGCCGGTGGCCACCAGCAGTGCATCGGCACGCACCAGTGACCCGTCGTCGAACTGCAGCTCGACACCCGAACCGACATTGCGGGCACCGGTCACTTCGCGTCGCGCCCGCAGATCCCACTTGCGCGCCACCACCTCGGTGTAGCGCTGGGCCACCGTCTCGTCGGTGTGCCGCAGCATCATGTCGCTGCGGATCACCACGGTGACCCGGACGCCGAGTGCGGAGAACACGTGGGCGAACTCCGCGGCCACGAAGCCGCCGCCGACGATCACCAGGTGCTCGGGCAGCTCGGGGATGCGCATCACGTCGTCACTGGTGTAGTAGCGCACCCCGCTGTCGGCGATCACCGGCGGAATCCAGGTTCGCGCTCCGGCGGCGATCACCACCTGGGTGGCGGTGAACTTCTCCCCGTCGCTGGTGCGCAACAGGTACTTGCCGTCCGAGCCGACCGGCCCGAACCCGGTGTGCGCGGCGTAGACGTCGACGCCTTCCAGGCTGCGCCGATACTCCTCGCCTCCGGCGGCGATCGGGTCGATGCGACCGAAGACCCGTGAAACGATGTCGGGCCAGCGAATCCGCTCGATGCGGGCCTCGACGCCGTAGCGGGACGCCTCGGCGATCGTCTGCGCCACCTCGGCGGCGTAGACGAACATCTTCGTCGGGATGCACCCCACATTGAGGCAGGTCCCGCCGAAGGTGCCCTGCTCGCAGATCGCCACCCGCTTGTCGGCATACCGCTCGTCGAGAATGCTGTTGCCCGAACCGGTTCCAATAATGGCCAGGTCGTAGCTCTCCATGGCGTCAGCCTAAACGGTGCCCGCCCATTAGCCTGAGAGCCGTGCCCACCGCCGCCACCACCGACATCGCACTGATCGGCGCGGGCATCATGAGTGCCACCCTGGGCGCGATACTGCGCCGGCTGGAGCCGGAGGCCTCGATCACCGTCGTGGAGCGGTTGGACGCCGCCGCCGCCGAGAGCAGCGACCCGTGGAACAACGCCGGCACCGGCCACGCCGGGCTGTGCGAACTGTTCTACACCCCGCAACAGCCCGACGGCTCGATCGAGATCGCCAAGGCGGTGCGGGTCAACGAGCAGTTCCAGGTGACCCGCCAGTTCTGGTCCTATGCGGTGGAAAACCGCATGCTGGAGCAACCGCGCGACTTCGTGCGTGCCATCCCGCACGTCAGCTTCGTGCATGGCGCCGCTGGTGTCGACTACCTGCGCCGCCGCCATCGCGCGCTGGCGTCCAACCCGCTGTTCGCCGGAGCCGAGTTCATCACCGACTTCGACGAGTTCGCCGCACGGCTGCCGCTGATGGCCGCGGGTCGCAACGCGGATGTCCCGCTGGCCCTGGATTGGGCGCCCCAGGGCACCGACGTCGACTTCGGGGCGCTGGCCTCCCAGCTGATCGGCTACGCGGCCCGCGACGGCGCCGCGGTGCTGTTCGGACACGAGGTGCGCAGCATCGGCCGGGAATCCGACAGCAGCTGGACACTGGGCCTGGTCAACCGCCGCACCGGTGAAAGCCGAACGCTGAAGGCCAAATTCGTCTTCGTTGGAGCAGGGGGAGCCACGCTGGGCCTGCTGCGCAAGGCCGGCATCCCGCAAGCTCGCGGCTTCGGCGGGTTTCCCATCGGCGGCCGGTTCCTGCGCTGCGGGGCCCCGGACATCACCGCCGCCCACCGCGCGAAGGTGTACGGCACCCCGGCCCCGGACGCGCCGTCGACGACCGCGCCGCACCTGGACGCCAGGGTGGTCAATGGCGCGTCGTGGCTGCTGTTCGGGCCGTTCGCGGCGTGGTCACCGCGCTTCCTCAAGCACGGGCGGGCCACCGATCTGCCGAGATCGGTCCGCTTGGACAATGCGGCCTCACTGCTGGGCGCCGGGATCCGGGAGCGCGAGCTGGTCGGTTACCTGCTGGGCCAGCTGCGCCAACCGCACTCCGCCCGGATCGACGCGCTGCGCGAGTTCGTCCCCGACGCCTACGACCGGGATTGGTCGCCGATCCGGGCCGGTCAGCGGGTCCAGGTGGTTCGGGCCGGACGGCTGGAATTCGACACCACGATCGTCAGCGCCGCCGACGGAAGCATCGCGGGGCTACTCGGCGCCTCCCCGGGGGCGTCGACCGCGGTGCCGGCCATGCTCGAGGTGCTGGCGCGCTGCTTCGCCGGCCGGTTCGCGGGCTGGCTGCCCAGGCTCACCGAGATGGTGCCGTCGCTGGGCACCCGGCTCTCCGACGAGCCCGCCCTGTTCGAGCAGGTGTGGAAGTGGGGAACCCGACAGCTGCAGCTGCACCCGGCGGCCGGTGACCCGCTTTAGAGTGACCGGGTGACGGAGAACCCATACCTGGTCGGGCTGCGGCTGGCCGGCCGCAAGGTGGTCGTGGTGGGCGCGGGCAGCGTCGCACAGCGGCGGCTGCCGCTGCTGGTGGACAGCGGGGCGGAGGTGGTGGTGATCGCCACCAGCGCCACCCCGGCGGTCGAGGCGCTGGGGGAGCGCAAGCCCGGCATCACGCTGGTCTCGCGCGGCTACCGGGACGGGGACCTGGCCGATGCCTGGTATGCGATCGCGGCCACCGATGACCCGGACGTGAACGCCGCCGTGGTCGCCGAGGCCGACCGGCGCCAGATCTTCTGCGTGCGCGCCGATCTGGCCGTCGAGGGTTCCGCGGTTACCCCGGCCACCTTCGGCTACGCCGGCCTGTCGGTGGGGGTGTTGGCCGGGGGTGAGCACAGCCGGTCGGCGGCGATTCGTTCGGCGATCCGCGAGGCTCTGCAGGACGGCACAATCACCGTGGAAGCCGAGGCGCCCGATGATGTGGTGCGCGGCGGGGTGGCACTGGTCGGCGGCGGGCCCGGCGATCCGGAACTGATCACGGTGCGCGGCCGGCGCATGCTCTCGCACGCTGACGTCGTGGTGGCCGACCGGCTCGCGCCGCCGGAACTGCTCGCCGAGCTGGCGCCGCACGTCGAGGTCGTCGACGCCGCCAAGATCCCCTACGGGCGGGCGATGGCCCAGGACGCCATCAACGCCCTGATGATCGACCGCGCCACAGCCGGCAAGTTCGTGGTGCGACTCAAGGGCGGCGACCCGTTCGTGTTCGCCCGCGGCTACGAGGAGGTGCTGGCCTGCGCCGAAGCTGGGATCCCGGTGACGGTGGTGCCCGGTGTGACCAGTGCCATCGCGGTGCCGGCGCAGGCCGGGGTTCCGGTTACCCACCGCGCCGTGAACCACGAATTCGTAGTGGTCAGCGGGCATGTCGCGCCCGACGACCCCGAATCGTTAGTGAATTGGGATGCGCTGGCCGCGATGCGCGGAACCATCGTGCTGCTGATGGCCGTCGAACGCATCGAGCAGTTCAGCGCGGTGCTGCAAAAAGGCGGCCGACCTGCCGATACTCCGGTGCTGGTGGTCCAGCACGGCACCACACCCGCCCAGCACACGCTCCGAGCCACGCTGGCCGACGCGCCCGAGAAAATCCGCGCGGAGGGGATCCGACCTCCCGCAATTGTCGTTATCGGAGCGGTCGCGGGCTTCGGGGTTTAAACATCTCTTAATATTACTGTAGGGTAGCCAGCTATGACTGCTCTTGATGATGCAGGACGGGCGACTGCGCAGTGGCCGGCGGATACCGCCGGAGCGGAACCCCCGGGGCGTCACGGCTCGGCCCTCGTGAGCCGGACCAGCAGATTGGTGTCGTCTTTGCTGCCGTCTCGTCGGTTCATCTACGCCGTGATCGCCATCGGCGGTATGCAGTTGCTGGCCACGATGGACAGCACCGTCGCGATCGTCGCGCTTCCTAAGATCCAGGATGACCTGGGCCTGTCCGACGCCGGCCGCGGCTGGGTGATCAGTGCCTACGTGCTGACTTTCGGCGGCCTGATGCTGCTCGGCGGCCGGCTCGGCGACACTATCGGCCGCAAGCGCACCTTCATCAGCGGCGTCGCGCTGTTCACCATCGCCTCGGTGCTGTGCGCGGCGGCCTGGGACGCCCCGACCCTGGTGATCGCCCGACTGCTGCAGGGCGTCGGCGCGGCGATCGCCTCGCCGACCGCGCTGGCGCTGATCGCCACCACCTTCCCGAAGGGGCCGGCCAGAAACACCGCCACCGCGGTGTTCGGCGCGATGACCGCGATCGGTTCGGTGCTGGGCCTGGTGGCCGGCGGCGCACTGACCGAGGTGTCGTGGCGGCTGGCGTTCGCCATCAACATCCCGATCGGCGTGCTGATGATCTACCTGGCCCGCACCGCGCTGACCGAGACCAACCGGGAGCGGATGAAGCTGGACGCCGCCGGGGCGCTGCTGGCGACCCTGGGCTGCACCGCCGCGGTGTTCGCCTTCACGATCGGCCCGGAGGCGGGCTGGGTGTCGGTGCTCACCATCGGCTCCGGCGCGGTGGCGGTGGCCGCACTGCTGGCATTCGCCGTGGTGGAGCGCACCGCCGAGAACCCGGTGGTGCCATTCAGTCTCTTCCGCGACCGCAACCGGCTGGCCACCTTCGCCGCGATCTTCCTGGCCGGCGGCGTGCTGTTCAGCCTCACCGTGACCATCGGCTTGTACGTGCAGGACCTGATGGGCTACTCGGCATTGCACGCCGGGGTCGGGTTCATCCCGTTCGTGATCGGGCTGGGTGTGGGGCTCGGGGTCTCCTCCCAGTTGGTGCGCCGGTTCCCGCCGCGGGTGCTGGTGATCGCCGGCGGCGTCGTGGTGCTGGGGGCGATGATCTACGGCTCGACCGTCGACCGGGATATCGCGTACTTCCCGAACTTCGTGATGTTGATCGTGCTCGGCGGTCTCGGGATGGGTGTGATCGTGGTGCCGTTGACCCTGTCGGCGATCGCCGGTGTGGGCTTCGACCAGATCGGCCCGACGTCGGCGATCGCGCTGATGCTGCAGAACCTCGGTGGGCCGATCGTGCTCGCGGTCATCCAGGCCGTCATCACCTCGCGCACGTTGTACCTCGGCGGCACCAACATGCCGGTCAAGACCATGAACCCCGCTCAGATCGCCGCGCTGGATGCCGGCTACACCTACGGGCTGCTGTGGGTGGCCGGGGTCGCGGTGCTGGTCGGTGCCATCTCGTTGCTGATCGGCTACACGGCCAAGCAGGTCGCGCACGCGCAGGACGCGCAGGACGCCTTCGGCGCGGGCAACCTGTAACTCCGGGCGCTGCGCGGACGGCCCCGAATGCGGGTCCGCGGCCGCTCACGGCGAAAGATAGGCTCTCGGCCTGTGATCACCCGGATGTCCCAGCTGTTCCTGCGCACCCTGCGCGATGACCCCGCCGATGCCGAAGTGCCCAGCCACAAGCTGCTGATCCGGGCCGGCTACGTC
>NZ_LZMF01000144.1:0-576 GCF_001673565.1 Mycolicibacter sinensis
CGCAGCTGGCCCACGACGGTGTCGACCCGCGGCTGCTGCATTTCGTGTTCATCGGCGATCCGATCGGCGCCGACACCAGCGACACGCTCTGGGACCGGCTCTTCGACATGCCGATACTCAACGGCAATCTGACCCCCAACGAAGCGTTCCCGGCGACCATCTACACCTTCCCGGGTGATCCCGTCGCCGACGCCAGTTCCAACTCGATACTCGGCCTGTTCTACGAGCACGTCATGTACCTGGGGCTCACCCCCGAACAGGTAGCCGACCACACCGCAACCACCGACGGCGCGATCACCGACATCGACATCTCCGGTGACTTCGACCAGTTCGGCGCCTGGATCAACGCCTGGAGCCATGGGCTGGTCGACAGCGGCTGGTGGGAAGGCTTGTTCTACTCAGTTGTGGCGTTCTTCTACAGCGCCTTCGGCGACATCAAGGACTTCTTCGGCGACTGGATGGGCATCGACTGGAGCGGCGTCGAAGACACCCTGGACTTCTGGTTCCCGCCGGAGGCGTAGCGTCGGGGAACTCGTCGCCCACCGGGTTTCCAGCTTCCCCGCCTTCCAGTAGCCG
>NZ_LZMF01000145.1:0-1262 GCF_001673565.1 Mycolicibacter sinensis
CCGGCACGCGCTGCGCTGAATCTTGCCGCTGGTGGTGGTCGGGACCTGCATGGGCTCGACCAGCAGCACATCGTGGGCCGAAACATTGTGGGTGGCAAGGACCGCCGCGCGGATGGCCTCGACGGCGCCGCTGAGGTCGGAGTTCAGCGACGCGCGGTTCACCTCCTGCACGATCACCAGCTGCTCGTCGGCGCGCGGGTTCGGTTTGACCGTGAACACCGCGGTGCGGCCCGGCATCAGTGCCGGGTCACTGCCGCCCACGGTGTCCTCGATGTCGTTGGGGTAGTACTTGATGTCGCGGATCGTGATCAGGTCGTTCCACCGACCGGTCACGAATAGCTCACCCGCGCAGACGAATCCGAGGTCGCCGGTGCGCAGGAACGGGCCCTCGCCGGTGTCGGCCAGCGTCGCACCGAAGGTGCGTTCGGTCTCCTCGGGCCGCCCCCAGTAGCCCTGGGCGATGCTGGGTCCGGATGCCCAGATCTCGCCCACTTCGTCAGCGCAGCAAGGCAGCCGGGTCTCCGGATCGACGATCAGGACTTGCTGGCTCTCCGCCTTGGCGCCGCAGGCCACCAGGGGCACCGCCCCGGCGGTGTCGGCAGCCACCTCGACGACCCGCTCCTCGCTGAGCGCGGTCCGGTCGATGTGCCGGACCACCGGCACCGGTGACTCGGACATGCCCGTCACACCCAGGGTTGCCTCGGCCAGCCCGTACGCGGGAATAAAGGCCTCGGGCCGGAACCCGGCCGGCGCGAACGCCTCGGCGAAGGACTGCAGCGTCTCGGCGCTGATCGGCTCGGCGCCGATCACTGCGATCGACAAGCTCGACAGGTCCAGCGCGGCACGCTGCTCTGCGGTGGTGCGTTTGACGCAGGCTTCGTAGGCGAAGCTGGGTGCGGCGGTGATCGTCGCACCGAAGCGCGATATCGCCTGCAGCCAGCGGATCGGGCGCATCAGAAAGGCGCTCGGCGACATCAGCACCGTGGTGCGGCCGCCGTAAATGGTGCCCAGGATGCCCCCGACGAAACCCATGTCGTGGTACTGCGGCAACCAGGACACCCCGCTGATCGGGCTGTTGAGCACCGGAGCGTCGTCGGGCGGATTCAGGGCCCAGCGCATGACCTCGAGGTTGCTCACGTAGTTCCCGTGGGTCAGCACGCAACCCTTCGGCACCCCAGTCGAGCCCGAGGTGTACTGGATCAAGGCGATGGTGTCTTTCTCGACGTCCTGCGGCACCCAGGTCGCGCCGCCGTTGCCGAACG
>NZ_LZMF01000146.1:0-41023 GCF_001673565.1 Mycolicibacter sinensis
CGACGAGAGCCTGGCCAGCCTGGGCTACTACCAGAACTGGGAGTTGGCCCGCACCGCCTCGGATTACCTGCGCGCCGGCGAGGCGGTCAGCCCGCTGCAGCACATCTGGTCGATGTCGGTGCAGGGCCAGTTCTATCTCAGCTTCCTGCTGCTGATCTTCGGTTTCGCGTACGCCTTCCGGCGGCTGCTGCGCACCCACCTGCGCACGGCGTTCGTGGTGCTGCTCACCGGGCTGACCGTGGCGTCGTTCTGGTATGCGATCGTCGCGCACCAGTCCAACCAGGCGCTGGCCTACTACAACAGCTTCGCCCGCGCCTGGGAACTGCTGCTCGGCGCGCTGGCCGGGGCGCTCGTTCCCTATATCCGCTGGCCGATGTGGCTGCGGACCACCGTCGCCACCGTTGCGCTGGCGGCGATCCTGAGCTGCGGTGCCCTGATCGAAGGCGTGCGGGAATTCCCCGGCCCCTGGGCGCTGGTGCCGGTCGGTGCCACGGTGGCGTTCATCCTGGCCGGTGCCAACCGGCACACGCACCCGAGCACCAGCGAAAAACTCCCGTGGCCCAGCCGGTGGCTGGCCACCGGGCCGCTGGTGACGCTGGGCGCGATGGCCTACTCGCTGTACCTGTGGCACTGGCCGCTGCTGATCTTCTGGTTGTCCTACACCGGCCACAAACACGCCTCGGTGCTCGAGGGCGCGGGCATCCTGCTGCTGTCCGGCGTGCTGGCCTATCTGACCACCCGGCTCGTCGAGGACCCGCTGCGCTCTCGCGCATCGGCCGCCGCCAAGCCCGCCCCGCAGCGCATTCGCTGGCGGAAACCGTCGGCCGGCTGGTGGAAACGGCCGACGATGGCGTTGGGCTCGACGGTGGTGCTGCTGGGCGTCGCGCTGACCGCGACCTCGTTCACCTGGCGCGAACACGTCACCGTCCAGCGCGCCAGCGGCAAGGAACTGGCCAAGCTCAGCAAAGACGACTACCCGGGTGCCCGCGCGCTGATCAAGCATCAGCGGGTGCCCAAGCTGCGGATGCGGCCCACCATCCTGGAGGCCAAGAAGGACCTGCCGCGCTCCACCCGCGACGGCTGCATCAGCACCTTCACCAATCCGGCCCTGATCAACTGCACCTATGGTGACCCGGAGGCCACCCGAACCGTCGCGCTGGCCGGCGGGTCGCATGCCGAACACTGGCTGCCGGCGCTGGACATCCTGGGCCAGAAACACCACTTCAAAGTGGTGACCTACCTCAAGATGGGTTGCCCGCTGTCCACCGAGAAGGTGCCGCTGATCATGGGCAACAACGCGCCCTATCCGCAGTGCTACGAGTGGGTGGGCAAGACGATGGACAAGTTGATCGCCGACCACCCCGACTTCGTGTTCACCACCGCCACCCGGCCGTGGAACATCAAACCCGGCGACGTGATGCCGGCAACCTACATCGGGATCTGGCAAAGGTTCTCCGAGCACAAAATTCCTATCCTCGGCGTGCGCGACACCCCGTGGCTGGTGCGCGACGGTGACCCCTTCCAGCCGGCGGACTGCCTGGCCTCCGGGGGTGACGCGATGTCCTGCGGCATCAAACGCTCCGAAGTCCTCGTCGACCGCAACCCCACCCTGGATTTCGTCGAACGCTTCCCGCTGCTCAAGCCGCTGGACCTGTCCGATGCGGTGTGCGACACCGACATCTGCCGCGCCGTGGAGGGCAATGTGCTGATCTATCACGACTCCCATCACCTGTCGGCCACCTACATGCGCACCATGACCGGTGAACTCGGCCGGCAGATGGGCGCGGCCACCGGATGGTGGTGAGCCCGGTCGCGCCCGTGGTCTGGCCAGGGCACAGCTACCCGCTCGGCGCCGTCTATGACGGAGCCGGAACCAATTTCGCGGTGTTCTCCGAGGTCGCCGAGCGCGTGGAGCTGTGCCTGATCGACGAGGCCGACAACACCGAGTCCCGGATCCGTCTCGAGGAAGTGGACGGCTATGTCTGGCATGCCTATCTGCCTGGCGTCGGGCCCGGCCAGCACTATGGGTTCCGGGTGCACGGGCCGTTCGACCCGTCGGCGGGGCACCGCTGTGATCCCGGCAAGCTGCTGCTGGACCCGTACGGCAAGGCATTCCACGGCGATTTCGACTTCGGCCCGGAGCTGTTCTCCTACGACCTGAACGACCCGGCCGGTGACGGGCCTCCCCCGGCGCTGGATTCGTTGGGGCACACCATGACCAGCGTGGTGATCAACCCGTTCTTCGACTGGGCCGCCGACCGCTCACCGCGCACCCCGTATCACGAGACGATCATCTACGAGGCGCATGTCAAGGGCATGACCCAGACCCACCCCGGGATACCCGAAGAGCTGCGCGGCACCTACGCCGGGCTGGCGCACCCGGTGATCATCGAGCACCTCAAGTCGCTGAACGTGACCGCGATCGAGCTGATGCCGGTGCACCAGTTCCTGCACGATCATCGGCTGCTGCAACTGGGACTGCGGAACTACTGGGGCTACAACACGTTCGGGTTCTTCGCACCACACAGTCAGTACGCGGCCAGCCGGGTGGCCGGCGGCGCGGTGGCAGAATTCAAGGCGATGGTGCGTGCCTTCCACCAGGCGGGCATCGAGGTCATCCTCGACGTGGTCTACAACCACACCGCCGAAGGCAACCATCTGGGCCCGACGATCAACTTCCGCGGCATCGACAACGCCGCCTACTATCGGCTGTCCGACGACGACCGGCGCCTCTATACCGACTACACCGGTACCGGTAACAGCCTCAACGCTCGCCACCCGCACACCCTGCAGCTGATCATGGACTCGCTGCGCTATTGGGTGACCGAGATGCACGTCGACGGATTCCGTTTCGACCTCGCGTCGACGCTGGCCCGGGAACTGCATGATGTCGATCGGCTGTCCGCGTTCTTCGATCTGGTGCAACAGGATCCGGTGGTCAGCCAGGTCAAGCTGATCGCCGAGCCGTGGGACGTCGGCGAAGGCGGCTACCAGGTGGGCAACTTCCCGGGGCTGTGGACGGAGTGGAACGGCAAATACCGCGACACCGTGCGCGACTACTGGCGTGGTGTACCGGAGACGCTGGGCGAGTTCGCCTCCCGCTTGACCGGATCATCGGACTTATACGAGGCGACCGGCCGGCGGCCCAGCGCCAGCATCAACTTCGTCACCTGCCATGACGGTTTCACCCTGGCAGACCTGGTGTCCTACAACGAGAAACACAACGAAGCCAACGGTGAGGACAACCGGGATGGCGAGAGCTACAACCGGTCGTGGAACTGTGGTGTCGAGGGGCCGACCGACGACCCGGCCATCCTGGCGTTGCGCGCACACCAGGTCCGCAACATCATGGCCACCCTGCTGATCAGCCAGGGCACCCCGATGATCGCGCACGGCGATGAGATGGGCCGCACCCAGCACGGCAACAACAACGTCTACTGCCAGGACTCCGAGCTGTCCTGGATGGACTGGTCGCTGGTCGACAAGAACGCCGACCTGCTGGCGTTCACCCGCGCATTGACCGCCCTGCGCGCCGCGCATCCGGTGTTCCGCCGGCGCCGGTTCTTCGAGGGCCGGCCGATTCGCGGCGGCGACGAGGTGCGGGACATCGCCTGGCTGACACCGGCCGGCCAGGAGATGACCCAGCAGGACTGGGGCAGCGAATTCGGCAGGTGCGTCATGGTTTTCCTCAACGGCGAGGCGCTGCCCGAGCCCGATGCCCGCGGCCAGCGCATCATCGACGACTCGTTTCTGTTGTGCTTCAACGCCGGTGAGACAGCGGTGGACTTCGTCACCCCCAACACCGAGTACGCCCACGGCTGGCAAGCGGTGATCGATACCGCAGATCCCATCGGCGCCAGTGACCTCGAAGTCCAGGCCGGTCAGACCGTGGCGGTCGCCGCCCGCTCGCTGATCATCTTGCAGAAGAGCCGCTGAGCTACGCCGCCCGGCGCCCGAAGTAGCGGATCCCGGCCAGCTGCGGAATCCGGTACGGGCTGCGCACGCGACGCCCCGCGTGTCCGCGACCGCGCAGGTGGTAGCGGCTCAGCTCGCGCCGCACCGAGGGCGCCAACAGCGGCCCCAGCACCGCGCCGGCGCCGAGCGCCAGCGCCAGCCCGACCGCCAATCCGAGCGTGCCGCCGGCGTTGGGCTGGCCGTTGACCAACTGCACGAAGCCCCGGAACAGGGTCAGTCCGGGAACCAGCGGGATGATGCCGGCCATGATGATCACCAGCGGCGTGACGCGCAGCCGGGGCGCGAGCAGCGTGCCGACCAGGCCGGTGGCCGCCGCTGCCGCGAACGAGCTCACGATCGGGTTGGCCTGCACGAGTTGCAGTCCGAAGAACAGCAGCGCCGCGGTCGCCCCCGCAAGACCCGCCGCCAGGGCGGCCTTGGGCTGCGCATAGCCCGCAATCGCGGCGGCCGCCGCGCCGATGGCCCCCGCCAGGGTGTACACCGGCACGCTCAGCACCGCGACCGGCATCTCGGGACTCACGCGCACTGCCACACCGAACACGCGGCCGATCTGTACCGCGATGGAGACGCCGACCAGGATGCCCACCGAGGAGAGCAGGATGTCCATACCCCGCGAGACGGCCGTGAGCTGGTAGCCGGTGATGGCGTCTTGCACCGAGCCGACCGTGGCCAGACCCGACAACAGCACCACGATGTTGGCCGCCACCACCGGCGATACCGGAGTGCCGGCGGGCAGCCAGCCGACGGCGTGCAGGCCGATGGCGACGCCGGTGGCCAGCGCTGCGGCGACCACCTGCTGGAACAACAGCGGCAGCTGCCAGCCGTTGAGCACTCGGCCGACGCGGTCGATCAGTGCGGTGGTGACCGCCGAGACCAGCGCCACCAAGGGCCCGGCGCCGATCAGCACGGAGAAGCCGCCGGCCATGACCGCCCAGCCTACGGTGGCCACCCACCGCGGATAAGGGTGCGCGGCCCGGCTCACGGCGTCCAACTGCTCTTGCACCCACTCGGGGTCGGGCGTCGTGTTCACCACGTGTTCGGCCAGATCGGTGGCCAGCTGCAGCCGGGTGTAGTCCAGCGAGCGCGACTGCACCAGATACATCGCGGTGACCGGGGCGCCGGGCACGCCGCGCGGCACCGACACCCGGATCGAGTTCGCCATGATGTCCACCTGGGTCTGCGGTAATCCGTAGGCGGTGGCGATAGCCAGCATGCTCGAGGCGACGTCGGCGGTTCCCGCCTGTGAGCCCAACAGCAGCTGTCCGAACCGCAGGGCGATATCGAGCACCTTGCGAACGCGGGTTTCATCCATGTGCGTTGTCTGCGATAAAGCCATGGCGGTACCACTACCCGTTCGGCACGATCGGTACCCGCCGCGCGGCGGTCGACTCCGCCCGGACGGCTACAGCAGGTAGCGGTAGGCCGGCGACCCGGGCTCCAGCGGCTCGACGTGGATCTCCGAGGAGCGCATCCGGGCCAGCAGGCCCTCGAGGTCTGCCGCGCAGCCCAGTTGCACGCCGACCAGGGCCTCGCCGGTCTCGCGGTTGTTGCGCTTGACGTACTCGAACAGCGTGACGTCGTCGCCCGGGCCGAGCACCTCGTCGAGGAACCGCCGCAGTGCGCCCGGCTCCTGGGGAAAGTCGACCAGGAAGTAGTGCTTGAGGCCCAGGTGTACCAGCGAGCGTTCCAGTATCTCGCCGTAGCGGGAGACATCGTTGTTGCCGCCGGAGATCAGGCAGACCACCGTGGAGCCTGCGGCGATGCCGGCCTCCAACAACCCGGCCACCGACAGTGCGCCCGCCGGCTCGGCGATGATGCCCTCGTTCTGATACAGGTCGAGCATCGCGGTGCAGACCGCGCCCTCGTCGACGGTGGTGACCGAGACCATGTCGCCGGCGGCGGCGAGCGCCGCGTAGGGCAGCGCCCCGGCGCGCTTGACGGCGGCGCCGTCGACGAACTGATCGACGTGGTCGAGGGTCACCAATTCTCCGGCGGCCAGCGCGGCCATCATCGCGGCGGCTCCGGCCGGCTCGACGCCCAGCACCGCGCTGTTGGTGGTCCGCTGCGCCAGGTAGGTGGTGATGCCGGCGATGCAGCCGCCGCCGCCCACCGGAACGACGACCAGGTCCGGTTCGGCGCCGAGTTGGCCGAGGATCTCCACGGCGATGGTGCCCTGCCCTGCCATCGTCCGCAGGTCGTCGTAGGGCGGCACCAGGGTGGCCCCGGTGCGGGCCACATCGTCCAGCGCCGCCTCCGCCGCCATGTCGTACGTCGCGCCGCCGACGATCAGCTCGATGAAATCGCCGCCGTGGTAGCGGATTCGGTCACGCTTCTGTTTCGGCGTCTTGGCCGGGACATAGACGCGGCCGTGCACACCCAGCGACCGGCAGGCGTAGGCGAACCCCTGGGCGTGGTTGCCGGCCGACGAGCAGACCACCCCGGCGGCCATCTCGTCCTCGCTCAGCTGCACCAAAAGGTTGTAGGCGCCCCGGATCTTGTAGGACCGCACCGACTGCAGGTCTTCGCGCTTGAGGTACACGTTGGCGCCGGTGACCTCGGAGAGCCGGTCGCTGTATTGCAGCGGGGTGGGTGCCACCACCCCGGCAATCCGCTTGGCCGCCGCGTCGACGTCGGCCGCGGTCAGCGGCCCGTTCATCGGGCCCTTCGCGGGGTCACTTCGGGTCTGACGCAGTTCGGCGGACACCGCAATATGGTGCCACCTAGCAGCGGGTTCAGCCCACCGGGGTCAGCACGAACACCGGGATCTGCCGGTCGGTCTTCTTCTGGTAGTCGGCGTAGTCGGGCCAGGCCGCGACAGCCCGCTCCCACCACTGGGCCTTTTCGTCGCCGAAGACCTCGCGGGCTTCGTAGTCGCCGGTGACCGTTTCGTCCTGCAGCTCGACCCGCGGGTTCTTGATCACGTTGTAGTACCAGACCGGGTTTTTCGGGGCGCCGCCCAGCGAGGCGACGATCGCGTACTGACCCTCGTGCTCGACGCGCATCAGCGGCGTCTTGCGCAGTTTGCCGGTCTTGGCGCCGACCGTGGTCAGCAGGATGACCGGCTTTCCCTTCATCTCGGTGCCCTCGGTGCCGCCGGAGGACATGTATTTCTCGGCGTTCTCTCGGGACCAATCCCACGGGCTGGGTGCGTATTCTCCGCTCAGAGGCATGGCGTCAGCTTAGTCCGATGCCGCGACACGCCCACCGGACCGAGAGGTTTCGGCTGGCCTAACAATTGGTTATCGCGTACCGTTAATTGCATGACCACCGCGGAGCGCCCCCGGCAGCAGGTGCCGATCGCGGGCGTGCCCTGGCCGGCCTACAAGCTGGTCGCGCTGGCGGTCGGCGTGGCAACCCTGCTGGGCGTCGGCGCCGTCACGGCCAGTGCGGCCGCCGCGGTGCTGACCGCCGCCGGTGTATGCACCGCGGTGTGGCTCCTCCTGGGCTTGCGGCACGGCTGAGAGTCCGGCCCCGATCTAGTCGGGGGGCGCGCCGTCATAGATCAGCACGTCACCGTCCACTCGTGCCTCCGGGATCGGCCGGTGCGGGCGCAGCTTGCCATCATGCATCAGATGGCGTACCTCGACGCCGCGGACCAGCGTGAGGTAGTCGGCGATCATCCTGCGGTGGCAGCGCCACCACACCGTTTCGGCGCACATCACCGCGATCTGCTCGAGGGCCGCGGTCGCCAGCAGCTCGTCGATCGCGGTCCGGAACTCGGTGGTGCGCATGTGCGCGGCGTAGGACCGAAACGACTCGACGCGCAACCCGGTGTCGGGGCTCTCCCCATTGACTCGGCGCCAGCCGCCCAACCGTGACTCCCACTGGTAGGCGATGCCCGCCTCGGGCAGCCAGCCGGCCATGGCGTCGCGTGCCGAGTCCGGATTGTGCCGGCTGCCGGGCGCGCTGCGAACGTCGACAAGCCGCTGCACCCCGGCGCCGGTCAGCAGCGTTGCGATCTCCGCGGCATCCGCGGTGCCGTGACCGAAGGTGAAAATTGGCGTGGCACTCACCTCTCAGACGGCGGTCGCCGGCCGGGCCGCCTCGGTGGCCGGCGGCTGGTGGATGTGCGGTCCGGGCTCGGCGGCATAGAGCGCCTCGATCTCGTCGGCGTACTTGGCGGCGATCGGCCGGCGTTTCAGCTTCATGGTGAGCGTCACCTCGTCGCCGCCGGGCTCCCACAGCGTGGGCAGCACCTGGAAGCGCTTGATCTGTTCGACCCGCGAGAGCTTGGCGTTGCCGTCGGCCACCCCGGCGGCGATCTTTTCGATCACGCCCGGATCGGCGGCCAGGGCGGCCGGTGTCGCCTCGGCAAGACCGTGCGCGGCGGCGTAAGGGCCGACCGAGTCGGCGTCGAAGACCATCAGCGCGGTGTTGTAGGGCCGGGATTCACCGATGGTGACCATCGCTCCGATCATCGGGCACGACGCCAGAATGGCGTTCTCGATGTTGGCCGGCGACATGTTCTTGCCGGCGGCGTTGATGATCAACTCCTTCTTGCGGTCGACCACCCGCAGATAGCCGTCGGCATCTTGTTGCAGGATGTCGCCGGTGTGCAGCCAGCCATCGGAGTCGATCGCCTCGGCGGTCTTGGCCGGCTCCTTGCGGTAGCCCCGCATCACCAGCGGCCCCCGGACCAGGAACTCGCCGTCCTCGGCGATGCGACTTTCCAAGCCGGGCAACAACTTTCCGACAGTTCCGAGCCGCGCTTCGCTCGGATGGGTGGTCGAGGCGACACAGCTGAGCTCCGACATGCCCCAGACCTCACAGATCGGGATACCGATCCCGGCGAAGAAACCCAGGGTCTCCTTGGGAATCGGCGCCGCGCCCGACACCGCCCAGCGCAGTTCGTCCAAGCCCAGCTTGGCCCGCAGCTTCGACAGCACCAGCTCATCGGCCTGCGCCCACTCGGCCGCCACGTCGTCGGGAACCGGCTCACCGGCCAGCAATGCCGCAGACCGCTTCGCGCCGACCGTCAGCGCCCACTGCAGGGCGGCGCGGCGGTTGTCGTCCGATTCGCCCGCCACCGCGAATTCGATTGCGGCCTTGAGTTTCTCCCAGACCCGGGGAACCGCACCCCAGATCGTCGGCCGCACATCGGGCAGGGCCGCGCCGATTTCGCGGGCGTCTGGCACCACCGTGACCTGCACCCCGGAGATCTCGGAGTTGTAGAGCGCCATCGCCCGGTCGGCGATGTGCGCCGAGGGCAGGTAGGAGGTGATCCGGTCGCCGAAGCGCACCCCGAGCACCGCATCCAGGGCAGCCGCCTCGAACAACAGGTTGGTGTGCGTCATCTCCACCCCCTTGGGCAGCCCGGTGGTCCCGGAGGTATAGATCAGCGTCACAACGTCGTCGGGTTGCACTGCGCGCCACGTCGTTTCGAAGTCGAAGTCGTCTTCACCGGCGGCCAGCAGCTCTTCGATCGACAGGGTGCCGTCGGGGTGCCCGTCGATGCACACGAGGTGTTCGATGGGAGCGCTACTGGCGCGGATCGTCTCGACGTAGGCCTGCTCGCAGATCACCACCTTGGTACCGGCGTTGTCGAACAGGTACCCGAGCTGCTCGGCGGGAAGCGTGTTGTACACCGAGAACGACGTGGCACCGGCGTGTTGAGCCCCGACCTCCAGCGGGTAGAACTCGATCCGGTTGGCCATCATCAGCGATACCGTGTCACCTCGCCGCACCCCGAGCCCCGCCAGTCCGGCCGCCACCTGCTGCACCTGTGCGGCGTAGTCGCGCCAGGTCAGCGTCTGGCCACCGCCGACGGTGCGCACCGCGACCGCGTCGGGATCGATGGCAGCGGTGCGCTGAAACGCCTCACACAACGTCGCCGGTTCACTGCGCGCCATCCCGTCCTCCTGCTCTGCCGCCTCAGCGGCGACTCATCCGTTCCAGATACGCCATTGCCCCCGCCTGCGACTCCGGGTCGTGCAGGGCCGTCACGAGCGCGTCGGCGTCGTTCCAGCTGCGCGCCGTGGCCACCATTCCCTCGCTCACCGCGTTGACCTGACGCTTGGTGCCGCACAACGTGAGCGCGGATTTGCCGACCAGATTCTCGACCAGCGCGTCGACCTCGGCGTCGAGGTCGGCCTGGGGCACCACCCGGTTGAGGAATCCGGCCGCCTTCGCCTCGACGGCGTCGAACGGCCGGCAGGTCATCACCAGTTCCTTGGTGAGCGCCGGGCCGATCTCACGGACCAGCCGCGGGATTCCGCCCCAGGCCAGCGGGATGCCCAAATCGACTTCCGGGATCGAAAACCGGGTGTCCTCGGCGGCCACCCGCAGGTCGCAGGCCGCGGCCAGCACCACCCCGCCGCCGACGCAGTGGCCGTGCAGGCGCGCCACCGTCACCGCCCGCATGGCCTCGATCGCCTCGGCCATCCGCCGCCCGGCGTCAGCGGCCTCCCGCATTGCTGCCGCGCTGTCGCCGGCCGCCGCGAACGCAGCCAGGTCGGCGCCGGCCGAGAAGGCCCGGCCATTGCCGGCGACGACGACGACCTTCACCGCGGGCCGGGCGTCGAACCAGCGGGCCGCCGCCACCAACTCCTCGAGGGTCACGGTGCTCAGCGGGTTGAGCTTGTCCGGGCGGTTCAACGTGATCGAGCCGCGCGCCCCCTCAGCCGCCACCGCCAGGGTGGTCGCCTGCTGCGATTCCATGGCCTCGACCGTAGCGGCGCGACGGGGACATTGGTTCCGGTTTGCCCGCTCGTGTCCAGTCGTCGCCTACGGTGAACCCCATGCCGATTGCCGTGACCGAGTTCAGCCGCCTCGAGCAGACCGCGTTTCTCACCGCCTACGCCCGCGCCCTCGACAACCGCGCCCCCACGCCAATCCTCGGCGACGAGTTCTCGGACCGGGTCGTGGGCTTGATCGACTACGACTTCGCCGGATTCCGGATCCCGGCCAGCGTGGTGCGGCAGACGGCGCTGCGCGCCAAAATGCTCGACGAGCGGGTCCGCAGGTATACCGCCGCGAACCCCGACGCCGTCGTGGTGGATCTCGGCGCCGGCCTCAACGAGCCGCTGGCGCGGGTCCAGCCACCGGCAACCGTCGACTGGTACAGCATCGACCTGCCGCACCTGGTCGCATTGCGCGAGAAGCTGTTGCCGGCTCAGCGCGCCGAGCACGTCATCGCGGCCGACCTGACGTCCACGGACTGGACTGACGGCATCCCGGTCGGCCGACCCACCATGGTGATCGCCGACGGCCTGTTCGCCTTTCTCACCGAACCGCAGGTCATCGCGCTGATCACGCACGTCATCGACTACTTCGGCACCGGCGAGTTGGCGTTCAACGACTACGGCCGGGTGGGCTGGCTCAGTTCCCTGGGGATGAAGCTGGCTCCGCGCGGCATGTTCAGCGTGCTCCGCCAGGTCTGGGCCAACCCCGGCTTCACCGACCCGCACACGCCCGAGCGCTGGGATCCCCGGCTGCGCCTGGTCGAGCAGGCCTGCCTGGCGCACGCCGCCGAGGTCGACTCATTCCCCCCGGCGGCCCGGCGCGTGACCCGGCTTGCCGGCCGCATCAAGTCGGTGGCCGGCAAGGCCCGGGTGCTGCGCTACAAGTTCTGACGGCGCCCGCTACATCGGAGCGGCGCAACCGCCAAGGAAGTCACACGGGTCGAAATCCAGGAGCGCGAACGGGTCGTTCGGGATGACGTAGTCCGGAATCTCTGGAGTCCACGCGTGGAACAGGCTGTTCCACAGCTGTTGCGGGGCCTCCTCGCCGAACTGGATCAAGCCCGCCGAAACACCGTTGAGCGGGTCGGTCACCACCGAGTAGGTCGTGCCGGCGGCGGACATGATCCAGTAGTTCAGGTCGTGCGGCCCCACACCATTGAGGGTCACGTTGGTGAAGGCGCCGTCGAACAGGTTGATCGTGTACATCGAGGAGCCGGCCAGGTAGCCGAAGTTGCCCAGCACACTCAGATCTTCAGGCGTGTCGGCGTTCGGCGTGAAGTCACCGAACTGGTAGGCCGACGTGGAGAACAACGAGTTCCAGTAGTCCTCGATCTTGATGTTGTAGCCGCCGACCTCTTCGCCGTTGAGGGTGACGTTGTAGAGCTGGTCACCCTTCCAGTCGGTGATCCACGGGCGGATGCCCTCATAGGACCAGTCCCGGCCCACGCTTTCGCGGGTCAGCGGCTCCATCACCAGGCAGACAACGCCGTCGCACGTCTCATAGGGGCCGTCCCATCCGGGGACCGGGCTGGTCGTGCTTTCGGCCGTGGCGGTAGCCATCGACATCGGCAGCACAAAGGCCGCGAACCCAGCAGCGGCGCCTACCCCGATCAGGGTAAGAAGACGACGCGATTTCCCCATGAAAGCCTCCGTTAAGCTTGTTGCACTTGAGCACCCGTGATGCCGCAGGTGACCAAACGTTACCCTCGTGTTACCGGATTCACATCCGAATCTGACGAAATTTTTTGTTGCTACTGAGTCTCGGTTCGTTCGGCTTCGACACCATACGCGTTGCTCCTAGAGTCCCGCCACCGAACCGTACTGGCCCGGGTCAAAGTCCAGTCCGGCCCACGGGTCATCCGGGATCAGGTAGTCGGGCACCGGCACATAACTCGAGTTATCGAGACTATTCCACAACAGCGTCGGCGCCGCATCTCCGGTGTACTGGATGTAGTCCTGCGACGCCCCATCCATCGTCACCTCGGTGTTGACGTAGTTCGGCGTGGTGACGATCCAGTAGCTCGCACCGTTGGCCGCGTCATTGATCGTCACCTGGTGGAAGTCGCCAAAAGTGGTGCTATACACGGTCGTACCGGTGAGATCGGCGAAGGCGCCCAGGTCGGCGCCGGTGTCGGCCGCGGTGAAGGCACCGTAGGTGTAGGTGGAGCTGGACATCATCGTGGACCAGTAGTCCTCCACCTTGATGTCATAGCTGCCCGCGTCGACCGTGGCGCCGTCGGCTCCGGTCACCTCGACGTTATAGACCTGGTCCCCCTTCCAGTCGGTGAAGTACGGCCGGAAGCCGCTGTAGGTCCAGGTGTCGGGGTCGTAGACGCCCATGACCAGACACGTCGACCCCTCGCAGGTCTGATAAGGGCCGGGGTCGGCGTAGCCGGCGTGGGCGAGCGCCGCCGGCATGACAAATCCGGCGAACAGGACGGCTGCCACTCCCGCGAGCAGCGATACAACGCGTTGTCGCACAGACATCACTAATAGTCCCTTCCCCCCAGAGCCCCACCAGTTGTGTGGGAAGTTTCAGACGTTACACCGGTGATGCTGTGTTGTTATCGGAAACGGACCTAAGCGTTATGTTGAGGTTGAGCTCGCTTCCGGCCACCGGGCCTGAACAGGCGTTTCAGTGCGCCTCAGCGTGTGGTCGCACCGGCGGCGGGTGGATACCGCAGGTACAGGCATCGATGGAGGGACATCGGCACTGCATGCCCCACTCGATCACCGCCCGCGCCCGGGACAAGGAGTCCAGCTGGGCGTCGATCGCGGCGAGCTTGGCCTGCGCCAGCGCTCGGCTCGCCGGGCGCCCGGGCACGTCGTCGGCGAACAGCAGTTGGATCTCGGTGAGGGCGAAACCCGCGGATTTGCACAGGCCGATGATCTCGAGCCGGGCCAGCACCGCCTCGTCGTAGCGACGCTGGCCACCGAGACGGGCCGGCGGCGCCACCAGGCCGATCTGCTCGTAGTAGCGCAAGGTGGTTGCGGCGACTCCGCTGCGGCGGGCCACCTCACCAATGGTCAATCGGCCGGACAACGACACCCCCTGGCGCTTGACTTAGAGCCAACTCTAGGTTGTTCACTGGCGCCATGCTCGCACAACGACTCGAAGAACTGCACGACGCCCGCTACGCGCTGCTGCGCTCCTTCCGCCGCGACGGCTCGGCGGTGGACACGCCGATATGGTTCGCGCTGGACGGCGCCACGGTGGTGTTCCGCACCAAGATCGGCCCGAAGACCCGGCGACTGGCACTACGCCCGGATGTCGCCTTGGTCCCCTGCGACTACCGCGGCCGGCGCCGTCCCGGCGCCCTCACTGTTGCGGGCCAGGCCACAATTCTCTGTGGCGACGAGGCCGAGGCCGCCAACCGAATCCTGCGCGCGCGTTACGGCTGGCAGTGGACCGTCATACCGATGATCCGGGTTCCGGCCGTGACCAATGTGCACCGCGACTTGCCGCTGCGCGAAAAACTGCGTCGGGCGCGAAGCCGCACCCTCTGGCCGGACAGTGCCATCGTGGCGGTGGCACTCAGGGCCGCTTAGCCGCCCAGGCACCCCGGACCCAGCAGCGCCTTCAGATCGCCCATCAGCGCCGACGACGGCGTCACCCGCAGCGAGGGATCCAACTCCAGCACCGTGATCCGCTCCCCGCTGATCAGCCGCAGCTGCACCTGCGCCGTGCCGGGATGGCGGGTCAGCACCTGCTTGAGAGCGCTGACCTTGTCGATGGTGCATTGCCGGGTCGGCAGACTGACCGCCAGTGGCCGGTCCGCGGCGTTGCCGGAGAAGTCGGGCACCACCAGCTCGTTGGCGATCAGTGAGATCCGGTCGTCGCGGATGGCGACCTTGGCGTTGACCAGCACGACCGCGTCGTCGACGACCTCGGCGCCGTAGGCGGAATAGGTGTGCGGGAAGAACATCACCTCGATGCCGCCGGTAAGGTCCTCCAATTGCGCTGACGCCCAGGGCATCCCGTTCTTGTTGACCCGACGGTTCACCGATGCCAGGATGCCGCCCACCCGCACCTGGGTGTCGTTGGCGATGTCGCCCTCCAGAATCGCCGGAATCTGGGTGTCGACCTGGGTGGCCAGCAGGTGCGCGATGCCGTTGAGCGGATGCCCGGACACATAGAGCCCGAGCATCTCGCGCTCCAGGGCCAGTTTGTGCTTGTCGGCCCACTCCTCCTCGGGAACCCGGATGCCGAACACCGCGTCGGCGCCGGCGCTGTCACCGTCTGCGCCGCCGAACAGGTCGAACTGACCCATCGCCTGGGCCTTCTTGGTGCCCAGCACCGAGTCGACGGCGTCGGTGTGCACCAGGAACAGGCCCTTGCGCGGATGCCCCAGCGAGTCGAAGGCGCCGGCCTTGATCAGCGATTCGGTGACCTTCTTGTTGCAGGCGGCGATATCGATCTTGTTGAGATAATCGGAGAAATCGGTGAACCGGCCCTTGTGCGTTCGGGTGCCGATCAGCGACCCGACCACGTTGGCGCCGACATTGCGCACCGCGCCCAGTCCGTAGCGGATGTCGGCGCCCACCGAGGCGAAGTTCAGTTCGGATTCGTTGACGTCCGGCGGCAGCACCGTGATGCCCAGGCGGCGGCAGTCGGCCAAATACACCGCGGCCTTGTCCTTGTCGTCACCGACCGACGTCAACAGGCCGGCCATATATTCGGCCGGGTAGTTGGCCTTGAGGTAGGCCGTCCAGTACGACACCAGGCCGTAGCCGGCCGCGTGCGATTTGTTGAACGCGTAGCCCGCGAACGGAAGGATGGTGTCCCACAACGCTTTCACGGCCTTCTCGGAGAACCCGTTGGCCGTCATCCCTTCGTAGAAGCCTTTGTACTCGGCCTCCAGCACTTCAAGCTTCTTCTTGCCCATGGCTTTACGGAGCGCATCGGCTTTGCCCATCGTGTAGGAGGCCACCTTCTGCGCGATGAACATGATCTGCTCTTGGTAGACGATCAGGCCGTAGGTTTCCGACAGGATCTCGCGCAGCGGCTCCTCGAGTTCGGGATGGATGGGCTTGATCGCCTGGCGGTTGTTCTTCCGGTCGGCGTAGTCGTTGTGGGCGTTCATGCCCATCGGGCCGGGCCGGTACAGCGCCAGCACCGCCACGATGTCATTGAACTCGGTGGGCTGCATGCGACGCAGCAGGTCACGCATCGGGCCGCCGTCTAGTTGGAACACCCCCAGCGTGTCACCGCGGCCCAGCAGTTCATAGGTGGCCGGATCGTCCATCGGCAGCGAATCCAGGTCGAGGTCCACGCCCCGATTGGCTTTGATGTTCTCCAGGCAGTCACCGATGATCGTCAGGTTGCGCAGGCCCAGGAAGTCCATCTTCAGCAGGCCGATTTCTTCGCACGACGGGTAGTCCCAGCCGGTGATGATGGCGCCGTCCTGCGGCCGCTTCCACAGCGGGATCGCGTCGATCAGCGGCTCGGAGCTCATGATCACCGCACAGGCGTGCACGCCGGCGTTGCGGACCAGGCCTTCCAGACCGCGCGCGGTCTCATAGATGGTGCGCACGTCGGGATCGGTGTCGATCAGCGTGCGGACCTCGGCGGCCTCCTTGTACCGCTCGTGGGTCGGGTCGGTGATGCCCGACAGCGGGATGTCTTTGGCCATGATCGGCGGGGGCAGTGCCTTGGTGATCCGGTCGGCGATCGCATAACCGGGCTGCCCGTAATGCACGCGTGCCGAATCTTTCAGCGCCGCTTTGGTTTTAATGGTGCCGAAAGTGATCACCTGGGCGACTCGGTCACTGCCCCATCGCTCGGCGGCATAGCGCACCATCTCGCCGCGGCGACGGTCGTCGAAGTCGATGTCGATATCGGGGGCCGACGGCCGCTCCGGGTTGAGGAAGCGTTCGAACAGCAGCCCGTGCGGAATCGGGTCGATATTGGTGATGCCCAGCGCGTAGGCCACCAGGGACCCGGCCGCCGAGCCGCGGCCCGGACCCACCCGGATGTTGATCGAGCGCGCGTAGTTGATCAGGTCCGCGACGATCAGGAAGTAGGACGGAAATCCCTTGCCGCAGATGACATCGATCTCATAGGCGGCGCGCTCGGTGTACTCGGCCGGCACCCCGGCCGGAAAACGGTTCTGCAGGCCGGCCTGCACCTCGTGGCGCAGCCAGGACCCCTGGTCGTGGCCGTCGGGAACGGGGAACACCGGCATCCGGTCGCGCGGGGTCCAGATGTCGGCGTAGGACTGCACCCGCTCGGCGATCAGCAAGGTGGAATCGCAGGCGTCGGGGATGGTGTCGTCCCACAACGCCCGCATCTCGGCGGCTGACTTGAGGTAATAGCCGTCCCCGTCGAACTTGAACCGGGTCGGATCCGACAGCGTCTTGCCGGTCTGGATACACAGCAGCGCTTCGTGGTTCTGCGAGGCGTCGCGGGTGACGTAATGGCAGTCATTGGTGGCCAGCGCGGGAATGCTGAGCTTTCGACCGACGTCCAGCAGCCCGTCGCGCACCCGGCGCTCGATGGACAGGCCGTGATCCATCAATTCCAGGAAGTAGTTTTCGGCGCCGAAGATCTCTCGCCATTTCGCGGCCGACTCCAGCGCCTCGCGCTCCTGGCCGAGCCGCAGCCGGGTCTGCACCTCCCCCGACGGGCAACCGGTGGTGGCGATGATGCCCTCGGCGTGCTCGGCGATCAGTTCGACGTCCATCCGCGACCACTTGCCAAGTTGGCCCTCGAAGGAAGCCAGCGAGGACAGCTTGAACAGGTTGCGCAACCCGGTGGCGTTCTCGGCGACCATGGTCAGGTGGGTGTAGGAACCACTGCCGGAGACGTCGTCGCTCTTCTGGCCGGGATCGCCCCAGTGGACCCGGCGGGTGTCGAACCGAGAACCGGGGGCGATGTAGGCCTCCACCCCGATGATCGGCTTGATGCCGGCTTTGGTCGCGGCGTTGTAGAACTCGCTGGCGCCGAACATGTTTCCGTGGTCGGTCATCCCGATCGCGGGCATCTCCAGCCGCTGGGCCTCGGCCAGCATGGGGGCGATCTTCGCCGCACCGTCCAGCATGGAGTACTCGGTGTGGTTATGCAGGTGTACGAACGAAGATCCCATAGGTTCGCCAGTCTATGACCGGCCACCGACGGCACTCGGCGTGTCGGCGGGTGTGTCTTCTCCGCGGGCGTTTCGCGGGACAGCGGCCGCCGCCGTGCACTACGTTGAGGTTCGCCGGAAGCGGAGGAGACACATACATGAGCGTGTACCGGGTGATCGACATTATCGGGACGAGTCCATCGTCGTGGGAGAACGCCGCGGCCGAGGCGGTGCACCGGGCCAAGCAAACCATCGACGACATCCGCGTCGCTCAGGTCGTCGAGCAGGACCTCACCCTCGACGAAAAAGGCGGGATCATCTACCGCACCAAGCTGCGGATCTCCTTCAAGATCCGGCCGCCGAAGGCATCACGCGAACCCAGCTGACCACCGTGCCGCGACGCTTCGACGAGCTGGTCGCCGAGGCCGCCGCCGCACCGGTCGACGGCTGGGAGTTCTCCTGGCTGGACGGCCGGGCCACCGAACAGCGGCCGTCGTGGGGGTATCAACGTCAGCTGGCGCAACGATTGTCGGGCGTGGCGGCCGCAGTCGACCTGCACACCGGTGGCGGCGAGGTGCTGGCGGGCATCGAGCAGTTCGGTACCTTCCCGCCCGCTATGGCCGCCACCGAGTCGTGGCCGCCGAATGCCGCCCGCGCCACCACGCTGCTGCATCCGCGTGGCGTCGTGGTGGTGACCGTGCCGGACCGGCCGCCGTTGCCGTTCGGCGATGACGCATTCGATCTGGTCAGCAGCCGGCACCCGTTGGCGACGTGGTGGGACGAGATCTTTCGGGTGCTGCGGCCCGGCGGTCATTACTTCGCCCAGCAGATCGGTCCGGCGACGATGCTCGAGCTCAGCGAGTTCTTTCTCGGGCCGATGCCGGGCAAAGGCGCCCAATACGAGCCCGAAGCGGTGCGTGCCGACGCGGCGGCCGCCGGTATGGAGGTGCTCGATCTGCGGATGGAACGGCTGCGCGCCGAGTTCTTCGATATCGGCGCGGTGATCTATTTCCTGCGCAAGGTGATCTGGACGGTGCCCGACTTCGCTGTCGACGAGCACCGGGACCGGCTACGCGAGCTGCATGAGCGCATCGAGGCCCAAGGCCCGTTCGTCGCGCACGCCACCCGGGTGCTCGTCGAGGCCCGCAAACCCGCGAATCCCTAGGCGGGTGAGGAGTAGCGCTGATAGCACAGCTCGGCGTCGCCCAGCAGCCCGGAACGGAACGCCTGGATCCGGGTGAAACCGGCCGGCACCGCCGCGCCGTCGGCGCCGCTGGCGGCCAGGCCGTTGGTGAGCAGGCCGGTGACCGCCTCGTCGAGGTCGTCGGCGCTCAGCGTCCCGCGGGTGCCCTCGTCCGACGATTCCGACAGGCGCCGCTGCCCCAGCCCCGTCAGGCACGCGGTGCGCAGCCCCGCCATCGCCGAGGTCAACTCGACACCGCGCTGGTGCTGCAACGCCAGCATGTAGCGCGACATCACCACCGACAACGCAGTATTGGCTCCGTGCAGCATCAGCCGGTTCCCGCCGTCGTCGTCGAGGGCGCCGGTCAGGCGCTGCAGACCGGGCAGGTCGACGGCGATGGTGTTGACAGCCGGGCAATACGACACCGGTGGGCTTGCCGCACCGTCGGGGCACGCCGACGCGATGGACAGCGCGGGCGGGCGCACCGGGCGGAAACGGGTGTTGAGCGCCTCGATCATCCGCCTCAGGCGGCCTTCATCGATGCGGGTCACCGGCGACGGCGTGTGAGAGGTGGGTCCGACCCGCAACGACGCCGGCGTGCCGGCCCGGCGGTGCTCGATGTCGCCGGTGTCGATCTCGGTGCAGCGCTGCACGCCGGTGTCGAAGCCCAGCTGCAGGGCACCGATCCGGTCCAGCGCGGTGCCGTGCCCGGCTCCGACGACCAGTTCGCCGTCCGGGCCGGGCACCGGATCGCGCAGCGTGATCAGCCCGGCCAGCAGCCCGTTGAGTCCGTCGGTGGTGCTCAGGGTCAGGCGGGGTGAATCGCCTTCGGCGACCCAGCGCAAATAAGCCCCGGTGAAGCAGTCGGCCTGCTGTTCGGCCACCAGGACCGGCGTCGAGCTGTCGACCAGCTTGGCCATGTCCTGCACCGCGTGCCCGTATTCGTGCGCCAGCACCCCGGTGACCGCCATGTCGCCGAAGTAGCGCTTGGCGCCCGGCAGCAACACCCCTCGGTCCCACGCCATCTTGTCGTGGCCGTAGCAATAGAACGCGTTGACGAACCCGTGGGTATTGACACCGCAGAGCGTCGAGCCGGCGGCGTCGCTGGAGTCATAAGAGATCAGCGTGCCGACCGGGGCGAAGCGGCCGTGCAAACCGTCGTAGTTGCGCTGCCAGAAGTCCGCGATGTCGTTGACCGACAGCAGTGCCAGCCGATCGATGTCGCCGCCGTCGCCGTCACGGACGGTACCGGTCGCCACGGGGGCGTCCGGGCGCGGCCCGCTGGGGCCGTCGGTCACCGGCAGGCCGCTGACCCGCCATGGGTCGTAGCGCATCGAGACCGGCCGGCCGTCGACGGTGTTGCTGTAGCCCGCCGGCGCCAGCGCCGCGGCCGCGCTGACCAATCCAGCGGTCAGCAACGCGCCGGCCCACCGAATACCTCGCCTGCACCGGCGTTGTCTCATACTCCGACCTCGCCCGTAAACCTGCACTACGACCCGCAAAGGATAGGGGGTGCTGCACCGGCACCCAAATCGGCGCGCCGTACCGGTTCCTGGAAACGCGGCGCCCTTTACAGCGCGTGCTGGTCGCGGTGCCGCAGCACGTCGAGGGCGTGTTGGAGATCACCCGGGTACTCGCTGGTGATCTCGACGCGCCGCCCGTCGCCGGGGTGGGCGAAGGCCAGCGAGCGGGCGTGCAGCCACTGGCGTTCCAATCCCAGCTTTTTGGCCAGGGTCGGGTCGGCGCCGTAGGTGAGGTCGCCGCAGCACGGATGCCGCAGGGCGGCGAAGTGCACCCGGATCTGGTGGGTGCGCCCGGTTTCCAAGTGCACGTCGAGCAGGCTGGCGGCGACGAAGGCCTCCACCGTGTCGTAGTGGGTGATGCTGTGCCGGCCGTCGGCGGTGACGGTGAACTTCCAGTCACGGCCGTGGTGCCGGCCGATCGGGGCGTCGATGGTGCCGCTGGACGGATCCGGATGGCCCTGCACCAGCGCGTGGTAGCGCTTGTCGACGGTGCGGGCCTTGAAGGCGCGTTTGAGCGCGGTGTAGGCGCGCTCGGAGATCGCCACCACCATCACCCCCGACGTGCCGACGTCGAGGCGGTGCACGATGCCCTGGCGTTCGGGCACCCCGGAGGTGGTGATGCGGTAGCCGGCCGCGGCCAGCCCGCCGAGCACGGTGGGCCCGGACCAGCCGACCGACGCGTGGGCGGCCACCCCGGCGGGTTTATCGACGGCGACGATGTCGTCATCGGAGTACAGGATCGTCATGCCCTCGACCTCGGTCGGGGTGTTCTCCAGCGGAGCCGGCGGCGCGGGCAGGCGCACGTGTAACCACGCGCCGGCGGCCAACCGGTCGGACTTGCCGGCGGGTGCCCCGTCCAGTTCGACGTCGCCGTTCTCGGCCAGGGTGGCGGCAACCGTGCGGGACAGACCCAGCAGTCGGGCCAACCCGGCGTCCACGCGCATGCCGGCCAGCCCCTCCGGCACCGGCATGGACCGTTCGGTCACGCCATCAGGCCTGGTCACCCGCGCCCGACTGGGGGCGCGGCTCCTCGGCATCGCTCCGCGCTGCCTCGTCGCCGGCGCGGTGCTGATGGCGCGGCTCCTCGGCATCGCTTCGCGCTGCCTCGTCGCCGGCGCGGCGACGGCCCACGGTGTCGAAGTCGAAGCCGAACACCGACAGCCCGACCAGCAGGATCGCACCGCCCACCACCGCGGGATCGGCGACGTTGAACACCGGCCACCAGCCGATGGAGAGGAAGTCGACGACGTGGCCCTGCAGATGGCCGGGCGCCCGGAAGAACCGGTCCACCAGATTGCCCAGTGCTCCGCCGAGGATCATGCCCAACCCGACCGCCCACCACGGCGACACCAGGCGGCGCGACATCCAGATGATGCCGAGCACCACCGAGCTGGCGATCAGCGTCAGCACCCAGGTGTAGCTGGTGGCCATCGAGAACGCGGCACCGGAGTTGCGCACCAGGGTCCAGGTCACGGTGTCGCCGATGATCGACACCGGCTGACCGGGGGTCAGCATCTTCACCGCGAGCACCTTGGTGACGACGTCGACCACCAGCACGACCGCGGCCACCGACAGCAGCAGGCCCAGCCGCCGCGGCGGCGCGGCCGGCTCCGGGTCCGGCACCGGATCGACGGCCGGCTCGGTCGAGTCGGTTGTCTCGTCAGTCACGCCCCCCATCATCCCTTAGCGCGCGTGCGGCATGATCGCGGCATGGTGTCCAAGCGCCTCACGGTCATCACCACCGGCGGAACGATCGCCGCCAGTACCGATGACGGCGGGGTGCGCCGGCCGACCGTGCACGGTACCGATCTGGTCGCCGGTCTCGACTCCGGCGCCGACGTCACGGTGGTCGACCTGATGGCGCGCGACAGCTCGGAGCTGGCCCCGGCCGACTGGGAGCGGATCCTGACCGCGGTGCGGGCCGCCGTGGACGGTGGCGCCGACGGGGTGGTGGTGACCCACGGCACCGACACCTGCGAAGAGACCGCGCTGTGGCTGGAACTGGGCTACACCGGGGTCGCCCCGGTGGTGCTGACCGGAGCGCAGCGCAGCGCGGACGCTCCGGACGCCGACGGTCCGGGCAACCTGCGCGACGCGCTGACGCTGGCCGCCGACCCGGCGGCGCGAGGGCTCGGCGTGCTGGTGTGCTTCGCCGGGCAGGTGCTGGCGCCGCTGGGCCTGTCCAAGACGACCACCACCGATCTGACCGGTTTCAGCGGGCCACGGCTGGGCACGGTGGCGGATGGGCGGGTGCGGCTGAACGACGGCAAGGCCCGTCCCCACCTGGAGGTGGCAGAGGCCCCCCGGGTTGACGTCATCACGCTTTACGCCGGCGCGGATGCGGTGGCCCTGGACGCCTGCGTGGCCGCCGGTGCGCGCGCGGTGGTGCTGGAGGCGTTGGGCTCCGGCAACGCCGGGTCCGCCGTGATCGAGGGCGTGCGTCGGCACTGCCGCGACGGGGTGGTGGTCGCGGTGTCCAGCCGGGTGCCGGATGCGCGGGTCGGTGCGGCCTACGGGCCGGGCCGGGCGCTGGTCGACGCCGGTGCCGTCATGGTGCCGCGGCTGCGGCCCCCGCAGGCCCGGGTCCTGCTGATGGCGGCGCTGGGAGCGGGGCTGCCGGTCGACGACGTCATCGACCGGTGGGGCTGACCCGCTCCCCTAAGCTGGCTCCTCCGGGCTGGCGGCGAAACCGGGCCAATCCAGGCTTTCGACCGGGTCGGCGCGGGTGATCGCCGGCTCGTCGATCGGAAACGTCCGCACCGGTCCCGGGCCCGAGCTGCGGGTCTCGAATCGCACCGTCATCACCCCGTGGCCGGCCCCCTGCACCCAGCCGTGCCCCAGCTCGCGGTGGGCGACGTCATCGCCGATCCGCCACGGCGCGGTGGCCGGCGGTGAAATCGCCTCTGCGGCAGGTGTTTCCGGCGACTCCGATGCGGCGGGTTCCGGAAAAGCCAGATCCGGGAACAGTGACTCCTGGCGGACATCGGTCAACCCGGAGAACCCCACCCCGAGCAGCCGGATCGGGCCGACCTGCTGCGGGTCGAGCAGCAGCCTGGCCGCCGCCGAGGTCAACGCGGCGGCATCGGTGGTCGCGTAGGGCAAGGTGGCCGAGCGGGTCAGCACGCTCATGTCGGCCTTCTTGAGTTTCACCGTCACCGTGCGCGCGCCCCGGCCGTCGCGCAGCAGCCGGCGATAGGCGTGCTCGCCGATCGGGCCGACCTCGGCGCGCAGCTGCTCCAGCGTGGTCAGGTCGGTGGCGAAGGTGGATTCGGCGCTGATCTGTTTGGCCTCGGCGCGTTCGGCGACCGGGCGGTCGTCGATCCCGCAGGCCAAGCGGTGCAGGGCGGGACCGATCGTGGCGCCCAGAATGTCGGCGACCTCGCTATCGGTCAGCGCGGCGAACTGCCCGATGGTGGCGATGCCCAGCCGGTGCAGCTTCTCTTCGGCGACCGGGCCGATCCCCCACAGCCGGCGCACCGGCAGGCCGTCGAGCAGCAGCCGTTCCTCGGCGCGGCTGACCACCCGCACCCCGTCGGGTTTGGCCAGATCGGAGGCGATCTTGGCGATCTGCTTGCCCGAACCGGCCCCCACCGAGGCCACCAGGCCGGTTTCCTCGCGCACCCGGCGCCGCAACTGCTCGCAGAACCGTTGCACGTCCTCGGCGCTCGTCCCCGCCAGCTCCGCCGGTTCGCCGAACGCCTCGTCGAAGGACAACTGCTCGACGACCGGGATCACCGCACGCACGATCTGGAAGACCCGGCGGCTGGCCATCCCATAGACCGCGCCGCGGGGCGGTAACACCACCGCGGCGGCGCCCACCAGCCGGCGCGCCTGATGCATCGGCATCGCCGAGCGCGCCCCGAACACCCGCGACTCGTAGCTGGCACCGGCCACCACGCCGCGACCGCCCAGCCCGCCGACCAGTACCGGCCGTCCGCGCAGCGTCGGGCGGGTCAACTGCTCGACGGAGGCAAAGAAGGCGTCCATGTCCAGGTGCAGGACCCACCGCGCGTCCACAGTGCTCGATCCTATTGGGCCGCAAGTGCGCCGCCGCCGGCCGACGCGGGACTAGCGTGAGATTCCATGGCGATGAATCTGGTTCACCGGCTGTGTTGCAGTTCGGCGTATTGGGCGCGCAGCGTCGAGCACAAGCTGCTGCCGTGGGCGCTCGCCGGCGTGGACCTCGGGGACGACACCTTGGAGGTCGGCCCGGGCTACGGCGCCAACATGCGGTGCCTGCTGGAGATGACGCCGCAGTTGACCGCGGTCGAAATCGATCCCCCGATGACCGAGCGGCTCCAGGCGAGATACGGCTCGCGGGCGCGCATCATCAACGGCGACGGCACCGACACCGGCCTGCCGGCCGGGAAGTTCAGTTCGGTGGTGTGCTTCACGATGCTGCATCACGTCCCGACGCCTGCGTTACAGGATCGGTTGTTCGACGAGGCGTTTCGCGTGCTCAAGCCCGGCGGGGTGTTCGCCGGGAGCGACGGCGTGCATTCGACCACGTTCCGCCTCTTGCACACTCGCGACACCTACAACCCGGTCTCCCCCGAGACGCTTCCGGACCGGTTGCAGCGCAGCGGATTCGCTGATGTGGAGGTGCGCAGAGCCGGCGGGCGCCAACGCTGGCGAGCAGTCAAGCCGTGAACTACTTGGCCGACTTGGCCGGGGTGAGCTGCTGCGGGCAATAGGTTTTGGCCGCGATCGCCGCGAACTGGGCGGCGCCGCTGATGGTCAGCGCCGGATTGGCCTCGCGCAGATCGGTGAGCAGCTCCAAGCCGCTTTCGCCGTTGGCCGCCAGACCGCAGACCGCCTGGCCGGCCGCCACGGCCTGCGCCGGGTCATCGAAGGTGATACCCACCTGGTGCAGCGAGGTGATGAAGTCGGTCGGATCCACGGCGCTCGCCTCGACGACACCGGGTTCGGCGTGCGCCGGCGCGGCAAGAACGATCGCGGGCAGTGCCACCAACGGGGCGAACAAGACTCGCATTGCAGACCTCCTGGACATCGGTCAGCCGAGCGCGGATTGCGCCCCGGCGGGCACTTCCTCGCCCTCGGCGCACACGTGGACGGCGTGGATACCCGGCTTCAGCGACAGCTTGGCGACCAGATCGTCGAGCCCGGCTTCGTCGACGTTCCAATGCTGCACCACGTCCGGCGTCTGCTGCAGCTGGGCAATGACCTGATCGAGCTTGACCGGAGCGTCACGGTTCTTGGTGTTGGTCGTCATGACTCGCACGCCCGGGCTGGCCACCCGCGCGGCCGGGCCGCCCAAAGCAGCTCCGGTCATGCTGCCCAGCGCGGCCGGACTGAGCAGTCCGCCGAGCCCTGCTGATGGCGCCGCGGCTGCTGCGGCGTTGGGCAACGCCAGCGAAGCCAGCTTGATCGCCGGGGCGGCGGTGGCCCAGCTGGGCGGCACCGACAGCGCCCCCACCGTCGAGGCGCTGCCCGCGGTCGCCGCGGCCGTGGCCAGGCCGCGGGCCGCGCCCGCGACCGGGCCGCCGCCGGTCAATCCGGTGCTCATAAGTCCGCCGCCCAGCGCCGATTTCGCGATCACCGGCGCACTGGGAAGCTTATGGAACAGCCTGACCTGGGTCATGCCCAGGTTGGTGGTGCCGCCCACCGCATTGGTCCAGGTGCCCTCCGAGCCGATCGAGGACTGGAAGTTCCAGAACGACTCGTAGAGCCCCGCCAAGTCGGGATTTCCGGTGGCGCCGTTGATCGCGCCCTCCGCCGCATCGGTGTAGCTGTTGGGTGCGGTGCTGATGGACTGCCCCAGCCTCGACAGCAGTGATTGCGCGTTGGAGCCTGCCGAGGCCTGGGTCGCCTCCGCGGTCGCGGCGGCCTGGCGGGCCGTGCCGCTGTCGTCGGTGGTCTGGGCCGGCGCCGCGAACGGTGTCAGCTGGGTGGCCGCCTGCGACTCGGTGGCGTAGCCGACCATCGCCGCGACGTCTTGCGCCCACATCTGGCCGTACTGGGCTTCGACGGTGGCGATCTCGGCGCTGTTCTGCCCCAGGATGTTGCCGGCCACCAACGATGCGAGCTGAACGCGATTGGTTGCGATCACCGGCGGCGGCACGATTCCGGCGAAGGCGGACTCGTAGGCACCCGCCGCGGCCCTGGCCTGGCCGGCGGTCTCCTCGGCTTGCGCGGCCGTGGTCGACAACCAGCTCACGTACGGGGCAACCGCGGCCGCCATGGCTGCAGCGGCCGGCCCCTGCCATCCACCGCTGGTGAGCCCCGAGACCACCGCGGCGTACGACTCTGCGGTGGCATGCAATTCGCCGGCCAGGCCGGTCCAGGCCGACGCGGCGCTCAGCAGGGGCGCCGCACCCGGACCCGAATAGATCAGACCGGAGATGATCTCCGGCGGCTGCGCCGCGAAGCTCTGAAAAACCATGTGCTGCGCCTCCTTACTTCTGAATCGGCGGGATGACGATGATGGTGGCGGTGGTGGCGATGTCCGGGGCGGCCACCGTGTTGGTGACCTGCGTGACGGTGCTGATCGTGCGGGTGGTGGCCGCACCCACCGCGTTGCTGACCGGTGCGCTGAAGGCCCGGCCCGCCAGACTCGACGCCGCCATCTGTCCGAACATGCCGCTCTGGCCGTTGGCCGCCAGCGCGGGAGCCGCCTCGAGTACGGTCGTCGGCAGCACCGACGACACCGTCTGGACCCCGGGAGCGGCCGAGGCCCAGCTGGTCGGGACCGACAGTGACCCGACCATGCCCGCGCGGCCGATCGCCGCCGACGCCGCGGGCACGCTCGCCGGATTGACCGCCGGCCCGCCGGTCAGGAGCTCGCTGGCCAGCAGCGGCGACAGCGCCCCGGTGATGGGTTTCGGGTTGAGGAACGAGGTCAGGCTCTGCGCACCGTTGTGCGTACTGACCAGACTGGAGCTGACCTGCCACCAGTTCTTGAACAGCCGCAGTATCCCCAGTGGCGAATAGGGACCGTCGACGACCTTGATGAGGTTGGTGATGCTGTCCATGCCGTTCTTCAGACCTGTTGCCGCCTGGGTCGCCGCCGACGACAGCGAGGTCGGGTTCGTGGTCAGCGTCTGCAAGGTGCTCGGCACCTGCGACATCAGCTGAGACAGCGCCGACTGCGCATTGGAGCCGGCCGAGGACTGCGTCGCGTTGGCCACCGCCGCCGCCTGGCTGCCTTGTCCGCTGGGATCGGTGGTCTGCGGGGGCGCGGAGAAGGGGGTCAGCTGGGTGGCGGCCGCCGAGGAGCCGGCGTAGGCGTACATCGCGGCCGCATCCTGGGCCCACATCAGGCCGTACTGGGCCTCGGTGGCGGCGATCGCCGGCGTGTTCTGCCCCAGAAAATTGGTGGCGACCAGCGATGCGAGCAGAGTCCGATTCGCCGCGATCACCGGCGGCGGGACGGTGGCGCCGAAGGCCAGCTCGTAGGCGCCAGCGGCCGCCCTGGCCTGAAGCGCCGCCTGCTCCGCCTGCGCCGCGGTGGCTCTCATCCATTGTTCATACGGCGCTGCCGCGGTCGCCATCGCACCCGCCGAGGGCCCGTGCCAGGCTGAACTGGCCAGGTCGGCGATGACCGACCCGTACCCCGTCGCGGTGGTATGCAGTTCGCCTGCCAGTGCATCCCAGGCTGTCGCAGCGGCCAGCAGGGGAGCCGACCCCGGCCCAGAATAGATTCTGGCGGAGTTGATTTCCGGTGGCAGTGCCCCGAAATCCATAGCCCTCCTCCGCTTCCGATCAGTAACCGACTGCAGCCACCGGCAATCAAGGATGATGTGTCAGAAGATTAGCCAGCGGAGGGCCGGTTTCCGGGCCGGCGAGACCGGTGTTCCCGGCCGCGCGAGCCACGTCTGGCAAGCGCTTGCCGCGGCGCTCGGAGGTCTGTTCGCCGGGCGCCGTCGGGCACGTTGATCAGCGCGAATACCGATTATCGGCCGCCGAGGCGCATCCCGCTGTCGGGGGCGGTCCGACCGCCGGTGACCAAAAGAATCTGGCTGCGAGAAACTCGCGTCGCCTCCGGGCCGCTGCGCTGATCACGCCTTGGCGATGCTCACCTGCACCCCGTCGCCGATCTCCGCCGCGCCGGCACCCGGGTCGCCGAATTCGAAGCCGGTGGCGAGGATCTCGCCGGCGATCAGGTCGCGATGGGCCTGCGCCCATCCGCGCCGCTGGTCGGGCACCGACATCACGACGCTGATCCGGTCGGAGACCTGCAGGCCGGTGTTCTTGCGCAGTTCCTGCAATTCGCGGATGCGGTCCTTGGCCCAGCCCTCGGCTTCGAGCTCCTCGGTCACCGTGCCGTCGAGCACGACCAGTCCGGCGCCGTCCGGCAGGGCCACGGTGAACTCCGGATCGGCGGCCACCAGCTTCGAGGTGTATTCGCCCTCGCGCAGCACCACCGGCCCGGCGCTCAGGGTGCCGTCCGGATGCACCACCCCCTGTCCCGCCTTGACGGCCTTGATCGCGGCCTGCACATCCTTGCCCAGTCGCGGACCGGCCACCTTGGCGTTGACCGCCAGGTCGAAGCGGCCGTAGCGGTCGATGTCGGCGGTCAGCTCCACCGCCTTGACGTTGAGCTCGTCGGCGATCAGTTCGGTGAACGGCGCCAGTCGCTGCGGATCATCGACGGCCACGGTGAGTTTGGGCAGCGGCAGCCGCACCCGCAGCTGATGCGACTTGCGCAGCGAGGACGCGGCCGAACACACCTCGCGCACCTGGTCCATCGCGGCGACCAGCTCGGGATCGGCGGGCAGGCCGGCAGGCTCGGGCCAGTCGGTCAGGTGCACCGAACGCTCACCGGTGACACCACGCCAGATCACCTCGGTGGTCAGCGGCAGTAGCGGTGCGGCCAGCCGGCAGGTCAGCTCCAGCACCGTGTGCAGGGTGTCGATGGCATCGGGGTCCTCGTCCCAGAACCGCTGCCGGGAGCGCCGCACATACCAGTTGGTCAGCGCCTCGGTGAACTGGCGCAGTTCCTCACACGCCCCGGAGATGTCGCAACCGTCCAGCGCCGCGGTCAGCTCCTCGCGCAATGCTGCCAGCTTCGCCAGGATGTAGCGGTCCAGCACGTGCGACGAATCGGTGCGCCAAGCCCCGGGTTTCGGTGCGTAGAGCGCCAGGAAGCTGTAGGCATTGGTCAACGGCAGCATCACCTGGCGCACACCCTCGCGGATGCCCGGCTCGGTGACGATCAGGTTGCCGCCCCGCAGGATCGGCGAGGCCATCAGGAACCAGCGCATGGCGTCGGAGCCATCGCGGTCGAACACCTCGTTCACATCCGGGTAGTTGCGCAGCGACTTGCTCATCTTCTGCCCGTCGGAGCCCAACACGATGCCATGCGCCACACAGGTTTTGAATGCCGGCCGGTCGAATAGCGCGGTGGCCAGCACGTGCATCATATAGAACCAGCCGCGGGTCTGACCGATGTACTCGACGATGAAGTCGCCGGGGTAATGGGTTTGAAACCAGTCGGAGTTCTCGAACGGGTAGTGCACCTGGGCGTACGGCATCGACCCGGAGTCGAACCACACGTCGAGCACATCGGGGATGCGTCGCATCGTCGAGGCGCCCGTCGGATCGTCGGGGTTGGGCCGGGTCAACTCGTCGATGTAGGGCCGGTGCAGATTATCCGGGCGCACCCCGAAATCCCGCTCGAGCTCATCGAGGCTGCCGTAGACATCGATTCGGGGGTACGCCGGATCGTCGGATTTCCACACCGGGATCGGGGTGCCCCAGTAGCGGTTTCGCGAGATCGACCAGTCGCGCGCACCGCGCAGCCAGTTGCCGAAGATGCCGTCCTTGACGTGCTCGGGGTACCAGGTGATCTGTTCGTTGAGTTCCACCATCCGGTCGCGGAACTCGGTGACGCGCACGAACCACGACGAAACCGCCTTGTAGATCAGCGGGTTACGGCACCGCCAGCAGTGCGGATAGGGGTGCTCGTAGGTTTCGTGGCGCACCAGCACCGCCCCGTTGGCGGCGACCGGTCCGGTGCCGTTCTTCAGGTCGGCGATGATCGCCTTGTTGGCGTCGAAGACGTGCTGACCGGCGTAATCGCCGACGCTGGAATCGAAGCGGCCCTTGGCGTCCACCGGGGTGACCGGGGTGATCCCGGCCGGATCGGTGGTGTTCTTGTCGTCCTCGCCGTAGGCCGGCGCCAGGTGCACCAGCCCGGTGCCGTCCTCGGTCGAGACGAAGTCGGCGGCGAGCACCCGAAAAGCGTTGGCGGAGTCCATGAAGTATCCGAACGGCGGCAGGTACCGCATGCCCAGCAGGTCAGCACCCCGGTAGCTCGCCAGTACTTGCGGTTCTTCGCCGAGTTCACGCGCATAGGCGCCAAGCCGGGCTTCGGCCAGTACGTAGCGGCGCTCCCCCACCGCGACCTGCACATAGGTCACCTCGGGGTTGACCGCGACCGCCATGTTCGACGGCAGCGTCCACGGCGTGGTGGTCCACACCAGCAGATGGGAGCCGGCCAGCTCCCCGGCCGACCCCTCTCCCGCCGCCCCGCCCACAATCTGGAACCCCACGGTCAGCGCGGGATCCTGGCGGCTCTGGTAGACGTCGTCGTCCATCCGCAGTTCGTGATTGGACAGCGGGGTCTCATCACGCCAGCAGTACGGCAGTACGCGGTAGCCCTCGTAGGCAAGTCCCTTGTCCCACAACTGCTTGAACGCCCACAGCACTGATTCCATGAACGGCAGGTCGAGCGTCTTGTAGTCGTTGTCGAAGTCGACCCAGCGGGCCTGCCGGGTGACGTAGGCCTGCCATTCGGCGGTGTAGCGCAGCACCGACTCCCGGCAGGCCTGGTTGAAGGCGGCGATACCCATCGCGTCGATCTGCGACTTGTCGGTGATGCCGAGCTGGCGTTCCACCTCCAGTTCGGCGGGAAGACCGTGGGTGTCCCAGCCGAACCGGCGCTCCACCTTGTAGCCGCGCATGGTGCGATACCGCGGCACGATGTCCTTGACATAACCGGTGAGCAGGTGCCCGTAATGGGGCAGTCCGTTGGCGAACGGCGGGCCGTCGTAGAACACGTATTCTTCGGCGCCGTCGCGGCGGGCGATGCTGGCCCGGAAGGTGTCATCAGCCGCCCAGTAATCGAGGACCTCGGCCTCGGCCGCCGGAAAGTCGGGGGCACCGGCGGCCGGCTTCGGATAGCTGCGTTCGCTCACTGTCTGTCGTCTCCCAAGCGCCCGGCCCGGGGACGACGCCGCGCAGGTTACGCGAGCACCGCGGTACCACCCCGCTTGCCGCGCTGCCGACGCGACCGCTCAACAAGGCTGTGACGGGCTTACCCGTTCGGTTCTACTGAGGCCGGTCTCTGCCTGGCCCGTTCTTCCGAAGGCTCCCCGGTGATGGCCGGATCATTGCCGTTGGCACCAGAGTCTAGATCCCCTGGTCGATCTTCGTATTGGCAGGGCCGCCGGACCCTACACTTTTTTGCGTGGCATTCAGCGCGTCCTATGCCCGCGATGTGGTGCTGCCGCTGGCGCAGGCGGCCTACACGGTGATGACCGGCGCCCAGCCCACGCTGCCGCCCGGGTTCGCCCAGACCGCCCTGATCAAAGCCGATTCCGCGCACCTGGCCGCACTGCCCGACCAGCACCCGGCAAAAGCGATGGCCAAGGACACCAATGTCTTCGGGTTGATGGGGCACGACACCGCGACCGGAACCGCGTTCGTGTCCTTTCGCGGCAGCGCGGACGTGGCCGACTGGATCGCCGACTTTGACTTCGTGCCGGCGGTCTATGCACCGGTCAGCGGGTTCGGCCAGGTCCATGCCGGGTTCCAGGACGTCTACCGCTGCGTCCGGGACAGCATCGCCGCCAACCTGCCCGCCGCCACCCACGGCTGCAACCAGATCCTGATCACCGGCGACAGCCTCGGCGCGGCACTGGCCGTGCTGGCGGCGCCGGACATCGCCCTGGCGATGCCACCCAACACCATCGAGCCGCGGCTGACCACCTTCGCCGGACCGCGGGTCGGGCTGCCCGACTTCGCCGCCGCCTTCGACGCGGCGATCGAATGCTGCTATCGGGTGGTGAACTTCCTCGACGTCGTGCCGCTGGTACCGCCGTCGCCGTACGTGCACGTGGGGGCCGAGATCGCTGTGGACAGCGGCGGGGCTATCGACGTCGGCTGGCGACACAGCCTGGCCGCCTATCACGCCGGGCTGTCGGCGCTGATCGCCGCGCCGCCATGACCAAGCCGGTTGCTCGCGGACTGTGTATGGCGGCCACCGTCCTGATCGGTCTCGTCCCGGCGGTACCGGGATCTCAGGCGGGTGAGGTGCGGCTCGCCGGCCTGGGAGACGGGTTAGCGCTGATCATGGGCGGCAGCGGGATCCCGCTCCCGCCGCCCGGCTATGTCGACGCCGCCACCACGCTCTACCTCCAACCGCACGGCTTCACCGGGACACCGCAGGCCCTGTTCACCCCGGCGGGCTTCTACCCCACGACCGGCGTCAAGAGCCTCCCGGCGTTCGTCTCCGAAACCCAGGGGGCGCAGATGCTCAGTGAGACGGTCAGCCGCCAAATCGCCGACGGCGGTGTGGACGCGACGAATCCGGTGGTGGTCTTCGGCTATTCGCAGAGCTCGGCGCTCTCCTCGCTGGCCATGACCCAGCTCGCCGACCAGGGCGAGCCGGCCGAGGATGTTCACTTCGTGCTGGTCGGCGACACCGCGGCACCCAACGGCGGGCTGCTGGAACGCTTCGACGTCCCGCTGGGTTCGAACCCGTCGATCCCGAGCCTGGGCATCACGTTCGGCCATCCCACGCCGGACCTCTACCCCACCGACGTCTACACGCTCGAATACGACGGTTTCGCCGACTTCCCGCAGTACACGCTCAATCCGCTGGCGGTCTTGAACGCCATGGCGGGAATGGTGCTCGAGCACTTCACCTATCTGGGGCTGGAACCCGACCAGATCGCCAACGCCATACCGCTGCCGACGGCGGACGCCGACTCACTGACCCACTACTTCATGATTCCGCAGGATCATCTGCCGATACTGGACCTGGTGCGCTTCCTGCCGTTCCTCGGCAATCCGCTGGCCGACCTGCTGGAGCCGGCCATGAAGATCCTGGTGAACCTCGGCTACGGAAGTATCACCGAGGGCTGGAGCCAGGGTCCGGCGGACGTGGAAACACCGTTCGGTCTCTTCCCGCCGGACCTCGATTGGGATGACGTCTTCAACGCACTGGTCAAGGCGATACCGGAGGGGATCGTCGCTGCCGGCAGGGATCTGCTGGACCCGCAGAATTACGACGTCTTCGCCTCGATTGCCGACAATCCGGCGACCGGTCCGCTACTGCGGGCGGCGTACGCCCTCGGCGACCTCACCACCAACCCGGCGGCCTTCCTCGACGATCCGAACCTGTCGACCTTCACCCAGGTGCTCAACGCGCTGGACCTCGGCTCATCGGGGACGCCATCGGAGGGTTACACCCAACTGCTCCCGCTGGCCGACATGTTCACTGCATTGACCATCACCCTGCCGGCCTACAACCTGACGGTTTTTCTCGACCAGCTCGAGTCGGGCAACCTCATCGAGGCAATCGGTCTTCCGATCGCGGCCGACATGGCGCTGATCCCGATCGCCGTGGCCCTCGGACTCGGACTCGGCGGCGGCCTCTAGCGCGCCTCCCGGCACTCCCAGGAATCGGGCATCAGCCCCGTCTCGATGAAGTCGGTCAGCTCCGCCGCCTGCTCGGGTTCCAGCTCGGAGTCGGCGGCGCGGTAGATCACCTGCTCCTCTTTGGAGTTGTGCACGGCGAGCTGATCGAGCAGCAGTCGGCAGATCGTGCCGGTCCGCTCGGTGTCACCGCCGGCCACCAGGCTCGCCAGCGCGTCCATGGTGCGCCAGATCTCGCCGTGCTCGGTCATCATCACCGCGACCGGCATCGCCATCCCGCCGTGCCGGATCGGCGGGAACAGGATCCGCTCCTCGAGGTAGATGTGCCGGCGCAGCGCTTCCAGAGCCGCGTTCACCTCGTCGGCATCGACCCGGCCGTCCCGGAGCCCGATCAGGAACGCCTCGAGGCGGGCGTCGACCTCTTGATGCTCACGTTCCAGCATGGCCGACGGGGACCTGTCTGATTTCTCAACGGACACCGGCGTTCCCCAATCCAACTCAGACCGCGGCTTTCGCGCAGACCCAGCCCTCGGGCATCCGGCCCGCTTCGAGGAACTCCGCCAGTTCGGCGGCCTGCTCGGGCGCCAGGCCGGTGTCGGCGGCCGGGTAGATCACCGGCTCCTCGACCTTGTTGTGGTCGACCAACAGCGCCACCAGCCGTTGGCAGACTTCCCGCAACGTATCGGGGTCTGCCGGGTCGTCCGGCCCGCCGACCAGGCCGTCGAGTGCGTCGACGGTGCGCCAGATCTCCCCGTGGCCGCGGATCATCCCGAACACCGACATCATCTGGGCGCCCTTGCTGATCGGCGGGAACAGGAGCTGTTCTTCCAGATAGATGTGGCGCCGCAGCGCTGCCAGGGTCGCCCGGAGGGCCTCGGCGTCCACGCTGCCGGCATCCAGCTTGTCCAGGAAATCCCCGAGTCCGCCGTCGATCTCCTGATGCTCGCGTTCCAGTGCGGCCGAGAGGTTTTCGTCAGACATTGGCAGGCAGCCCGTCGAGGGCACCGCTGCTGCCGTGGCCCAATGTTCCCGCCCCGGGCGTCAGCGCTCCTTCCCCGGTGGTCTGTTCGGTCCGATCCGCGATGCTCATCTGCCGCCTCCTCGGTGTGGACGCCGGCTGAGAGCTGGAACCCGCACCAGTATTTTTTACAATCAACGTTTGTTGAAACGTTAGTGCACGGGGCGGCGCGCCGACCAGAGCCGATCGGCCCTACTACCGGTCGGTTTCCTCCTCCGGTGGCTGCATGGCGGCCAGCACCTCACTGGCGCGATCCTCGCCGAGTACGTCGGGCCGTCCGGACAGCTCGGGGAACGCCGTGGCCACCATGTCCTCGAACGTCCGGTCGTCCTTGGCCGGTTCGGTCGTCTCGTCCGGTTCGACATCCGCCGAGACGTCCTGGTTGACATCATCAGCGTCGTCAGCGGCGTCGGAGTCCACGGCGACAACAGCCTCGTCAGCGTCGTCGGCGTCGGCAACGTCGGTGTACTCGGCGTCGGTGTCGATGTCGTCAGCGACCGCCGTGACCGGTCCGGTCACGCGCGGCGCGCGCGCCGGATGCTCGCGCACGTTCAGCGGCCACCAGAACCACCGGCCCAGCAGCGCAGCCATGGACGGCATCATGAACGAGCGCACGATCAGGGTGTCGAACAGCAGGCCGAGCCCGATCGTGGTGCCCACCTGGCCCACCACCCGCAGGTCGCTGACCAGCATCGAGGCCATCGTGAACGCGAATACCAAGCCGGCGGCGGTGACGACCTTGCCGGTGCCGCCCATCGCCCGGATGATGCCGGTCTTGATCCCGGCGCCGAGTTCCTCCTTGAACCGGGCGACCAGCAGCAGGTTGTAGTCACAGCCCACCGCCAGCAGGATGATCACCGACATCACCATCACCAGCCAGTGCAGGTGGATGCCGAAGATGTACTGCCACACCAACACCGACAGCCCGACCGACGCCCCCAGTGAGGCCAGCACCGTCCCGACGATCACCAGCGAGGCGATGAAGCTGCGCGTGATCAGCAGCATGATGATGAAAATGATTGCCAGCGAAGCGATTCCGGCGATCAGCAGGTCGTAGTCGGCGATTCCCTGGAGGTCGTTGAAGAGCGCGGCGGTACCGGCCACATAGACCTGGGCCGACGACAGCGGCGTTCCCTTCAGAGATTCGGTGGCGGCCTTCTTGATCAGGTTCACCCGCGCCATGCCCTCCGGCGTCGCCGGATAGCCGTCGTGGGTGATGAAGAAGCGCGCCGCGTGGCCGTCGGGCGAGAGGAACAGCTGGATCACGCGTTTGAAGTCCGGGTTGTCGAACGCCTCCCGCGGCAGGTAGAACGAGTCGTCGCTCTTGGCCGCGTCGAAGTCCTGGCCCATCGCGGCCGAATCCCCGCCGACCTCCTCGACCTGCGCCATCATCCCGGACATGGTGCTGTGCAACGTCAGCATCATGGTCTGCAGGCTGCGAAGCGCCGCGATCTGCGCCGGCATCATCTCCAGCAACTGCGGCGTCACCACGTCGACGTTGCTCATCACCGGCGCCAGCTCGTTGAGCTTGTCGGTGAGCTGGGTCGCGCCGTCCATCGAGGCGTACGCCGACCGCAGTGACAGGCAGGTTGGGTCCCCGCGGCAGTCGTTCGTGTCGACCGTTTCGCGCAGCAATTTGGAGTTCTGGTTGAAATCGGCCATGTGGCTGCGCATCTGCTGGGCCAGATCCATCGCCTCGTGCGAAACGCCGGTCGCCTCATGGGTGTTGGTGCCCAACTGCTGCATGAGCCCGTACATCCGTTGCAGCGACGCGATGGTGCCCTCGAGGTCGTCGGCCTGCTTGCGCATATCGGCGACCCGGTTCTTCATGAAGTCCAGGTTCTGCATCTGCCCGGCACTTTGCATGCTCAGCAGGAACGGGATCGAGGTATGCCCCAGCGGAGTGCCCTCGGGCCGGGTCACCCCCTGCACCATGGCGACGCCCTCGACCGCGAAGACGCTTTTCGCCAGCTTGTTGAGCACCAGGAAGTCCGCCGAGTTGCGCATGTCGTGATCGGATTCGATCAGCAGCACCTCGGGCAGCAACCGCGATTCCGGGAAGTGTCGTGACGCGGCCGCCCAACCGAGGTTGGCCGGGGTGTCGGCCGGGATGAACGACGGGTCCTTGTAGCTGACCTTGTAGCCCGGCAGTGCCAGCAGTCCGATGAGCGCGACCGAACACGCGGCCACGAAGATCGGTCCGGGCCAGCGCACGATCGCCGTGCCCACCTTGCGCCAGCCCCGATCCGACATCTTGCGCCGGGGTTCGAGCAGGCCGAAACGACTGGCGACGGCCAGCACCGCGGGGACCAGCGTCAGCGCGATCGCCACCGCGACCAGCATGCCGACCGCGCACGGGATGCCCATGGTCTGGAAGACCGGCAGCCGGGTGAAGCTCAGGCAGAAGGTGGCGCCGGCGATCGTCAGGCCCGACGCCAGCACCACGTGGGCGACTCCGCGGTAGGTGGTGAAGTAGGCCGTCTTCGGGTCCTCGCCGGCGTGGCGGGCCTCGTGGTAGCGGCCGATGAAGAAGATGCCGTAGTCGGTCCCGGCGGCGATCGCCAGTGTCACCAGGATGTTGATCGCGAAGGTGGACAACCCGATCCACCCGTTGTGGCCCAGGAAGGCCACGATTCCGCGCGCCGCCGCCAGCTCGACACCGACAACCGCCAACAGCACAGCGACGGTGCTGAACGAGCGATAGAGCAGCAACAGCATCAGCGAGATCACCGACACGGTGGCGATCAGGATCTTCAGCACCGCACGGTCACCGCTGGTGTTCATGTCGGTGACCATCGGCGCCGGGCCGGTGACGTAGGCGCGCACGCCAGGCGGCGCGGGCGTGCGCGACACGATGTCGCGGACCGCTTCGACCGATTCGTTGGCCAGCGCCTCGCCCTGGTTGCCGGCGAGGTTCAGCTGGACCAGCGCCGCCTTGCCGTCAGAGCTCTGGGCTCCGCCCGCGGTGAGCGGGTCCCCCCAGAAGTCCTGGATGTGCTGGATGTGCTTGGTGTCGGCGTTGAGCTGGGCGATCAGCTCGTTGTAGTAGTGGTGCGCGGCATCGCCGAGGGGTTCGTCGCCTTCGAGGACGATCATCGCCGCACTGTCGGTGTTCGACTCCTGGAAGGAGTGTCCCAGCCGCGCCATCGCCTGAATCGACGGCGCGTCCTTGGCGCTCAACGACACCGGGTGTTCCTTGGCAACCTGCTCCAGCGGTGGAACGGCGAGGCTCACCAGAAGCGTGAGCGCCACCCAGCCGAGAATGATCGGCAACGCGAACTTACGGACCAATCCTGCCGCAGACGACCGGCTATGGCTCAGGTGCGTTTTCGTCACTTATCCAAGGCCCCTCACCAGACGATTTCCCCCAAACGATCACTGTAACCCCGGTTCACCGACCGCGGCAGCGGAAGCTACCCGATCAGGTAGTCCGACAGGGGGAAGTGATCCTGCTCCTTGACCGCAGTGCGCACCGAGGTCGGCCGGAAGAGCGGGGCCTCTCCGGTGTTGTGGTTGAACCAATAGGAATTCGACGTCGCGCAGTTGCCGAGGTGGAACACCGAGCTGTCCAGCAGGCCCATCATCCGCTCGTAGAACGCGGTGTTGGCCTCTTCGGTGACCTCGAAGGTGCGCGCCTGGCGCCGCTGCAGCTCACCGAACAGCCGGTTCATGTGCCGCATCTGGTATTCCACGGTGTTGAACCAGGACAGCCCCACCCAGGCGAACGGGCTGGCCATGTTGATGAAGTTCGGGAACTGGGGCGCGGTCATGCCCTGGTAGGCCTGGAAGCGGGTCTCCCGCCACCACTTGCCCAGGTTGCGCCCGCCGCGACCCACCACCTCGATCGCCGGCAGGTTGCCCTCCCAGACGTCGAAGCCCGTCGCCAGCACCAGGGTGTCGATCTCACGCTTGGTGCCGTCCCGCGCCACGATGCCGTCGGGTTCGATCCGCTCGATTCCCTCGGTCACCAGGTGCACATTCGGCTTGGCGAATGTCGGGTAGTAATTGTTGGAGATCGACGGACGCTTGCAGCCGAAGTCGAAGTCGGGCGCCATCTTGCGGGCCAGCTCGCGATCCCGCACCGACCGCCGCCGGTGCCGTGCGGACTGGGCCGCCATCGCCTTGTTGAGCAGCTTGAACCGCCGGTAGCGCCACATCGTCAGGACCATCATGAAGTCGGTGACGTTGTCGGTGATCCACCGCACGATGCGCTGGGTGAACGGCACCCGGGCGAACATCCGCTGCACCACGGGCGGAAACGCCACGTCGGATTTGGGCGTCACCAGGATCGGCGTGCGCTGGTAGACCGTCAGCTCGGCGACCTCTTTGGCCAGCTCCGGGATCACCTGGATCCCGGTCGAACCGGTGCCGATGATCGCCGCCCGCCGCCCGGCCATGGAGTACTCGTGGTCCCAGGCCGCGGTGTGCACGATGCGCCCGGCGAAGGTGTCGATACCGGGGATGTCCGGTGTCTTCGGCTGGCACAAGAAGCCGGTGGCCACGATGAGGAACTGCGCCGTCAGGGTCTCGCCGCCGGCCACGGTCACCCGCCACACCTTGGCGTCCTCGTCCCATTGGGCGCCGTCGACGCAGGTGTTGAAGCGCATGAAGCGGTTCACGTCGTACTTGTCGGCGACATGCTCGGCGTAGGCCTGGACCTCATGGCCCGGCGCGAACAGCCGCGACCAGTAGGGGTTGGGCTCAAACCAATAGGAATAGGTCGTCGAGGGCTGATCGACGGACAGGCCGGGATAGTGGTTGACCCGCCACGTCCCACCGAGGCCGTCCTCGCGGTCGACGATCAGGATGTTCTGGTAACCCAGCCGGTTCAGTTGGATCGCCGCGCCGATTCCACCGAAGCCCGCTCCCACGATGATGGCCTCGTAGTGCTGGTACTGCTGGGTCCCCATAAGGTGAACACGCTACCGCAATTTCGCGGCACGCCGCTGTGCGCGCTGCCCGTTCGAACTGCGGGCTGCATGAGCCGGCGGTAGAGTAACGGGCGCCGACCGGTCGCGAGATGGCGGCAATCACACCACAACAGCGCGGCGGGTCTTAGTGTTTTGCCAATTTCGGCGGTAAGCTTCGGCCGAGCCGCCGACTTCTTCGCGCGGTGCCCAACGACGGAAGTGACTTCGAGATGCCGATCTGGCTCCAGATCCTCGGGCTGCTGGGCAGCCTGTTGGTCGTCGGATTGGTCTCCGCCACCGTCGCTCTCGCTGTTGCCCGCTACCGCCGCACCATGGACGTCAGCGACGATCCTCAGTACACGGCGACGCTGCAAAACCTGTCACAGAGCTCAGTACGACGCCGATTCGATCCGTTCACCGACATCGACTGGGACGCCCCCGAAAACGCCATCACCGCCGACGACCCGCGCTGGGTGCTGACCGACGACCCGCTGGGACGTACCGACTGGTACCGCAGCCAGCCGCTGGACAAGCAGATCGCGATCGGGATGTGGCGCCAAGCCAACATCGCCAAGGTCACCCTGCAGTTCGAAAGCATGCTGATCCGGGGCCTGGTCCAGTACGCGTCCCGGGTGCCCAACGGCTCGCCCGAACACCGCTACTGCATGCACGAGTCCGTCGAGGAGTGCAACCACGTCCTGATGTTCCAGGAGCTGGTGAACCGCATCGGGTTCGACGTTCCGGGGATGCAGTGGTGGATGCGCTGGCTGTCCCCGCTGATGCCGCTGTACGCGGGGCCGTTCCCCAACGTGTTCTTCTTCGGGGTTCTGGCCGGTGAGGTGCCGGTGGACGTGATCCAGACCAACGCACTGCGCGAGGCCGGCTCCGGGCATCCGGTGGTGGAGAAGGTGATGGCCATCCACATCGCCGAAGAGGCCCGCCATATCTCGTTCGCCGATGCCTACCTGCGTAAACGCGTGCCGAAGGTGTGGCGGATCAACCGGCTGTGGATGTCGGTGTACGTGCCGTTCGTCATGCGACTGCTGG
>NZ_LZMF01000147.1:0-31015 GCF_001673565.1 Mycolicibacter sinensis
GACTGGTAGTGACACCCCCAGCATCCGCCGGGAACGTCACGAGGAGCGGAGGCCCCGCCCCTTCATCGCATCAACGGTAAATAGGCTGGCAGCCATGCCCGCTCCCGTGCTGTTGCTCGACGGTGCCAGTATGTGGTTCCGGTCCTACTTCGGAGTGCCGTCCTCGATCACCGCCCCCGACGGCCGGCCGGTGAACGCGGTGCGCGGCTTCTTCGACTCGGTAGCCACCTTGATCACCCGGCAGCGTCCCGACCGGCTGGCGGTCTGCCTGGACCTGGACTGGCGCCCGCAGTGGCGGGTGGAGCTCATCCCCTCCTACAAGGCGCACCGGGTGGCCGAAGAAGTGCCGGAGGACACCGACGTCGAGGAAGTGCCCGACGAGCTGAGTCCGCAGGTGGAGATGATCGCCGAGCTGCTCGACGCGTTCGGGATCGCCACCGCCGGAGCGCCGGACTTCGAGGCCGACGACGTGCTGGGCACCCTGGCAGCGGCCGAAACCAAGGATCCGGTGATCGTCGTCAGTGGCGACCGGGACCTGCTGCAGGTGGTCGCCGAGCGCCCCGTCGCGGTGTCGGTGCTCTATCTGGGCCGCGGGCTGGCGCAGGCGACGCTGTTCGGCCCGGCGGAGGTGGCGGAACGCTACGGCCTGCCCGCCGAGCGTGCCGGCGCCGCCTACGCCGAGATGGCGCTGCTGCGCGGTGATCCCTCCGACGGGCTGCCCGGAGTGCCCGGGATCGGCGAGAAGACGGCGGTCGGGCTGCTGGCCCGGCACGGTTCGCTCGCGGCGGTACTGGCCGCCGCCGCCGACCCGGGCTCACCAATGGCCAAAGGGGTGCGGGCCAAATTGCAAGCGGCGCAGGACTATATCGCCGCTGCCGGTCCGGTGGTGCGGGTCGCCACCGACGCCCCGGTCACGCTGTCGACGCCGTCGGACGCTCTCCCTCGGGTGGCTGCCGACCCCGCTCGGGTCGCCGAGCTGGCCGACCGTCTCGGCGTCGGATCCTCGATCGCCCGGCTACAGCGGGCGCTCGACACGCTGCCCGACTGAGCCGGGTTGATGCGGACTACTTGGGCCGGCCGACCTCGTAGGTGCCCGAATTGTCCTGGAAAGTCACGGTCACCTGACGCTTCGTGCCGTCGATGCTGACCTCGCAGTTGAACGTGTCACCCTGCTTGACCACCGGACTCTGGCCGTTGTTGCACCGGACGTCCTTGACGTTCTTGGCGCCGTAGCCGTTGGTCTGGTCGGCCAGGATCTGCTGCACCCCCTGCTGCGCCTTGTCGACGTCGAGCTTGGTGGTCACGAAGAATCCGGGCTTCCAGAACCCGAGCACCAGCACCACCAGGGCGGCGATGCCCAGGCATGCGGCGAGCACGGTGCCGACCAGCGCGGTCGGGCGCTTGCTGCCCGGTCCGGGCTGACCGTACTGGCCGGGCTGCTGGGGATATTGGCCGTATTGGCCGGGCTGACCATACTGGCCCGGCTGGCCCGGCTGGCCGTATTGGCCCGGCTGGCCGTACTGAGCCGGTTGGCCGTATTGCCCGGGCTGGCCGTACTGCGCCGGTTGGCCGTACTGGCCGGGCTGGCCGTATTGGGCCGGCTGGCCGTACTGCTCGGGCTGCGGGTAGCCGGGGTACTGCGGTGTCGAGGGGTAGGACGTCTGCTGCGGGTACTGCGACGGCGTGTAGGCCGGCGGCTGCCACTGCTGCTCGGCGCCGGTTGCCGGACCCTGTCCGGTGCCCGGCTGCTCCTCGGGCTGTCCGGGCTGCTGAGGCTGCCACGGCTGCGTCGGGTCGTATCCCTGCGGTCCGCTCATCGTTGTTCCCCAAGTCCTCTCGCGTAGCGGGTGCTGATCACCGCCGGCTCTCCACCGTAGCGCCCGGCCCAGCCTACCCGGCGTCAACGGCGACGACGCCCCGCAAAACGGTGTCGATGGCCTGTTTTGCCGTTGCTCGCAGTTCGGCGCCGGGCGCCGAGTTGCGCAGCTGATCCAGCAGGTCGAGCACCTGGCGGCACCAGCGCACGAAGTCACCCGCCGACAGCGGCGAACCGGCACCGGCGGCGTCCGAAGCGTCCAAGGCCGACGCCAGGTCCCCGGTGCGCGCCCAGCGATACACCGCGGCGACGAAGCCGTCGTCGGGTTCCCGGCTCGCGGTGATCCCGTGCCGGCGTTCGTCGGCCCGCAGCGCCGCCGAGAGCTTCCGGGTCTGCTGCAGGGCTCGGCGCACCGGCTCGGTGGGTGGTTGCAGGGTCGGCGGTCCGCCCGGGCCGTCCGCGCCGCGTGATTCGTAAAGCACCGCGGAGACCACCGCGGCCAGTTCAGCCGGCCCGAGACCGTCCCAGGCCCCGGTACGCAGACACTCGGCGACCAACAGATCGCTTTCGTTATAGATCCGGGCCAGCATCCGGCCGTCGGCGGTCACTTTCGGATCGCCGTCGCCGGTCGCAATGAAGCCCCGCTCGGCGAGCAGCCCGACGATCCGGTCGAAGGTGCGCGCCAGTGAGTTGGTGGCCGCTTGAACCTTGCGGCGCAGTTGGGCGTTGTCGGCCTCCACGCGCAGGTAGCGCTCGGCGGTGCGCACCCTGTCCTCGCGGTCCGGCTCGGCATGGCTGGGGTGAGCGCGCAGCTGTTGCCGCAGCGCGGCCAATTCCGGATCCACCGCGTCCTCCTGCGGGCCGCCGCCGCGCCGCCCCCGCGCCTTCGGCACCACCAGCCCTTCCGCCGCGGACCGCAACGCCGAAGCCAGATCGCGGCGGACCCGCGGCTGGCGGTGTTCCACCCGCTTGGGCAGGTTCATGGTTCCGATCGGCGGCACGGCGCCCGAATAGTCCGCCGAGGAGATCCGGCCGGCCCAGCGGTGCTCGGTGAGCACCAGCGGCCGCGGTTCGTCGGAATCCCGGTCGGCCTGCAGCACTACCGCCAGACCACCGCGGCGCCCGTGGGTGAGGGTGATGATGTCGCCTTTTCGCAACGCCGCCAGCGCATCACTGGCGGCTCGGCGGCGCTGCAGCCGGGAGGCACGCGCCTGGGCGCGTTCCCGTTCGGAGATCTGCGCCCGCAGCCGGGCGTAGTCGAGGACCGGCGAGTCGCGGCCGCCGAGTTCGGCGGCGATGTCATCCAGGGTCCGTTCGCCGCGTTCGGCGCTGCGCACCAGGCCGACGACCGACCGGTCGGCCTGATACTGGGCGAACGACTGCTCCAACAACCGGTGGGCCTGCTCGGGGCCCATCTGCTGGACGAGGTTGATCGTCATGTTGTACGACGGCGCGAACGAGCTGCGCAACGGGAAGGTTCGGGTAGACGCCAGCCCGGCCACCTGATCGGGATCGGCGGTGGCCTCCCCCGGATGCCACAGCACCACCGCGTGGCCTTCGATGTCGATGCCACGCCGGCCGGCCCGCCCCGTCAGCTGGGTGTACTCGCCCGGTGTCAGCGCGGCGTGCTGCTCGCCGTTGAACTTGACCAATCTTTCGAGCACGACCGTGCGGGCGGGCATGTTGATGCCCAAGGCCAGGGTCTCGGTGGCGAACACGGCCTTGACCAGGCCCGCGGCGAACAGCTCCTCGACGGTGTGGCGGAACACCGGCAGCATCCCGGCGTGGTGGCCGGCCAGTCCGCGCAGCAGCCCTTCGCGCCATTCGTAATAGCCCAACACGGCCAGGTCGTCATCGGCGAGGTCACCGCAGCGGTGGTCGATCACCTCGGCGATGCGGGCTCGCTCCGACTCGGTGGTCAACCGCAGCGGCGAGCGCAGGCACTGCTTGACCGCGGCATCGCAGCCGGCGCGGGAGAACACGAAAGTGATCGCCGGCAGCAGCCCGGCCGAGTCCAGCACTGCGATCACATCGGGGCGCATCGGGGGCCGGTAGCCCGGGCGCCCGGGGCCGCCCCTGCCGTTGTGGCGGCGCGGTGGCCAGTCGGTAAGCCGGTCGGCTTCGCGCCGATGCGCGATGTGCCGCAACAGTTGTGGGTCGACGCGCGCACGGCCAGCGGTGCCCGGGCCGTCGCTGTCGGGGCGGGATCCGAACAGGTCGAAGAGCCGCTTGCCCACCATCATGTGCTGCCACAGCGGCACCGGGCGGTGTTCGTCGACCACGACGGTGGTGTCCCCGCGCACCGTTTGGATCCAGCCGCCGAACTCCTCGGCATTGCTGACCGTCGCCGAGAGGCTGACCAGGCGCACCTCGTCGGCCAGGTGCAGGATCACCTCCTCCCAGACCGCGCCGCGCATCCGGTCGGCCAGGAAGTGTACCTCGTCCATTACCACGTGCGAAAGACCTTGCAGAGCAGGTGAATTCGCGTAGAGCATGTTGCGCAACACCTCGGTGGTCATCACCACCACCGGCGCGTTGGCGTTGACCGACAGGTCGCCGGTCAACAACCCCACTTTGTCCTTGCCGTAGCGGGCGACCAAGTCGGTGTGCTTCTGGTTGCTCAGCGCCTTGATCGGGGTGGTGTAGAAGCACTTTCCGCCGGCCGCCAGGGCCAGGTGCACCGCGAACTCCCCCACCACCGTCTTGCCGGCGCCGGTCGGGGCGCACACCAATACGCCCCGGCCGTCCTGCAGGGCCTGGCAGGCCCGACGCTGGAAGTCGTCCAGTCCGAACGGCAGTTGCGCGGTGAACCGGCTCAGCTCGGGCGCCTCCGGCGGGCTAGTCATGCGGGGCGGCGACGGGTGCGGGGGCGTCGATGGGCGAGGCTTGGTCGTCGCTGAGCTCCGCGGTGGCCTCCCGTTTGGCCTTGCGTTTGTCGTGCAGCCGAGCGATCTGAATCGCGAACTCCTGCAACAGGGTCAGCGTGAAGCCGAGCACGATCATCGAGAACGGGTCCGATCCGGGGGTGAAGAACGCCGCGAACACGAACATCGCGAAGATCAGCCCGCGCCGCCACTCCTTGAGCCGTGCGTAGCTCAAGACGCCGACCTGGTTGAGCATGACGATCAGCAGCGGGAACTCGAAGCTGATCCCGAACACCACCAGCAGGTTCAGCAGGAAACCGAAATAGCGGTCGCCGGACAACGCGGTCACCTGGACGTCACTGCCGACGGTCAGCAGAAAACCCAGCGCCTTGGACAGCACCAGGTAGGCCAGGATCGCGCCGGTGACAAACAGCACGGCCGCCGACACCACGAACACCACCGCGAAGCGCCGCTCCTTGCGGTAGAGCCCCGGGGTGATGAACGCCCACAACTGGTAGAACCAGACCGGGCAGGCCAGCACGATTCCCGCGGCCAAGCCCACCTTGAGCCGCAGCATGAACTGGTCGAAGGGTGCGGTGGCCAGCAGCCGGCACTGCCCATCGGGCGCGATCGAGGCGCGCGCGGAGGCCGGCAACTCGCAGTACGGGTGGCGCAGCCATTCGCCGAGGCTCTCCAGCCCGAAGAGCGGCTGGGTGTACCAGACGAAGCCAATGATCGTGGTGAGCACGATCGCGGCCAGCGAGATCAGCAGCCGGGTGCGCAGCTCACGCAGGTGGTCGACGAGCGACATCGTCCCGTCGGGATTGGTGCGCCTGCGGCGCAGCCGCGGATCCAGCCGCCGCAGAGCTCCGAGCGTGGGCACAGTAGGTCAGGCGCGGTCGCCGCGACGGCGGGGCCGGGCTACGCCGACTGACCGCCGGCCGCCGGCGGGTCGACCCGCTCGGACTGGACGGTGGTCGGAGTGGCGGTCGAATCCGGCTTGGCCTCGCTTTGCAGTTCGCGAACCTCGGATTTGAAGATGCGCAGCGACTTACCCAGCGAGCGCGCCGCGTCGGGCAGTCGCTTGGCGCCGAACAAGATGATCACGGCGACGGCGAGGATCGCCAGGTGCGACGGTCCTAAAGCGTTCACTTTGGTTACCTCCAGACGTCGCCTCGATGCTACCGCAGCTCAGGAAGCCGGCGGTTCAGCGAGGCTCGACGAAGGAGAGGCGAAGCTGGAACCGCCGCATCAACCGGGCGGTTCAGCGAGGCTCGACGAAGGAGAGGCGAAGCTGGAACCGCCGCATTAACCCGGCGGCGCAGCCCGCGGCTGGGTGGCGCCCGTCCAGCTCTCGCCGTCGAAGTAGCGGAGCAGCTCGGGATCGGCGGGATCCGGGTACCAGTTCGGGGGCGCTGCCGCGTCGCTCGGCGGCTTCGATTTGGCCTTGACCAGGAAAACGATGCCCACCGCTACCCCGACGATCAGAACCAGGAAGACGATATCGGCGAACAGCGCTCCGAGGTTGTAGGCGGTCATGATCGCACGTTCTCATAGGCAGCCAGCGCGGCCACCGCGGCGTCGCGCACGCCGGTTGCCAACGACTCGGGCGCCACGACCTGCACCTCATCCCCCATTCCCAGCAGCAGCCGGGTCAACCACTCGTCGGAGGCGTACGTCATCTCCGCCTCACGCCAACCGTCGGGCAATTCGCCCACCAGTCGCATCGGGTAGTACTCGAACATCCACGCCACCGAGGGTGCCACGCGCACGGTCGCGACCGGCATCGACGGGTCGGCGTCGAACAGCGACGTGTCGGTCTCGGCCTGCCGCGCCGGTTCCGGCGGCGCGGACGGCTCGTCGAGCACCGCGGCGCCGTCGATGCGGTCGAAGCGGAACAGCCGCACGCCCGCGGATTCTCGGCACCATGCCTCCAGGTAGCTGTGGTTGGCGATCAGCACTACCCGGATCGGGTCGACGATCCGGTGCGACGAGGTGTCGCGGGAGGCGGCGTAGTAGTCGATGGCCAGCGCACGATGGCGGCGTACGGCCTCGCGCACCACGTCGGCGGCCGGGTTGGCGTGGTCGGCGGCCTCGGATGCTTCCTGCACGGCGGTGCCGGCGGCGTTCTCGATCTTGGCGATCGCGCTGCGAGCGGCCCGGGGGTCGACGATGCCGGGCATGTCGACCAACGCCCGCAAAGCCATCAGCATGGCGGTGGCCTCCGGCGAGGTCAGCCGCAGCGGCCGGTCCACGCCCGCGGATTCGTAGACGTCGATGCGGTCTTCGTAGAACGTCAGGTCGATCAGATCCCCGGGCCCGTAACCGGGCAATCCGCACACCGCCAACTGCTCGAGGTCGGTCTGCAGCTGGCTGAGGCTGACCCCGAGCTCGGCGGCGGCCTGCTCCTTGGTGATGCCCGGGCGCGCCAAGAAGTACGGCACCATGTTGAGCAGTCGCACCAGCCGTTTCGGAAGTTGGTTCACGCCGACACCTCCCGAGCACAGGCGGTGAGCCGGGCCACCACGTCGTCGCGCAACGAGGCCGGGTCCAGTACGACGGCGTCGGCCCCGTATCCGGCGATCTCGCGGGCCAGCCGGTCATGGGTGCCGATGTCGACGCCGATGATGTCGCCGTCGCGGCCGGCCATCGACTCGCGGCCCAGCACCGTGCCGGTCCGGCGCAGCGCCACGGCGCGATCGTCGGCGACCCAGATGCGGGCCTGCAGACCGCTGGGCGCCTGCCCCACCGCCGCCGCCACGATCTGGCGCAGATCGGCGGCCTCGGGCCGGGTGACCGCGCCCGGCGGCCCGATCGGGGTGACGTCGTCGGCGATCCGCGACATCCGGAAGGTGCGGACCGCATCGCGGTCGCGGTCGTGGCCCACCAGGTACCACCGGCCGCCGTGGGTGACCACCCCCCACGGCTCCACGGTGCGGGTGCTGTAGGGCGCCACCGGCGACGGGCGGTGGCCGAACTGCACGGCCTGCCCCGCCTGGACGGCGTCCATCAGCGCCCTCAGCGCCGGCTCGGCGCGATGGATACCGGGCAGCGCCGCCGGCGATGCCACCAGCACGTCGGCTCGATCCGCATCCACATCGACCCCGGCGGCCTGCAGTTTGGCCACCGCACCCTGGGCGTTGGCGCGCAGCTCCGGCGACTGCCACAGCTGGACGGCGACCGCGACCGCGGCCGCCTCTTCGCGGGTCAGCTCGATGGCGGGCAGCTTGTAGGCGTCGGGGTTGATGCGGTAGCCCTCGACCGGGTCGAGGCCCGAGACCTTGCCGGTCTCCAGCGGAATGCCCAGGTCACGCAGCTCGTTCTTGTCGCGTTCGAACATCCGCGAGAACGCGTCGAGGTTCTGGGTGCTGTCGTAGCCGGCGACATTGGTGCGGATCTTTTCCGCGGTGAGGTAACCGCGCGTGGACAGCAACGCGATGACCAGGTTCAGAAGCCGTTCGACTTTGGCGGTCGCCATGAGAAGGAGGATAAGCGCTACATGCTGGCGATCAGCCGCTTGACCCGTTCGTCGACCGAGCGGAACGGGTCCTTGCACAATACGGTGCGCTGGGCCTGGTCGTTGAGCTTGAGGTGCACCCAGTCGACGGTGAAGTCACGGCCGGCGGCCTGTGCGGCACTGATGAATTCGCCGCGCAGTTTGGCCCGGGTGGTCTGCGGCGGGGTGTCGACGGCCGCGTCGACCTCTTCGTCGGTGGTGACCCGGGCCGCCAGGCCCTTGCGCTGCAGCAGATCGAACACGCCGCGGCCCCGCTTGATGTCGTGGTAGGCCAGATCCAGCTGGGCGATCTTGGGGTCGGAGAGCTCCATGTCGTAGCGATCCTGGTAGCGCTGGAACAGCTTTCGTTTGATCACCCAGTCGATCTCGGTGTCCACCTTGGCGAAGTCCTGGGATTCGACGGCGTCGAGTTGGCGGCCCCACAGGTCGATGACCTGCTCGAGCTGCGGGCTGCTGGCCGCGCGAGTGCGCACGTACTCCACGGCCCGCCCGTAGTACTCGCGCTGGATGTCCAAGGCGCCGGCCTGGCGTCCCCCGGCCAGGCGCACCGGCCGCCGACCGGTGACGTCGTGGCTGACCTCCCGGATCGCCCGGATCGGGTTGTCGAGGGAGAAGTCGCGGAAGGGCACCCCCGCCTCGATCATCTCCAGCACCAGCGACGCGCTGCCCACCTTGAGCAGGGTGGAGGTCTCGGACATGTTCGAGTCGCCGACGATGACGTGCAGCCGCCGGTACTTCTCGGCGTCGGCATGCGGCTCGTCGCGGGTGTTGATGATCGGTCGGGAGCGGGTGGTCGCGCTGGACACGCCCTCCCAGATGTGCTCGGCGCGTTGCGACAAGCAGAAGGTGGCGGCCTTGGGGGTCTGCAGCACCTTGCCGGCGCCGCAGATCAGCTGGCGGGTCACCAGGAACGGCAGCAGCACGTCGGAGATGCGGGAGAACTCCCCGGCCCGCACGATCAGGTAGTTCTCGTGGCAGCCGTAGGAGTTGCCGGCCGAGTCGGTGTTGTTTTTGAACAGGTAGATGTCGCCGCCGATGCCCTCATCTGCCAGTCGCTGCTCGGCGTCGATCAGCAGGTCCTCGAGCACCCGTTCGCCGGCCCGGTCGTGGGTGACCAGCTGAATCAGGCTGTCGCATTCGGCGGTGGCGTACTCGGGATGGCTGCCGACATCCAGGTACAGCCGAGCGCCGTTGCGCAGGAACACATTCGAACTGCGTCCCCAGGACACCACTCGGCGAAACAGGTAGCGCGCCACCTCGTCGGGCGACAGTCGCCGGTGGCCGTGAAAGGTGCAGGTGACACCGAACTCGGTCTCGATGCCCATGATTCTGCGCTGCACGTCATCGAGCGTAGCCGTTGAGCAACCGCAACGGTGGTCAGGCCGGGGGGTTCGCCGCCGTGTCGAGGGTTTCCAGCACCACCTCGGCCACCTGCCGCATCGTGGTTCGCTTGTCCATCGCCGCGCGCTGAATCCACTTGAACGCTTCGGGCTCGCTCAAGCCCTGCTTGGACTGCAGCAGGCCCTTGGCCCGTTCGATGAGCTTGCGGGTCGCCAGCTGCTCCGACAGCGTGCTGACCTCGCGTTCCAGTGCGGTGATCTCCTCGGACCGGCTGACCGCCAGCTCGATGGCCGGAACCAGGTCGCCGGGGGTGAAGGGTTTGACCAGATAGGCCATCGCCCCGGCGTCTCGGGCCCGTTCCACCAGGTCGCGCTGGCTGAACGCGGTGAGCATGACGATCGGCGCGATGCGTTTGGCGGCGATCTCGGAGGCCGCGTCGATGCCGTCGCGCCGCGGCATCTTCACGTCCAGAATCACCAGGTCCGGGCGCAGCAGTTCGGCCAGCTCCACGGCTTCCTGGCCGTCGCCGGCCTCACCGACCACCTCGTAGCCCTCTTCCCGCAGCATCTCGGCGAGATCCAGCCGGATCAGCGCCTCGTCCTCGGCGATCAGAACCCGGCGGGCAGGGCGCGGGGTGCTCTCGGATGTCGACGCAGTCATCACCCCATTCTGTCGCGGTTGCCGGCGGCGGCAACCCGGTGGGGCATCGTCTAGGGTAGGAAGCCGCGCGGAAGCCCTCGTATCCCAACTGGCAGAGGAAACGGATTCAAAACCCGTACAGTGTGAGTTCGAATCTCACCGAGGGCACCACGATCACCGCCGGTCAGCGCGGTGCATACATGATCACCGCGACCCCGGCCAGGCAGATCAGCGCACCCAGGACATCGGCGCGATCGGGCCGGAATCCGTCGAAGGCCATGCCCCAGACCAGCGAGCCTGCCACGAACACCCCGCCGTAGGCGGCCAGGATGCGGCCGAAGTGGGCGTCGGGCTGCCAGGTCGCCACGAACCCGTACAGCCCCAAGGCGATCACCCCTGCTCCGGCCCACAGCAGGCCGCGATGCTCACGCACCCCCTGCCACACCAGCCAGGCGCCGCCGATCTCCGCAATCGCGGCCAACACGAACAGCGCAACCGAACGCAGCACCATGGCCGCCGACCCTAGCTGTTCGGTGAAGCCTCCGATTGCGCAGCTCACGGGATTACGCTGTGGAACGTGACCGTCAAGCGGTTCCTGGCCGCGCCGGACGGGGCCCAGAGTCCCTACCGGAGCCCACACTGCATGCCGGCCCGCACCCGGCATTACGCGGCGCGGCTGTCGCAGCGGCTGCGGATCCTCAAGGTCTCCGCCGGGCTGGCCGCGGTCATCAGTGCGGGCTTCGGACTTCTCGAGATCTGGGCCGACCCGACGTACTGGTGGATCGGTGCGCTCAACCTGATCGCCGCCGCCGCCTTTGTGCTGACCCCGCTGCTGTACCACTACGGCGAGCTGATCGCACCCTTGGCGTTCGTCGGCATCGCCTACCTGACGACCTTCGTCATCTGCTGGGTGGTCGGGACCGGCTCGGGAATCCAGTTCTACTTCCTGGCCGCGGCATCGATCAGCGTGCTCATCCTCGGCGTCGATCGGATCAAGCTGGCCGCTGTGGTGGCCGGCATCGGCGCGGCGCTGACCATCGCCCTGCAGTTGCTGGTCCCCGCCCAGAACCTGGATCAGCCGGACTGGCTGCGCAACCTGTCCTTCGCCCTGGTGGTGGTCTCGGCGTGCTTCATGGTGGTCGCCACCATCTGGTACGCGCTGCGCGAGATCGGCCACGCCGAAGCGGCGATGGAGGCCGAGTACGAACGTTCCGAAGCGCTGCTGGCCAACATCCTGCCCACGGCCGTCGCCGACCGGCTGAAGAACCCGGCCGTGGACGTGATCGCCGACAGCTACCCGGACGCCTCGGTGCTGTTCGCCGATATCGCCGACTTCACCCGCCGGGCCAGTCAGACCGACCCCGGCCAACTGGTCGAATTCCTCAACGAGCTCTACACCGGCCTGGACCGGCTTGTCGAGCGGCACGGACTGGAGAAGATCAAGACCAGCGGCGACTCCTACATGGTGGTCAGCGGGGTCCCCAACGCCCGGCCCGATCACCTGCATGCGCTGGCGCGGCTGGCACTCGACATCGCCGACACCATCGCCGACCTGCGCGATCCGCTGGGCCGGCCGGTGTCGCTGCGGATCGGTCTGGCCGCCGGCCCGGTCGTCGCCGGTGTGGTCGGAAACCGCCGCTTTTTCTACGACGTGTGGGGGGATGCGGTCAACCTCGCCTCCCGGATGGAGTCGACCGGCGCCCCGAACCGCATCCAGGTGCCGCAGGACGTCTACCAGCGGTTGAGCAGTGACTTCGTGTTCGAGGAGCGCGGTGACGTCGACGTGAAGGGCAAGGGCGTCATGCACACCTGGTTCCTGGTGGGTGCGCGCCCGCCGGCCTCGCGCGGTCCGGCGTCGCGCTCACTGTCGGTGCCCGCGCGCTGACCGGGTGACTCGACCGGTTTCGGTAAGGTGCCGAACGGTTGTCCCCCAACGCGAAGGAGCGCAATGACGAGGCTTCTGGCTGTGTTCGGCTCGCTCGCCGGACTCGCCACCACCCTCAATGGCTACCGCCCGCTGACCAAGCACGGCTACCCGTCGCTGTACGCGTTCGCGTTCGGGGTGTTCGCCTCGGAGCTTCCGTTGCAACTGATCGCCGGGCAGTCCGCGGCGTTGGCGGCGGTCTCGCGCCGATTGTCGCCGCGGCTACGACGGTTCAGTTGGCTGGTGTCGGTGCTGTCCTGGTTGGGCCTGCTCGGGCTGAGCCATGCCGGCCGCACCGCCAACCGGCCGCTGACCGCGGCGTTGGACGCCGAACTCGGCGCGGGCCGGCGCACCGACGGCGCTGACCTCTGGAAGCGGCCAGGCCCGGACGGCGAAATCGCGAAGGCACCCGGTCTGGTGCGCATGATGCGGGTCTACCGCGACTACGCCACCGATGCCGACATTCCTTACGGCGAATACGGCGGCCGCAACACCCTCGACGTGTGGCGGCACCGCGACCTGCCCCGCGACGGCCGCGCGCCGGTGCTGCTGCAGGTGCCCGGTGGCGCCTGGATGGTGGGAAGCAAACGCGGCCAAGCACATCCGCTGATGACTCACCTGGTGGAGCGGGGCTGGGTGTGCGTGTCGATCAACTACCGGCTCAGTCCGCGCTCCACCTGGCCCGATCACATCGTCGACGTCAAGCGCGCCCTGGCCTGGACGAAAGCCCACATCGCCGACTACGGCGGCGACCCGGACTGGGTCGCGATCACCGGCGGTTCGGCGGGCGGACACCTGTGCGCGCTGACTGCGCTGACCGCCGGCGACCCCCGATTCCAGCCGGGCTTCGCCGATGCCGACACCAGCGTGCGGGCGGCGATCCCGTTCTACGGCATCTACGACTTCACCGGCGACACCGATCTGCACCCGCTGCTGGCACCGACGCTCAGTGCCTACGTGTTCAAGCAGAGCCGCCGCAAGTTCCCCGACACCTACCGCGACGCCTCCCCGATGACGTACATCTCCGCTGACGCGCCACCGTTTTTCGTTCTGCACGGCAGTAACGACTCGCTGGTGCCGGTCGAGCAGGCCCGTGCTTTCACCGCCCGGCTGCGCGATGTCAGCACCAACCCGGTCGTCTACGCGGAACTGCCGGTGGCGCAGCACGCCTTCGACATCTTCGGCTCGCCCCGGGCAGCGCACACCGCGCTGGCCGTCGAGCAGTTCCTTGCCGAGATCTACAGCGCGCGGATCGCCCCGGCCGCCTGACGCGGTCGTCCGGTCGATACCCCGGCCGCTACGCGACATCTGTGCCAGACTTCGGCCATGGAACCAACCCCTTCCGGCCTGCTGCCGCATCTGTGGAAGTCGACGCTGGTCTCCGGTGTTCTGGCGCTGGCCCTAGGCGTGCTGATCCTGGCCTGGCCGGGCCGAACCATCCTGGCGGCCGCCGTGCTGTTCGGCATCTACCTGGTGATCACCGGGGTCGCCCAGGTGATCTTCGCGTTCAGCCTGCCGGTCGTATCCGCAGGCGGGCGGGTGCTGCTGTTCCTCAGCGGTACCGCGTCGGTGATCCTGGCCGTGCTGTGTTTCCGGCATTTCCACTCCGAGGAGGAAGCCCTCGCGGTGCTGCTGCTGGCCATCTGGATCGCGGTCGGCTTCATCTTCCGCGGTGTGGCCACCACCGTCGCCGGCATCAGTGACCCGGCGCTGCCGGGCCGTGGCTGGCAGATCTTCATGGGCGTGATCAGCCTGCTGGCCGGGCTGGTGATTCTGGCGGCGCCGTTCACCTCGCTGTGGATCCTGGCGCTGGTGGTCGGCTGGTGGTTGATCGTCATCGGGATCGTCGAGATCGTCACCGCCCTCAAGATCCGTACCGCCTCCCGCAAGATCGACGCGGCGCTGTCGGGCAGCTAGCCGCCCGACAGCTTCGGGACCCGTCGGCGCCAACGCGGGTACCCTAAGTCCTAACCCGTATGACACCTGTCTGATGCTCTGATCTGGAGTCCGCGCAATGCCCGAGTCCGGGATGCCCTCGCTGTCGCCTGAATCTCAACCGTCCTGGCCGCCGGCCGGCGGAGGCTATCCCCCGCCGGGCTACCCCTACCCGCACCCGGCGCCCGGGCAGTACCCCGGCTACCCCCCGCCCGGCCCCAGCGCGCCACGGAACGGGATGGGCATCGCTGCCCTGGTGGTAGCCATCGCCGGAATCGTGACCGCGCTGTCGGTGATCGGCGGGGTGGTGCTGGGCATCGTCGCGATGGTGCTCGGGTTTCTCGGGCACAGCCGTGCCAAACGCGGCGAAGCCGACAACGGCGGGGTCGCCATCGCCGGTATCGTCCTCGGGGCGCTGGCGGTGGTCGCCGGAATCGGGTGCATCTTCGTCTACGTCGGCATCTGGCGGACCGCGGGCGGCGGCGACTACGTGGACTGCATGACGAAGGCGGGTTCGGATGCCGGCGCCCAGCAACAGTGCACCGACCGGTTCCGTGAGCACTTCGAGAACAAGTTCGGCACCGCCGAAGCACCCTTGGTGCAGGAATCGTCGGACTCGGCGCTGATGCCGGCCTAGCGCTTGGCGCTCGGGAAGTACTTCAAGACGCCCTCTTGGGTGACGGTGGCGAGCAGCTGACCGGCCCGGTCGAAGAAGTGCCCGGCACCCAGCCCGCGCGAATCGGCCGCCACCGGCGAAGACGTCGCGTACAGCACCCAGTCGTCGAAACGCACCGGCCGGTGAAACCACAGGGTGTGGTTGGCGCTGGCCGCGAAGATCCGGTCGAAGCCCCACGACAGCCCGTGGGTGGTGATGATCGAATCCAGCACAGTGGTGTCCGACGAATACACCATCAGCGCGGTGTGCAGCACCGGGTCCTCGGGCAACACCCCGTCGGCTTTCATCCAGACCCGATTGTGATCGAGCCGCCCGCCCTTGTCGCGCATTACCCAGGCCGGATCATTGGTGTACCGCCACTCGATCGGATGGGGGGCATTGACGAAGCTGGGCACCACTTCCTCGTAGCCCTTGAGCACCTCACGGACCCTGGGCAGCGTCTCCGGATCGGGGACCGCCGGCGCTGCCACGCCGTGCTCGAGCCCGCGACCACCCGAGAGGTAGGACACCATCGCGGTGGCGACCAGGGTGTCGCCCTGCATCGCATCCACCCGCCGGTTGGCGAACCGGCGTTCGTCGCGCAGCCGGTGCACCCGGAACTCGATGTCGCGGGCCGGATCTCCGCCGTTGATGAAGTGGACGGACAACGCGCCGGGCGGCAGGTGCGCGGCGACGGTGCGGCTCGCGGCGACAAACGACTGCGCCATCAGTTGTCCACCGAAGGTGCGCAGCGGGGTTTTGCTGGGATGCGATCCGACGAACACGTCGTCTTGGGGGGTCTTGAGATCCAGTACGGCCAACAGCTCCGCGAAGTCGGTGTTTGACTCGGCCGGCACTAGACGTCGTCCTCCCCGATCCGGTGCACGTGGATCAGGTTGGTCGAGCCCACGGTACCGGGCGGGGCGCCCGCGACGATGACCACCAGGTCACCGCGGTGATAGCGGCCCAGATCCAGCAGCGCCTTGTCGACCTGACGGATCATCCCATCGGTCGACTGCATCTGCGGGACGATAAATGTCTCAGTGCCCCAAGTCATTGCGAGTTGACTACGGACTTCGGGCAGCGCGGTGAACGCCAGCAACGGCAGCGGGGTGTGCAACCGGGCCAGCCGCCGTACGGTGTCACCGGACTGGGTGAAGGCCACCAGCGCCTTGGCGTCGAGTCGTTCACCGATCTCGCGAGCCGCATAGGAGATCACTCCGCGCTTGGTGCGTGGGATATGGCTCAACGGCGGTGCGGCGGTGGAATTCTCCTCCACGGCACACACGATCCTGCTCATCGTGCGCACCGCCTCCAGGGCGTACTTGCCCACGGCGGTCTCACCGGAGAGCATCACCGCGTCGGCGCCGTCGAGCACCGCGTTGGCCACATCGGACGCCTCGGCCCGGGTCGGCCGGAAGTTCTCGATCATCGATTCGAGCATCTGGGTCGCGACGATCACCGGCCGGGCGTTCTCCCGCGCCACCTGGATGGCGCGCTTCTGCACCAACGGCACCTCTTCGAGAGCGAGCTCCACTCCCAGGTCACCGCGAGCGACCATCACCGCGTCGAACGCCAGCACCACGGCTTCGAGGTCTTCGATCGCCTCGGGCTTCTCCAGCTTGGCGATCACCGGAACCCGGCGCCCGACCCGGTCCATCACCTCGTGCACCAACTCGACATCCGACGGCGAGCGCACGAACGACAGCGCCACCATGTCGACGCCGAGGGTCAGGGCGAATTCCAGGTCCTCGATGTCCTTTTCCGACAGCGCGGGCGCCGAGACCTTCATGCCCGGCAGGGACATGCCCTTGTGGTTGCTGACCGGGCCGCCCTCGGTGACCGTGCACACCACGTCCTCGCCGTCGATGTGCTCGACGACCAGGCCGACCTTGCCGTCGTCGACCAAGACCCGGTCCCCGGGCGCGGCGTCGGCGGCCAGCTGTTTATAGGTGGTCGAAACCCGGTCGTGGTCGCCGGGGCAGTCGGCGACGGTGATCCGCACCGTCTCGCCGTTGGCCCAGTAAGTGGGCCCGTCAGCGAAACGCCCCAGCCGGATCTTGGGCCCCTGCAGATCGGCGAGCACGCCGACCGCCCGCCCGGTCGCGTCCGATGCGATGCGCACCCATTCGTAGGAGGCTTGGTGGTCCTCGTGGTCGCCGTGGCTGAAGTTCAGACGGGCCACATCCATGCCCGCGTCGACCAATGACCTGACCATTTCCGCGGAGTGGGTCGCCGGGCCAAGAGTGCAGACGATCTTGCCGCGTCTATTCACGCCGTCAGCATAGTCGGGCCGGCTGAGCCGTCGTCCTCAGGAACGGTTGGCGCCAACGGGTTAGGTAGCGTCGCGCAGCTTTCGGCCGTGCTTGTCATGTACCCGCCCGCTCAGCATGAGGATCGCCTCGATGATGCCCCAGATAGCCGGCACACTGATGCCGATCCCGTAGGTGGTGACGGTGGCCACCAGACCGATCAACAGCTGCACCAGACCGAGTCCGACCTGGCCCAGGTACATCCGGCCGAACCCGAGGAAGCCGAAGAACCCGAGCAGCTGCAGCAGGGCCGCGGTGACTTTCGACTTGTCCGAGTAGGGCTGCCCGGTCACCGGATGGCGGCCGTAGGGCGCCCACATGTCCGGATGGCCCGGATACGGGGGCGGATAGCCTGGTGGCGGTTGCTGGTACGGCTGCTGCCAATTGCCTTGTGACCATGATGGGTCGGTCATGTCTGCGAGCATGCCAGAAATGCCGGCAGGGCCGCGCGGGCCGCTATCAGCGCTGGTCAGCGTCGTCGACGGCGTCCGGTTCGGCTTCGGAGTCCTCGTCTGACCCGTCGTTTACCTCGACCTCGGGCTCGGCTTCGGGCTCGGGCTCCGATTCGGCGTCTTCGTCGTCGGTTTCAGGCTCGAGTTCCGGCTCGAGCTCAGCGTCTTCGTCGGTTTCGGACTCATCGTCGAGCTCGGGTTCGGCGTCTTCATCGGCCTCGTCCGCATCCTCACCGGTGTCGGCCTCGTCGTCGGATAGCGGCTCGGGCTCAGCGTCTTCGTCCGATAGCGCCTCGGGTTCGTCGACCTCGTCGGTGCCGCTGTCCTGGACAGCTTCGATGTCTTCGTCGGCTTCGACGTCGGCGTTCTCGTCGGCTTCGGCCTCGACCTCGAAGACTTCGACGTCTTCAGCGTCTTTGATGTCTTCGATGTCTTCGGTGATCTCGGCGTCTTCGGCGACAGCGTCGTCAGCTCCGCCGTCCTCCACCACGGTTTCGCTTTCGCCCATAAGCCTTTTCGGCACCCGGACCACCGATCCGACGCCGTTTGCGGCGCCGAGCGCCACCAAGTCCTCTTCGGCTTCCGGCTCCGGCTCGGCCGCCACCGCCTGCTGCCCGGATCCCTGCTGCTCCCAAGCGCGGCGGATGACGTCCGGATCCTCACGGCCCTTGGTGGCCAGCAGGATGTAGACCACCGCACCGATGAACACGAAGGTCGAGGTGAACGAGTTCACCCGGATGCCGGCGATGTGGGTGGCCGCATCATCACGCAGCAATTCGATGCCGAAGCGCCCGATGCAGTAACCGGCGACATACAGCGCGAACAGCCGGCCGTGCCCCATCCGGAACCGCCGGTCGGCGTAGATCAGCACCGCGAATACCGCGAGGTTCCAGAGCAATTCGTACAGGAAAGTCGGCTGGACGATCTTGTACAGTTCCCCGGTCGACACGCCGTCGAGCAGGTGCGGATCGCGTACCCCGGCAGCGTCCTCACGCCAGAAGATCTCCAGCCCCCACGGCAGCGTCGTCTCCCGGCCGTAGAGCTCCTGATTGAAGTAGTTGCCGATGCGCCCGATCGCCTGCGCCAACACGATGCCGGGCGCGACCGCGTCGCCGAAGGCCGGCAGCGGGATCCCGCGACGGCGGCAGCCGATCCAGGCGCCGATACCGCCGAGCGCCACCGCACCCCAGATGCCCAGACCGCCGTCCCAGATACGTGGCGTGGCCTCCCATCCGACGCCGCCCTCACCGAAGTAGGTTCGCCAGTCCGTCATCAGGTGATACAGCCGTCCACCGATCAACCCGAACGGCACCGCCCACAGCGCGATGTCATAGATGACGCCCGGCTCGCCGCCGCGGGCCCGCCACCGGCGGTCCCCGATCAGCAGGGCGATGACGATCCCGATGATGATGCACAGTGCATAAGCCCGGATGGGCACCGGGCCCAGATGCCAGACCCCGCGTGCAGGACTGGGAAAGTAGGTCAGCCAGTTCAACGTCATCCGTGCGAAACCTTCTGACGCACACCAGAAGCAAGTTCTTCGGTCAAGGACCGCAGCGTGGGCAGGCTATCGGTGAGTGCGGTGACCAGTGCCGAACCCACGATGACGCCGTCGGCGTAGGCGCCGATCTCGGCGGCCTGCACCCCAGACCGCACCCCCAACCCCACCCCGACGGGAATGTCGGAGGCCTCCCGGACCCGGCGCACCAGTTCCGGTGCGGCGTTGGACACCGTGTCGCGAGCACCGGTGACGCCCATTGTCGACGCGGCGTAGACGAATCCGCTTGAGGCATGCGCGGTTTCGGCAAGTCGCTGCGGTGTCGACGACGGTGCCACCAGGAAGATCCGGTCCAGCCCGTGCTGCTCGGAGGCGGCCATCCAGTCGTCGGCCTCGTCGATGATCAGGTCGGGTGTGATCAACCCGAGGCCACCGGCCGAAGCGAGATCACGAGCGAATGCGTCGACCCCGTAGCGCAGCACCGGATTCCAGTAGGTCATCACCACCGCGCGGCCGCCGGCGCGGGTGATCGCCTCGACCACGGTCAGGGTGTCACGCACCCGGACACCGCCCCGCAGCGCGGCCTCGGCGGCCCCTGCGACGGTCGGGCCGTCCATTCCCGGATCGGAGTACGGCACGCCGACTTCGACCAGGTCGCAACCCGCCTCGACCAGCGTGGTCATCGCGGCGATGGAGCCCGGCACGTCCGGGTAGCCGGTCGGCAGGTAGCCGATCAGGGCGGCGCGGCCCTCGTCGTGGCACGCGGCGAACATCGAGGCCAGCCGGTCGCCGGCGTGACCGCTCATGCCTGACCGCCCTCGTCGTCGAGCAGGCCGAACCACTTGGCGGCGGTCTCGACGTCCTTGTCGCCGCGCCCGGACAGGTTCGCCACGACGATTTTGCCCGGGCCCAGCTCGGCGGCCAGCTGCAGCGCACCGGCCACCGCGTGCGCGGATTCGATCGCCGGGATGATTCCCTCAGTGCGGCAGAGTATTCCGAATGCCTCCATCGCCTCGGTGTCGGTGATCGGCCGGTACTCGGCGCGCCCCGTCTCGCGCAGCCAGGCGTGCTCCGGGCCGACGCCGGGGTAGTCCAGCCCCGCCGAGATCGAATGGGATTCGATGGTCTGACCGTCTTCGTCTTGCAGCAGGTAGGAGAACGACCCCTGGAACGCGCCCGGGGATCCGCCGGTGAACGTCGCGGCGTGCCGGCCGGTGGCCACGCCGTCGCCGCCGGCTTCGTATCCGATCAGCCGCACCGCCGGGTCGTCCAGGAACGCGTGGAAGATGCCGATGGCGTTCGATCCGCCGCCTACGCAGGCCACCACGGCATCGGGCAGCCGGCCCGCCATCTGCTGGATCTGCGTGCGGGTCTCCAGGCCGACGATCCGCTGGAAGTCGCGCACCATGGTCGGGAACGGGTGCGGCCCGGCGGCGGTGCCGAAGCAGTAGTAGGTGCGATCGGCGTTGGTCACCCAGTCCCGGAACGCCTCGTTGATAGCGTCCTTCAAGGTCTGCGAGCCCGACTCCACCGAGACCACCTCGGCACCCAGCAACCGCATCCGGGCCACGTTGAGCGCTTGGCGTCGGGTGTCGACGGCGCCCATGTAGATCACGCACTCCAGCCCCAGCAGGGCGCAGGCGGTGGCGGTGGCCACCCCGTGCTGGCCGGCACCGGTCTCGGCGATCACCCGGGTCTTGCCCATGCGCCGCGCCAGCAACGCCTGACCGAGCACGTTGTTGATCTTGTGCGAGCCGGTGTGGTTCAGATCCTCGCGTTTGAGGAAGATGCGTGCCCCGCCGGCGTGGGCGGAGAGGCGTTCGGCCTCATACAGCGGTGAGGGCCGGCCGGTGTAGTGCGTCTGCAGGTTGTCGAGAGTGTCGAGGAACTCGCGGTCATTGCGCACCTTGTCGTAGGCGGCGGTGACTTCTTCGATGACCGCCATCAACGCCTCGGCGACGTATCGACCGCCGTAGGCGCCGAAGTGCCCGCGGGCGTCGGGGTCGTGCCGGCTCGGTTCGGCCACTCCGGCGCTGGCGCGCGGAAGAGGAGGCTGGGCGGTGTCCGACATCTAGCGGGCCGACTTCGGGCAGGACGGATGCTTACCCGCACTGACCAAATCGGCAACGGCCGCCCGCGGGTCGCCGCTGGTGACCAGTCCCTCACCGACCAGAACGGCGTCCGCGCCGGCGCCGGCGTAGGCCAGCAGGTCCGCGGTGCCGCGAACTCCGGACTCGGCGATCTTGACCACCTCGGTGGGCAGGCCCGGCGCGATCCGCGCGAAGCAGTCCCGGTCGACCTCCAGCGTGTGCAAGTCGCGGGCGTTGACCCCGATCACCTTGGCGCCGGCGGTCAGGGCCCGGTCGGCCTCTTCCTCGGTGTGCACCTCCACCAGGGCGGTCATCCCGAGGGACTCGGTGCGGTCGAGCATCGAGACCAGGGCCTGCTGTTCGAGCGCCGCCACGATCAGCAACAGCATGTCCGCGCCATGGGCGCGTGCTTCGTGAATCTGGTAGGGCCGCACGATGAAGTCCTTGCGCAGCACCGGCACCGACACCGCGGCGCGCACCGCGTCCAGGTCGGCCAGCGAGCCGTTGAACCGGCGCTGTTCGGTCAGCACACTGATCGCGCGGGCACCGCCTTCGGCGTAGGCGCAGGCGAGTTCGGCCGGGTCGGCGATGGCGGCCAGTTGGCCCTTCGACGGGCTGGCGCGCTTGACCTCGGCGATCACCGCGATGCCGGGCTCTCGCAGTGCCGCCATGACGTCCCGCGGCGCGGGCATGGCCTCGGCTGCCGCCTTGACTTGCGCCAGGCTGACGACGGCCTCCCGGGCGGCAACGTCGGCGCAGACTCCTTCGATGATGGAGTCGAGCACGGTTGCCGAACTCATGTCTGCCGGTTCCTCTCGCACGTTCCGTCGAAGACCTTCATCGAAGGGTAGCTACCGTCACCACCCGCGATGTCACCGGCCCTCGGCGGCCGGGCCGGGCGCGTCATCGGGTGGATCACTGGTCGGGTCAGAGCCCTCGTCAAGTGCATCCCACATCGACCGTTCCGACATCTCCTGGCCCTCAGCGCCACCAGCGCGGCCCCGGACAGCCTCCCGGCGCGCCGCCGGCGCCGCATATTTCGCGTCACCGCCGGAGCCGTGCGCGGCCGTGCGCATCAGGAGCACGGCAGCGACCAGCACGCACAGCGCGGCGAGCAGGCTCAGCACCGCACCGGCCAGCCGGCGGTCGGTCCCCAGCAGCGAGGTCAGCGGGATTTCGGCGATGTCGAGGGCACGCAGCGCGATGTCGCGCACCACCCACATGCTCACGGCCAGATAACCGGCCGCCAGGCTCACCGCGGCCATCAGCACCGCCAGCGCCCGCAGCGGCCAGCCCCGCACCGCCACCGCGGCGACGGCGGCGGCCAGGCAGAGCAGCGCCAGGGGCACCAGCGCCGTCGACCACGACGCACCGGTGACCGCGACCTCCTTGGGCTGCCCCAGCCCGTCGAACGAGCGGATCAGCACCCAGGGCAGCCGGGAGGCACCCCACAGGCCGCCGGCGGCCAGCACCAGCAGCAGTTGCGCCACCCGCAGCGCGACGGTGGCACGACGGGCCCGACCCTCAGCCATCGGTCCCGGGCGCGGTCAGAGTTTCGGCGGCGGCGATCGCAGCCAGCACCGCGCGGGCCTTGTTCGAGGCCTCGGTGTACTCATACGGGCCGTTGGAGTCGGCCACCACCCCGCCGCCGGCCTGCACGTAGGCGGTGCCGCCGGCGAGCAGGGCGGTGCGGATCGCGATCGCGAAGTCGGCGTTGCCGGCGAAATCCAGATAGCCGACGACGCCGCCGTAGAGGCCGCGTCGGGTCTTCTCGACCTCCTCGATCAGCTCCATCGCGCGGACCTTGGGCGCACCGGACAGGGTGCCGGCCGGGAAGCACGCGGTCACCGCGTCCAGTGCGGTGCGGTCCTCGGCGAGCAAGCCGGTGACCGTGGACACCAGGTGCATGACGTGGCTGTAGCGCTCGATGTGGCTGTAGTCGGCCACCCGCACCGTGCCCGGAACGCATACCCGGCCCAAGTCGTTGCGGCCGAGGTCGACGAGCATCAGGTGCTCGGCGCGCTCCTTGTCGTCATTGAGCAGGTCCTTCTCCAGCAGCAGGTCTTCCTCCTCGGTCGCACCGCGCCACCGGGTTCCGGCGATCGGGTGGGTGGTCGCGCGACCGTCCTGGACCGTCACCAACGCCTCGGGGCTGGAGCCGACAATCGAAAAGGCCAGTCCCCCACCGTCATCGGGGACCTGCAGCAGATACATGTACGGGCTCGGATTGGATACCCGCAGCATCCGGTAGACGTCAATGGGGTCGACGTCGGTGTCCATCTCGAAACGCTGCGACGGCACCACCTGAAACGCCTCGCCGGCCTCGATCTCCCCGACCAGGCGCTCGACGATCGCCCCGTACTCCTCGGCGGTGCGCTGCCTTCGGTAGACCGGCTCGGGACGGTCGAAGGTCGCCACACTGGACTCCAGCGGCTGACTCAGTGCCGCGGTCATCACATCGAGGCGGGCGATCGCGTCGTCGTAGGCCTCGTCGACCCGCTCGTCGGTGCCGTTCCAGTTGACCGCGTTGGCGATCAGGGTGATGGTGCCCTCGTGGTGGTCGACGGCGGCCATGTCGGTGGCCAGCAGCAGCAACATGTCGGGCAATCGCAGGTCGTCTTTCGCCAGCTCGGGAAGCCGCTCCAACCGGCGCACCATGTCGTAGGCGAAGAAACCCACCAGGCCGCTCGACAGCGGCGGCAGGCCGGGCAGGTGGGCCGTTTCCAGCAGCGCCAGGGTCTCGCGCAGGGCCTGCAACGGGTCGCCGCCGGTGGGGGCACCCTGCGGGGCCGCGCCCAGCCACCCCGCTTCGCCGTCGCGCACCGTCAGCGCCGAGGAGGTTCCGGCACCGATGAACGACCAGCGCGACCAGGACCGCCCGTTCTCGGCCGACTCCAGCAAGAACGTGCCCGGCCGGTTGGCGGCCAGTTTGCGGTAGGCCGACAGCGGCGTCTCGGCGTCGGCGAGCACCTTGCGGGTCACCGGGACCACCCGGTGCTCGGCGGCCAGGGCCCGGAAATCCTCCCGCGATGCGGTGCCGGCGTGGGTCGTTTGCACCCGCCCATCTTCCCAGACCCGCATGTGGAGTCAGGAGTAGCCTTGCGGCCATGAAAACAGGCGACACCGTGGCCGATTTCGAACTGCCCGACCAGACCGGAACACCGCGCAAGCTCACCGCATTGCTGGCCGACGGGCCGGTGGTGCTGTTCTTCTATCCGGCGGCGATGACGCCGGGCTGCACCAAGGAGGCCTGCCACTTCCGTGACCTGGCCGGCGAGTTCGCCGCGGTCGGGGCACAGCGGGTGGGCATCAGTGCCGATCCGGTGGCCAAGCAGGCCAAGTTCGCCGACCAGCAGGGCTTCGACTACCCGCTGTTGTCGGACACCGAGGGCACGGTGGCCGCCCAGTTCGGGGTCAAACGCGGGTTGCTCGGCAAGTTGATGCCGGTCAAGCGCACCACCTTCGTCATCGACACCGACCGCAAGGTGCTCGACGTGATCGCCAGCGAGTTCTCCATGGACACCCACGCCGACAAGGCGCTGGAGCTGCTGCGGGCCCGCTCGTCGGCCTAATTCTCGGCGGCGTCTTCCGCTGCCGCGTCGTCCTGGGCGGGAGCATCCTCGGCCACCTGGCGGCTGTCGCCGACGGCGGTGTCGATCCAGTTCCGGATCTCGTTGAGGTGGGTGACGATCCCGGAGCGCTCCCGCACCAATAGATCCACTTCGGCCTGGGTGCGCTCGGTGAGCAGCTTGGACTCGCGTTTGGTGGTGCTGATCAGCGTGGAGGCCTCCAGGCGGGCTTCCTTGTCGAGCTTGGCGATGTTCGCCTCGGCCTGTTCCCAGGCCGCCTGCATCTTCTGGTCCAGCCGGCGCTGCGCCTCGCGGCGGTTGCGCTCGTCCTCCTCCCAGGCCAGCTTGATCTGCTCGTCGAGCGCCTCCTGCGCCGCCCGTCGGTTGCGCTCGTCTTCCTCGGCGAGGCGCTGGTAGACCTCGCGGCGGCTGCGTTCGGCGTCCTCGATCTCCTGCGCGATCCGGCTGCGTTCCTCATGGGCGATCCGCAGGATCTCCTCCGCTTCGGCGGTCGCGGTTTCGAGGATCTTCGCCCGGCGCACATTGGTGGAAGCCTGGAACTCCGCCAGCGCCTCACTGGCGGCGGACCGGTCCTGGCGGGCGGCCTCCAACTGCTCGCGCAGTTCTGCGGTCAGCGCCTCCGCGTCCTGGCGGGCCAGTTCCTTGGTGCGCCGCGCTTCCTCGGAGGCGATCCGCATCATCCGTGCGATCCGATCCGACATGCCCTCCACCGAATCGACCGGACCGGTGACCTGCTCGAATTGGGACCGCAGTTCGGCCAGCTCAGCGGTGAGGCGCTGACGCTCGGAATCAGCCTCGGCGGTCATCCGCACAATGTCGTTTTGCAGTCGCGTGACCTCGGCGGTCAGTTGTTCGCGATCAAATCGCGTCTGCGCCTTGACCGCGTCGAGAGATTTCGTTCGATCCTGCAGGATCTCGATTTCATGATGCAGGCGCGCGATGTAGTCGGACACCTCATTGCGGTCGAAACCGCGCATCTGCGTTTCGAATTCCGGAATCTCTAGGGCCACCGATTTACTCCTAGCACCTGACTGGTTCGGTCTGCGGGTTTCGGGGGGCAACCAGCTGCTCGACTGAGTTGGCTTGTGCGCGAGGCCAAATGGACCGGCCAGTTGCCGTGCGACGCAGCGTACCAGACCTGCGTGGGCGTGTCACCGGCTCGCATTAACAGGGCTGACATAAGTCAGCGCGGACGATTTTCGCGAAACCAGGACTCTTTGGCCGGGGCGAGGGATTCACGTTTCACCCCGGTGGTCGAACGCTGAATCTGATTGACGATTTTCGCGCGGGCATCCATGAGCTCGGTCAACCGAAGCTGCGCATCGGCGACATGCGTATTGATCGCGTTGTTCATTTCGGTCAATATCTCCGAGGCGTGGTTCTCGGCTTCCTTCATGATCTCCGCGGCGCTCATCACGGCCTGCCGCCGCAATTGGGCGGCATGAACCCGAAGTTGCTTGTGCTGGGCCTCCAGCTCGGCCCGCAGTTCGGCCGCTTCTCGGCGCTGCGCCTCGGCGTCATCGAGAATCGCCCCGGCTTCCTTTTCGGCAGCACTGCGCAATTCGTCGGCGAATCGCTGCGCCTCCGTCCGAATGTCCTCGGCTTCGGCCATGGCGCCGTTGAGAATTCCGGAGAGCCGATCACTGAGATCCACGATGTCACCGGGGATGGCCGACGCCAACTCGTTGAACTGCACGGACGTCGACTCCAGGGTCGCCTGCGACTCGCTCAGCTGCTTGGTGAGCGCGATGATCCGTGCTCCCGCGCGCGGCAGGTGCGCCTCGCTGTCGCTGACCGTGCCCCGGGCGTAGTGGGAGTCGATCTGCTGGGAAACCCGCTCCAACTCCAAACCCGGGTAGTCCAACGGGTACGAGTCGTCCGGTTCGTCGGAGTTCACAATCGGCCAGCATACCGCTCGGGCCCGGTCAGGGAATCAATCCGCGGGAGGCAGCAACACGTCGGAGTCGAAGCAACTGTGGTCGCCGGTGTGGCAGGCCCCGCCGGTCTGATCGACCTCCAGCAGCACGGTGTCACCGTCGCAGTCCAACCGCACCGAGTGCACGTGTTGGGTATGTCCGGATGTCGCGCCCTTGACCCACTGCTGCCCCCGCGAGCGCGAAAAATACGTCGCCTCACGGGTTTCCAGGGTGCGCGCCAGGGCGTCGTCGTCCATCCAGGCGACCATCAGCACGTCGCCGCTGCCCCGCTCCTGCGCCACCGCAGCGATCAAGCCGTCGGCGTTGCGTTTGAGCCGGGCCGCGATCATCGGATCGAGTGTCATCGCACAATGATCCCTTCGGCCGCCATCGCCGCTTTGACCTGCCCGATCGTCAACTCGCGGAAATGAAAGACGCTGGCCGCCAGCACCGCATCGGCGCCAGCATCGACCGCCGGCGCGAAATGCTCCGTCGCGCCGGCTCCCCCACTGGCGATCACCGGCACGCTCACCGCCGCCCGCACCGCGCGCAACATCGGCAGGTCGAAGCCGGCCTTGGTGCCGTCGGCGTCCATCGAGTTCAGCAGGATCTCCCCGACGCCCAGTTCGACACCACGGACCGCCCACTCGACGGCGTCGATTCCGGTGCCGCGCCGGCCGCCGTGGGTGGTGACCTCCCATCCGGACGGGGTCGGCGCCGATCCGGTTGGCACCGTGCGGGCGTCGACCGACAGCACGATGCACTGGGAGCCGAACTGGAGGGCCAGCTCGGCCAGCAGCTCGGGGCGGGCGATCGCGGCGGTGTTCACCGACACCTTGTCGGCGCCGGCCCGCAGCAGCACGTCGACGTCGGCGACGGTGCGCACCCCACCACCGACGGTGAGCGGGATGAACACTTGGTCGGCAGTGCGGGCGACCACCTCCAGCATGGTCGCCCGCCCCGACGACGACGCCGTGACGTCAAGAAACGTCAGTTCGTCAGCGCCCTCGGCGTCGTAGGCGGCGGCGAGCTCGACAGGATCGCCGGCATCGCGCAGGTTCGCGAAGTTGACCCCTTTGACGACCCGGCCGCCGTCGACGTCCAGGCACGGGATGACCCGCACCGCCACATCGCTGGGTTGGCTCATCTCAGTAGTCCTCCGGGGCGCCGACCGCGGTCAGGATGTCGAGGATCTCGCGGTGCACGCCCGGCGCGGCGGCCAGCGCCGAGCGCGACTGCGACGTCCACGGCGCGCCGGTCAGATCCGTGACGACGCCCCCGGCCGCGCGCACCAGCGCGACACCGGCGGCGTGGTCCCAGATGTGGTCGCCGAAACTGAGCGCCCCGCCGAGAATGCCGTCGGCGACGTAGGCCAGGTCGATTCCGGTGGCGCCGTGCACCCGCTGCCGCGAAGTCACCCGGCTCAGGCCCTCCAGCACCGCGAGTCGATAGCGGCCCGGGAAGCGTCCCCGCCACTCGACGTTGAAGGTGCCGATCCCGACCTGGGACTCCGAGAGCACCGTCGGGCCCAGCGCCGGCTGGACCGCCCCGTTGCGCAGCAACGGGCCGCCTGCCACCGCGGTGTAGCGCTGGTCGGTGAACGGCAGCCAGGTCAGCCCGGCCACCGGCTCACCGTCGCGCAGCAGACCCAACAGGATTGCGGCCAGCGGTGATCCCGCGGCGTAGTTGAACGTGCCGTCGATCGGATCCAGCACCCACACCAGCGGCGAATCGATCGGCGGGCCGCCGAATTCTTCGCCGTGCACACCGATTCCGGTCGCCGCCACCAAGTCGTCGGTGATCTGACGCTCCAGAGCCAGGTCGACCTCGGTGGCGAAGTCGTTGCCGCCCTTGCGAACCGCCGAACCGGCGCGGTGGCCCTCGAGGAACGGCTGCGCCGCGACATCAAGGATTTTCGACGCCTCGGCGACCAGGGCGTTCAGATCCGCGGTGTCCAGCGCCACGCGCGGGCCTAGCCTTGCACCGCGGTCAGCGCCTCGGGCAGGGTGAACCGCCCCGCATAGAGCGCTTTGCCGACGATCGCGCCCTCGACTCCGCGGTCCACCAGCGTGGCGATCGCCCGCAGATCGTCGAGGCTGGACACTCCGCCGGAGGCGATCACCGGTGCGTCGGTCCGGTCGGCGACCTCGCCGAGCAGCTCAAGGTTGGGTCCGCCCAAGGTGCCGTCCTTGGTCACATCGGTGACCACGAAGCGTGAACACCCTTCGCGGTCAAGACGTTCCAGCACCGGCCACAGTTCGCCGCCGTCGGTCTCCCAGCCGCGTCCGCGCAACCGGTACGCGCCTTCCGGACTGTCCTTGTCGAGCTGTACGTCCAAGCCGACCGCGATCCGGTCGCCGTGCTCGGCGATCGCGCGGGCACACCACTGCGGGTTCTCCAACGCCGCGGTGCCCAGGTTCACCCGGGCGCAGCCGGTGGCCAGCGCCGCCGCCAGCGAGTCGTCATCGCGGATACCGCCGGACATTTCGACTTTCACGTCAAGGCGGCCGACCACATCGGCGAGCAGCTCACGGTTGGAGCCGCGGCCGAAGGCGGCATCCAGGTCGACGAGGTGAATCCACTCGGCGCCGTCGCGCTGCCAGCCCAGCGCGGCTTCGAGCGCCGACCCGTATTCAGTCTCGCTGCCGGCCTTGCCCTGCACCAGTCGCACCGCACGCCCGCCGACCACGTCGACGGCCGGCAGCAAGATCAAACGTGTACTCACAATGCCTCCACCCAGTTGCTCAGCAGTCTCGCCCCGGCATCCCCACTCTTTTCGGGGTGAAACTGGGTGGCGGCCAACGGCCCGTCCTCGACAGCCGCCAGGAACGGTACCTGATGGGTCGCCCGGGTCACCAAAGCCTCGGGACGGCCCTCCCAGCGCTGCGCGGCGTAGGAGTGCACAAAGTAGAACCTGGTGTCGGCGTCCAACCCGGCGAACAAGGTGCTGCCGGGCGGCGCGTCCACGACGTTCCAGCCCATGTGCGGGATCACCGGCGCCTCGAGTCGGGTGACCGCGCCGGGCCATTGCCCGCAGCCGACGGTCTCCACGCCGAACTCGACGCCGCGAGCGAAAAGGATCTGCATCCCGACGCAGACCCCCAACACCGGGCGCCCAGCCGCCACCCGTTCGGCGATGATCTGCTCTCCGCGCACCGCGTGGAGCCCGGCCATGCACGCCGCGAAGGCGCCGACGCCGGGAACCACCAGTCCATCGGCAGCAGCCGCCGCTTCGGCGTCGGCGGTCACCTCGACCGCGGCCCCGGCCCGCTGCAGGGCACGCTGGGCTGAACGCAGGTTGCCCGAGCCGTAATCCAGGATCACTACCGACTTCACAGAGCGCCTTTGGTCGACGGCACGCCGGTCACCCGCGGATCGGGCTCCACGGCCTGGCGCAGCGCACGGGCGACCGCCTTGTACTGCGCCTCGGTGATGTGGTGCGGGTCGCGCCCGTAGAGCACCCGGACATGCAGCGCGATACGGGCGTTCGAGGCCAGTGTCTCGAACACGTGGCGGTTGATGACGGTGTGGTACGGCACCTGCGAACCGGCAATGGTGCTGTGCATCAAGTGATCCGGCTCGCCGGTGTGCACACAGTAGGGCCGCCCGGACACGTCGACGGCGGCGTGCGCCAGTGTTTCGTCCATCGGGATGAACGCGTCGCCGAACCGCCGGATGCCTTTCTTGTCGCCGAGCGCCCGGTCCAGGGCCTGCCCGAGCACGATCGCGGTGTCCTCCACGGTGTGATGCGCCTCGATCTCGACGTCACCTTTGGCGCGCACCGTCAGGTCGAAACTGGCGTGGCTGCCGAGCGCGGTCAACATGTGGTCATAGAACGGCACCCCGGTGTCGATGTCGACGGTCCCGGTGCCGTCGAGGTCGAGTTCGACGGTGATCTCGGATTCGCGGGTGGTGCGTTCCACCCGGGCGCGGCGGCTGCCGGTCATGAAGCTCCTAATGTTTGTGCGAGTTCGGTGGCCGCAAGGCGTTGGCTGGCGGCGAGCAGGGCGTCGTTCTCCTCCGGCAATCCGGTGGTGGCGCGCAGGTATCCGGCGATGCCGACGTCGCGGATCAGAATGCCGGCATCCAGGTAGCGCTGCCAGGTTGCGGGCGCATCGGCGAATTCGCCGAACAGCACGAAGTTGGCATCGCTGGGGATGACCCGAAACCCCATGGCGCTCAAGGCCGCGCAGACCCGCTCCCGTTCGGAGATGAGCTGCGCGACGCTGCCCAGGGTGTCATCGGCGTGCCGTAGCGCAGCACGGGCGGCCGCCTGGGTGATCGCCGACAGGTGATAGGGCAACCGCACCATGAGCAAGGCGTTCGCATTCGCCGGCGGCCGGCTCGGATACCTGATCGCCGCCCCGGCGGTGATCGACGCGATGCTGCTGGTGCGGTTGCCCTATCACCTGTCGGCGATCACCCAGGCGGCCGCCCGTGCTGCGCTACGGCACGCCGATGACCGC
>NZ_LZMF01000148.1:0-38007 GCF_001673565.1 Mycolicibacter sinensis
AGTCGCCCGCCCGATCCCACTGCCCGCCCCGGTCACCACCACCCGCGACAACCGCACCCGATTGATCTTCACGCGTTCTCCTTCACCTCGGCCGCCCCCACGACGGGGAGCGTGGATCCCGCGCTGTAGCGGTAGACATCAAGGTCGTAATGGCGGTTCTGCCAGTACATCTCACCGTGGGTGGTCGGCCGGAATGGCGAATCGCCCTTGTGGTCCAGGTAGTAGGTGTTCGAACCCGCGCAGGTCGGGGTGAACAAGAAATTTCTCTCCTGACGCTTCAGGCACTTCTGGAAGTACTCGTCGTGGGCTTCCTGACGGATCTCGCACACCGTCGCTCCGCGGCGCTTGGCCTCCGCGATGGCCCGGCTCAGATGCGCCGAGGTCGCCTCGATCATCCACAGATACGAGCCCAGCACGAAGCCATAGGGCCCGGTGATCGTGAACATGTTCGGGAACCCCGGCACCGAAACGCCCTGATACGACTGAAATCTGTTCTGGTCCCAGAACTCCCCGAGCTCCACCCCGCCGCGGCCGACCACTGGGAACGGCGGAATCGAACCCTTGTCCCACAACTTGAACCCGGTCGCACAGATCAGCACGTCCACCTGATGCTCGACGCCGTCGGCGGTGCGCACCCCGTTCTTGGTGATGCACTCGATGCCCTCGGTAACCAGACTGACATCGGCACGGTTGAACGTGCGCAGGTAGTCATTCGACATCGACGGACGCTTGCACCCCAGCCCGTAGCGCGGAATCAGCTTCTCCCGCACCACCGGGTCGTCGACCTGGCTGCGCATCCACCGCCGCACCGGCACCTCGCTCAGTTTCCTGCTGAGCGTGGTGGTCCACCGCGGGCCGGCCAGCATCCCGCTCATCCCGACCTCGGTGGCGACGGTGCCGAAGAGCCGGATCGTCGATCGTAACCACCGCTGGCTCAACAGCTTCCGGCCCACCGGACCGACCGCGGCGTCGAACTTGGGGAACACCCAGATCGGGGTCCGTTGAAAGACAGTCAGGTGCTCCGTCTCGTCCACGATGGCCGGCACCAGCTGCAGCGAGGTCGCCCCCGTGCCGATCACCGCGACCCGCTTGCCGGCCAGCGCCACGTCGTGATCCCACAGCGCGGTGTGCATCAGGGTGCCGCCGAAGTCGTCGATGCCCGGGATGTCGGGCATCTTCGGACGTTCCAGCCCGCCCACCGCCGCCACCGCGTACCGGGCGGTGATCTGCTGGCCGCCATCGGTGGTCAGCCGCCAGAGGCTGTTGACCTCATCGAAGACCGCTGAGGTGATCGTGGTGTTGAGCCGCAGCTTGTCGCGCAGCCCGTACTTGGCGGCCACTTCGTTGGCGTAGTCGCGCAACTCCTCGCCAGGCGCGAATACCCGTGACCAGTCACCCCGCTGCTCGTAGGAGTAGCTGTAGATGAACGACGGGATGTCCACCGCCACACCGGGGTAGGTGTTGGCGTGCCAGGTGCCGCCGACCTGATCCCACTTGTCGACGATCACGAAGTCGTGAATACCCTGCCGCTGCAGCGCGATACCGGTGCCGATGCCACCGAATCCGGCTCCGACGACTACCACTTCATGATCCGGCGTCACCCGCTCGGCGGTGGGCGCTTGCTCTGTTGCTGTGCTCACTTCAACGTGCCTTTCCGCTTATCTGAGGTGGTCGACGAGGACACCCTCGGTACCGAACAACTCTTGGCGCCACTGCTCGAGCAGGGCGGTGTGGTCGATGTCGTCGGGATGAAAGCCCGGCTTCAGATACTTGCGCAGATCCCGCATCAGGCCTTGATACAGCGGCCCGGTGAAGACGGCCTTGGTCTGACGGAGCACCTTGATCGGCCGCCATCCGGTGGGGTCCAGCGCGATCGAGAGCAGCACCGCGGTGACCAGGAATGGGATCATCACGCTGTACAGGACTGCCATCACACCGATCCGGATCCACTCCGGCCCGCCGACCGCCCGGTACACATCGAACGCCACCGACTTGTGCTCGAGCTCCTCCAGCGCGTGCCAGTTGAGCAGGTTGCGTACCTCGAGCGTCGCCGGGATTGCCTGCATCTCGTCGCTGAACAGCCGTTCGGCAACGGTTGCCGTGTAGTGCTCGGCCGCCGCGGTGAACGCCAGATGCACATAGCCGGGCAGCAGGTCCTGGACCCGCTCCCACAGTTTGTTGCGCCTGCTGTTGGGGCCGAACGTCAGGAACCGGACGATCGGGTAGCCCTTCTCGATGAGCTTCTCGTTGAGCCGGCGGTGTTCTTGGCCGTGCACCGCCTCCTGACCGATGAACCCGGCCACCCGCTTCTTGAGCACCGGGTCGGTGATCTGGCCGGCGAACCGGCGCACCGACCGGATGAAACCCTCCTCGCCCGGTGGGAAGCCGCCCGACAGCAGCGCCACCAGGTGGCTCATCACGATGTCGCCTTCGACGAAGTGTCGGTTCACCGGAACCGGGTCACCAAACGGGAACCGGATCCGCCGGACGCTGGGATAGGCGCTGGCCGGCACCTTCCCGTTGGCCTCGGGCATAGCTTCAGCAACCATGACGGTGCTCTCCTTCTCCTGGGTTGATCACTTGAGGTGGTCGACGAGGGCGCCGCCGGCGCCGAAAAGTTCCCGCTGCCAGTGCTGCAGCAGCGCGCTGGTGTCGATGTCGTCCGGGTGGAAGCCCGGCTTCATGTACTTGGCGAGCTCGCGCATGATGCCGCGAAACACCGGTCCCCGCAGCAGGTCCCGGGTCTCGCGCAGCAGCCTCAGCGGCTGACGCCGCGCGATCGGGTCCTGGGCCAGCGACACAGCCAGCGAGATCAGCGTGACCGGAACCGTCGAGACATATAGGGCGGCCATCACCGCGATGCGCATCCGCTCCGTGCCGCCGACGGCCCGGTAGGCGTCGAAGGCCACCGACTTGTGCTCCAACTCCTCCAGTACGTGCCAGTTCAGCAGGTTCCAGAACTCCGGCTCGCCGGGAATGGCCTGGATTTCCTCGCTGGCCAGCACCCGTTCGGCGAGCACCGCCGTGTAGTGCTCGGCGGCCGCGGTCATCGCCAAGTGCACCCGAGCCGGCAGCCGCTGCTCGGCACGGATCTGCCGTTGCTTCAACGCCTCGGAGTCCCACCACGCGATCTGGTAGCCCAACTCGGCGAGCCGTTCGTTGAGCCGACGATGCTCCTGGCCGTGCATGGCCTCCTGGCCGATGAAGCCGACCACCCGCTTCTTGAGTACTGGGTCGGTGATCTGGTCGGCGAAGCGGCGCACCGACCGGATGAACGATTCCTCGCCGGGCGGGAACGCCCCGGACAGGCCGGCGACGAAGTGGCTGAACACGATGTCGTTGTTGACGAAGTACTTGCCGTAGGAGCCGTGCTCGCCGAACCGGAAGCTGATCCGCCGCGCCCTCGGGTAGTTGGTGGTCTTCGGCGCGCGGGCCGGCCGCTTCGCTACCGCCGTAGCCGAATCCTTGTTCGTCATCCCCAGACCCTCTCGAACTATTAGTAACTAGTACTATCTGTACCAGGCGTTCGGCCACTTTACCGCGCGCCGCGAAGCGATGGCAAGAGAAGGACCACTCGCCGAGTCGTCGGGGCTATTGCTTACCGGGATCACCCCTGTTATTTTCCGACTGATGTGTCATTCGGTCAAGAGCCCGCGCACCGAGGCCGTGAGCGGTTCGCGCTCGTCAGGGAATCAGCCGCTCGTGCGGCTCGAAGATGACCCCGCGCGCCGCCGCTGTCGCCGACAGCGCGCCCCACAGCAGGGTGGTCAACTGCTCGACCAGCCGACCCTTGCTGATGCTCGGTTCGTTCAGCCAGCGCAGCACGCCCAGGCCGACCGCCCCCAGAGTGGCGTCGATCACGCAGTCCAGGTCGTCGCCGTCGCCGCCGCGAGCCGACAACACGGTGGCTACCACGTCGCGCGCGGCATTTGCCAGCGGCCTGCCGCCCTCGATCAACTCCGCCGCCGATCGGCGGTCGGTGAACTGGGCGCCGAGCAGGAAGCGGAACAGACTCGGCCGGGCGGCCACCAGGTCGACGTAGGCGACCAGGGCCGAGCGCACCAGGTCCAGCGCGGTGCCGGCGACGTCGAAGAACGGCACCACCCGCTCGACAACCATGGCTTGCACGTGTTCGCCGACTGCGCTGAACAGGGTCTGCTTGTCGCCGAAGAACCGGTAGAGCTTGGGCCGCGCGATCCCCGCGGATCTGATGACGTCGTCAACGGACAGCTCCGGTCCGTATTCCTCGATCGCCCGCAGAGTCGCTTCGACCAGCTCGGCGCGGACCGCGGCCCGGTGCTCGCGCCAGCGATCCACCCGGGCGTCCCCGGTCAGTTCGGGCAGATACCTCACGGCCTCAGCTCCCCCGGCAGTCAGGCATCCCGTCGCGGGTTGACATTCCACGTACTGTCAGTACACGCTACTACCTGTACCACATACTGTGGGTCGGGCGGAACTCCCTACATGCGGATGGAGCAGTGACATGGCGTCTGTGGACACGACCAAGCGGGCGCCGGAGGCCGATCCCTCGGCCGTAACCCACCGGATGGTGCGCAATGGCGAGGTCGAGATCGCGATATACGAGCAGGGCAACCGGGCCGGTGAGACGATCATGCTGCTGCACGGCTTTCCGGATTCGCACCACATGTGGGACGGCGTGACACCGTACCTGCGCGACCGGTTCCATCTGGTCGCCGTCGACAACCGGGGCCACGGCAAGTCGACCAACCCGCGCAGCTACCGCGATTTCACCCTGGCCGCGTTGGCCGGCGACTACCGGGCGGTGATCGACGCCGTCAGCCCCGACCGGCCGGTCCACGTGCTGGCCCACGACTGGGGCAGCGTGGCGATGTGGGAGCTGGTGTGCGACGACACCGCGCAACACCGGATCGCGTCTTTCACCTCGGTGGCGGGGCCGAATGTGGCGCATCTGCTGATGTGGGGGCACAACCGGCTCTCCCGGCCAACCCCCAAGAACCTCGCGTTGGTGGCGGCCCAGGTGGCCTCGCTGGGCTACATGCTGTTCGCCGCGACGCCCTGGCTGCCGCGGGTGACCGCACGGCTGCTGGCCAGTCCGCGGCGGGCCCGCCGCATGCTGGCCCGAAGCGAACGCACCAGCGAAGACCAGATCTTCCTGGGTCCCACCTTTGAGCAGGACATCGCCAACGGGCTGCGGATCTACCGGGCCAACCTGTTCTCCCAGCTGAAGCTGCGCGAGCGGTTCACCAGGGTGCCGGTGCAGGTGATCGTCGGCACCCGCGACCCCGCCGTCCGGCAGTCCGGCTACGCCGACGAACTCAATTGGGCGCCGGCGGTGTGGCAGCGGGTGGTCAAGGGCGGGCACTGGCTGGCGTTCTCGCACCCGGAGCTGCTCGCCACCGCGACCGTCGAGCTGATCTACGCGACGTCCGGGCAACCCGCGGCACGCGGGTTGCGCCGCGCTCAGATGGGCAAGCAGCGCAAACCGTTCGAAGACCAGCTGGTGGTGATCACCGGCGCAGGCAGCGGGATCGGGCAGGCCACTGCCGTGGCGTTCGCCGCCGCCGGGGCCGAGGTGGTGGTCTCCGACCTCAACCTGGCGGCGGCCAAACAGACCGCGGCGCTGATCGCCGAGCGGGGCGGCCTGGCCCACGCCTACCAGCTCGACGTCGCCGACGAGGCCGCCGTCATCGCACACGCCGAGGCGGTCACCGCCGCGCACGGCGTGCCCGACGTGCTGGTCAACAACGCCGGCGTCGCCCAGGCAGGCCGATTCCTGGCCACACCGTCGCAGGACTTCCGGCGGGTGCTCGACATCAACCTGTTCGGGGTGGTGCACGGCTGCCGCGCATTCGGGCCCGCGATGGCGCGCCGCGGCTTGGGCGGGCACATCGTGAACCTGTCCAGCATGGCGGCCTATACCCCGCAGCAGGGGATGGGCGCCTACGCGACCAGCAAGTCGGCGGTGTTCATGTTCTCCGACTGCCTGCGCGCCGAACTGGCGTCGACGGGGGTGGGCGTCAGCACCATCTGCCCGGGGGTGGTGCACACCAACATCGTCCGCAACACCACGGTGTCCGGGCTACCCGACGACGAGGCCGCCCGCAAGGTCGCCATGGTCGACCGCGCCTACCGGCTGCGCCGCTACAGCGCCGCCAAGGTCGCCAAGCAGATCGTCAAAGCGGTCACCAAGGACAAGGCCGTCGTCCCGGTGACCCCGGAAGCCCGGCTGCAGTACTTGTTCAGCAGGCTGTCCCCGGGCGCCGCGCGGCTGGCCGCCCGCGCCGTCGCCCTCGATTGATTCCCGCCCACCAAGGAACGCTGACATGACATTCACCGCTGAGCACACGGCGACCGCGCGCACCCTGCAGCTGCTGGATCCGCAGCGCTACACCCGGCTCGCCTCCGCCGACCACGGCTACTGCGATCTGTTGGGCGACGACTCCCCGCGGGTCGACAGCATCACCCAGCGACTGATGCGGACCCGGTTCTACGCTGCCCTCTACCAGCACGGTCGCCCGGTCGGGCTGCGGCTGGCCAGTGGGCTCAACGCACCCGGCCGGGACGGCGACCGGGCGCGGGTGGCGTCCTGGCTGGGACTGCGTGCGGACGCCACCGTCCTCGACATCGGCTGCGGCCCAGGGAATTTCACGGGCTGGTTCGGCACTCAGGTCGGTGCCGGTGGGCTGGCCGTCGGGGTGGACGCCTCCCATTCGATGCTGCGCCGGGCCGTGGCCGACAACTCCGGACCCAACGTCGCCTACCTGCGCGGCGACGCCGAGAATCTCCCGTTCGCCGACGGTGTCGCCGACGCGGTGAGCTGCCTGGCCGCGCTGTACCTGATCAACGATCCGTTCCGCGCGGTCGGCGAGATCGCCCGGGTGCTCAAGCCGGGCGGCCGGGTGGTGCTGTTGACCAGCCTGATCCCCGGCGGTACCCGGACCGCCGTACGCAGCGCGGTGTTGGACAGGCTCGGCGGCATCCGCTGGTTCGGCCGCGCCGAGCTCACCCGCTTCGTCGCCGAACTCGGCTTCACCGGCATCCAGCAGCACATCAGCGGGCTGTCCCAGACCGTGGTGGCGGTCAAGACGTGACCGGCACGGCGTGGCAGCCCGCTGACATCGCCGACCAGAGCGGGCGCACCTTCGTGGTGACCGGAGCCAACGGCGGGCTCGGCGAGATCACCACCCGGGTGCTGGCCGGTAAGGGCGCGACGGTGGTGATGGCGTGCCGCAACGTGGCCGCCGCACAGGCTGTCGCCAACCGCATCGACGGCGATGTCACAGTCGCCGCGCTGGACCTGGCCGAGCTCAACTCGGTGCGTGAATTCGCTTCTGCGCAAGCCGATTTCGATGTCCTTGTCAACAACGCCGGGCTGATGAACATCCCGTTCAGCCGGACCGCCGACGGTTTCGAGACGCAGTTCGGGGTGAACCACCTGGGCCATTTCGCACTGACCGGGCTGCTGGCCGGCAAGATCGCCGACCGGGTGGTGACCCTGTCGTCCATCGCGCATCGCCAGACCCCGAAGCTGTGGATCGATGACCTGAACTATGAGCACCGGCGCTATCAACGCAACCTGGCCTATGCCCAGTCGAAACTGGCCAACCTGATGTTCGCGCGCGAACTGCACCGGCGGTGGAGCGAGGCCGGGTCGCCGCTCCGGTCCTATGCGGTGCACCCCGGTGTGTCCGGCACCGACCTGTTCACCCGGACCGAGACCGCGTTCGACCTGATCGCCAAGCACGGCGCCCGGCTGGTGGGCCATCCCCCGAGCGTGGCGGCGCACTCCACCCTGTTCGCGGCCACCACGCCGGACGCCGACCCGACGATCTACTGGGGACCGACCCGGCTGGCGCAGACCCGCGGTCCGGTGCAGCCCTGCCCGTCGAGCAGGCTGTCGCGGGATCGGCGGCTGTGGCGCCGGCTGTGGGAGGAATCCGAACGGCTGACCGGCATCCGCTACGGCGTCTGATGGACTCCGAGGTGGCTGCCGTGGTGGAAGATCTTCGGACGCTGCACCGAAGCAACCCCTCGGCGGCGGACCGGGCCATTGGCGCGCGGCTGATCGGGCTGGGCTGGCAATGGTCGTGGCACGGTCTGGGGCGGGGGTTCACCCTGGGGGTCCCGTTGACCGGTCGCGACGGCCTGACCCGCGCGAGTTTCCTGATGAGTCCGCTCGGGCGCCTCCCGCTGCTCGGACGGCCGTTGGACCGGCTGCTGCCCTGGGCACTGGACCGCTGGTGGCCGGGCCACCCCTTCTCCGCGGGGGGCTCCGCCGGCATCACCAACACCGCCCGCTCGTTGCGCTGGCTGTGGCGGGTGATGTTCCCGGGCCCGGCCGGTGTTCACGGTCTTCGCCCCGCTGTGGCGCTGGTTCGTCTGGGACCTCACCCGCAGCGAACTGGTCCCGCTGGTCATCTGCGAGCCGCGGCCGCCGGCGTGAGCGCCGGGGCGTCCCGCGTCCCGGTCAGCTCGTACTCGTCGCGGCGCACCGAGCGGGTCGCCAACCAGTAGCGCCAGGTGAAACCGGACCAGATGGTGCGGTTGTAGCCGTGCTCGTCGAGGTACCAGCTCTGGCAGCCGCCGGTGTTCCACACCGAGCCGGCCAGTTTGCGCTGCACCTCGGCGTTGAACGCATCTTGCGCGGCGCGGCGCGGGGCGATGGCCGCCGCCCCGGCGGCGTCGACGGTCTTGATCGCCTCGGCGACGTAGTGGATCTGGGATTCGATCATGAACACCACCGAGGTGTGCCCCAGACCGGTGTTCGGGCCGAGCAGGAAGAACGCATTCGGCATGCCGGCGACCGTGATGCCGCGGTGCGCGGCGATACCCTCCCGGTTCCAGCGGTCCACCAGGTCCTCGCCGTCGCGGCCCTTGAGGTTGATGTAGCGGTAGGAGTCGGTGACGTGGAAGCCGGTGGCGAACACGATCACGTCGACCTCACGTTCGGTGCCGTCGGCGGCGACGATGCCGTTGCCGGTGATCCGTGCGATCGACTCGGTGACCAACTCGGTCTTGGGGTTCTCGATGGCCCGGTAGTAGTCGGCCGAACCCAGCAGCCGCTTGCAGCCGGCCCGATAGTCCGGGGTGAGCTTGCGTCGCACCCGCGGGTCGGAGATCTCACGCCGGATGTACCGTCTGCCCACCAGCTCGACGCCCTTGAGTAGCCACGGCCGCCGGTTCAGCGCGTAGGCGCCGCCCTCGGCGCCCCAGTACATGCCGGCGCGCAACGCGGCCCGGGCGCCGGGTACGAACCGGAAGACCTGCTTCACCACCGTCGGGAACGCGAAGTTGTTGCGGGGCAACACCCAGGCCGGGGTGCGCTGGTAGAGCTGCAGTTCGGCGACCCGGCCGACGATCTCCGGGACCAACTGGATGGCGCTGGCGCCGGTGCCGACGACCGCCACCCGTTTGCCGGTCAGGTCGACGTCGTGGTTCCACTGCGCCGAATGGAAAGCCGCACCGCCGAATTCGCTCAGGCCGTCGATCTCGGGAATGCTCGGGATGTGCAGGGCACCGGCGCCGGAGATCAGGAACTGCGCGACGTACTCCTGCCCGGACTCGGTGAAGACGTGCCACCGGTATTGGTCGTCGTCCCAGTAGGCGCGGTTGACCTTCGCGCCGAACACGATGCGCCGGCGCAGGTCGTATTTGTCGGCGACGGCCTTGAGGTAGTCGAAGATCTCCGGCTGATAGGAGAACAGGTGCCGCCAATCCGGTTTGGGCTCAAAGGAGAACGAGTAGAGATGGGCGGGCACGTCGCAGGCCGCCCCGGGGTAGGTGTTGTCGCGCCAGGTGCCGCCGATCTCGTCGGCCTTCTCCAGAATGATGTAGTCGACACCCTGCTGCTGCAGGGCGATGCCCATGCCCAGGCCGGAGAACCCGGTTCCGATGATCAGGGCGCGGGTTTGGGTGGGCGGTTGCTCGTCCAGGATCATGGTGGCCGGTGCACCTCTCACTTGGATGCGGGCGCCTTGCGCGCGACCGTCACGATGTAGTCCGAATTGAGTTGGCTGAGCTGAAATCCCAACGGGGTGAAGGTGTACCGGATCACCGGGTTCACGTGCCGCATGTCGGGGTCACCGAGCCGCTTGCGCAGGAACTTGGCCAGCGGCGGGTAGACGTCGTCGGTGATCGACTCGGTGTCCGCCGCGGCGAACCCGACATCGAGCAGCAGCTCCCGGTAGCCGGTGAGGTCGGCCGCCGCCCGGACCGCGCGCTGCGAGGCCCCGCGCCATCCGCGCCGAGCGACCTCGGCGCGCGCCCACCCGGTTAGCGGCGTGCGCTTCGGCACGATGTCGGCGGTCACCAGTTTCCCGCCCGGCTTGAGCACCCGCAGGGCCTCGGTGAAGAAGTCGACCCGGGACGGGAAGTGGAAAGCCGATTCCAGCGCGACGACCTTGGTGCACGACGCGTCGGGTTGCGGCAGCTCGGTGGCCGAGGCCTGCACGTAGTCGATGCGGTCGCCCAACCCCGCTTCGGCCACCCGAGCGGAGGCGATCGCGATCTGTTCGGGGGCCAGGTTCACCCCGGTTATGCGCTTGGGGCCGAACTCGTCGATCCACAACAGATCCTGGTCGCCGTAGCCGCAGCCGCAGTCCACGATGATGTCGGACCTCTTGAAGTCGCCGCGCTGCGCGACCAGCCGGGCCAGGTCGCGGCTCGCCTCGTCGAGGGTGGCGGGCCGGTTCTTCCAGTAGCCGAAGTTGATGAACAGCGACTCCTCGCCGAACAGGTTCTGGGTGCCGATGATGTCGTAGACCTGGCCGGTCTTGGGGGCGCCGCCGGAGCTCGACACCGCCACTCGCGCCATCCGGCCGCACTCGTCGGCCCACCGCCGCAGCCGCGCCGCCGTGGATTCGTTCTGGATGTGCCGCGGAATCGTGACCACGACCGCTCCCCTCGTCTGATCCTACCCGATTACTGTAACAGACGATACCGGAAACTAATAGTACCGAGTAGTGGTTGGAAGGTCGGCTAGTCGTCCTTGTCGATCAAATGCTCGAACGCCCGCAGGTTCTTCAGCGACTGCCCGGTGGACACCCGCCACTCCCATTCCTTCTGAATGGAGGAGGCAAATCCCAACTCCAGCAACGTGTTGAAGTCGAAGTCGACGGCTTCGAGCACCTGCCCGAGCACCCGGTCGATCTCCTCGGCGGTCACCGAGGCCAGCGCCATCCGGCCGATGAGGTAGATGTCGCCGACGTTGTCGAGGGTGTAGGCCACGCCGTAGAGCCGGCGGTTGCGCTTGAGCAGAAACCGGTAAACCCCGGCGTGGTTCTCGTCGGGCTTGCGGCAGACGAACGCCTCGACGCGCACCGAGTGCTCCCCGATGCTGAGCATGGTGTTGGTCTTGAGCTTGCGCTCGCCGGGCAGTTCGACGACCAGTCCCGGCAGCCCGCCATGCGCGCCCGGGAACTCCGAGTAGGTCAGCTCGGCAGCCTTGAGGGTGTCCTCGATGAGCTGACGGACATCGTCGGGGTTCACGCGCGCGCCCCGCGTCGCGCCGGCCAGCGCCGGGGCCGCCGCGGCGACCCGACCACCCGCATCCGCTCACCGCGCGCCGCGGCGAAGTCGTCGATGGCGCTGGTGTAGCTGGCCAGCTGGGCATCCACGGTGCGCTCCCAGGAGAACGTCGCCGCGTGGGCGGCGGCGTCCCGGCGCATCGCCCAGCCGCGGGGCCCGGACCCCAGCCGCAGCAAGTCGTCGATCGCGGTCGCCCACGCCTCGATGCCGTGCCCGGCAACCAGTCCCCCGGTCACCCCGTCCCGCACCGCCACCGGCAGCCCGCCGACGGCCGCGGCGACCACCGGCGTGCCGCAGGCCTGCGCCTCCAGGGCCACCAGTCCGAACGATTCGGAGTAGCTGGGCACCGCCACCAGATCGGCGGCCCGGAACAGGGTGGCCAGATCCTCGCGGGACTGCGGCGGCAAGAACGTCACCCGGTCGCTGATACCCAGTTCCCCGGCCAGCCGAACCAGGCCGCCCGGCGCGGCCAGCCCGCTGCTGCCCGACGGCCCACCGGCCACGATCACCCGCACCCCGGGAAGCTTGGCCACCGCGCGCAGCAGGATGTCGGGTGCTTTGAGCGGCTGAATGCGGCCCACGAAGGCCACGACCGGCTCGTCTGGCGACAACCCCAGCGCGGCCCGCGCCTGCTGCTTGTCGCCCGGGCGGAAAACCTCCAGGTCGACACCCGGATGCGCCACGTCGATGCGGGCCGGGTCGGCCCCGTGCAGCGCGACGAGTTGCTGCGCCTCGTCGTCGGTGTTGACGATCAATCGGTCCGCCTCGTCGACGACCTGTTGCTCCCCGACCGTGCGCAGCGGCGGTTCCGGGGCGTCACCGGCGGCCAGGGCGGCGTTCTTGACCCCGGCCAGGGTGTGCGCGGTGTGCACCAGCGGCACCGCCCAGCGGTCCGCGGCTAGCCAGCCGACCTGACCGGAGAGCCAGTAGTGCGAATGCACGACGTCGTAGTAGCCCGGTTCGTGGGCCGCCTCGGCGCGCAGCACCCCGGCGGCGAAGGCACACAGCTGGGTGGGCAGATCGTTCTTGTCCAGGCCTTCGAACGGGCCGGCCACCACGTTGCGCACCAGCACGCCGGGCGCGACGTGGGCCACCGGCGGATCGGCCGACGAGGTGGCGCGGGTGAAGACCTCCACGGCCACCCCGCGGCGGGCCAGGTGCAGCGCGCTCTGCAGCACGTAGACGTTCATTCCGCCGGCATCGCCGGTGCCGGGTTGCGCCAGCGGCGAGGTGTGAACCGACAGCACCGCTACCCGGCGCACACCGGATCCGACGCCACTCCCCACCCCGTCATCTTTACAGCTCCGGTCAGGCCGACGCTTCCGGGACCGCCCGGGCGACCGACCCGCGGGAGCGGCGCATCGCTCCGACGGGATCCGCGTAGAGCCCGCCGAGTGACACCGTTCCGGCGCCGGCTTCCTGGACCCGGTTACCGAACGTGGTGATCCGCAGGCTGCGGCCGGCCAGCACCGAGCGTTCCGTGAATGCCCGCTCCACCTCGACCATGCCCTCCGGGTATTCGGTGAACCCCTGGCCGCCGACCACCAGGTCGTCGGGGTTGAGCACGTCGCGCAGCAGCGCCACGGCTTCGCCGAGGGCCCGGGCTCGCTCGGTCAGCAGCGCCGCCGCTCGCACGTCACCGGCCCGGGCCTTGAGCACCAGGCCGGTCACCGCGGCCGAGGCCGCACTGTTGCCGTCGGGCAGGATCCGCAGCCGGCGTGCCGCGGCCAGCACCGCCTCGTCGCTGACGGTGGATTCCAGCTGCCCGGAGCCACCGAGCAGCTCCGAGGACACCGGCAGCCCGGCGATGGTGCCGGGACCGCTGGCCGGGCTGTGCACCCGGCCGCCGATCACCAGGGCGTAGCCGACGGTCTCCCGGGCGTAGATGTAGAGGCTGGTGGAGCTGGTCGCCGTCGGCCGCCGCACCCCCAGCAACAGTTCGGCGCCGGCCATCGCGTCGACGTGGGAGGCCACCGACACCGGCAGGCGCAGCTCCTCGGCCAGCACCGGCCCGACCGGAGCGGCCGACCAGCCCAGCCGGGGGTGGTCGACGTAGCCGGTGGTGCCGTCCACCGCCCCACCGGTCGCCACCCCGACCCACAGCGGGCGGCGTTTCTGCCAGCGGGTCAGGTAGCGGCGCGCGCTGGCGGCCAGCGACGCCAGCGCCGGTGCGGCCCCGTTGGCCGGGGTCGGGGTCTCGACGACGTCGAGGGTGCGGCCGAGCAGATCGGTGGCCACGATGCTGGTGGTCTTCGCCCCGATGTGCAGGCCCAGCGCCAGGAACGGCTCGTGGTTGACCACCACCGGCCGGCGCGGCCGTCCGATCGCGCCGGAGGTCGCCAGGTCGGCACGCTCCAGCAGCAATCCGGCTTGCAGCAGTGCGCTGACCTGCCGGTTGACCGTGGCGACGCTCAGCGAGGTGGCGCCGGCGATGGCCTCGCGAGCGATCGGGCCGTGCTGGCGAATGGCGGAGAAAACCGCGGCGCCGGCGGTGTCGGGCAGCTGCAGGGCCGGCGGCACGACGCGCGGATGTGAGCGGGCCCGGGCGGTTCGGCGGGTGGCGATGTGGGTGGGGAGAGAGGTGGTGGTCACGCTGGGTCCTGTCTAGGAAGAGTCCGAAAAGGGGGCTGGCTACACCTGCGACCCGGCGGGCTCTTTCAAAGGAGCGCTACTCGCAGCAGGTCAGGCGCGACAACAGGCGCAACAACACGCGCCGGTGGCGACAAGACACACCGCTGACAGGTAGCGGGGACTGCGGTACATAACGGAGAAATGTATCACGGTCACTAAGGTTGGGGCGATGACGACACCTGCAGGACAAAAGCGGGTCGCGGTGGTCACCGGCGCCAGCTCGGGTATCGGCGAGGCGACCGCGAGAACCCTTGCCGGGCAAGGCTTTCACGTGATCGCCGTGGCGCGCCGCGCCGACCGCATCGCCGCACTGGCACAAGAGATCGGCGGCACCGCGGTAGTGGCGGACGTCACAGAGGCGTCCGCGGTCGCCGCGCTGGCCGACGCCTGCGACCAGGTCTCCGGCTCGATCAATGTGCTGGTCAACAATGCCGGCGGCGCCAAGGGCCTGGCCCCGGTCGGCGATGCCGACCTCGAGCACTGGCGGTGGATGTGGGAGACCAACGTGCTGGGCACCCTGCAGGTGACCCGTGCACTGCTGCCGAAGCTGATCGCCTCCGGCGACGGCCTGGTCGTCACCGTGACCTCGATCGCGGCGTTCGAAATCTATGACGGCGGAGCCGGTTACACCTCTGCCAAGCACGCCCAGAGCGCGCTGCACCGCACGCTGCGCGGCGAGCTGTTGGGAAAACCGGTGCGGCTCACCGAGATCGCCCCCGGCATGGTGGACACCGAGTTCTCACTGGTGCGCTTCGACGGTGACCGCGAGCGCTCCGACGCCGTCTATGCCGGGCTGACTCCGCTGACCGCGACCGACATCGCCGAGGTGATCGGGTTCGTGGCCTCCCGACCCCCGCACGTCGACCTCGACCAGATCGTGATCCGCCCCCGCGACCAGGCCTCTGCGACGCGGGCTAACCGCCGGGTTTGATGCGGCGGTCCAGCTTCGTCTCTCCTTCGTCGAGCCTCGCTAACCGCCGGGCCGAGTAGTAGTCGGGGTGCCCGACAGGGTCGGTGCGTCGGTCGGGGTGGCCGGCGCGGTGCTGGGCAGTGAGGTCCGCGGTGACGGGGGACCCGACGAATCCGCCTGCAGCGCCGACATCGACCGCCAGGTGTCCCAGTCCACCGCCCAGTCCCAGATGTCGCCGTCGGCGTAGGACAGCTCGATCGAGCTGCCGGTGACCTCGACCGGGTCGCCGTAGATCGCGCTGTGGAAGTACTGCTCGGCGTCGTCGGTGGACAAGTTGATGCAGCCGTTGGTGACGTTGGTGTTGCCCTGGGCGCCGGAGCTGGCCGGGTTGGCGTGGATGAACTCGCCGTTGTTGGAGATGCGCACCGCCCAGCGCTCGTGGATGTTGCTGTAGCCGGCAGCCGGGTTGGACATGTAGAAGTCGGCGTATTTCTCGCTGACCACGTGGACGCCGTTGCGGGTGATGTTGCGCGCCTTGTCGGCCTGGCCGTAGCTGCACGGAAAGTCCATGATCACGCCTTCGTCGCGCACCACCTGGATGCGGTGCGAGGAGACCTCGGCCTTCACCACCTGGCGCCGCCCGATCGAGAACTGCAGCGACATGTCCTGGGCTCCGTAGGCGCCGTCACCGAAGGCCAGCCCGTACAGCTTGGCGTCGATGCTGACGGTGGTTCCGGCCGGGAAGTAGTCGCGGCTGCGCCAGTGCACCCGGGCGCCCTGCACCTCGTCGGGCAGCCACGCCCAACTGCCCTCCACATGCGGTTCGGTGGTGACGGTCAGGGCCCGCTCGACGGCCGCCTTGTCGGCGATCGGGGCGTCGAACTGCAGGATCACCGGCGCGGCGACACCGACCGTCTGCCCATCGGCCAGTTGAAAACCACCGTCGATGACGGTGCTGGGCGTCACCGTGGTGACGGTGCCGGCGACCGGAACGGCGTTGCCGTCGTGGCCCACCACCGACCCGCTCCAGGTGTAGACGGCGTCGTAGCCCAGCGGCTCGGTGACGGTGTAGCGGGTGCGGTCCCGGTTGAACGTCCCGCTGAGCACCTTGCCGGACGGGCTGGTCAGCGCCACCCGCTGGAACCAGCCGTCGGAAACCGTCACACCGATTTCGGCGGTGGGCAGCACATCGGTTTGGCCGGCCGGGGGCTGGAAGTCCAGGGCGGGCGCGGCCGGCGGTGCCTGCTCAGCACTCGTGCCGGCGCGGCTGAGACAGCCCGCCAGCGCCTGCGGCGCCAGCGCCCCGGCCGCCAGCGCGGCCAGAGCCCTCCGCCGGTTCAGGTTCACGGCATTCCAAGATACCGGCCAGGCCGCCTGACCACCTGTGATGCCGGTTACGCGGGTGCGCTACAGGGCGCAGCCGACCAGCACCGGCTCGGGGTGCAAAGTGATGCCGAACGCCGCGTGCACCCCGTCGCGCACGGTGCGCGCCAGGGCCAGCACATCGGCGGTGCTGGCGCCGCCCCGGTTGGTCAACGCCAGCGCATGCTTGGTCGATAACCGGCAGCGGGCGTCTCGATCGGCCGGATAACCCTTGCCGAAGCCGGACCGCTCCACCAGCCAGCCGGCCGCCAGCTTCACGCCGCCGGCGGTATACCAGTGCGGGACCGGACCGCCCTCCCGATCCGCAATATTCTGGTAAATATCTTGTGGCACCACCGGATTGGTGAAAAACGAGCCCACACTCCAGGTGTCGTGATCGCTCCCGTCGAGCACCATGCCCTTGGCCGCCCGCAGCCGCAGCACCGCGGCACGCACGGTTGCCGGGTCGGCGCGGTCGCCGTCGGCGGCCTGTAACGCGGTGGCCAGCTCGCCGTAGCGCAGCGGCGCGCTGCGCCCGGCGGCGTCCAGGGCGAATTCCACCTCCAACACCACCGCCGCATCCGAGTGCTTGAGCACGCTGGTGCGATAGCCGAAGCCCAACTCCGCACCCGGGGTCCAGCGCACGGTGCCGGTGCGACGGTCCAACAGCCGCACTCGGGTCAGCGTGTCGGCGACCTCCGCGCCGTAAGCCCCGACGTTCTGTACCGGGGTCGCGCCGGCCGAGCCGGGAATCCCCGACAGGCACTCCAGCCCGCCCAGCCCCGCAGCGACCGCGCGGGCGACCACGTCGTCCCAAACCGCGCCGGCCTGGGCCCGCAGCAGGTTGCCGTCGATCTCGATGCGCTCTGCTGCCAGCAGCACGACGGTCAGGTCGGCCAGGTCGTCGGCGATCACCACGTTGGAGCCACCGGCCAGCACCAACGGGCGGACCCCGTCCCGGTCGAGTTCGCCCAGGGTGGCCACGACCTGTTCGGGTTCGACGCAGGTGATGACCCGTTGCGCGACCGGCCCGACCCGCAGCGTGGTCAACGGTGCGAGCGGCACCGCTTCGGCGACACGCGCGCCCGCGAACTGGGAACCCGCCACGGCCGGTAACGGTAGCCTGGCCAGCTATGCCGCGTACATTCACGCTGTCCGAGCACTATCCGGCAAGCGTCGAGCAGGTGTACGCCGCATTCGCCGACGAGCAGTACTGGCTGGCCCGGCTGGCCGATTCGGGCGCCGACACCGTGACCCTGGACTCGATGACCGTCGGTGCCGACGGCAGTGTCGACGTCGTCACCACTCAGGGCATTCACCGCGGCAAGCTGCCGGCGCTGGCCGCCCAGTTCCATCCCGGCGACCTGGAGGTGGCGCGCCACGAGAAGTGGAGCCCGGTCCGCGACGGGCGGGCTGAGGCCGAGGTCACCGGCAAGATCGTCGGCGCACCGGCGAAGCTGTCCGGCGATGCGGTCCTGGAACCGGCCGCCGGCGGTTGTGCGCTGCGGCTGACCGCCACGGTGCAGGTCGACATACCGCTGGTGGGCGGCAAGATCGAGAACTTCATCGGCACCCAGCTGACCGAGCTGATGACCGCCGAGCAACGGTTCACCTCGATGTGGCTGCAGCGAGGCGGTTAACCGGCGCCGGATTAGGCTGAACTCATGCGGATTGCGTGTGCGCAGGTCCTCAGCGGCGCCGATCCGGCCGCCAACCTGGACCTGGTGGCCGATTACACCGAGCGCGCCGCGGCCGACGGCGCTCGCCTGGTGGTGTTCCCCGAGGCCACCATGTGCCGGTTCGGGGTGCCGCTGGGCCCGGTCGCCGAACCGCTCGACGGGCCGTGGGCCACCCGGGTGCGCGCGATCGCCGACCGCGCCGGGATCACCGTCATCGCGGGCATGTTCACCCCGGCCGACGACGGGCGCGTTCGAAACACTCTGCTGGCCACCGGACCCGCAACGGACGCGCACTATCACAAGGTGCACCTCTACGACGCGTTCGGTTTCACCGAATCACGCACGGTGGCACCGGGTTTCGATCCGGTGGTGATCGATGTCGACGGCGTCGGGGTGGGGCTGTCCACCTGCTATGACATCCGGTTCCCGGCGCTGTACACCGAGCTGGCCGACCGCGGCGCTCAGCTGATCGCGGTCTGCGCCTCGTGGGGCGCCGGGCCGGGCAAGTTGCGGCAGTGGGAACTGCTGGCCTGCGCGCGGGCGCTGGACTCGACGAGCTATGTCGTCGCCGCCGGGCAGGCCGATGGCGGCCCCGCGAACTCTTCCGGCGCACCGACCGGGGTGGGCCACAGCCTGATCGCCTCGCCGTGGGGCGAGCCGGTGGCATCGGCCGGCCCGGAACCGGCGCTGCTGGTCTGCGACATCGACCTCGAGGCGGTCGCCACCGCGCGCCAGACGCTGGCCGTGTTGAGCAACCGTGCGGACTTTGTTCAGGTCGGTAAGGCAGAATCGCGCGGGTGAGCAATCCGCCCGGACCTCCCCACGGCGACCAGTCACCTTGGGCGCGCCCCGCCGGCGAGCCCGATCAGCCTACCGAGGGCATAGCTCCGCCTCGACCCGAGCCGTCGGCGTCGCCGACCCGACAGATGCCGGTCGGCGATCCGCACCGCGACGAGCCGACCACCCGGATTCCCAGCGCGCCCGGGGCCGTTGCGCCCCCACCGTCCGCTCCGCCTCCACCGGCCGCGCCGCCACCGGCACCGGAACCGGCCGGCGAGGCGCCCACCACCGTCATCGACACCGCCGCCACCCGGCAACGGCCGGCCAGCATACTGCGGGACCCATTGGCCCTGGTGCTGATCATTGTCACGGTGATCGCGCTGGCGCTGGCCGGCTTGATCGGCGCCGAGCTGATCGCCCGCCGGATCGCCGACAACAAGGTGGCCGCGGCCACCGAGTGCGTGGTGCACGACAAGGCCAAGGTGTCGTTCGGGGTGACGCCGCCGTTCCTGTGGCAGCACGTCACCGGCAACTACACCAACATCTCCATCCACACCGCGGGCAACCAGGTCAAAGACGCCCAGCAGATGACGGCCGATCTCAACATCTTCGACGTCGATCTGCACGGCACCGGCGACTCCAAGGGCACCATCGGCGCCCTGGACGCCACCCTGACCTGGCCGTCGGCCGGGATCAAGGAGACCGTCCAGTCGATGGTGCCCATCCTGGGCAACCTGGTCTCGGATTTGAAGACCAATGCCAAGGACGGCACCGTCGAACTCAAGGGCGCGTTCGGCCTGGCCAGCGTGGTGGTCAAGCCGGAGGTGGTCGACGGCGGACTCTCACTGCAGGTGCAGAAACTCACCGGCCTGGGTGCACTGACGCTGCCGCGCGAATCGATTCAGCCGGAGCTGGACCGATTCGCCAAGGAGCTGACCAAGCGTTACCCGCTCGGCGTGCACGCCGACAGCATCCAGGTCACCGATAGCGGTGTGGTGGCGCGGTTTTCGACCCGCAACGCCGCGATCCCCAAGTCCGACGACCCCTGTTTCGCCCACCTGTAACCTGCAGTGATGAGCACACTCGGATCAGCGCAGCCCTCGCATCGGTTCACCGGCCTGCCGGCGGTGCTGCTGGCACTGACAGTGCTGCTGGTACTGGCGGTGGTCGCGTTGTTCGGCGGACAGCTCTATGCCACGCACCGGGCCAAGAGCCTGGTCGCCGACGCGGTCCAATGCGAGGCGGAAGACAGCGCCACGGTGTCGTTCGCCTCCGATCCACCGGTGCTGGCCCAGTACCTGCGGGGCGACTACCCGCACATCTCGGTGCAGACCGCCGGCAACCAGATCCGCAAGGCCAAGGGCATGCAGCTCGACCTGGACATCCGCGACATCCACGTACAGAAGACCGCTGACTCCAAAGGCACCATCGGGTCGCTGGACGGCACCATCACCTGGCCTACGGACGGCATCAAGCAGTCCATTCAGGATGTGGTCCCGGTGATCGGCAGCGTTGTCACCGGCAAGGTCACCACCGACCCGGGCGCCGGCACCGTCGAGCTCAAGGGCCTGCTCAACCGCGCCACCGTCAAGCCGCAGATCGTCGACAACGGGCTGCACCTGGAGGTGGTGGACCTGGAGGCGCTGGGCAAGGACTTGGACACCGAGACCGTGCAGCGCAACCTCGATGACCTCACCGGCAAAGTGACCGGCGACCTTCCGCTGGGGATCCACATCGACAGCTCGCAGGTCACCGATTCCGGTGTGGTGGTGAAGTTTTCGACGCAGAACGCCACCATCCCGGCGTCGTCGTCGAGTCAGTGCTTCGCGAGACTGTAAGCGCTAGCCCAGCCCGTCGAGCACCGCGCGGGTGCCCGACAGTCCCAGTCGGGTCGCCCCGGCTTCGAGCATCGCCAGCGCATCGTCGGCAGTGCGGATACCGCCGCTGGCCTTGATGCCCAGCCGGTCGCCGACGGTGTCGGCCATCAGCGTCACCGCGCGCACCGACGCGCCGCCGGAGGGGTGAAATCCGGTGGAGGTCTTGACGAAATCCGCGCCGGCGTCTTCGGCGGCGCGACAGGCCGCGACCAGGGTCGCGTCGCCGCCCGAGTCCAGCAGCGCGGCGGATTCCAGGATCACCTTGAGCACGGCGTCGGGGGCGGCGGCGCGCACGGTGCCGATGTCGGCGCCCACCGCGGCGAAATCACCGGCCAGTGCGGCGCCGACGTCGATGACCATGTCGATTTCGGCGGCCCCGGCCGCCACCGCCAGCGCCGCCTCCTGCGCTTTGACCACCGGCAGGTGTTTGCCGGACGGAAAGCCCGCGACTGCTGCGATCCGGACCCCGGCCGGGTTGGCCGCCGCGGCGACGGCCACCACTGACGGTGACACGCACACGGCGGCGACGCCGAGTTCGGCGGCTTCGGCGACGACGGCGACGACCTGCTCAGTGGTCGCTTCGGGTTTGAGCAAGGTGTGGTCGACCAGTTTGGCCACCTGGTCGCGGTCCCATCCGGGCATCAGAAGGCCTCCTCGGCGGCACCGGGATTACATCCGGATTCCAGCATCGTCAGACCGTCGACGACGGGCCGCCACGGTTCCAGGTTCCAGCTGGTCTTGCCGGGCCGGGCGAACTCGGCATAGTTCCAGTGGCACAGAAACTGGTCTTTCATGCCCGGGGCGTCTGCGTCCGGGGCAGCGGCGAGCACTTCGCGCCAGGCCTGCTCACCCTCGGCTGCGGCGTCCAACCGGGCGGCCGCGGACCGGCCGGCCGGGGTCGGATATACCCGCAGGCTGGACAGGTCGCCGTAGCTGACCCACTCGGTGTAGTCGACGAGACGCGAGAGCCCGGCCTCGGCTGCGGCCGGCGCGGCGGCCGTGAACAGGGCCGCCGTCAGCACTGCGGCCGCCCCGACAGAACCGACCATGCGGCTAATGGGACTTGCCCTGAACCTCGAGCAGTCTGGGCCGCACGTCGACCAGGTAAACCCCGGCGGCACACGCGGCGATCGCCATCCCCATCACCTGCAGAACCAGGGCCAGCAGCCCGCCCACGCCGAGGATCACCAGCCAAACCGGCTTGGACAGCTTGTCGGCAGCGGTGTAGGCGTCGGAGCGCTGCATCGCAGCGTGGACGAACGCGTACACCGACGTCGCGAAGACGGCGAGCTGCAAAACGCCGAGGACGATACCCACCAGGCTCATAGCGAACACGCTGCAAGCCTAAGCGGGTACCGTCCCGGGCGTCGAACTGCGGTTACTTCTGGGTGACCTTCTTGGCCGGAGCCTTCTTGGCGGCGGGCTTGGCAGCCGCCTTCTTGGCCGGGGAAGCCTTCTTGGCCGCGGCCGGCGCCGGAGCCTTCTTGGCGGCCTCACCAGCCGGCGAAGCCTTCTTGGCCTGCTCCTTCTTGGGCAGCTCGATGCCGACCAGCTTGGCGGCGCGCTCGCCGACCTCGCGGGTCTGCGACGCGACGTTGCCCAGCACCTCCTGGGTCAGCTCGACGGCATGGTCGACGTAACCCTCCACCTGCGTCGAGGCGTCATCGAGACCGGACTGGTTGCGCAGCCGCTCCAGAGCAGCCTCGCCACGGGCAACCAGGTCGCTGTAGCGGCCGCTGGCGGCCTCCACGTAGCCCTCGGCGGCCTTGCGCAGCTCGTCAGCGGTGAAACGCTCCCGAAGCTCGGCGAACTGCTCGGGCAGCTCCTCCTGCAGTTTGTTCAGGCGCGCACGGCTCTCCTCGACCCGGCTGCTGGCGTCCTCGCGGGCCTCACCGGCGCGCTCGCGCAGGTTGGCGACGAGGTCGGTCATGGTGGCCAGGGCCAGGTCGGCAGCGCCGATCGCGGCGAGCAGGGGGGTTTTCAGTTCTTCGATGCTGGGGTTCTCGGCCATGTCAGGGATTCCTTTCGGGTTTGGTTCTTCTTGTGCGGTTGAGGACGAATGAGGATCAGGCAGGTGTCGTCTCCTCACCGTCGGCTTCGTTCTGCTGGACGAAAGAGGTATAGATGTCGAGCAGAACCTGCTTCTGTCGTTCCGTGATCGCCGCATCGGCAATGACGGCGTCGCGGACCTCGCTCTTCTCGCTGGGCTCCAGGATTCCCGCACGCACATAGAGCACCTCGGCGGAGACCCGCAGGGCCTTGGCGATCTGATTGAGGACGTCAGCGGAGGGCTTGCGCAATCCGCGCTCGATCTGGCTGAGGTACGGATTGCTGACGCCGGCCTTGTCGGCCAGCTGCCGCATGGACACCTGTGCGGCTTCGCGCTGCGCCCGGATGAAGCTGCCGATGTCCGCCGCAGCCGTGGAGACCGCTGCGGTGAGCTTGTCGTCCTGCGACACCGGTGGCCCCTTTCGTGGACTTACGACTGCTGACAAAATCCACGATACGACCTAGTGCTAACTTTTGCAAGCACTTGCTAGCGCAGGTCAGAACATAAGCTGAGCTATGGCGTAGATCGCCAGCCCGGCCAGCGCACCCACCACGGTGCCATTGATCCGGATGAACTGCAGATCGCGTCCGACATGCAATTCGATGCGCCGGCTCGCCTCCGCGGCGTCCCAGCGCTCGATGGTCTCCGTGATGATCGCGGTGATCTCCACCCCGTAATGCCCCACCAGATGCTGTGCGCCGCGCACGATCCAGTTGTCCACCTTGTCGCGCAGGTCGGCCTTGTCGCGCAACGACTCACCGATCTGAACCACGGTTGCGGCCACCCGGGTGCGCAACGCGCCGGACGGGTCGTCGACACCTTCGAGCACAAGCCGCTTCAATGTCCGCCAGGCCGTCGCCGCGGCGTGGGCGACCTCTTCGCGGGCCATCAGCTGATCCTTGACCGCGTCGGCTTTGGCGATGGTCGCCGGGTCGTTCTGCAGGTCGTCGGCGAACTCGAACAGGAACCGGGTTGCGCTGCGCCGCAACTCGTGATCGGGGTTGCGGCGCACTTTGTCGGTGAAGTCCATCAGCTCGCGGTGGATCCGGTCGCCGACCAGGTGATCGACGAACCGCGGCGACCAGGTCGGCGAATCCCGCTCCACCACTCGCTGAATGACTTCACCGGCATTCAGCGACCACTGGAACGCCCGGTCTGCCAGCAACTGGATCAGCGCCTCCTGCCGGTTCTCGGCGAGCAGGGTGCCCAGCACCCGGCCGACCGGCGGGCCCCAGTGCGGCTCGGCGATGCGCTGCACGATCATCCGGTCGATCACGTCCTGCACGTCGTCGTCGCGCAGCATCTCGATCAGCACCCGCAGCACGGTCGCGGTCTCGGCGGCCACCCGCTCGGCGTGGTCCTGCGCGGAAAGCCACTTGCCCAGCCGTCCGGCGATCTGCGCGTCGCGCAGCTTGGTCTCCACCACCGGCGGGGATAGGAAGTTCTCCCGCACGAACGTGCCCAGGCCCTCGCCGAGCTGGTCCTTCTTGCGTTTGATGATCGCGGTGTGCGGGATCGGGATGCCCAGCGGGTGCTTGAACAGTGCGGTGACCGCGAACCAGTCCGCCAGGGCGCCGACCATGCCGGCCTCGGCGGCGGCACCGACGTAACCCACCCAGGTCGGGGCTGTTCCGTCCGTTTGCGCCCACCGGCACAGCAGGAAGACGACGGTCGCACCAAGCAGGAAGCTCAGTGCGACGACCTTCATCCGGCGCAGATCGCGCAGCCGGACGGCATCGGCGGCCGGATCGGCGTCGGCGAACGACTCCGCCAGCGACTGCATGGTCCGCGCCGCACCCGGCCACGCCGGGCGGTTTTCTCGATGCACCACCACACCATCATCCGCCATCGCGGGCCCCGGGTATATGCGGCGGTTCCAGCTTCGCCCCTCCTCCGTCGAGCCTCGCTAAACCACTGGTGTTCATGCGGCGGTTCCAGCTTCGCCTCTCCTCCGTCGAGCCTCGCTAAACCACTCGGTTCACGCGGCGGTTCCAGCTTCGCCTCTCCTCCGTCGAGCCTCGCTAAACCACCGGTAACTGTTACCGGACCCCCAAGTTTGCTGGACCGAGCCGTATTATCTATACGTCTAGTGAATGGGAACCCGTGACAGTGGCAGAGCAGCTTCGAGCCGGGGTCGCCAAGACCGATGGTCGCAAGCGGCGCTGGCACCAACACAAGGTCGACCGCCGAAATGACCTGATCGACGGGACGATCGAGGCGATCCGGCGCCGCGGACGCTACGTGAGCATGGACGAGATCGCCGCCGAGATCGGCGTATCCAAGACGGTGCTGTACCGCTACTTCGTCGACAAGAACGACCTGACCACCGCGGTGATGATGCGCTTCGCCCAGACCACGCTGATCCCCAATATGGCGGCTGCGCTGTCGGCGAACCTGGACGGCTTCGACCTGGTCCGCGAGATCATCCGGGTGTACGTGCAGACGGTGGCCAACGAGCCCGAGCCGTACCGGTTCGTGATGGCCAACAGCTCGGCGTCCAAGAGCAAGGTGATCGCCGACTCCGAGCGCATCATCGCCCGGATGCTCGCGGTGATGCTGCGCCGCCGGATGAACGCGGTCGGCATGGACACCCAGGGGGTCGAGCCGTGGGCGTACATGATCGTCGGCGGGGTGCAGCTGGCCACCCACTCGTGGCTGCTGGACCCGCGGATGAGCGCCGATGACCTGATCGACTACCTGACGATGCTGAGCTGGAACGCGTTGTGCGGCATCGTCGAGGTGGGCGGGTCGCTGGAGAAGTTCAACGCCGGCCCGCACCCGTCGCCGATGCTGCCCTGGCGGCGGGCGGCGCAAGCTCAGTAGGTGTAGAAGCCCCGTCCGGACTTCTTGCCGAGCTGGCCGGCCTCGACCATGCGCAGCAGCAGCGGCGGCGCGGCGTAGAGCGGCTCCTTGAACTCCTCGTACATCTTGTCGGCGATCAGCTTGAGCGTGTCCAAGCCGACGAGGTCGGACAGCCGCAGCGGGCCCATCGGATGCGAGAGCCCGGCGACGATCGCCCGGTCGATGTCCTCGACGGTGGCGAACCCCGACTCCAGCATGCGCACCGCCGACAGCAGGTAGGGCACCAGCAGGGCGTTGACCACGAAACCGGAGCGGTCCGAGCAGCGCACCACCTGCTTGCCCAGCACCGCGCTGGCGAACTCCTCGGTGCGCGCGGCGGCGGCTTCGTCAGTGACCAGCGTGCTGACCAGCTCGACCAGCGGCAACACCGGCACCGGATTGAAGAAGTGCAGACCCAGCACCCGCTGCGGATTGGCGGTGGCGGCGGCGATCTTCATAATCGGGATCGACGAGGTGTTCGAGGCGAGCACCGCGTCGGGGTCGGTGATCACCCGGTCCAGTTCGGCGAAGATCTTGGCCTTGACGGCGTCGTCTTCGATGACGGCCTCGATGACCAGCTGCCGGTCGGCCAGCTCGCCCAGGTCGGTGGTAAAGGTCAGGTTGGCCACGGCGTCGTCGCGCTCGCGTTCGGTGATCTTGCCGGCGCTCACTCCGCGCTCCAGCGACTTGACGATCCGGTTGCGTCCCGCGGTGACCAGGGCGTCGGTGGTCTCGAAGACCTTCACCTGCACGCCGGCGCGCGCGGACACCTCGGCGATTCCGGCGCCCATCTGCCCGGCTCCGATGACACCTACTCGTTGGATCGACACTGTGTTCCTTTCGGCCCTACCCGACGTTCCTGTGCAGCCTTCACAGCAGCAACAGGCCCCGCCCAGGCTGGCTGGGCGGGGCCTGCGCTGTCAACTCCCCCGCGGCACAATCCGACAAGCACCGCGGAAGCCATTCCCCGGCGAGCAGACACGAAAGCCCCTAAAAAGCTCTACAGGACGGGGCTTTCGCGACTGCTCGGCGGAAAGTCAGGGACTCAGTGGAACTGGCCCTCTTCGGTCGAGCCGGCCAGCGCGGTCGTCGACGACGTCGGGTCGACGGTGGTGGCGATCCGGTCGAAGTAGCCGGCACCGACCTCGCGCTGGTGCTTGGTCGCGGTGTAACCCCGCTCCTCGGCGGCGAATTCGCGCTCCTGCAGCTCGACGTAGGCGCTCATCTGGTTGCGGGCGTAGCCGTGGGCCAGGTCGAACATCGAGTAGTTCAGGGCGTGGAAGCCGGCCAGCGTGATGAACTGGAACTTGAAGCCCATCGCGCCCAGCTCGTTCTGGAACTTGGCGATGGTCGCGTCATCCAGGTGCTGCTTCCAGTTGAACGACGGCGAGCAGTTGTAAGCCAGCATCTGGTCGGGGAACTCAGCCTTGACGCCCTCGGCGAACTTGCGGGCCAGCTCCAGGTCCGGCGTGCCGGTCTCCATCCAGATCAGGTCGGCGTAGGGAGCGTAGGCCTTGGCCCGGGCGATGCACGGCTCCAAGCCGTTCTTGACCCGGTAGAAGCCCTCGGCGGTGCGGTCACCGGTGATGAACGGCTGGTCGCGCTCGTCGACATCCGAGGTGATCAGGGTGGCCGCCTCGGCGTCAGTGCGGGCGATCACCACGGTCGGCACGCCGGCCACGTCGGCGGCCAGACGGGCGGAGGTCAGCGTGCGGATGTGCTGCTGGGTGGGGATCAGCACCTTGCCGCCCAGGTGGCCGCACTTCTTCTCCGAGGCCAGCTGGTCCTCCCAGTGCGAACCTGCGACGCCGGCGGCGATCATCGCCTTCTGCAGCTCGTAGACGTTGAGCGCGCCACCGAAGCCGGCTTCACCGTCGGCGACGATCGGGGCCAGCCAGTTCTCCACCGAGGTGTCACCCTCGACCTTGGCGATCTCGTCGGCGCGCAGCAGCGCGTTGTTGATCCGGCGCACGACCTGCGGCACCGAGTTGGCCGGGTAGAGGCTCTGGTCGGGGTAGGTGTGTCCGGACAGGTTCGCGTCACCGGCGACCTGCCAGCCGGACAGGTAGATGGCCTTCAGGCCGGCCCGGACCTGCTGGACGGCCATGTTGCCGGTCAGTGCGCCCAGGGCGTTGATGTAGTCCAGGTCGTGCAGCTGCTCCCAGAGCACCTCGGCGCCGCGGCGGGCCAGGGTGTGCTCCTCGACGACGTGGCCCTGCAGCGCGACGACGTCCTCGGCCGAGTAGGTGCGGGTGACGCCCTTCCAGCGCGGGTTGTGGTCCCAGTCGTGCTGGATCTGCTCGGGGCTCTTCGGCGTGCCGACGGTCGACATGGCTGCTCCTTCATGGTCGCGACCGCCGGGCGCTTCTCGGACTTGCCAACACCCCGACGGATTCACTGGTGTGTTAATGCGACCTTGACACACCACATCAGCCCAGGTCCACTGGTTTTTGTTGCCAAGTTTGGCAAAACAGTACGACCGTTATGCGAAGTTTGCGAAGAATCATGCGGAGGCCCTCTTGTGGTCCGTGCCGCAAAAGCTACCGGTCGGTAACTTATCTACACAGCTCAACGCGGGTTTTAGCAGTACGCCCGTACTGACTAGAACGTGTTACAGCGGGAAGATCGCGGCGAGCGCTTTGACCTCTTCGCCCACCAGGTATGTGAGCGTTCTAACAGCGCGATCGGCCAGTTCGGGCCCGAACCGATCGGTCGATCCGGCCGGGTAGATGTGCGAGACGATCTCTAGTTTGTCGCCGAGCGCGACGGCGGCTTCATGCTCCAGGGTGACCCGCAGCGGCGCCGCGAGCAGCTCCGGGTAGCTCGACAGGTAGTCCTCGACGACAGTCCAGTACACCGAGTTGTTCATGTGATCGAAGATGTCGATGTCGGTGAACCGGATCGGGTACTCGTGGATCTCGGCCGCGTCCTCGCGGCCACCGGATTTCAAGTAGGCCTTCCAGCGCAGCCGGTCGACACCGGTGGTGCGTTTGAGCCCAGCCAGGAAATCGTCGGAGATGCGCGCCGGGCCCTGGGTCTCGCGGTTGATGTTGATCCAGAACGCCTCGGATTCGATGAGGCCGCCGCTGCGCTTACCGTCGATGCGGACCCGCATCTCGCACCAGCGGTTGGAGGTGCCCGAGCACCAGCGCCGCACCCGCAGCACGTCCTGGAACTCGACGGGTGCGATCAGGTCCATCATGGTGCGCCGAACGATCCAGAGCGGGTGAGTGGCCTCGTACCCCATCTCCCGGAGCTGGTCCTGGCCGATGTCCTGGATGTGGCGGGCAGCCGCGTCCATCCGCAGCCGGCCGCGCCGGTCGACGTCGGCGACCCGCAGCGGCCACTGCCGGTCGAAAACGTCCGGGTGGGGGTCGGGCACCGGCATCAACACCTTCGCCAGACCGGTCGGCTCATCTGTCGGCTGCATCGAAGCTCCCCGTCGTTTTCCCTGAGTGATCATGCCATGCCAATGATGCGAATGCCGCCTTCGCAACAGGTAGGGTCGGTGAAGTGGCCAAGACCTACGTCGGTTCCCGGGTGCGCCAGCTGCGCAGCGAGCGCGGGTTCAGTCAGGCCGCACTGGCGCAGATGTTGGAGATCTCACCGAGTTACCTCAACCAGATCGAGCACGACGTCCGGCCGCTGACGGTGGCCGTGCTGCTGCGCATCACCGAGGTCTTCGGGGTCGACGCCACCTTCTTCGCCTCCCAGGACGACACCCGGCTGGTCGCCGAGTTGCGCGAGGTCACGATGGACCGCGACCTGGACATCGACGTCGCACTGACCGAGGTGGCCGAATTGGTCAGCGCCCACCCCAAATTGGCCCGCGCGATGGTCAACCTGCACCGCCGCTACCGGATCACCACCGCCCAACTCGCCGCGGCCACCGAAGAGCGCTACACCGACGGCAGCGGCACCGGCGCAATCACCATGCCGCACGAAGAGGTCCGCGACTACTTCTATCAGCGACAGAACTACCTACACGAACTCGACACCGCCGCCGAGCAGCTGGCCACCCGGATGCGCCGGCACCAGGGCGAGCTGGCCGTCGAGTTGGCCAACCGGCTCACCGAGGTACACGGCGTGCACATCAACCGCCGGATCGATCTGGGCGACACGGTGCTGCACCGCTACGACGCGACGACCAAGACCCTGGACATCTCCACCCACCTGTCCTGGGGCCAGCGGGTTTTCAAGATGGCCGCCGAGCTGGCCTACCTGGAATTCGACGACCAGATCTCGGCGATGGTCGACGAGGGCAAGTTCACCTCGAAGGACTCGCGGACTCTGGCCAGGCTGGGGCTGGCCAATTACTTCGCCGCGGCGATCGTGTTGCCCTACGGGCAGTTCCACGACAGTGCCGAGACGTTCCGCTACGACATCGAGCGACTGTCGGCGTTCTACCGGGTCAGCTACGAGACCATCGCCCACCGCCTTTCCACCCTGCAGCGGCCGTCGATGCGCGGCGTGCCGTTCTCCTTCGTCCGCGTCGATCGCGCGGGAAACATGTCAAAACGTCAGTCGGCCACCGGCTTTCACTTCTCCTCCAGCGGCGGCACCTGCCCGCTGTGGAACGTCTACGAGACGTTCGGCAACCCGGGCAAGATCGGCGTGCAGATCGCCGAGATGCCCGATGGCCGCAAATACCTGTGGGTGGCGCGCACCGTCGAACGCCGCGCCGCGCGGTGGGGCCAGCCGGACAAGATGTTCGCCATCGGGCTGGGCTGCGAACTGCGGCACGCCCACCGGCTGGTCTACTCCGAGGGGCTCGACCTGCACGGTGGCCAGGACGTGCCGGCCACCCCGATCGGTGCGGGTTGCCGGGTCTGCGAACGCGACAACTGCCCCCAGCGGGCGTTCCCGGCGCTGGGCCGCGACCTCGATCTCAACGAACACCGCAGCACGGTGTCGCCGTATCTGGTAAAGCAACAGCGGTGACAGCTCGTATCCCCCAAGCCCCCGGCCTGCGCGACCTCGGTCTCGCCAACTGGCTTGTCTGCAAGGTCGTCGCGGCCCGCCAGCGCGTGCCCCGGGCGCATCTATTCACCACGCTCGGCCAGCACAAGCGGTTGATGTGGTCCTGGTTGCCGTTCGGCGGCGTGCTGATGCGCGGCGGCAAGCTGTCCACCCGCGACACCGAGATGGTGATCCTGCGGGTGGGGCACCTGCGCGACAGCCAGTACGAACTGCAGCACCACAAGCGGATGGGCCGGGCCGCCGGCCTGGACGACGCCACCCAGGCCCGCATCTTCGAAGGCCCCGGCGGTCCCCGTTTCGCCGAACTCGACGATCGTCAGCGCGCCATGCTGACCGCGATCGACGAACTGGTGGAGACCCGCACCCTTTCGGATGCCACCTGGGCGGAGTTGTCGAAGCACCTGGATCGTCCTCGGCTGATCGAATTCGTCATGCTGACATCGCAATACGACGCGCTGGCCGCCACGCTGAGCGCACTGCGGGTGCCGCTGGACTTCGACGAGTAGCGCTGCGTGACAGCTACCGTTGGCCACGACCTGGCCGTCGCCGGGGGCGGGATCCTGCTGATCGCGGCCGTGCTGATCGTCGTCGGGCGAGCGCTGGTGCGCCGAGGCGCCGGCCCGCTGGTCACCCGCAAGATTCCCCATGCCCTGTGCGGGCTGTTCGCCGCCCTGGCCGCCTTCCAGCTCTCGCACCAGGCGGTGGTGGCGGGCGTGCTGGCCGTCGCGACGGTGGCGTTGGCGGTCATCGTAGAGCGGGGCCTGATTCCGGTGCCGGGGGTTTTCGACGGGACCCGCTCCCGCGACTACGGGCTGGTCGGGTTCGCCGCCGGGGCACTGGTCGCGGTGCTGGCGTTCTGGCCGGATCGGGTGGCGATCGCCGCGGGTGTGGTGGTGCTGGGCCTGGCCGACGCAGGTGCGGCGCTGATCGGGGACCGCTTCGGCCGGCACCGGGTGGAGGCCGGCGGCGGGGTGCGCACCCTGGAGGGTTCGGTGGCCTTCGTGGCGATCGCCTTCGCGGTGTCGCTGGTGTTCTGCCTAGCCGGTCTCGAACTGAATTCGTTCCTGGCGGTAGCGGTTTCGGTATTCGTCGCGGTGACCACGGCGGCGGTGGAGCTGCTGGTATGGCCGGCGGCGGACAACCTGCTGATCACGCCGTGGGTAGCGCTGCTGTTGCACGTCGCGCGTGAGCTGTCGACCGACGACGCGCTGCGCTGGTTGGCGGCGGCCGTGTTCGGCTGCGCCATCGTGCCTTTCATGCTCCGGATGCGCTGGCTGGATCTGCCCGGCGCGCTGTGCGGCGGTCTGATCGCCGGGGTCGCCGTCGGTCTCGGCGGGTGGGCGTGGATCATCCCGGCCGCGGTGTTCTTCTCGCTGACCAGCCTGCTCACCGCCTATCGCCGGCCCGGCCGGTCGGCAGGTATGCGCACCATGAGCCAGGTCGCGGTCAACGCCGGCCTTCCGGTGCTGGTGCCGGTGATCGGGTTTGCCTTCACCCGCGATCCGGCCTGGTACGCCGTCTCCATCGGCGGGATCGCCGCCGGCATCGCCGACTCGTGGGCATCGGAGATCGGCCGCTTCTCCCACCGGGAGCCGCTATCGCTGCGGAGCTTCCGCCGGGTCCCCAAGGGCAGCTCCGGGGCGGTGTCACCGCTGGGCTCGGCCGCCACCGTGCTGGGAGCGCTGGCGGTGGGCGCATTCGGTGCCGTGTTCGGCGGGTGGGCGATGCTGCCGGTCGGGCTGGCCGCCGGCGTGGTCGGCTCGCTGGTGGACACCGCGATCGGTGCCAGTGTGCAGGCCCGGTTCGTCTGCGCGGCCTGTCAGGCCACCGTGGAGGACCGGCTGCACTGCGGGGCACCGACGCAGCCGTCGTCGGGGTGGCGATGGGTGGGCAATGACGTGGTCAACGCCTGCGCCAACGCGACCGGCATGCTCACCGGATTAGCCATTTTCGTTCTGCTGGCAGGCTGAGCAGGCTCCCGATATCCTCCAACTGCCGGCCGTTGGTCTCCGGGGCCAACCGATAGCAGAACATCAACGCCAGCAGCGCGACCGCACCCAGTACCGCGAACGTGCCCGCGCCTCCCAGTGATCGCAGCATGCTCAAAAACACCGACGTGACAATGACATTGGCCACCAGATCAGCGGTGAGCATCGCCCCCGACCCCCGCGGCGCGCAACCGGGCCGGGAAACACTCCCCCGCATAGACGCCGACGATGGCCCCGAAGCCGACGCTGAATCCGGCCACGAACAGCAGTACACCGAACGCACCCAGCGCCGCCGCTCCGGCAACGAAGGCGCCGGCCACCACGACGTCGGCGGTCACGATCGTCGCCGCTCCGGACAACAGGATCGGTCGCCTTCCAACCCGGTCGACGAGCAGCAAGGCGGCGCCCGCGGCCGCCAGACCGGCCACTTGGATCAGCGCCGGCAATGCCAATAGCGCTGCGTTGCCAGTGAATCCGAGGGCGCCGAACAGCTGGGTGCTGTAGTAGATGATGGCGTTGATCCCGGTCAGGTGCGCCACGAAGCCCAGACCCAGCACGAAGACGGTGGCCCGCCGGGTGGGTGGCCGCAGCATCTCGGCACAACCGCCACCGCGTTCTTCCGCCAGCGCCAACGAGATCTCGGCGAGGCCGGCCTCGATGTCGGCCGCCGGATCGAGCACCGCGAGTGCCCGGCGGGCCAGGGCCGGCCGGCCGGTGAGCAGATACCACCGAGCGGTATCCGGTATCGGCAGCAGTGCCGGCAGGATCAGCAGCGCCGGCACTGCCGCCAGCCCGAGCGACCATCGCCAGCTGTGCGAGCCGGCCAGCAGCGAGGCCGCCAGGTAGCCGGCGATGATGCCGACCGTCGTCGTCAACTGGGAGGCGACCAGCAGTGCACCCCGAACCCTGGCCGGTGCGCACTCGGCGAGGAAGACCGGAACCACCGTCAGCGATACCCCGATCGCCAGCCCCACCAGCAGCCGCGCCACCAGCAGCAGCGGTAGCGATACCGCGGCGGCACTGATCGCCGCGAACGCGGCGTAGCCGGCCGTGGCCAGCACGGTGGCCCGTTTGCGGCCGATGGTGTCGGCAAGCCGAACGCCGCCGACCGCCCCGGCGACCTCGCCGATCACCACCGCGGCCGTCACCATCTGCTGCTGGCGCGTGGACAGGCCGAACTCGGCGGTGAGGTCACGCAACGCCCCGGCGAAGGTGGACAGGTCGTAGCCGTAGAGCACCCCGACGGCGGCCACGCTGATCCCCGCCGGCGCGATCCGCCGGGCCGCACCGCTGCTGGGTTCACAGGCGGCGTCCGCCGGCGACATCTGCATATCCAGGTATTCGGCGCCGGCCGCCGGATGGACGGGTGCGCCGCGCCGAAAACCTGCGACGCACCGCGGCCATTCGGGGCGTACTGTCAACCCCAGTGTTGAGCCACCAGCACGTCGTCCCCCGACTTCGCTTCTTCCGGACAGGACCCAGCCGTGGCAGATTCAACAAGCGCACGATCCAAAGCCGAGTCCCGGTGGCTCTCGAAATCCGCTGCGCAGACGCGCGGATCAGACAAAGGCGAAGTGCAGTTCCACTACGACATCTCCAACGACTTCTTCAAGCTGTGGCAGGACCCGTCGCAGACCTACAGCTGCGCCTACTTCGAGCGCGAGGACATGACGCTGCAGGAAGCGCAGTTGGCCAAAGTCGACCTGTCGCTGGGCAAACTGGGCCTACAACCCGGGATGACGTTGCTCGACATCGGCTGCGGATGGGGCTCGACGATCCGGCGGGCCGCCGAGCGCTATGACGTCAACGTCATCGGCCTGACCCTCTCGGAGAACCAGAAGCAGCACATCGAGGACAACGTGTTCGCGAACTCCACCAGCGGCCGCCGCATGGAAGTGCGGCTACAGCCGTGGGAGGAATTCGACGGGCAGGTCGACCGGATCGTGTCGATCGGCGCGTTCGAGCACTTCGGCTTCAACTCCTACGACGACTACTTCAAGAAGACGTTCAGCTGGATGCCCGACGACGGGGTGATGCTGCTGCACAGCATCATCATTCCCAGCGATGCGGAGATCAAGGCCAAGCAGCTGCCGCTGACGATGTCACGGGTGCGGTTCATCAAATTCATCATGGACGAGATCTACCCCGGCGGGCGGCTCCCACTGGCCGCGCAGATCACCGACCACGCCGGCAATGCCGGCTACACCATCACCCGCGAGCAGCACCTGCAGCCGCACTACGTTCGGACCCTGGAGACCTGGGCGAACAATCTGGAAGCCCACCACGACGAGGCCGTCGCCATCACCTCCGAGGCTGTCTACGAGCGGTTCCACAAGTACTTGACCGGATGCGCCGAGTTGTTCCGGGTCGGCTACACCGACGTCGCCCAGTTCACCTGCGAGAAGACACCCGCCTGACGGGCTTGGGCGGCGTCCGGATCCACCACGGCAGGCAGGAGCTCACACCGATGGCCGACACCACGTCGGGTGCACCGAAGATGCCGGTGGCGTATGAGGATGTGCAGGCCCACTATGACATCTCGAACGAGTTCTTCGGCTTGTTCCAGGATCCGACCCGGACCTACAGCTGCGCCTATTTCGAACGCGAGGACATGTCGCTACAGGAGGCGCAGATCGCGAAAATCGATCTCGCGCTGGCCAAGCTCGACCTCGCGCCGGGGATGACGCTGCTCGACGTCGGCTGCGGATGGGGCTCGGCGATGCGGCGGGCGATCGAAACCTACGACGTCAACGTGGTGGGTCTGACGTTGAGCAGGAACCAGTGCAGCCTCGGCCAGCAGGTGCTGGACGACATCGACACCGGCCGCTCCCGCCGGATTCTGCTGCGCGGCTGGGAGGAGTTCGACCAACCCGTCGACCGCATCGTGTCCATCGAGGCGTTCGAAGCCTTCCCCAAGGAGCGCTACGCCGCGTTCTTCGAGCTGTGCCACCGGGTGATGCCCGACGACGGGCGGATGGTGCTGCAGACCATCATGGGTCATCCGTTGAAGCGCTGGCCGGAGATGGGCATCCCGATCACGATGACCGACCTGAGGTTCATGCGCTTCATCGCCAAAGAGATCTTCCCGGGCGGCTCGGTGCCGTGTGACGAGGATGTCCTCGAATACTCTGCGGCCGCGGGATTTTCGCTGGCCGGCCGCCAGGACCTGACACCGGATTACGTGCGGACCCTGGACACCTGGGCGACCCGGCTGCAGGCGGCGCGGGACCAGGCGATCGCAGTGACCTCCCAGGAGATCTACGACCGGTATGTGAAGTACCTACTGGGCTGCGCCGACTTCTTTCAACGCAACGTCAGCTACGTCGCCCAGTTCACCCTGGCGAAGGGCTGACGAACGTCAGAAGTTGATCATGTGCCCGGTCAGTCCGTGGAAGCACTCCTGCAGCGCCTCGGACATGGTCGGGTGGGTGTGCACATTGCGGGCCAACTCGTTGGCGGTGAGGTCCCACTTCTGCGCCAGAGTCAGCTCGGGCAGCAGCTCGGAGACGTCGTGGCCGATCAGGTGCCCGCCGAGCAGTTCGCCGTAGCGGGCGTCGGCGATCAGCTTGACGAACCCGCTGGGATCGCCGGCGCCGTGCGCTTTACCGTTGGCGGTGAACGGGAACTTGGCCACCTTGACGTCATAGCCCTCGTCGCGGGCCTGCTGCTCGGTGAGCCCGAAGCTGGCCACCTGCGGCTGGCAGAACGTGGCCCGCGGCATCATCCGGTAGTCGCCCAGCGACATCGTCTCCACACCGGCGATGGTCTCGGCGGCCACCACGGCCTGCGCCTCGGCGACGTGGGCGAGTTGCAACAGACCGGTCACGTCACCGATCGCGTAGATGTGCGGGACCGAGGTCTGCATGTACTCCTCGACGCCGATCGCGCCCCGGTCGGTGAGCGCGACCCCGGCCGCCTCCAGGCCGTAGCCCTCGACGTTGGGCGCAAAACCGATGGCCTGCAACACTTTGTCGGCTTTCAGCGTCTCGCTGTTGCCGTCCTTGCTGACGACGACCGATACCGTCGACCCGTCGTCTTCGATGCTTTCCACCTTGGTTCCGGTGCGGATGGTGACACCGAGTTTCTTGAACTGCTTCTCGATCTCCTTGGAGACATCGGCGTCCTCGTTGGGCAGCGCCCGCGGCAGGAACTCGACGATGGTGACCTCGACGCCGTAGTTGGCCAGCACGTATCCGAACTCCATGCCGATCGCGCCGGCGCCGGCGATGACGATCGATTGGGGCAGTTCCCGGGTGAGGATCAGCTGCTCGTAGGTGACGACGTTGTCCGACAGCGACGTACCGGGCACCAGCCGGGTGCTGGAGCCGGTGGCGATGATGGCGTGGTCGAAGGTCACCGATTCGGTGCCGCCCTCGTTGAGCGCCACCGAAATGGTGTGGGCGTCGGTGAAGGTGCCGTAGCCGTGGATCTCGGTGATCTTGTTCTTCTTCATCAGGAAATGCACCCCGGCCACCCGGCCGTCGGCGACCTTGCGGCTGCGGTCGAACGCCGCGCCGTAGTCGAAGGTGGCCTCGCCGGTGATGCCGAAGGTTTTGGCTTCCTTGGTGAAGATGTGCGCCAATTCGGCGTTGCGCAGCAACGCCTTCGACGGGATACAGCCGACGTTGAGGCAGACCCCGCCCCAGTATTTCGGTTCGATGATCGCGGTGTTCAAGCCCAGCTGGGCGGCACGAATGGCCGCGACGTACCCGCCGGGGCCGGCTCCGAGGACTACGACGTCATAGTGGGTCACCTTGCCACCCTATCCGGTGCGGCCTGCGGTCTCTGGTCACGGTTCAACCGGCCCTGCGACGCCTGGCAAAAAACGTCCGCCGTGGACCAATCCACGAGCCCGGACGCTCCGAATACCTCATGGGGGTGCTTCGGGGGTTCCTGATTCGCTCCGCACTTCGCGACCGACACGGGGATACGAAAGGCCCATGAATGACCGAGCGTCTCACACCGCACTTTGCCGATGTCCAGGCTCACTACGACTTGTCCGACGACTTCTTCCGCCTGTTTCTGGACCCGACCGAGACCTACAGCTGTGCCTACTTCGAACGCGCCGACATGACGTTGGAGCAGGCGCAGATCGCCAAGATCGATCTGGCCCTGGGCAAGCTGGGCCTGCGGTCAGGCATGACGCTGCTCGACGTCGGCTGCGGCTGGGGCGCCACCATGCGCCGGGCGATCGAACGGTTCGTCGAACCCTTCCCAGCCTTCCAGGAGCACCCGTCTGCTCCGGGGGCTGTCCATCGCATCGAACCTCCGCTGAACGTGGGCGGCCTGGTTCTTCGACAGGGTCAAGCCGACCACATTGACGTCGAACCGTTCGATCGCCCGGCGCATGGTGGCGCCCCAGCCGCAGCCGACGTCGAGCAGCGTCATGCCTGACCGCAGG
>NZ_LZMF01000149.1:0-27134 GCF_001673565.1 Mycolicibacter sinensis
GGGTGCCGCGGCGGCCGGATCCGATGCCTCCCTGTTCAGTTCGATCGGGTCGGCGGCGGCCCTGGAGCCCGGTGTGGTCAGGCCCTGCAGCGCCTGGGTGACCGCCGAGGCCACCGTATCGGCGTGACTGCCGGTCGCGGTGGCGGCCGCCTGTCCGACGGCGCCCGCCTGGTTCGTCGCCCCCGCCGGGTTGGTGGTCTGCGGCGGCTGGGTGAACGGACTGAGTCTGCTGGCGGTCGCGGAACTACCGGCGTAGCCGTACATGGCGGTGGCGTCCTGGGCCCACATCTCGTAGTACTGGGCATCGGTGGCCGCGATGGCCGCGGTGTTCTGGCCCAGGTAGTTGGTGGCCAGCAGCGTCATCAGCTGGGTGCGGTTGGCGGTGACCACCGGCGGCGGAACGGTCATCGCGAACGCGGCCTCGTAGGCCGCAGCGGCCGTTCGGGCCTGGGCCGCCGCGTACTCGGCCTGGGCCGCGGTGGCATGCATCCACTGGGCATAGGGGGTGGCAGCGGCCGCCATCGCCGCGGAGCTGGGTCCGGCCCAGCCGCTGGACAATTCGTCGATCACCGAGTCGTAGGCCAGGCCGGCGGTGTTCAATTCAGCGGCCAGCGAGTTCCATGCCGTGGCGGCGGCCAGCAACGGCCCGGCGCCGGCCCCGGAGTACATCCGGGACGAGTTGACCTCCGGTGGCAGCGCAGCGAAATCCATTGCTAGACAATTCTGTTGGTGGTAAACATCATGGTCTCTCCTGAATCCCCCCGGTTCGCGTCGGTCGACGGGCCGCTGGGCGCACCACTGTCCGCATTCGCTGGTGGGACGGTAAACGGTGAACTTGAAGTGAACCTGAAGAATCCGGCAGTCGACGAAAATCGGCCGTCGGACGCTCCCCATCCGGACGTGGCGGTGTTATCAATGGACCATGGCCGATTCCCGGTCCGCCGAGCGGCGCGGCGGCAATCCCTCAGCGCGTGCCGCCGAGAGCTTCAGCGTGGGAACGCCCCGGGTGCTGGTGGTGGAGGATTCGGAGACGATCCGGGAGATGGTCAGCGAGGCGCTGGTCGACGCCGGGTATCTGACCGACGCCCAGGCCGACGGCAGCGGGCTGGAGGAGGTGCTCGACGGGTTCCGGCCGGATCTGGTGGTGCTCGATGTGATGCTGCCCGGACGCGACGGCTTCGCCCTGATGGATGTGATCCTGCGCTGGGGCGAGGTCGGCGTGGTGCTGCTCACCGCGCGCGACGGCCTGCCCGACCGGCTGCGCGGGCTCGACAGCGGCGCCGACGACTACGTGGTCAAGCCGTTCGAGCTCGCCGAATTGGTGTCGCGGGTCGGGGCGGTGCTGCGCCGCCGGGGCCGGCTGCCGGCGGCCGTGCAGTTCGGCGACCTGATGGTCGACGTCGACGCCGGGGTGGCCTCGCGCTCGGGGACTCCGCTGGGTCTGACCGCCACCGAACTGCGGGTGCTGGTCTATCTCGTCGAACAGCGTGGCCGCATCGTCAGCAGCGCGCAGATCCTCAACGCGGTGTGGGGCTATGAGGCCTACGATCCCAACCTGGTCCAGGTCCACATCAGCGGCCTGCGGCAGAAGCTGGAGGCGCACGGGCCGCGGATCCTGCACACCGTGCGCGGGATCGGCTACCGGCTGCAACTGTCGGCCTCATGACCGCCACCCCGTCGCTGCGGCGCCGCCTGACGGTGATGGCGTTGGGACTGCTCGCCCTGTTGATGCTCACCATGGGCCTGGTCATCAACACGACGTTGACCGCGATGGCCAACCGCAGCCTCCACGAGCGGCTGTCGATTGCCACGCAGCGCGCCGATTCCCTGGTGGCACTGGGGATTTCCGCTGACCAACTGGCCGAGCAGCTCAACGGCGGCGTCGTCAGCGCGCTCGTGGTCACCGCGGACGGAGCCAGCTACGGTGATCCCGCGATCGAACCCGACGCGACCACCGGATCGAGGTTTCCGCCTCCGCCGCTGGAACCCGACGACACCGCGACGGTGTTGGTGCACCCGCTGGCCAACGGCGACCGGGTGATCCTGGTCGCCGACACCACCGAGGCGGTCGAGACGATGCACCGACTGCAACGCCTGATGATCGAAGCCGGGCTGGGAACTCTGCTCGTGGCGGCGATTCTGCTGGCCGGGGTGAGCCGGGCCATGCTCGCTCCGCTGGACCGGCTCACCGATCTGGCCCGTGACATCACCACCGGCGACCGCGGCCGCCGGTTGCGTCCCGACCGGCCGAGAACCGAACTCGGCCGCGCGGCAAGCGCTTTCGACGATATGCTCGATGAGCTGGAGGATTCCGAGAAGCGCGCGCAGCGGGCCGCCGACGCGGCGCAGCGCGCCGAAGCGGCGGTACGGCGTTTTCTGGCGGACGCCGCCCACGAATTGCGCACCCCGATCGCCGGCATTCAGGCCGCCGCCGAACAGATCGCCGGCAACGTCGGCCAGGACGTCGGCCAAGACGGCCAAGACGCGGTCGACCCCGAAGTGCTCCGACAGCATCGCCGCGCCACGATGCTGCTCACCGAAGCCCGCCGCGCCACCCGGCTGGTCACCGACATGCTCGACCTGAGCTACATCGACGCCGGTCTGCCACTGGAGCTCAAGGACGTCGATCTGATCGGGATCGTCGACACCCAGCTCGAGCGGGCGGCGTTACTGGCCCCGCAACTGAACCTGGGCCGCACCGGTCTGGACACCTTGGCCGTCCGGGCGGACCCCACCCGGCTGGCACAGGTCCTGTCGAATCTGTTGGACAACTCCCGCCGCTACACCCCGCCCGGTGGGCAGATCAGCGTCGACGTGCGACGCGTCGGCGGCGCGGCCGAAGTGACCGTCACCGACACCGGGGTCGGGATCCGCGCCGAGGACGCCGAGCGCGTCTTCGATCGGCTGGTGCGCCTGGACAGCGCCCGCGGCCGCGACCACGGCGGCGCCGGGCTGGGTCTGCCGATCGCGCGGGCGCTGGCCGACGCGCACGGCGGCCAGCTGACCTGTGTGCCGCACGACGGCGGCGCCTGCCTGCGACTGGTCCTGCCGATGACCGGGCCGCGACCGACCGGCTAGCTGCGGCGCAGCAACGGCTGGGTGCTGCAGCGGAACGCGCCGCCCAGCGATCGGCTGATCCCGAAGCCCACATACTCGACGGTCACGCCACGGCGTTCCAGCTGGTCACCGACCCCGCCGAAGGCCGGATCGGTCACATAGACGCCGGGGCTGATCGGCAGCCCATTGGTGATCAGCTCCTTGGCCTGCGGCAGTGAAACCGAAATCCGGTCCCAGGATGCCAACGACTCCGGAACCCCGTCGAGCAGTGCCTCTTCGCACACCACCATCAGCCCGTCGCGGATCAATCCGAGCGCGCAGTCCAAGTGCAGGATCTGCCGGTTGAGCCGGACGACCTCGACGGTGTAGCCCTGTGCGCCGAGGAGTTTCTCCAGCCAGCGCGCGCCGAGGCCGTTCGACGCCAGGCCGGAAGTGCCGACGAAGACGTGCTTGCCGAGCACCAGGACGTCGCCCCCCTCCAGGAACGGGCCGGGCCCCAGCGTCGCGTCGTCGTCGGCGGTGATCTCGGGAGCCGGGACGGCGAGATAGCTGCAGGCCGCCGGATACACCCGCTCCAGCATGATGTCGCGCACCGGGAAGATTTCGCGGCGGCGGTGCCGAAACCGAACCGAGCCCTCGATCACGACGTTGCCGACGGTGAAGAACGGGTCGCGCACAAAGAAATTGGCGTACCCGTCGTGAGCTGATTTCTCGGCGGCGGTCAGCATCCGCGGCCGCAGCACCTCCACGCCGTAGCGGCGCAATACCGCCGCGAAATTCTCGCGCTCCTGCTCCCACGCGCGTTGGCGCTGCGGATGTGCGACACCGAAATCCTGCCCGGCGGAGACATTTTCAGATTCGCCGGGCGGCAGGAACGCCAGTTCGGACTCCGGAATATGTTCCGGCAGCGCCAGTTCGGATTGTGCGAGGACCACGGTGCGCAGCGGCGCGAACTCGCTCTCGACAAAGACCGGCGGGTTCTCGGACATGTCTCCGGGGTGCCGGTGCTACGGCTGCACGTAGCCCGGTGGGTTGACGGTGTCCACCCACAGGTCCACACCGAGGTCGCTGCCGGGAACGCAGTCATAGACCGACAGGTCGGTGACGCCGGACTCGAGCAGTACGTCCTCGCAGAGCAGCGAGTTGCCGGTGTAGGAGCCGGCCGGCCGGGTGATGATCGCGTAGGCGGCGTCGGCGTAGACCTCGGGCGTGCGGGCCCGGGCCATCGCCTCGTCGCCGCCGAGCAGATTCTGCACCGCGGCGGTGGCGATCAGGGTGCGCGGCCACAGCGTGTTGGACGCGATCCCGTGCGAGCGCAGCTCTTCGGCCATCCCCAGTGCGCACAGCGTCATCCCGAACTTGGCCATCATGTAGGCGGTCGGCTTGAGCCACTTGGATTCCAGCCGGATCGGCGGCGACAGGGTGAGGATGTGCGGGTTGTCCCGTCCGATCATGTGCGGGATGCAGGCCTGCGACACCGCGTAGGTGCCGCGCACCTCGATCTCGTTCATCAGGTCGAAGCGTTTCAGCGGCACCTCGAGGATCGAGCCCAGGTTGATCGCCGAGGCGTTGTTGACGCAGATGTCGATCCCGCCGAACCGCTCCACCGCCGTCGCGACGGCATTGCGCACCGAGTCCCCGTCGCGGATGTCGCCGACGATCGGCAGTGCCTGCCCGCCGGCGTCCTCGATCTCGGCGGCCGCGGTGTAGACGGTGCCGGACAGCTTCGGGTGCGGTTCGGCGGTCTTGGCGATCAGCGCAACGTTGGCGCCGTCGGCGGCGGCCCGCTTGGCGATCGCCAGGCCGATCCCGCGGCTGGCACCCGAGATGAACATGGTCTTACCGGAGAGTGGTCCTGGGGTTGGCATGGAGTCACCCTATGCCGTGGTCACCGGCGCGGTGAGCGTCCCGGCCAGAACCCGTGCTGCGCGGCCGGCTTACGACGTAAACTGTGGACCGATCGCCACGCCTGGGAAGATGTGATGACTCGACTGATCATCCGGCGGGTGCAGTGAAAAAGGGGTGTTCCGGTGGATGCCGACGATCTCGATGCCCAGCGGCCGTCGGCCGCCGCGGGCTTCGGCACCGTCGAAACTCTGCGCTCGTCGTCGCAGTTGAGCCGCGACGCGATTCTGGAGATGGCGATCGAGTTCATCGACCGCCACGGCCTGTCGAAGCTGACCATGCGGGCGCTGGGCGCGGCTTGCGGCGTCGAGGCGATGGCGCTCTACCGCTACGTGCACGGCCGCGGTGACCTGCTGACCGGTGTCGTCGACCACATCATCGACCGGCTTTATGCCGACCAACTCGCCGCGCGGCGACAAGAAGACGGCTGGCAGGACTACCTGATGCGGCTCGCGCACGGGGTGCGCCAGATCGCCCTCGACCATCCGGAGGTATTCCCGCTGGTCGCCACCCAGGCCCCCGAGGCGCCGTGGGTTCGGCCGCCGCTGCGCAGCCTGCGCTGGATGGACAGCTTCCTGGACACGCTGATCTCCTACGGGTTCGACGACAGCGCCGCGGTGGAGTCCTACCGCTCCTACACCACCTTCCTGATCGGGCACCTGCTGTTGGAGGTGTCCGCGCGCGGCGCGCAGCTTCACCCGGACGAGGCCCTGCTCGACGACAGCTGCCGGCCCGCGCGCGACCTGTCGAGTTATCGGCAGTTGCAGCGGCTGCAGCCGATGTTGTCCCAGGACCACAGCAGCGCCGAGTTCGAAGAGGCGCTGGAAGCCATGCTGGACCGGCTCGAGCTGCTAATCGCCCGACACTGAGGTCCTCCGCCCCCGACCAGTGTTTACGTCGTAAACCGGGTGGGTATTCGCCTGTCACACGCACGCATGAGGGAGGAGCTTCGCATGGGACTGGCGGACAAGGCGAGAAACGCTGCGCAGAACGCCGCAGGCAAGGTCAAAGAGGCCACCGGGAAGGCTACCGGCAATGACCACCTCAAGAACGAGGGCAAAGGCGACCAGGGCAAGTCAAGCCTGAAGAAGGCCGGCGAGAACATCAAAGACGCCTTCCGAGACTGACCGACAACCGAGAACGCCCGCCCCGCCCGAGTTCGGGCGGGGCGCGTTTCGGTCCGGGCGGCGCGCCGCCCGGCGACGGAGTATGCCGGGCACAGACGGGGAGCGGCAGATGGCGGTGCGGAGACTCGTCCGGCCGGTGGGGCTGGCGGCGTTGTGTGCGGCGCTGATCGCGCTGGTGGCACCGGTGTCGACTTCCGACGGCGACGGCGGTTCGATCGGCTGCGGCACCATCGTCGCAGCGGATATCTCCGGCGCCCTGGATGCCAATTCCGAGAGCCTTGCCGCAGTTCTGGTGGCCAGCCAGAGCGCTCCGCACACCAACTACGTCGCCGGGTGCCAGTCCTCGCTGTCGAGCCGGCGGGCCTGGTCGGTGGCGCTGGCGACGCTTGGGCTGATCGCCGTCGCCGTTGGGTTTACATCGTAAACGATTCGGCGTAGCTTCATCCGCATGCTCTTCGGTTTACGCCGTAAACTCGGTCGCTGCGCGGTATGGCGCGGCTGCGGGGAAGCGTCGGGCCAGGCGGGTATCGCCGAATTGTCGGCCCAGGATCGTCCGGTCCGGCTCAGCGAGGTGCTCGCCTCGGTGACGGCTCCTCCGGACGACGAGGTGCGCGTCGTGCTGGAACGCAGCGGCTCGGCGCTGGTGGTCTCGGCCGGCGGCAGTGTCGACGCGTCGAACGTAGCCGTGTGGCGGCGACTGGTCGGCGAAGCCGCTGCGGTCACCGCGGTCCCGGGTCCGCTGATCGTCGACGCCAGTGGGCTGGAGTTCATGGCGGTGTGCGCGTTCGGCGTATTGATCGAGGAATCGGCCAGGTGCCGGCGCCGGGGCATCGAGCTCTGCCTGGTGAGCGGCCAACCCATCGTCGGCCGGGTGGTGAAAGCGGTAGGGCTCGACGGCGAGTTGTCGTTCTGCGCGACCATCGACGACGCGCTGGGCGGCACGCCGCGCGTCTGAGGCCGGCTCTCACCGGGCGCTGATATCCGCGACGACCGCAACGGTCAGCCGGATCAGATCCGCCGGCGCCACCGCCACGTCCCAGCCGCGCCGGCCGGCGCTGCACAGCACCCGGCCGAAGTCCGCCGCCGAGGCGTCGACGACCGTCGGCAGCGCCCTGCGCTGGCCGAACGGCGAGATCCCGCCCAGCACGTAACCGGTCGCTCGTTGCGCCGCCGCCGGGTCGGCCAACGCCGCTTTGGGCGCGCCCAGCGCGGCGGCGACGGACTTCAACGACAGCTTCGCCGGTACCGGCAGCACCGCGACCGCCAAAGCGAGCGGCGCCGTCCCGGAGAGCTCCACGATCAACGTTTTGAAGACCTGCTCGGGCCGCACGCCGGCCGCCCCCGCGGTGGCGAGCTGCTCGACGGCCTCGGCTCCGAAAGAGCGCTGGTCCGGGTCGTGGTGGTAGCGCAGCACCTCGTGGGGCACCTGAGCGGCGATCAGGGCCGCGATGGCCCGGGTTGCCGCGCGACTCACCGAGCCAGGATACGGCGGGAAATAGCGTCGTGGCCGACGCTGTTGAGCAAGGCAGTGTGCGGTCACTACGCGCAGTTGTCGGTCACAGTCCTAGGATCGGGAAGGAGTCCGGGTGTCAACGGCGATCGGTCTGTTGGAAATCGAGCCATCGTGGGTTGTGGGCACCGCGACAGAAGGGACTGCAGCGATCAAGATGGCTGACGCCGAAAGTGTGACCGATACCGCGGCTTCGACGGAGACGACGACCCCGGTGCGCTCCGACGAGACCGACGAGCAGCTGACCGCGCGCTTCGAGCGTGACGCGATCCCGATGCTCGATCAGCTCTACGGCGGCGCGCTGCGGATGACGCGCAATCCCGCCGACGCCGAGGACCTGCTGCAAGAGACCATGGTCAAGGCCTACGCCGGCTTCCGGTCCTTTCGGGAGGGCACCAATCTCAAGGCGTGGCTGTATCGCATCCTGACCAACAGCTACATCAACAGCTACCGCAAGAAGCAGCGCAAGCCCGCCGAATACCCGACCGATGAGATCACCGACTGGCAGCTGGCCGCCACCGCCGAGCACTCGTCGACCGGCCTGCGCTCGGCGGAGGTCGAGGCGTTGGAGTTGCTGCCGGACACCGAGATCAAAGAGGCGCTGCAACAGCTTCCCGAAGAGTTCCGGATGGCGGTGTACTACGCCGACGTCGAAGGGTTCCCCTACAAGGAGATCGCCGAGATCATGGATACGCCGATCGGCACGGTGATGTCGCGTCTGCACCGCGGCAGGCGCCAGTTGCGCAGTCTGTTGGCCGATGTCGCCAAGGACCGCGGGTTCATCCGTGACGGTCAGGCATCGGAGGAGGTGTCGTCGTGACCGAGCACACCAGTGACTGCGCCACCCCGGGCCCCGGCGGCCCGGCCGCCGACTGTTCCGAGGTCATCGCCGAGGTATGGACCCTGCTGGATGGCGAATGCACCGTCGAGACCAGGGCCAAGCTGCGCCGGCACCTCGAGGAATGCCCCGGCTGCCTTCGGCACTACGGAGTCGAGGAACGGATCAAGGCGTTGATCGCTCGCAAATGCAGTGGCGACAAGGCGCCGCGCCAGCTCTACGAGCGGGTCCGGCTGGAGATCAGCCGCACGACGATCATCCACCACGAAGGCTAGGGCGGCCCGAGAAGGCCAGGACGGCTAGGGACAGCGTTTAAGCGTTGGGGCGCTTGCCGTGGTTGGCTTTGCTGTGCTTGCGATCGCGCTTCTTGCGGCCACGCTTTGCCATGATCGGTCCTCCTAGCATCTTCCGGCTGCATAGTCTCTCACACCCCGAGGCGTGACGCCGGTGGCGGGGCCCGGGGGTCGACCGGGCCCCGCCGCCGCGGTCACTTAGTGGAAGCTGCGCGCCCCGGCCAGCGTCTGCGGCACGATTGCGGCCGGCCCGGCCGCGGGCGGGGTGCCCGGCGGTGGAGTCCCCACCCCCGGAGCCCCCGGCACACCAGCGGTAGGCGGGGTCAGCGAACTGACGTCGCTGGGCATGATCGAGCCCACCCCGGGCACCACGCGGTTGAGCATGCCGTTGAGCGCCTGCAGGAAGGAGTTGGCGGCATTCACGCCCGCCGACGAGCTTCCGGCGGCCGGTCCGGGCACGCCGGGCAGCGCCGGGGCGCCGATCGGGGCCGGGATCGGTAGCGGGTCGTCGACCAGCGTCGGGGCGGCTTTGGCGGACGCCACACCGAATCCGAGGCTGGCCAGCGTCATGGCGCCGGCGCACACCAGCGGCAACCGGACTCGTGGGTTCGCAAAACGGTTTTCAGACAACGCGCACTCCTCAGTTCGACTTCGATTCGTCCCCCGCGTCACGGCGAATACGTCACGCGTTCGAAACACTGGAGTAACGGTGCTATGCAATTGTCACAGCAGAAACACGACACGGTCACGGAAGGAACTCTCTAGAACCGCTTAATTGTCTTGGAGTTCACTTAGTCGGCGCACCGGGCGGATGCCGGCGAGAGCGCCAACCGTGCGCCCCGCTCAAGCCCCGAGCGGGGTTGTGGTTCCATAAGACGGAGAATTTCGGGTGATCGCCGGAACCGTCGACTGGATGATGAACGAGGTGAAGATGGCCGAGGACGTTCGCGCGGAGATCGTGGCCAGCGTGCTCGAAGTCGTGGTCCACGAGGGCGAACAGATCGACGAGGGCGACACCGTGGTGTTGCTGGAGTCGATGAAGATGGAGATTCCGGTGCTGGCCGAGTCCGCCGGGACCGTCAGCAAGGTGGCCGTGAAGGTCGGAGACGTCATCCAGGCCGGCGACCTCATCGCCGTGATCAGCTGACCGCAGCATTCGCCACGTGACATGACCCATGTCCACCCTCGGTGACCTGCTTGCCGAACACACCGTTTTGCCGGGCAACGCGGTGGACCACCTGCACGCCGTGGTCGGGGAGTGGCAACTGCTGGCCGACCTGTCCTTCGCCGACTACCTCATGTGGGTGCGCCGCGACTCCGACGCCAGCGGCGCGCTGGTCTGCGTCGCGCAGTGCCGGCCCAACACCGCGGCCACGGTGCTGCTCACCGACGCCGTCGGAACCGTCGCCGACGCGGCGTCGATGCCGCTGGTGTTCGGGGCGTTCGAATCGGGCGTGATCGGGCGGGAAGGTCTTGCCGGGCAACGCAATACGGAGGCCGTGCCGGTCCGGCACGGCGGCCGGGTGGTGGCTGTGCTGACCCACCAGACCGCGTTGGCCGGCGGGCGCGAATCCAGCCGGCTGGAGGCGGCCTACCTGGACTGCGCGGCGGACCTGGTGCACATGCTCTCCGAGGGCACCTTCCCCGACGTCGGTGACATCGCGGTGTCGCGCTCGAGTCCGCGGGTCGGCGACGGCTTCATTCGCCTCGGCGTCGACGGCACGGTCAGCTACGCCAGTCCGAACGCGCTGTCGGCCTACCACCGGATGGGCCTGGCCGCCGAACTCGCCGGCCATGACCTGGTGGCCGTCACCCGGCCGCTGATCTCCGACCCGTTCGAGGCGCACGAGCTGGCCGAGCACGTCCGCGATTCGCTGGCCGGCGGATCGAGCATGCGGTTCGAGGTCGACGCGGCCGGCGCGGTGGTGCTGCTGCGCACCCTGCCGCTGATCGTGCACGGCGAGCCGGCCGGGGCCGCGGTGCTGGTCCGCGACGTCACCGAGGTGAAGCGCCGCGACCGCGCGCTGCTGTCCAAGGATGCGACGATCCGCGAGATCCATCACCGGGTGAAGAACAACCTGCAGACCGTGGCGGCGCTGCTGCGCCTGCAGGCCCGCCGCACCGCCAACACCGAAGGGCGCGACGCGCTACTGGAATCGGTGCGGCGGGTGTCGTCGATCGCCCAAGTGCACGAAGCGCTGTCGATGTCGGTCGACGAGGTGGTAAACCTGGACAAGGTGGTCGACCGGATCCTGCCGATGATGAACGACGTCGCCAGCGTGGACACGCCGATCCGGGTGGCGCGCACCGGCACGCTCGGCACACTCGACGCCGACCGGGCGACCGCCTTGGTCATGGTGATCACCGAACTGGTGCAGAACGCGATCGAGCACGCCTTCTCCGCGGATGCGGACCGGCGCGGGGTCACGATCCGGTCCGAACGGTCGGCGCGCTGGCTCGACGTGGTGGTGCACGACGACGGCCACGGCCTGCCCGCCGGGTTCCGGCTGGAGACCTCGGACCGACTCGGCCTGCAGATCGTCAACACCCTGGTCTCGGCGGAACTGAGCGGTTCGCTGACCGCGCGCGACGCCCCGGGCGGCGGCACCGAGATGGTGCTGCGGATTCCGGTCGGAAGCCGGCGGACCCGTCAGGCGCTGTAAAAGCCCCCGGAAAAGGCGCACAGAACGACGCGGCCCCGACCAGGTCGGAGCCGCGTCGATAGTCCTCTGCTGGGGTCAGACCCCGCTGCGCGCCCGGGTCCGGGCGTTGCGGCGCTTGAGGGCGCGCCGCTCGTCCTCGCTCATGCCGCCCCACACACCGGCGTCCTGGCCGGTCTCCAGCGCCCAGGTAAGGCACTCGGTGACCACCGGGCACCGGGCGCAGACCTGCTTAGCGGAAGCGATCTGAGCAAGTGCGGGCCCGCTGTTTCCCACCGGGAAGAACAGTTCCGGGTCCTCGTCACGACAGACCGCCTTGTGGCGCCAATCCATAAGTCTCCAACTCCTCACTCTGAGCGCAGCAGGGCGCGCACCTTGTTTTTCGGCTGTTATAAGCGGCGGCAAGAAATGAATACGGCTTGCTTCCGATCGCTCGATCGTTTCACAGCTTGGACAGATGTCAAGAGTGTCCGTTATCACGTGGCCAACGTCACCCTTGCGCGGGGCTGCTCCCAAACCGGCGCACGGGGTGTACTACAGTGGTTTCAACTGTGTGCTCATTGGCCGCATTGGACGTTATCTCCGCAGTTCAGCGGGGCTTTTCGGCGCAGGAGCGACGACGTTGAGGGCGTCGGGCACCGCGCGGAACGTCAGCGCACTGCGCAGTCCGAGGTACTCACCGTCGATCTGGGTGGCGATCGGTGTGTCGCCGGCATCGACGCGTAGAACGGGCACATCGTCGTCCCGGATGAGCTGCTTGGCGCTCAGCTTCGGCCGCTTGGACAGCATCTGCCGGACCAGCCGCAAGGTGGGCAGCACCTTCATGCTGGTGGTCGCGAACACCCCCAGCCCGGCCTCGAACGTGGTGTCGGGGTTGGTCCACACACAGCGTTCATCGGCATAGGTCCAGGGGCTGCAGTTCGAGATGAACACGAAGTGCACGCCGGCGACCGGCTCGTCGTCGCCCAGCTGCAGCGTCAACGTCGGCGCGCGGCGCGTGGTGGCCAGCACGGTGGGAACCGCCGCCCGAATGTAGCGCAGCGCGGTGACGGCGTGGCCCTTCTCGCGCTCGGCCTCCACGGCGGCCACCACCTCGCCGTCGACGCCCATCCCCGCGTTGAGCACCGACCACCGCTCACCGCAGTCGATCAGCCCGATCCGGCGCCACCGGGGTTGGCCGCCACGGCCGTCGATCAATTCGATCACCTGGTTGGTGGCAACGGTCGGGTCGGCGGCAATCCCCAGCGAGCGGGCGAAGACGTTCGCCGAACCGCCGGGCACCACCGCCACCGCGGGCAGGTGTTTCGGCGGTGCGGAACCGGGCGGTCCGAGCAGGCCGTTGACCACGCCGTGCACCGTCCCGTCGCCGCCGTGCGCGATGACCAGATCGACCCCATCGCGGGCCGCGGCCTGGCTGATCTCGATGGCGTGGCCCCGGTAGTCGGTGTGCACCACGCTGAGGTCGAGGCGGCTCTTGAGCGCGTAGGCCAGCAGGTCACGTCCGGCGGCGGTGGTCGAGGTGGCATTGGGGTTGACGATCAGCACGGCGCGCACGGGATACCAGTCTATGGGCATCGAAGCGATGACACCCGGTGGTTAGGCTGGCGGCGTGAACGCCGCCGCCGACCTACCGCGCGCTGTGCGCGGTGCGGGCCTGATCGTCGCCGTCCAAGGGGTGGCCGGGCTGGCGGTCGCCGCGGCGCTGGTGGTACGCGCCGTGGCCGGAGCGGATCAGCGGGTGGTCAACGGCTACGGCACCGCGGCGTGGTTCGCGCTGGTCGGGGCCGCGGTGCTGGCCGCCGGCTGGGGGTTGCTGCGGGGCCGGCGGCTCGGCCGCGGCATCGCGGTGTTCGTCAACATGACGCTGCTGCCGGTGGCCTGGTACCTGGGAGTCGGCTCGCACCGCTGGGGCTACGGCGTGCTGGTCGGCGCGGCCGCGGTGGCGGTGCTGGCGGCGCTGTTCAGTCCCGCGGCGCTGCGCTGGGCGGCGAAACGCCAAGCGCCGTCAGAATCGTGCTGAACTTCGTCACGGTCTCGGCCAGCTCCTCGTCGGGATCGGACTCGGCGACGATCCCGCCACCGGCATGGGCCAGCGCGGATCGCCGGTCGGCGGACAGTTGCGCGCAGCGGATCGACACCACCCAGGCGCCGTCGCCGCCGGCGTCGCACCACCCGACCGCGCCGGCGTAGAAACCGCGGTCGCCCTCCAGCCGGCCGATGAGGTCGAGCGCATCCGCCGTCGGGAATCCGCCGACCGCCGCCGTCGGGTGCAACGCCAGCGCCAAATCCAATGCGGTGGTGGCGGATTCGTGGAGCCGGCCGGTGATCGGGGTGCTTAGGTGCCAGACCGCGGCGGTGCCGGTCAACCGCGGCGCCGGCGCGATGTCGAGTTCGGTGCACAGCGGCGCAAGCGCGGTGCGCAACTGGTCGACGACCAGTTGGTGCTCATGGCGGTTCTTACCGGATTCGGCCAGCGCGGCGCCGTTGGCGGCGTCGACGGCCGGGTCGGGGGAGCGCGGCGCCGAGCCGGCGAACGGCCGGCAGGTGATCCGGTCGCCGTCGCGGGCGACCAGCAGTTCGGGGCTGGCGCCCACCAGGGCCGCCCCGGCATGGGCGTCCCCGGCGGCGCTCAAATCGACCAGATAGCCGTAGCCGCTCGGATCGGCGGCGACCAGCCGGCGCAAGACGGTGCCGGCGTCCAGCGGCGCGTCGGCGACCAGCCGCAACCCGCGGGCCAGCACCACTTTGCGCAGGGCGCCCGGCGCCGCGGTCAGCTCGTGCAGGGCCCGCTGGATCCGGGCGCGGTGCTCGCTGGGCTCCGGCAGCTGCGCGGCGATGCGCACGGCGGGCAGCGCCGACTCGGGCCGCGGCGACAGCGCATCGTCGCGACGGACTTGGTCCGGTGCGAACAGTGCGCACGCGTCTCCAGGGCGGAAAGGCAATGCGCCCACCACGATTGGCGCTTGACCGGACGTCAGCGCGGCCTGCGCGGCGCTGACATCACAGAAACCGGTCGCCGTCCCCTCGGCCACCAGCGTTCCGGTCGGTCCGGACAGCACGAACGACGGTGTCGTCAAAATCCTCAGACTCCCGGCCCGGTCAGCCCGAGCGCGGCGAGCTGGCGCACGCCGTGCTCGAATCCGCAGACGGCCATCGACGCCGCGGTCATCCCGAAACGCGCACCGTCGGCCAACGGCAGCTCGAGCCAGCGGGTGATCACCGCCCGGGAGAAGTGACCGTGGCCGACGAAGACCACGTCGCGCGCGGCCAGCTGCCGCAGCGCCAACGCGACCACCCGGTCGGCGCGATCGGTGACCTGCGCCACCGTTTCACCGCCCGCGCTGCCGTGCGTCCAGATCAGCCAGTTCGATTCGGATTCCCTGATCTGCTCGGTCGTCAGTCCCTCGTAGCGGCCGTAGTCCCATTCGGCGATGTCGTCGGAGATTTCATCGACGTGCAGGCCGGCGAGCTGGGCCGTGACCTGGGCACGCTTGCGCGGGCTGGAGATCACCAGCGGGTTGTCCAGCCGGAGCTTGGCGAGCGTCGAGCGGAGGGCGACCGCCTGGCGCCGGCCGGTGTCGGTCAGCTCCAAATCGCTGCGCCCGGTGTGCCGCCCGCTTGCCGACCACTCGGTCTCACCGTGGCGCAGAAGCAGCAACCGGTGTTCCTCGATGCTCACGCCCGTCGATTCTGCCCGACGGCGGACACCGAGCCGCGTTTGGTGCTGCGGGGGCCGCAAGCCGTGCCAGTATGGCGGTGGTGCAAAGGGAGGAAGCATTGTGAGCCGACTGCGGATATTGGCGGTTGCCAACCAGAAAGGGGGCGTGGCCAAGACCACGACGGTGGCGTCGCTGGGGGCGGCGATGGCCGAACTGGGTCAGCGGGTGCTGCTGGTCGACCTCGACCCGCAGGGCTGCCTGACCTTCTCGCTGGGGCACGACCCCGACAAGCTGCCGGTGTCGGTGCATGAGGTGCTGCTCGGTGAGGTCGAACCCAACGCCGCACTGGTTTCGACCGAGGAAGGCATGACACTGCTGCCGGCCAACATCGACCTGGCCGGCGCCGAGGCGATGCTGTTGATGCGCGCCGGCCGCGAGTACGCCTTGGCGCGGGCGCTGGCCAAGCTCGATGACGAGTTCGACGTGGCCGTCATCGACTGCCCGCCGTCGCTGGGGGTGCTCACCCTCAACGGGCTCACCGCCGCCGGCGAGGTGATCGTGCCGTTGCAGTGCGAGACACTGGCCCACCGCGGCGTCGGCCAATTCCTGCGCACGGTGGCCGACGTCCAGCAGATAACCAACCCGAAACTGCGCCTGCTCGGCGCGTTGCCGACGCTGTACGACTCGCGCACCACCCACAGCCGTGATGTGTTGCTCGACATCGCCGACCGGTACGGTCTGGCGGTGCTGGGCCCGCCGATCCCGCGCACCGTGCGATTCGCCGAGGCCAGCGCATCGGGCGCGTCGGTGATCGCGGCCCGTAAAAACAAAGGGGCCCAGGCGTATCGGGAGCTGGCCGAAGCGTTGCTCACCTACTGGAAGAAGGGCAAGACGCTGCCCACCTTCAGCCCCGAGATCTAGCCACCGCCGTCAGCCCAGCGCGACCACGGTGTCGCCGCGCTGCTCGAGCACCGTCGGGCCCGACACCGCCGGAAATACCGCCGCCACTCCAGGCGGGCGGCTGACCGGGATGAGGCGTTCGAATGCGCCGGAGTGCTGGTCGAACACGCCCACCCCGCCGGTCACCGGAATCAGCAGCCGATCGGCCATCAGTGCCGCCGGTCCCAGCGGAACCCTGGCCCCGGCGGCCGCGACGGTGTAGCGGTAGGCCAGGGTTCCGGCGTCGAACACCATCACGGCATCGCCGGTCCACCAGCACACCAACCCGGTGGGCCGGGACACCTGCAGGGCGGCGCTGGCGGCGGTGGGTTTGCCCGGCAGCAGCGTCTTGGCGATCGTGGTGCCGGTCTGGTCGACCACCTCCACCCGGGGCTGCGGCGTGGGCAGATAGACCGCGGTATTGGTGCCGGAGTCGGAGTCGGTCACCGCCAGCACCCGGGCGCCGGAGTCGGCGGCCACCCCGGGCTCGGGCACATGCTGGCGCTCCGGCTCGTCTTCGTCCTTTCCGGGGCGCAGCAGGGTCAGTTGCAGATCGTCCTGTCCCGGGCAGGCCTCGAGCACCGAGACCGCCGACGACGCCGAGGCGGCCGACACCAGGGTGCAGCCCTGGCCGCGGCCGCGAGCCGACGGTTTCACCCGGGCGTCGATCTCGCCGTAGGACAGCGTCCGGACCATGTCCGAGCGCCACAGCTCCAGCCGGGTACTTCCGGCCGAGAGCACCGCACTGCCCTCGGAGGTGACGGTCACGCTCTTATCGGCATAACTGGTTCGGGCCGGTCCGCGCTGGCCGGTCGCGGCGACGATCGTGCTGACCTGGCCGCAGCCGCGGGAGTCCGGATAGACCGCGACGGCATAGCGGTAGATCCAGGACACCGCGCACAGATCGACGTCGCGGGCATAGCTCCAGCGTTCCTCGCCGGTGCCAGGGTCACGTCCGGTCAGCTGTGGCCCGTCACCGGTGATCACCGTGCCCGAGACCATCACCGGCGCCCGGGTGACCGGGCTGGGCGCCGTCCACAGCTGGGTCAGTGCCGCCGGCAGCATAGCGGCCGACGGAGGGTTGCTCGACGAGTCCGTCGCGGGCCGGCTGACGGTGGCGCGGGCGTCACTGGTCCACCACACGATCACCCCGGCGACGACGACCGCGACCGCGATCACCGCTGCGGCCACCAGATCGCCACGGGTGCGGCGCTCCGGTCGCACCATCTCGGCGGCCCGGCTCAGTTGCCGTTCGCGGCGGCCGCCGCCTTGCTCGGCCGCCGGCGACGACGGCGGCGCGGCGCGCTGTCGTCAGAAGACCCGCCGGTCCGGGCCTCGCCGGCATCGCCGGGCCGGGCGGCCTGCGGCGCGGCGTCGGCCGCGCCGCCTTGGCCGCCGCGGGTACGCCGCCGCGACCGGTTGGGGTTACGCGGCGTCCGCTGCCGGTCGGCGGACGTCTCGCGGCGCTCGCCGGGTGTGCCCTCGGCCCGCTTGGCCGGCGACCGGGTCGGTTTGCCGATGGTGCCGCTGGCCTCGGCGGGGATGTTCAACTCGGTGAACAGGTGCGGAGAGCTGGAATAGGTCTCGGCCGGATCCGGGCAGCACAGGTTCAGCGCCTTGTCGATCAGGGTCCAGCGGGCCAGTTCATCCCAGTCGACCAGGGTCACCGCGACACCGGTCTTCCCGGCCCGCCCGGTGCGGCCGATGCGGTGCACGTAGGTCTTCTCATCGTCGGGGCACTGGTAGTTGATGACGTGCGTGACGTCGTCGATGTCGATGCCACGGGCGGCCACGTCGGTGGCGACCAGCACATCGATGTCGCCGGTGCGGAACGACTTGAGGGCCTTCTCCCGGGCCACCTGGTTGAGGTCGCCGTGCACCGCGCCCACTTTGAAACCGCGTTCGCCCAGGTCGTCGGCCACCTTCTGCGCGGTGCGCTTGGTGCGGGTGAAGACCATCGTGGCGCCGCGGCCGCGGGCCTGCAGCACCCGGGCGACCAGCTCCGCCTTGTCCAGCGCGTGCGCCCGGTAGACGAACTGCTCGGTGGCGTCGTGTACCGCCGAGGAGTGCGGCGCCTCGGCGCGGATGTGGGTGGGCTGGTTCATGAAGCTGCGGGCCAGCGTGATGATCGGGCCGGGCATGGTCGCCGAGAACAGCATCGACTGCCGGTCGTCGGGGATGCGGGCCAGGATGCGCTCGATGTCGGGCAAAAAGCCCAGGTCCAGCATTTCGTCGGCCTCGTCGAGCACCAGCACCGTGAGGCCGCCGAGCTGCAGGTGGCCCTGCTGGGCCAGGTCGAGCAGCCGACCCGGGGTGCCGACTACCACGTCGGCGCCGACCTTCAGTGCCTCGATCTGCGGCTCGTAAGGCCGGCCGCCGTAGATGGCCTGCACCGACAGCGGCCGGTCCCCGGCGGTGAGATATTTGGCCGCGTCGGCCAGGTCGCCGGAGACCTGGATGCACAGCTCACGGGTGGGCACCACGACCAACGCCCGCGGAATGCCGGTCAGCGGCCGGTCGGTGCTGGTGCTGACCCGCTGCAGCAGCGGAATGCCGAAGCCGAAGGTCTTGCCCATCCCGGTGCGGGCCTGGCCGATCAGATCATCGCCGGCCAAGGCCAGCGGCAACGTCAGCTCCTGGATCGCGAACGCGTGTTCGATGCCGTCCTCGGCGAGGGCGCGGACGATCTCGTCGCGGACGCCCAATTCGGCGAAGCTGGGGGGAGAGGTGGGACGGGTGGTGGAAATAAGCGGGGTCATGCGCTGGCAGATGCCTTTCGAGTCGGCGCGGTAGATAGGTCGATCGCGGTGTGGTCGGGGCGCACACGCTGTGACGGTCGATACCTGACTTGCCGATTCGGGGGCCCTGCACTCGCCGAGGAGGCGGGCCAACCGCGTGTACGCACATTGCGCGGCAGCGCCGAATCGGCACTGCCTGCCCGTCATACTACCTGGTCGGGCCGGGCATCGGTCCAATCCGGCGGAACGCCTACAGTGTGGTGATGAATTCGGTTCCCTCGACCGACCCGCTGACCCAGGCTTCGCCGCCGCGACTGTCCGTCGATCATCCCGGCATCAACGAGCTTTTCGCCGTGCTCGCCTACGGCGAAGTGGCGGCGTTCTATCGGCTCACCGACGAGGCCCGCATGGCACCGGATCTGCGCGGGCGGATCTCCATGGCGGCCATGGCCGCCGCCGAGATGGGTCACTTCGAGTTGCTGCGCCAAGCTCTAGACAGTCGCGGTGTCGACGTGGTGGCGGCGATGTCGAAATACGCTACGGCCCTTGACAATTACCACCGGCTCACGATGCCCAGCACCTGGCTGGAAGCACTCGTCAAGACCTACGTCGGCGACGCGATGGCCGCGGACTTCTACCTGGCGATCGCCGACGGCCTGCCCGACGAGGCGGCCGACGTGGTGCGGGCGGTGCTCGCCGAGACCAAGCATTCGCAGTTCGTCGTCGACGAGGTGCGCAGCGCCGTCACCTCCAGTGCCAAACAACGCAGCCGGCTGGCGTTGTGGTCGCGCCGCTTGCTCGGCGAGGCGATCACGCAGGCGCAGTACGTGCTGGCCGACCGCGACGAACTCGTCGACCTGGTGATCTCCGGCGCAGCCGGACTGGGCCATCTGGCCGGGTTCTTCGAACGGGCCCAGCACACCCACGACGAGCGCATGCGCGAGCTGGGATTGGCCTAACGGGCGATCGCCAGTCCGGTATCGCCGACGGCGAACAGCCGGTGGCTCCCAACTCCGGGACCGTCCACTAGCCTGCTTAACAACGCCCACCGCGACATGAAAGGGGCCGGCGTGGAGGTCAAGATCGGGGTCACCGACAGTTCGCGCGAACTGGTCATCAACAGCGCGCAGACGCCAGATGAGGTCGAGGAACTGGTCGCGACCGCGCTCGCGCAGGGCCCGGGCAACGGGGGACTGCTGTCGCTGACCGACGAGAAGGGCCGTCGGTTCCTGGTGCAGACCGCCAAGATCGCCTATGTGGAGATCGGCATCGCCGACAGTCGGCGGGTCGGGTTCGGGATCGGTTCCGACGCCGCGAGCGGGGCCAGTTCCGCCTAGCGGTGGTCGCAAGCGCGGCGAAGCCGGGCGCAGCGGGCCATCGCCATCGATCTAGCGGGTGAGCGGCACGTGTGACAACCCGCCCCAGGCGAACGCCACCGTTCCGTCCACCGCGTCGTCCTTGGAGATCGGACGGTCACTGTCCAGCCAGTAGCGGGCGCAGTCCACGCTGACCGCGACCAGCCCCACCGCCACCGCCCGGGCCCGGTGCGGGTCCAGGCCGGAATCGCGGCTGACCAGATCGAAGATCGCGTCGATGCAGGATTCGGTGGCGACCCGCACCTGGACCGCCACCTGCGGCTCGGCGACGTTGTCGTTCTCGAAGATCAGCCGATACCCCTGGCCGTCGTGTTCGATGAAGTCGAAGAACGCCTGCACCGCCGCGCGCAGCCGCTGGCGGTTGTCGGTGGTGGTCCGCAACGCCTGCCGCACACCGGAGACCAGGTTCTCCACGTGCCGGGCCAGCACCGCCAGGTACAGCTCCAGTTTCGACGCAAAGTGCTGGTAGAGAATCGGTTTGCTGACACCGGCGCGCTCGGCGATCTCGTCCATACCGGCCGCGTGGTAGCCGCGGTCGACGAACACCTCACTGGCTGCGATCAGCAGCTGGCCGCGTCGCTCGTCGCGGGGAAGTCGGCTGCCCCGACGGCCGGCCGCCGGCGCCTTGGCGCTGGCCGGGGCGCGGCCGGCCGCCTTGGCGCCGCCCCGCTCGGCCGTGTCGATCGGTTTGCTCATCGACTCCTCAATCCGGGTTTCCGCGGCCGACGAAAGAGGTATCCGGCGGCCGGTGCGTGAGAGCGAGACTACGCGCTGCACGCTTCACTTCCGCCAGCGACATCCACCAATGCGGTGCGGACGGGTTCGGTACGCCCCACACCGCCGCCCGCTGGCGCGGCGAAGAGTCCCAGCTCGCAGTGCTTGTGTCATCCTGAGAAGGTGACCTACGACCCGGGGCAACACGGCGGCGGTCGAGCCCCGGTGCTTCGGGATCGTTTCCGCGAACCCCTGCGCGCGCAACGTGACCCGCTGGCCGCCGGCGCCGGGCGGCTGCGGTCGGACCGCGACGTCCACCGGCAGTGGCGCAAGCAGAGCTGGCTGGGCAGGTTCGTGTCCACCTACGGCTGGCGCGCCTACGCGCTGCCGGTGCTGATGGTGCTCACCGTGGTGGTGGTGTACCAGACCGTGACCGGAACCGGGGTGCGCGCCCCGGACATCGACGAGCCGGTCCAGGGCCCGCCGACGATCGGATCGGCCGGCACCTCGATCATCGGTGCGCCACCGCGGGGACTCACCGAATTCGACGTCAACCTGCCGACCGGCATGCTCCCCGACGGTGGCCCGTTCACCGAGGCCGGCGACATGGCGTGGCACATCATTCCCGGCACCGGATCGGTGTTCGGCCGGGGCAGCGAGAAGGTGTTCGCCTACACCATCGAGGTCGAGAACGGCATCGACACCACCGCCTTCGGCGGCGACGAGGCGTTCGCCCGGATGGTCGACCAGACCTTGCGCAACCCCAAGGGGTGGACGCACACGCCTCAGATCGGGTTCGTCCGGGTGGACGCGACCAGCGGGGTCGATCCCGATTTTCGGATCTCGCTGACCTCGCCGATGACGGTCCGGGAGGGCTGCGGCTACGAGATTCCGCTGGAGGCGTCCTGTTACAACCCGTCCTACGGGGCGAGGTCGGAACCGCGGGTGTTCATCAACGAGGCCCGCTGGGTTCGCGGCGCGGTGCCCTTTCAGGGCGACATCGGCTCCTACCGGCAGTACCTGATCAACCACGAGGTCGGTCACGCCCTCGGCTATCAGCACCACGAACCGTGCGAGAAGCAGGACGCCCTGGCCCCGGTGATGATGCAGCAGACGTTCGGCACCTCCAACGAGGACGCGGCGAAGTTCGACCCGGACTGGGTCAAGCCCGACGGCAAGACCTGCCGGTTCAACCCGTGGCCTGCTCCGATTCCTTGAGATCCAGCTCGGGAAGCGTCGCGGGCCGTTTGTCGTTGACCCCATCAACTGCTGTGATGGTGGTGGATGCGATTTTGAGGAGAGCTGTCGGTGTCGAATTCGCTGCCGCCGCTGGTGGAGCCGGCCGGCGAGCTGACCAAGGATGAAGTCACGCGCTACAGCCGCCACCTGATCATCCCGGACGTCGGCGTGCAGGGACAGCAGCGGCTGAAGAACGCCCGGGTGCTGGTGATCGGGGCCGGCGGGCTGGGCGCGCCGACGCTGCTGTACCTGGCGGCCGCCGGCGTCGGCACCCTCGGGATCGTCGACTTCGACGTCGTCGACGAATCCAACCTGCAGCGCCAGGTCATCCACGGCGTCGCCGATGTCGGCCGCTCCAAAGCCGAAAGCGCCCGCGATTCGATCAAGGCGATCAACCCGCTGGTCCGGGTGCAGCTGCACCAGGTCCGGCTTGCGCCGGACAACGCCGTCGAGCTGTTCTCCCAGTACGACCTGATCCTGGACGGCACCGACAATTTCGCCACCCGTTACCTGGTCAACGACGCCGCGGTGCTGGCGCACCGGCCCTATGTGTGGGGGTCGATCTTCCGTTTCGAGGGCCAGATCTCGGTGTTCTGGGAGGACGCGCCGAACGGCCGGGGCCTGAACTACCGGGACCTGTACCCCGAACCGCCGCCGCCGGGGATGGTGCCGTCCTGCGCCGAGGGCGGGGTGCTGGGGGTGCTGTGCGCATCCGTCGGGTCGGTGATGGGCACCGAGGCGATCAAGCTGATCACCGGGATCGGCGAGTCGCTGCTGGGCCGGCTGATGATCTACGACGCCCTGGAGATGAGCTACCGCACCATCGCGATCCGCAAGGACCCCTCCACGCCCAAGATCACCGAGCTGATCGACTACGAGGCGTTCTGCGGGCTGGTCTCCGACGAGGCGGCCGAGGCGGCGGACGGCTCCACCATCACGCCGGCCGAGCTGCGGGAGCTGCTGGACTCCGGGCGGCCGCTGGCGCTGATCGATGTGCGCGAACCGGCGGAATGGGAGATCAACCGGATCGAGGGGGCCCGGCTGGTTCCGCAGTCGATGATCAACTCCGGCGAGGGGTTGGCGACCCTGCCCCAGGATCGGATGTCGGTGCTGTACTGCAAGACCGGCGTCCGCTCGGCGGCGGCCCTGGCGACTCTGAAGAAGGCCGGATTCGCTGACGCGGTCCATCTGCAGGGGGGAATTGTGGCGTGGGCCAAGCAGATGGAACCCGACATGGTGATGTACTGACAAGCCGGGACCGCCGCATGAACCAGCGGCGAGGCTCCCCGATGCCCTGACCGTGACCGCTTAGGCTGACCGTGTGACTGTCGAGCCGCCGCCTGAGCATGTGCTGGCGACGTTCGGCCTTCGCGGCGTCGCGCCCACCCCGCTGGGTGCCGGCTGGGAGGACGGCTGGAAATGCGGGGAAGTGGTGGTGTCCATGGTGGCCGACCACGCCCGGGCCGCGTGGTCGGCGAAGGTGCGCGAGACGCTGTTCGCCGACGGCATCCGGCTGGCCCGGCCGGTGCGCTCCACCGACGGACGCTATGTGGTGTCGGGCTGGCGGGCCGACACCTTCGTGGCCGGCAGCCCGGAGCCCCGTCACGACGAGGTGGTCTCCGCGGCGGTTCGGCTGCATGAGGCCACCGCCAAGTTGGAGCGGCCGCGTTTCCTCACCCAGGCGCCGGTGGCGCCGTGGGCGGACGTCGACGTGTTCATCGCCGCCGATCGGGCGGCGTGGGAGGAACGGCCGTTCGCCTCGCTGCAGGCCGGCGCCCGGCTGGCCCCGGGCTCGGTGGACGGTCAGCGCTCGATCGACCTGATCAATCAGCTCGCCACCTTGCGCAAGCCCACCAAGGGTTCCAGCCAGTTGGTGCACGGCGACCTCTACGGCACGGTGCTGTTCTCCGGCGCCGCGGCGCCCGGGATCACCGACATCACGCCGTACTGGCGCCCGCCGTCGTGGGCTGCCGGGGTGGTGGTGGTGGACGCCCTGTCGTGGGGTGAGGCCGACGACGGGCTCATCGAACGCTGGGAGTCACTGCCTGAGTGGCCGCAAATGTTGTTGCGCGCGTTGATGTTCCGGCTCGCGGTGCACGCCCTGCACCCGCGGTCGACGGCCGAGGCGTTCCCCGGCCTGGCGCGCACCGCGGCGCTGGTGCGCTTGGCGCTGTAGCGTCAGAACCGGTGCCGCGCGGTGCGCAGATCCACCTTGCCGTCGGCGGCCAGAATCCCTTCGGCGCGAAGCCGTTCCAACTGCCGGGTGCTCAGGTGCGGCGCCGGCTGACCGGACGCCCGGATTACCCGATGCCACGGCAGATCGGCGGAATCGGTGCGCATGATCCATCCGACGATGCGGGGGCTGGAAAGCCCTGCTGCGCAGGCGATGTCGCCGTAGGTGGCGACCCGGCCGGCGGGGATCGCGGCGACCAGCGCGCGCACCGCCTCCACTTGGGCTTCGGTCACCGGAGCCATCAGGTCACGGGCAACCGGGCGCGGATCAACTCGGCAACCTCGCCGGGCCTGGCGTGCGGCACCATGTGCTGGCAGTCGAGGTCCACCAGCCGGAAATCCGGTCCCAGCCGTTCGGTCAGGGCGGTGATGAGGTCTTCGCCCACATACGGCGGTGAGGTTCGGGTGGCCCGCACCAGCGTGGTGGCGGTACCCGGTGCCGGCAGGACGATGCCGCGGGCCAGTTCGCTCCAGTACGACATCATCGCCGGGACGCTGATGCGCCAGCCGACACGCCCGCTCGGCAAGGTGATGAGGTGTTCGTCGACTTCGGCGTCGAGCACGGCCGGGGCCACGTCGGCCCAGGAGCCGTGTTCCTTTTCCGCGCGTGCTTCGGCGGCATCGGGATAGTCCGGGGAGGCCAGCATCGCGTCGGCGATCTGCGCCATCCAGCCGCCGTCCAAGCCGACCGCCGGATCCAGCAGCACCAGCGCGCCCACCAGATCCGGATGGCTGGCGGCCAGCTGTAGGGCCACCGCACAGCCGAACGAATGCGCGACCACCAGGACTGGCCGATCGGCGGAGCGCTTGAGCAGCGCGGCCAGCGCACTCACGTTGGCGTCGAAGGTCCACGGCGCCGCCCACGACGAGCGGCCGTGACCGATCAGATCCGGTGCCGCGACGCTGAATTCCCCCAAATGATCGTCGGCCAAGTGTTGCCAACGCTGGCCGTGTCCGGTCAGGCCGTGGATCGCCAGGATCTGGACCGGTGCGGGCGGTCCGTAGCGGTGCACGTGCAGGAGATGATCGGAATTCACCCGTTGATGGTGCCAGCCGCGGCCGGACTTGTCAGAGGGCAGTGCTGTCATGGCGGTATGACGCAGCACTGGGGATCGCATGCCGCCGAAGCGCGCGCCGCGCTCGATCCGGCAGGGCGCGGCGTCCTGCGGGTGCTCGGCGGGCCCGGGACCGGTAAGACCAGCCTGCTGCTCGACACGGCGGTGGCCCACGTCGCCGACGGCCTCGACCCCGAATCGGTGCTGCTACTCACCCCCGGCCGCATCGGCACCGCTGCACGCGCCGCGGTGACGGCGGCGCTGCTGCGGGCCCGCCCGCCCGGCCGGCCGGTGATCCGGGAATCCGTCGTGCGCACCGTGCACGGCTACGCCTTCGCGGTGCTGCAGCGCGCCGCGCGCCGGGCCGAGGCCGCACCGCCCCGGCTGGTCACCGGGGCCGAGCAGGACAGCGTCATCCGCGAACTGCTCGCCGGTGACGGAGCCGCAGCCTGGCCGCCGTCGTTGCACGCGGCGCTGGCCACCGACGGCTTCGCCACCGAACTGCGGGACTTGATGGCGCGCTGCGCCGAACGCGGCGTCGACCCGGCCGAGCTGGTCCGGCTCGGCAAGCGGTGCCGCCGCCCGGAGTGGGCCGCCGCCGGTCGCTTCGCCCGGCAGTACGAGCAGGTGATGCTGCTTCGCGCTGCGGTCGGCACCGCGGCACCACAGGCGACCACGCCGGCCCTGGGTGCTGCGGAACTGGTCGGGGCCGCGTTGGAGGCCTTCGCCGCCGACCCCGACCTGCTGGTCGAGGAACGCCGCCGGATCCGGTTGCTGCTGGTCGACGATGCCCAGCAACTCGACCCGCAGGCGGCCCGGCTGGTGCGGGTGCTCGCCGCCGGCGTGCAGCGCAGCGTCATCGCCGGCGATCCCGATCAGGCGGTGTTCGGCTTCCGCGGTGCTGAGCCCGCCGCCCTGCTCACCGACGACGCACCCGCCGTGCAGCTCTCGGTCTCGCACCGCTGCGCCCCGGCGGTGGCTAACGCCATCAACGCCATCGCCGCACGGCTGCCCGGGCCCGGCCCCGCCCGCCGCCTCGAGGGCACCGGGCCCGACGCCGGCTCGGTCGCCGTGCGCACCGCGGCCTCCGGTCATGCCGAGGCCGTGTTGATCGCCGACACGCTGCGGCGCGCCCACCTGGTCGACGGCGTGCCGTGGTCGCAGATGGCGGTGATCGTCCGTTCGGTGCCGCGCGCGGCGACCCGGTTGCCCCGCACCCTGGCCGCCGCCGGCATTCCGGTGACCCTGCCCGCACCCGGCGGCCTCCTGGCCGATCAGCCGGCGGTGGCCGCCCTGCTGGGCGTGCTGGAGTGCGCCGTCGACGGCGTCGACGGCCGTCGGGCACAGGACCTGCTCACCGGCCCGATCGGGCGCATGGATCCGATCTCGCTGCGGCAATTGCAGCGCATCCTGCGCCGAGGCGGCTCGCCGGAAGCAGATTCCGGCGACCGGTTGGCGGCGGTGCTCTCCGGTGACTCCGGCCAGCTGCCGGCCGCTCATGCGCGCCCGCTGCGGCGGGTGCGCGCGGTGCTGCAGGCCGCGGCCCACAGCCACGCCGACGGCCGGGACCCGCACTACACGCTGTGGCAGGCCTGGAATCGGTCCGGGCTGCAGCAACGCTGGTTGTCGGCGACCGAGCGCGGCGGGACGGCCGGCGCCCAAGCCGGCCGGGACCTGGACGCGGTGACCGCGCTGTTCGATCTCGCCGAGCAGTACACCGCGCGTACCGCCGGCGCGACCCTGGCCGGGCTCGTCGACCATGTCAGGGCCATGCAACTGGTGATGCCTCGCG
>NZ_LZMF01000150.1:0-11892 GCF_001673565.1 Mycolicibacter sinensis
CCGCACCGCGGTCGCCCACGCGGCATGGCAGGGCCGCGACGCGGTCAACATCTCCGATCTGCGGGTCGCCGCCCGGCTGGCCCTGCCGCATCGCCGGCGGCGCAAGCCGTTCGACGCCCCTGGTCTCGATGAAGCCGAACTCGACGAGGTGCTGCCCCCGGAGGATTCCGGGTCCGAGCCCGAGCCGGACCCGGACGGTCCACCCGAGGGCGGGAACGCCCCACCGTCCTCGGATGCCGGCGGGCCGGTGCCGGGTGGGTCCGGCTCGACCTCGACCGTCGGGTCCGATTCCCCTTACCGCGCGCGGCTTTTCACCGTCGACGGGGTTGGCGCGGGCCGCGCCGGGCGGCGACCCGCAGATCGGAGATGTTGACCGCGTCGCGGCCCTGCCATGCCGCGTGGGCGACCGCGGTGCGGGCACAGACGATGTCGCCGCGCAGGCCGTCCACATCGAATTCCGCACAGATCTCGCCGATCTTGACCAGCGCGGCGTCGGTGAGCAGCACCCGCGAAAGCAGCTGCTGCGCAGTGTGAATCCGGGCCCGCAGCCGCTCCTCGGCCGCGGCGTACCCGGCGGCGAAACCCTCGGGGTCGGCGTCGAAGGCCAACCGTCGGCGTACCGCCTCGGCGCGCACCGCCGGATCGCGCGGCGCGGACACCTCAACGGTCAGCCCGAATCGGTCGAGCAGCTGTGGGCGCAGCTCGCCCTCCTCGGGGTTCATCGTCCCGACGATCACGAAGCGTGCCGCGTGGGTAACCGAGACGCCGTCGCGTTCGACGGTCAGTCGCCCCATGGCGGCGGCATCCAGCAGTAGGTCCACCAGGTGGTCGGCGAGCAGGTTGACCTCGTCGACGTAGAGGATGCCGCGGTTGGCCCGGGCCAGCAACCCCGGCTCGAACTCCACCACGCCGGCACCCAGCGCCCGCTCCAGGTGGATCGACCCCACCACCCGGTCCTCCGTGGCGCCGACCGGCAGCTCCACCAGCCGCACCGGGCGGGTCTGCACGGCGGCGTCGGCGGGGAACGGGCCGTCGGGGGAGAGCGGGTTGGCCTCGGTGGGATCGGAGGAGAACCGGTCGTCGGCGACCACGTCGATCGGCGGCAGCACCTGGGCCAGCGCGCGAACCAGCGTCGACTTGGCGGTGCCCTTCTCGCCGCGGATGAGCACGCCGCCGATACCGGGGGAGATCGCGCTCAGGACAAGCGCCAGCGCCATGTCGTCGAGGCCGCCCGGGGCGTCCGGGTCGCCGCCGAGGACGGCAGGGAAGGGGTACAGCTGTTGCATTGAGGCTCCGCTCGTGATGCCGGTGTTGGCAACGCGAAGCCGGTATTCGGACTGACCGAAGCGCTTCCCAATCAGCGGGAATGCGCCGCGGAACACCGTAGCGGGCCTGCGTCGGAGTCACACCGACTTCCCTGGCACTTCGCGCCGATACCCTAACACCAACCGAAAGGACACTCAGAGATGACTGCACCCGAAGCAGACCTGACCGGCTGGGTCCCAGCGCCGTTCACCGGCGGCGGTTTCACCCACGACGTGTACCGCAAGGGGCATGGCCCCGGGGTGGTACTGATACCGGAGATCCCGGGACTACACCCCGGCGTGCTCGGATTGGGAAACCACCTGGTGGACAACGGCTTCACCGTGGCGATCCCGTCTTTGTTCGGCCAACCCGGTAAGGCGCTCACGCCCGGCTACGCGCTGAGCACGATCGCCCGTGCCTGCGTGACCCGGGAGTTCGCCGCGTTCGCCACCGACAAGCAACGTCCGGTCACCCAGTTCCTGCGGGCGCTGGCCCGCGACCTCAACGAGAAGACGCCCGGCAAGGGCGTCGGGGTGATCGGCCAGTGCTTCACCGGCGGTTTTGCGCTGGCGGCCGCCGTCGACGACGCCGTGCTGGCGCCGGTGCTAGCCCAACCGTCCGTACCGATACCGCTGACGCTCAAACAGCGCCGCGATCCCGGGCTCTCCGAGGTCGAGCTGGGGGTGATCGCCGACCGGGCCGCCAACGACGGGCTGTGCGCCATGGGGTTGCGGTTCAGCGAGGACAAGATGGCCCCCGGCGACCGCTTCGCTACGCTGAAGGCCCGGCTCGGGGACGCGTTCGAGGTGATCGAGATCGACTCCTCGCCGGGCAATCCGGGCGGGCTGTCCCGGATGGCGCACTCGGTGCTCACCGACCAGGTCCGCGAGGTCGACGGCCACCCCGCCTACGAGGCGCGCAAGCGGGTGGTGCAGTTCCTCACCGAACGGCTGACATAGCTGTGCCCACCGCCGAACGCCTGGTGGTCCTCGGTATCGGCGCCGACGGCTGGGCCGGGCTGACAGAACCCGCGCGGGAGAGGGTGCTGGCCGCCGATGCCGTTATCGGTGCGCCGCGCCACCTGGCGATGCTGCCGGAATCACCCGGTCAGCAGCGCCACGATTGGCCGTCGCCGCTGCGGGCCGGGCTGCCGGCGCTGTTCGACAGCCTGGCCGGCCGGCAGGTGGTGGCGCTGGCATCCGGTGATCCGCTGCTGTCCGGGGTGGGCAACACGCTGATCGACCTGTTCGGCGCCGACCGGGTCACCATCGTCCCGGCGGTCTCCTCGGTGACGCTGGCCCGCGCCCGGCTGGGCTGGCCGGCCGAGTCGGCGGCGGTGATCCGGGCCGGCGACATCCATGCGGTGCTGCGCGAGCTGGCGCCGGGCCGGCGGGTGCTGGTGCTCTCAACCGACGAGACGACGCCCGCGCAGCTGGCGGCCCTGCTGGTAGCGCGCGGCTACGGGGCAAGCCGGATGACGGTGCTCGGTGACCTGGGCGGCGACGCCGAGTCACGGCGGGACAGCATCGCCGAGACGTTCCCGTCCCTTAAAGGTCCGGTCCCGCGGCTCAACATCGTCGCCCTGGAGCTGACCGGCCCGCTGCTAAGCGGCTGGGGATGGGTGCCCGGTTTGCCTGATCAGGCCTACGACCACGACGGGCAGCTCACCAAACGCGACCTGCGGGCTGCCGCGCTGGCGCGATTGGCACCGGCGCCCGGGCAGTTGCTGTGGGACGTCGGCGCGGGCGCCGGATCCGTCGGCATCGAATGGATGCGCGCCCACCCGAGCTGCCGGACCATCGCCGTCGAGGCGGAACAGGCTCGGGCGCAGCGGATCTCGGCGAACGCTCGCAACCTCGGCGTCCCTGCGCTGCGCGTCGTCTGCGACACGGCCCCGACGGCGCTGGCAGGCCTGCCCGGCCCGGACGCCGTCTTCGTCGGCGGCGGGCTGAGCCGGCCCGGGGTGCTCGACGCCTGCCTCGTCGCGCTGCGGCCCGGCGGGCGACTGGTCGCCCACGCTGTCACGCTGGAAACCGAGGCGCAGCTGGCGGCGGCCTACGCCGAGCACGGCGGCGAGCTGACCCGTATCCAGGTCGAACACGCCGCCCCGCTCGGTGCGTTCACCGGCTGGAGACCCGCCCGCGCCGTCACGCAGTGGGCGCTAACTCTGCCCTGACCGGTCTCGCGCCGCGTCGTAAAGATGGCTCTCGCCGCCACACGGGTCGGGGCGGTCCGCAAGGGCCCGCCCGACGAGAATCACCGCGGCCGAACGCATCCCGGCCGCCTCGACCGCATCGGCGATGTCGGCGACGGTGCCGCGCAGCACGAGTTCATCCGGTTGCGACGCCCGGTAGACCACCGCGACCGGGCAGTCCGCGCCGTAGTCGGCTTCCAACTCGCCCATCAGTTCCCGGGTCCGGGTGATCGCCAGGTGCAGCACCAGGCTGGCCCCGGTCGCGGCGAACGCGGCCAGCGATTCGGACGGCGGCATCGCGGTGGAGGCGGCTTGGACCCGGGTCAGCACCACCGACTGCGTCACCAGCGGCACCGTGAGCTCGCGGCCGAGCACGGCAGCCGCCGCGGCATAAGCCGGCACGCCGGGCGTGATGTCCCACGGCACCCCGGCGGCGTCGAGCCGGCGGGTCTGCTCGAAGACCGCGCTGTAGAGCGACGCATCGCCCGACACCAGCCGCACCACCCGCCGGCCCGCCCGGTGAGCGGTGACCAGACGGTGCACGATCGCCTCGAGGTCCAACTTCGCGGTGTCGACCAGTTCGGCGGTGGCGCAACAGTGTTCGAGCACTTGCGGGTCCAGATAGCTACCGGGGTAGAGCACCACATCGGCGTCGGCCAGCAGGCGGGCCGCCCGGACCGTCAGCAGATCCGCGGCACCGGGTCCGGCGCCGACGAAATGAACAGGGACGCTCACCGTACCCACCGGGGCGTCCACACCCGGCCCGCGGACGTTGCCCGCGTCGACGACGCTCCCACCAGGACAAGGCATTTCATGTCGATCGCATCGGTGTCCAGCTCGCCCAGGGTGGTCACCGTCAGCGACTCCTCGGTCCGGCCGATGTCACGGCCGACCACCACCACGGTCTGCGGGGCGCGGTGTTCCAGCAGCACTTTGCGGGCCAGGGCGATCTGGTCGGGCCGGGCACGCGAAGCCGGGTTGTAGATCGCCAGCACCAGATCGGCCTCGGCGATCGCGGCCAGCCGGGCCTCGATCACCGCCCACGGTTTGAGGCGATCGGAGAGGCTCAACACCGCGAAGTCGGCCCCGATCGGGGCGCCGGCGGCCGCGGCCACCGCTTGCACCGCCGAGACGCCGGGCAGCACCCGCACCGAAACACGTTGATACCGTTCGTTATCGGCGGCTTCGAAGACGGCTGAGGCCATCCCGAAGACCCCGGCATCGCCACCGGAGACCACCGCCACCTTCTCGCCGCGAAGCGCCAGATCCAGCGCGAAGCGGGCCCGGTCCAGCTCGACGGTGTTGCCCGAGGAGTGCCGCTGCAACCCGGCCCGCTGCGGAATCCGCGCGAGATAGGGCCCGTAGCCCACCACGTGATCGACGGTGGCCAGCGCCGCGGCCGCCGCGCCGGTCAACCACTCGCCGGGCCCGGGACCGAGCCCGATCACCAGCAGCTCGGCCGGCTCGGCGACCGGCTCAACGACCGCCGCCACCGGATCGGACGACGTCCGCGACCGCTGCCCGTTGCGGGAATCCCCGTCGACCACGATCAGCGACAGGTACGGCACGCTCGCTTCCTCTACCTCGGCGACCGGCAGCCAGCGCTGTTGCGGATGGCTGGCCCGTTCGACGTAGTAGGCGTGCTCCAACCGGCCGGCGGCGGCCAGGGCGCGGCGCACGGCGGGGAAGGTGCGGCCGAGCTTCATGATGATGGCGCCGTCGGTGTCGGCCAGCCGCATCGCCAGCTCGTGCTCGCCCAGTGTGCCCGGCAGCACGGTCAGCACGTCGGTCTGGCGCACCAGCGGCATTCCGAGCGCGGCGGTGGCGGCGCTGAACGCGGGGACACCGGGGATGATCTCGGTGTCGAAGCGCGTCGACAGTCGGTCGTGCATGTACATGAACGAGCCGTAGAACAGCGGATCGCCCTCGGTCAGCAGCGCGACCGTGCGACCCGCGGTCAGGTGGGCGGCCAGCCGTGACGCCGACGCCTCGTAGAAGTCGGCCAGCGCTCCGGCATAGCCGCCGGGGTGATCGGTGACCCCGGTGGTGACCGGATAGCGCAGCTCTTCCTCGATGACACCCGGCCGGATCAGGTCGGCGGCGATGGTGCGCGCATACGAGGCCTTGTTGACCCCGGCGTGGTAGGCCACTACGTCGGCGTCGGCGATGATCCGGGCTGCTTTGCGGGTGATCAGCTCGGGGTCACCCGGGCCCAGGCCCACCCCGTAAAAGCGGCCGGTCATTCGGCATCCGAGGCGAGTGCGTTCAACGCCGAGGAGGTGATCGCCGAGCCGCCTCGCCGGCCGCGCACGGTCACGAACGGGATGTCGATGCCGTGGTCGCGGTGCAGGGCGGCCAACGCCTCCTTGGACTCGGCGGCGCCGATGAACCCCACCGGGCAGCCGACGATCACCGCTGGGCGCGGCCCGCCGTCGATGATCAGCTCGAGCAGATGGAACAGCGCCGTGGGGGCGTTGCCGATGGCGACGACGGCACCCGACAGCTCCGGCTCCCACAACGAGACCGCCGCCGCCGAACGGGTGGTGCCCCAGTCGGCGGCCAGTGCAGGGACCCGTTCGTCACGCAGATAGCAGTGCACCTCGTTGCCGGCCGGCAGCCGCCCGGCGGTCACCCCGACTGCCACCATCCGGGCATCGCAGAGGATCGGTGCGCCGCCGTCGAGCGCGGCCCGCCCGGCCGGCACCGCCTCGGGATGGATCAGCAGGTCCTTGGCGACGTCGGTCTGCCCGGCACCGTGGATCATCCGCACCGCGAGCCGCTCGGCAGTAGCAGGGATGTGCGACAGGTCGGACTCCCGGCGGATGGTGGCGAACGATTCGACGTAGATGGCCGGGCCGTCGGCGATGTAGTCGTAGCGCTTGGTGGGTCTGTTCAAGCCAACTCCTACGCAGGGACGAAGATGCCGTGCCACGGGGTCACGACGAGCTCGGCGGCATCCAGCAGGGTGCGTCCGAATGCGGCCGTCAACACCCCGTCAGGCACCGGCACATGGGTGCCACCGGGCACCGGGCCAAAGGGTAGCGGACCCGACGGTTCCGGCAGGCGCGCATCAGCCGCCATGACGGACAAAAGGGGGGCGGGTAGTTCGCGGATGTGCCAGGGCGCGTCGGGCCCGTCGCCGCGGGCGGCCTGGAACGCACCGGCCAGGGCGGCCAGCCGTTCGGCGGCGTCGGCGATGTACACCACGGCCCCCCAGTTCTCACCGACTCGCAGCTGTGCCTCGGTGCCGCTGAGCGCTACCAGGCCGGCATCGGCTGACCGATCGATCAGGTCGCCGCGGCCGTCGTCGAGGACGAACAGGAACCGGCCGGGCAGCGCGGCCAGGCGCGGATCGTCGCACAGCAGCGCGTCCAGCCGCGCCGCCACCGGGCGCAGGTCCGCCCGCCCGCCGGCGTGGCCGGTCTGCGGTGAGACCAGGATGTTGCGGACCAGCTCATGGCTGCGCGACGGCAACAACCCGGTCGACTCCAACGCGGCCACCGCCGCCGGCGCCAGTCGCCCGTCGCACCCGGCCAGCCCGCGCAGCTGAAGGTTGGCCCGCTTGGTGAGATAGACCGAGCCGTCGGCGAACTCGGCGCTGACCTGCAGCAAGCGGGCCAGCGAAGCGGCTGGCAGCCGGCCGCCGACCAGGCGCAACCGCACCAGCAGCCCGTCGTCGGCCGCCCAGGGCCGCAGCACGCCCGGGCACCGGTCGGCCCTCGTCCTCATCTGCCCCACCCGCCACGTGGGGGATGGCATACCGCAGTTGTCCGGCTCATAGCGACAACACGAGTCCTCGCGCCGGTGCGGGCGTGTGGGTGCACCGCCTGATTGTCGCTCAGAGGCGGGCAACCGACATGCGTCCTCCCCCCGGTGACGGGCGAGACAGGTGGGATTTAGCCGCTGAGCGCCGCCACCGCCGGGCCGAACATGGTGGCCTTGATCGCGCCCAGCGTGCCCGAGTCCTTACCGGCCAGCGGCCGCAGCAGATCGACAGCGGCGGTGAGCACCGCGCCCTCGCCGGCGGTGCCGTCGACGATGCCGATAGCCGCGGCGTCCTCGCCGCCGAAGCGGCGGCCGGTGGTCATCGATGCCACCTGAGCCTGCGGCGCGAGCTTGGCCTGGATCAGCGCGGCCATCCCCGGGGTGAATGGAATCCGGATGTCGACCTCGGGGAAGCAGAAGAACCCGCGGTCGGCGCGCATCACCCGGAAATCGTGGGCGATCGCCAGCATCGCGCCCGCCCCGAACGCGTGCCCGACCACGGCTGCCGCGGTCGGGATCGGCAGCGTCAGCATCTTCGCCAGCAGGGCGTGCACCCGCCCGACGTACCAGTCGGTGCGGTCGCCGTTGGCCATCAGCCAGTCCAGGTCCAGGCCGTTGGTGTAGAACTTGCCGCCCGCGGTGGTGACCAGGCCCTGCGCCTCAGCGGCCACCACGTCGTCGAGCACGCCGTTGATCTCGTCGAGAAAGTCCGGGGAGAACCGGTTCTCGTCGTCGCCGAGGTCCAACACGGCGATCTTGTCGTCATAGGTCAGCTTCATGGGGGGATCCTTTCAAGGTCGGTCCGACGGACAGCACGGCGCGTACGGCGGCGTGCAGCTGAGCTCGGGCGGTGGCGGAGCCCAGCCGGTCGCGGCTGAGCACGATCGCGGTAGGCAGGTCGACCACGCAGGTGGTGATGGTGTCGACCGCGGCGGCATCGCGGCGGCCCCACAGTGCGTCGGCAAGTCGAATCAGCAACCCGATCAGCTCCGCGTCGATATGACGCAGCTGATCGGCGAGCTCGGCCGGCAGGTCGGCGTCGAGCAGGTCGTCGCGGCTGATCGCCGACAGCAGCTTGGAAGACTGCGGGTGGCGTTCGGCGAAGGTCACCGGGGCGTCGGCGGCCGCGATCACCGCCTCGGCCGCAACCGTCTCGGCGCTCACCAGCTCGTCCTGCAGCGTCAGGAAACGCCGCGCGGCCCGCAGCCAGGCGGCGGCCACCAGCCCGGCTCGTGACCCGAAACCGTGGTAGACGGCGCCATTGGAGGCGCCGGTCGCCTCGCCGACGGCGCGGATCGTCACCGCGGCGGCACCGGAGCGCGCCGCCAGCGACTCGACGGCGTCCAGCACCCGATCGGGGTCGTGCACGCGCGGGCGGGGCATGGCGGCCAGAATAACAGAGCAATCGCTCTGTTACCAGGTGCGCCCATCGGCGCAACGGCGTGACAGGATCGAGCAATCATGAGCGCTTCCGAATCCCGTCCCGTCGTCTTCTCCGGTGTCCAGCCCACCTCGGCGTCGCTGCACCTCGGCAATGCGCTGGGGGCGATCACCCACTGGGCGGACCTGCAGGACGATCACGACGCGCTGTTCTGCGTCGTCGACATGCACGCCATCACCGTCCCGGGCTGGGACCCCGCGACGCTCCGGAAAAGCACCCTGGTGACGGCCGCGCAGTACCTGGCGCTGGGAATCGACCCGGCTCGCAGTGCGATCTTCGTGCAAAGCCACGTGCCGGCGCATGCCGAGCTGGCCTGGGTGCTGGGCTGTTTCACCGGATTCGGGCAGGCCTCGCGGATGACGCAGTTCAAAGACAAGTCGCAGCGGCAGGGTTCGGACTCCACCACCGTGGGCCTGTTCACCTACCCGGTGCTGATGGCCGCCGATGTACTCCTCTACGACACCGAGGTGGTGCCGGTCGGCGAGGACCAGCGCCAGCACCTGGAACTGGCCCGCGACGTCGCGCAGCGGTTCAACACACGGTTCCCCGACACCTTCGTCGTGCCCGAGCCGATGATCCCCAAGGCCACCGCCAAGATCTACGACTTGGCCGACCCGACGTCGAAGATGAGCAAGTCGGCGGCCACCGACGCCGGCCTGATCAGCCTGCTCGACGATCCAGCGGTGAGCGCCAAGAAGATTCGCTCGGCGGTCACCGACTCCGAACGGGAGATCCGCTACGACCCGGAGAACAAGGCCGGGGTGTCGAACCTGTTGACCATCCAGTCGGCGATCACCGGTGCGAGCGTCGAGAAACTGGTGGACGGCTACGCCGGCCGCGGTTATGGCGACCTGAAGAAGGAGACCGCCGAGGCCGTCGCCGAGTTCGTCACGCCGATCAAGGCCCGGGTCGACGAACTGCTGGCCGACCCGGGCGAGCTGCAGGCGGTGCTGGCTGCCGGCGCCGAGCGGGCCCGGGCGAGGGCCGCCACGACCATCGCGCGGGTCTACGACCGGGTGGGATTCCTTCCGGCGCGGCCATGAACAAAGCCGTGACCGACGAGGCCGAGCCCGCCAAGCCGGGCATCATCGACCGGCTGCGGGCGCGTTACGGCTGGTTCGATCACGTGGTGCGGGCGCAGGAACGCTACGACGAGCGCCAGGGCAACTTCTTCGCCGCCGGGATGAGCTACTACACCATCTTCGCGTTGTTTCCGCTGGCGATGGTCGGGTTCTCCGTCGGCGGTTTCCTGCTGTCGCGGCGGCCGGAGGTGCTCGACGGGATCGAACGCCGGATCAAGCACCTGGTCCCCGGCGAGTTCGGCAACGAGCTGGTGTCGTTGATGGACAGCGCGATCTCCTCGCGTGCCTCGGTGGGGGTGATCGGTCTGGCGACGGCCACCTGGGTGGGCCTGACCTGGATGGCCAACCTGCGCGAGGCGCTCTCCGAGATGTGGGAAACCCGTTCGGAGAAGCAGGGTTTCGTCTCGGCGAAGCTGTCGGACCTGGTCGCCATGGGGTGGGCGTTCGGTGCCATGCTCGTCACGATCGCGCTGACCGCACTGGCCGAGCCGAAGCTGATGCGCACGGTCCTGCGCTGGCTCGGCGTTCCCGACTTCGACCTGCTGGGCGCGGTGTTGCGGGTGGCGTCGGTGGGGATGGCGGTGGCGGTGTCATGGCTGCTGTTCACCTGGATGATCGCCCGGCTGCCCCGCGAGTCGGTCAGCCTGGCCAGCGCGGCGCGGGCCGGCGTGATCGCCGCGGTCGGCTACGAATTGTTCAAACAGGCCGGCTCGGTGTACTTGCAGTCGGTGATCAACGGCCCGGCCGGGGCGGTGTTCGGACCGGTGCTGGGCCTGCTGGTGTTCGCCTACATCACCGTACGGCTGATCCTGTTCGCCACCGCGTGGGCGGCGACATCGTCGGACAACCTGCGCACCGACCGACCGGCCGGAGGCGACGGTGTGACCGGTACCGCAAACGGGTAGTAGGGGATCATGACGCGCGAATCCGCTTGGCCTCGCCTTCGTCTCGACGACTGGGCACCGACCCGGGACACCCTGCACATGTGGACCCAGATCGTCGGCAAAGTCCGCCTGGCACATGCACCGTTGGTGAACCACTGGTGGCAGGTCACGTTGTATGTCACGCCCCGTGGGCTCACCACGTCGGCGATCCCGTACGACAGCGATGTTTTCGACATCGAGTTCGACTTCATCGACCACCAGTTGGCGATCCGTACCAGCTCCGGTGCAACCCGCGCGATCCCGCTGCGGGAGCAATCGGTGGCGGAATTTCACGGCGCGTTCATGTCGACGCTGGACGAGTTGGGTCTGCAAACCCGAATCCAGTCGCACCCCAACGAGGTCGAGCCTGCCGTGCCGTTCGCCGAGGACGTCGAGCACGCCTCTTATGACCCGCAGGCCGCCCAACTGTTCTGGCGGCAATTGGTGCAGGCGCACCGGGTGCTGAGCCGGTTTCGCTCCCGCTTCATCGGCAAGGTCAGCCCCGTTCACTTCTTCTGGGGCGCCATGGATCTGGCCTGCACCCGATTCTCCGGGCGGAGTGCCCCGAAGCACCCGGGCGGCGCACCCAACTGCGGCGACTGGGTGATGGTAGAGGGCTACTCGCGTGAACTCAGCAGCTGCGGATTCTGGCCCGGCGGCGGCGCGGAAGGTGGCTTCTACGCCTACGCCTACCCGGAGCCCGACGGCTTTGCCGACCATCCGGTCCGGCCCGCGGAGGCGTCCTACAGCAAGGAGATGGGCGAGTTCGTGCTGCCGTACGAGGTGGTCCGGCAAGCGCCCGATCCGGACGGGCTGCTCCTGGACTTCCTGCAGGACACCTATGAGGCGGCAGCGGTGGGCGGCAATTGGGATCGCGCCGCCCTCGAAGACGACCCGGATCGTTGGCGGGCCAAGGCGCGTGCCTGAGCGGCCTCGGCCATGAGCACCACACCGATCGCCGACTACGCGCTGCTGTCGGATCGGCATACCGCGGCGCTGGTCAGTCGCGGCGGCTCGGTGGATTGGATGTGCGCGCCGCGCTTCGACTCGCCGGCGGTATTCGCCCGGCTGCTCGATGCGCGCGGCGGTCATTTCGCGGTGCAACCCACCGATCCGCGGGCCGAGGTGACGCGCCGCTACCTCGACGACACGATGGTGCTGGAAACGACCTTCGCCACCGCG
>NZ_LZMF01000151.1:0-1513 GCF_001673565.1 Mycolicibacter sinensis
CATCGCGCCCTTTGAGCGTCCGGTGGTGCCACTGGTGTAGAACAGCCACGCCAGCCGGGACGGATCCGGGTCGGGCGGTGTGGCCGGCTCGTGCGCGAATCGCTCCAGATAGGCTGTGCTGCCGATGGTTTCGACCGGCGCGCCGACGGCGGCGGCCAGGTCGGGTGCCAGCTTCGGGGACGCGAAAACCCAGGCCGCCCCGGCGTCGGAGATGATCTGGGCCATCTCGCGCGGGTGCAGCTTGTAATTGAGCGGGACGACGGCGCAGTCGGCCGCCCAGGTGGCGAACATCAGCTCGATGATCTCGGGCCGGTTCTCGCTGGCGATCGCGATCCGTGCACCGGGTGCCACCGCTGCGCGCAGCGATGCCGCCAAGCGCCGCGCCCGCTCCGCCAGCTCTCGCCAGGTATGCAGTTGGCGTACACCGTGATACACCGCGCCGTGCTCGCCGAAGCGGGCCGCGGCCTGCTCCAGACAGGTGAACAGATTCACGGCTGAACCCAGTCGGAGCTGAGCCCGAAGTCCGAGAGATATTTGGTCGAGCTCCAGCCGCCGTCGACCACGATGGTCTGGCCGTTGATGAACGCACCCGCCTCCGAGCACAAAAAGGCGACGGTGTTGGCGATGTCGTCCACCCGGCCCAGCCGCGGATAGGGCGTCATCTCGGTGTTGATCTTGCGGAATCTCGGGTCGTCGAGCCGCTTTTCGACCATCGGCGTCACGGTGACCCCGGGCGCCACCGCGTTGCACCGGATGCCCTGTGCGCCGTACTGGCAGGCGATGTGGGTGGTCAGTGCGGTCAGGCCGCCCTTGGCCGCGGAGTACGCCCCGCCGCGCAACCCGCCGACCACCGCGAAGGTGGAGGTGACGTTGATGATCGCCGATCCGGGACGCAGGTGCGGCAGCACGTCGCGCGCCAGTCGAAACGGTGCCCGCAGCATCAGGTTCAGGAAGTGGTCGAGGGATTCGTCGTCGGTTTCGTGCAGTGGTTTGGGGCTGCCGACACCGGCATTGTTGATCAGGAAGTCCACTCGGCCCCAGCGGGCCAGCGCGGCGTCGACGATTCGCGCGGGCGCGTCGGGCGCGGTCAGGTCGACGGCCAGGGTGGCGAGGCGATCGGGGTCCGGCACCGCCGCCGCCAGCTCCGCCAGCCGCTGTTCGTCACGTCCGGTTCCCAGCACCGCCATACCGTCCGCGGCAAGCTTTGTGGCGCAGCCGAATCCGATCCCACTGCTGGCGCCCGTCACGATCGCCACCTGCATGTTCACTCACCTGCCTTCGCCCGGGCCAGCACGGCCCGGATCTGCTGTTTGACGACCTTGCCGGCGTCGTTCTTGGGCAGTTCGTCCCAGATCTCCACCTGTTCGGGGGCCTTGAACACCGCGACACCCTGCGCGGTCAGCATGGCGCGCAGCTCTGCGACGCCGGGACCGGTGTCGCCGGCCGGAACGATCACCGCACAGGCCCGTTCCCCGGTGCGCGTATCGGGTATGCCGACGACCGCGATCTCGGC
>NZ_LZMF01000152.1:0-866 GCF_001673565.1 Mycolicibacter sinensis
GGCGCCGAGTTTCTCCATGGTCTGCACCGAGAACGGTTGCGCCATCCGCCGGTTGATGCCCGGCGCGATACGCAGCATGAAATACCCCAGCCACGCCTCGGTACGCACCGGAACCACCGCCAGATCGAAACGCACCGCACGCACCGCCGCCCGCGCCACCAGATCCGGACTCATCGGCGCGAATGGCAACTTCGCCGCCAACTCCTGCACCTGCCGATTGAGCCGCAACCCCCGCTCCATCAGCTCCTGATCCACCCCCACCGTCACCGCATTGTCACCGATACTGGTGTTGATCACCCCCGGACAGATCGCACTGACCCCAATCCCCTTGGGCCCCAACTCCAACCGCAAACACTCGGTCAGCATCTTGACCCCGGCCTTGGACACCGAATACGGCGCCATCACCGGCGTCGGGGTGAACGCCGCCGCCGAGGCGATATTGACGATATGCCCACCGCCGTGCTCGACCATCTGAGCGCCGAACACCCGACACCCATACACCACCCCCAGCAGGTTCACCGACAACTGCCGCTCCCAGTCCGCCGGGCTCAACTCCAGAAACGGGCCCCCCACCAGCATGCCGGCGTTGTTGACCAGCACATCGGTGGGCCCGTAATCGGCCAGCACATCGCGGGCGAAGCTCTCCCACTGCCCGGCATCGGTGACATCCAGGCGCACCGCCGAGGCGTTGCCGCCGGCCCCGCGGATCATCGCCGTCGTGGCCTGCGCAGCATCCAGATCCACATCCGAGACCACCACATGCGCACCCAACCTGGCGAACCGCTTCGCAGTCGCCCGCCCGATCCCACTGCCCGCCCCGGTCACCACCACCCGCGACAACCGCACCCGATTGATCTTCACGCGTT